>JBKBNP010000016.1:62874-77978 GCA_046295215.1 Pseudorhodobacter sp. | reverse complement strand
GGGCGAGCGGACCGCCGCAGGCCGCCTCGGGCGAGATATGGATGGCGGCGGGCACCTTGCCGGAGGCACCCGACATGCGCCCGTCCGTCACCAGTGCCACCTTGAGCCCGCGATCCTGCAGCACCGAGAGCATCGGCGTGAGGGAATGAAGCTCCGGCATCCCGTTCGCGCGCGGGCCCTGAAAGCGGACAACGACAACCGTGTCGGACTTGATTTCATTCGCCTGAAAGGCTGCTTTTGCCACCTCCTGACTATGGAAAATCCGCACCGGCGCCTCGACCACATGGCGTTCGGGGGCGACGGCGGAAACCTTGATGACCCCACGCCCCAGATTGCCGGAGAGCTGCTTGAGCCCGCCGACGGGCTGGAACGGATCGGCGGCGGGGCGCAGGATCTTGGGGTTGTGGCTCTGGCCCGGGCCGTCCTCCCAGACCAGCGCGCCGTCCTTCAGTTTCGGTTCCCGCCGGTAGGGGGCCATGCCCTCGCCCATCACGGTTTTCGCATCCGCGTGCAAAAGGCCCGCATCCAGCAAATCCCCGATCAGGAATTGCAGCCCGCCCGCCGCGTGGAAATGGTTCACATCGGCCAGCCCGTTCGGATAGACCTTGGCCATCAGTGGCACCACGTCGGAAATATCGGCGAAATCCTCCAGATCGAGGATCACACCCGCTGCCCGTGCCATGGCGGGCAGGTGCAGCACGAGGTTGGTGGACCCGCCCGTGGCCATCAGCCCGACCAGCCCGTTGACGAAGGCGCGTTCGTCGAGGATCTCGCCCGCGGGCAGGAATTCATTGCCAAGGGCGGTGATCCTTGCGGCGCGGTCCACCGCCGCCGAGGTGAGGGCGGCGCGCAGATCGGTGCCGGGATTGACGAAACTGGTGCCGGGCAGGTGCAGACCCATGAACTCCATCAGCATCTGGTTGGTGTTCGCGGTGCCATAGAAGGTGCAGGTCCCGATGCCGTGATAGGAGGCCATTTCGGCCGCCATCAGCGCCTCGCGCCCGACTTCACCCTTGGCAAAAGCGTTGCGGACGGCGGATTTCTCGTCATTGGGCAGGCCGGAGGTCATCGGACCGGCGGGCACGAACACCGCCGGGATATGGCCGAAGGTGGCCGCCGCGATCACGAGGCCCGGCACGATCTTGTCACAGACACCAAGATAAAGTGCCGCATCGAAACAGTTGTGGGAGAGCCCGATCCCTGCCGCCATCGCGATCACGTCGCGCGAGAAGAGGCTGAGTTCCATGCCCGGCTGGCCTTGTGTCACGCCGTCGCACATGGCCGGAACTCCGCCCGCGACCTGCGCCGTGGCGCCCGCCGCGCGCGCTGCCTCGCGGATCAGGGTGGGATAGGTCTCGAAAGGCTGATGTGCCGAGAGCATGTCATTGTAGGCGGTGATGATGCCGAGATTGGGCTGACGTGCCTCGGCGAGGGCGGATTTGTCCGGCCCCATGGCGGCATAGGCATGGGCCTGATTGCCGCAACTGAGATGCGCGCGCACCGGACCTGCCGCCACCGCCTTTGCCATCCGGTCGAGATAGAGGCCGCGCGAGGCTTCCGAGCGGGCGCGGATACGGTCGGTGATGCGGGCGATGGTGGCGTTGAGGGTCACCGTGCGGTCCTTTCGGCTGGCGGGTCTGTGTCTATGTTAGCGCTAACGAGCGTGAAAGGAAAGGCCGGGACAGGAAAAATCCGGTGCGGCGGGGCTGGCCGGGAAGAGGGCCGGGCTTTGGAGCGCGCGGGGGATGGGGCAGCCGGACTGTGGAAATCCGGCTGCGCTTTGTGGCTTTCGGGCAACGATTGTTGCCATCCGGGCATCAATTTGCCGAAGATAGCCCTTTGTTTCCCAATTTCGGCCACATTCCGGGGTCAGGCAGATCGGAGACATCGGGGCAGCACGCAACGAAAGGACCGGCCATGACGACTCTCAGACTTCTCGCCGCCATCGGGCTCTGCTCCTCGCTCGGGGCCTGTGCCTCGGGGGATCTGGCATCGCGCAACCTGCCGCTCACCACGCAGATCAACACTTCCGAGATGGCGTTTGTCGAACAATCGGCCGAGCGCCGGGTGGTTCTCGCGCCGCAATACAATGTGCGCGAGATCAATGTGACCGTGCCGCGCAGCCTGAGCGTGTCGGAAGCCAACATGTATTATCCGCTGGCCGATATTGTCTGGCGCGGGGATCCGCGCGGCGACCGCCATGCGCAGGTGCAGGCGATCTTCATGGAATCCTTCGGGCTTGGCACCGGGCATATGAAATCGGGCCCGGCGGTGATCGTCGACGCCGAGGTGACCCGCTTTCACAGCCTGACGGAAAAGACGCGCTATTCCTTTGGCGGGGTTCATTCGATGCGCTTCAAGCTGACGGTGCGCGATGCGGCCAGCGGGGCGGTGATCGACGGACCACGGCTGGTGGTGGCGGATGTGGCGGCCTCGGGCGGCAGCCGCGCCATTGCCGAGGATCAGGCCGGGCGCACGCAGCGCGTGGTGATCGTGGAGCGCCTGCGCGCCGCGATCCGGCAGGAATTGTCGCGCGCGGTGGAGGAGGAGGCGCCCGTGGGCCGCTCTGCCACTACACATGCGCTGACGCCCGCGCGCGTCATGGAACAATCGCCCATTCCCTATTGAGCCAACGCTTCCCCGAGCGCGCGCCGCGGCCCCCTTTCCGGGCCGTGGCGAACGCGCTATGGGAGGGGGATGAACCGCTCTTCCGAACCGCATGATGCGCCCGCCTCCGCCGCTTCCGGACCCTCCGGCACGCTGTCGCCTGACCGCCCGACCGTGCGGCTGCGCCCGAAGGCCGAGGCAAGGGCAATCCGCCACGGATTTCCATGGGTCTATGCCGATGAACTGGTGACCGACCGGCGCACGCAGGGGCTGACCCCCGGGGCGCTGGCGGTTCTGGAGGATGCCGAGCGGCGACCGCTGGGGCTGGTCACGGTCAATACCGGATCGCGGATCATCGCGCGGATGCTGGACCGCGACCCGGAGGCGCGGATCGACGCGGACTGGTTTGCCGCACGGCTGGGCCGGGCGCTGGCGCATCGCGAGCGGCTGCACGAGGCGCCCTTCTACCGGCTGGTCCATGCCGAGGCGGATGGATTGCCCGGCGTGGTGATCGACCGCTTTGGCGATGCGGCGGTGATCCAGCCCAATGCGGCTTGGGCCGAGGCGCATCTGGAACCGCTGGCCGAGGCGCTGGCGCGGGTGACGGGTGTGACGACGATCCTCAAGAACGGGTCGGGCCGGGCGCGGGGGCTGGAGGGGCTGGCCGAGGACAGCGCCGTGCTGCGCGGCGCCATCGAGGCCCCCGTTCCGGTGCCGATGAATGGCGCGGTCTATATGGCCGATCTGTTGGGCGGGCAGAAAACCGGGCTGTTCTATGACCAGCGTCCGAATCACGCCTTTGCCGCGCGTCTGGCCCGGGGGGGCCGGGTGCTGGATGTGTTTTCCCATGTCGGGGGCTTCGCGCTGGCCTGCCTTGCGGGCGGGGCGGCGGAGGCGCTGGCGGTGGACGGGTCCGCCCCGGCGCTGGCGCTGGCAACCGAGGGCGCAAAGGCCGGGGGGGTGGCCGGCCGTTTCGCGACGCGGCAGGGCGATGCCTTTGCCGTGCTGGAGGATCTGGGCCAGCAGGAGGCGCGGTTCGATCTGGTGATCTGCGACCCGCCCGCCTTTGCGCCCGCAAAACCGGCGCTGGAAGCGGGATTGCGCGCCTATGAACGGGTGGCCCGGCTGGCGGCCCCCCTTGTGGCGCCGGGGGGCTATCTGGTCCTCTGTTCCTGTTCCCATGCCGCCGACCTCGCCGCCTTTCGCAACGCCTGTGCGCGCGGCATCGGGCGGGGCGGGCGGCGCGGGCAGATCATCCATACCGGGCAGGCGGGCCCGGACCATCCGGTGCTGCCGCAACTGGCGGAAACCGGTTATCTCAAGGTGCTGTTCTTCCGTCTCGACGGCTGAGGCGGGATGCGCTGTCTCCTGGATACCTGCGTGCTGTTTCCTGCCGTGATGCGCGAGGCGCTGCTGGCGGTCGCCGGGACCGGGGCCTTTGTGCCGCTCTGGTCAGAGCGGATCCTCGGCGAATGGGAGCGGGCGGGGGCGAAACACGGGGCGCTCGAAGGGCTGAAGGCGCGGGAGGCGGTGGCAGGCGTCCGGGTGCGGTTTCCGGGGGCGGTGGTGCCGCCGCGACCGGGGCTGGAGGCGCGGCTGCATCTGCCGGACGCGGATGACATCCATGTGCTGGCCAGCGCCATTGCGGGCAACGCCGACTGTATCCTGACGCTGAATGCTGCCGATTTTCCGCGGGGCGTGCTGCGCGCGGAAGGGCTGGATCGGCGCGACCCGGACGGGCTTTTGTGGGAGATCTGGTCGGGCGACCCGGCTGGCGTCGTGGCAGCGCTGGAGCCTGTCCGGCTGCGCGCCGAGGCGATGGACGGGGTGGTGCGGGAATTGCCGGGCCTGATGCGCAAGGCGGGGCTGACGCGGCTGGCGCGGGCGCTGCGGGGCGCGGGCTGAGCGCATCCGGCGGGCGGCGGAGCGGGGGTTTCACACCCCCGCGCCCCCGTGGGATGTTTATGGACAGAAAAAGACAGATCCGGCGCGGCCGTCGCGGAAAACCGCTCGATGCGGCGCGAAAACCGGGGTGGACGGCTGCGGCGGGGCTACCGCTGCGGGTCCGGGTCGCCTATATGCCGCCATGACGCCATCGCCTGACGCCGTTGCCCGCATGCGCTTGCGCCTGAACCGGGGCGCGGATAGGGTGCCCGCCGACAAAAACCGGGGAAAACCCCGCCGATCAGGAGTGCTTTCGCATGTTCGTAACGCCCGCCTTTGCCCAGTCCGCCGGTGGTGCCGCCGCCTTCACCTCTTTCGTGCCGCTGATCCTGATCTTTGCGATCATGTATTTCCTGCTCATCCGCCCGCAGCAGAAGAAGCTGAAGGAGCATAAGGCCATGGTGGAGGCGCTGCGCCGGGGCGACCAGGTGCTGACGCAGGGCGGGATCGTCGCCAAAGTCACCAAGGTGATGGAAGACGGCATGATCGAGGTCGAGATCGCCGAGGGCGTGAAGGTCAAGGTGCTGCGCCATACGGTCGTGCAGGTGATGTCCAAGACCGAACCGGCTGCGGCCTGAGAAAGCGATAATCCATGTTGCAGATCCCGCTCTGGAAGCGTGTGCTGATCTGGTCGCTCTGTGCGCTCGGGGTCATCTTCACGCTGCCCAACCTGTTCTATTCCCGCGTGGAAGGGCATAACGACGCGCGGGCTGCGGTCGAGATGGCCGGTGGCGTGGCGACGCCCGAGCAGCAGGCGGCGATCGGGGCATGGCCCAACTGGATGCCGTCGAGTCTGCTCAATCTCGGGCTCGATCTGCGGGGCGGCGCGCATCTGCTGGCGGAGGTGCAGGTGTCGGATGTCTATTCCGCGCGCATCGACGGGATGTGGCCGGATGTGCGCGACGCGCTGCGCGATGTGCGCGATCAGGTCGGCAATGTGCGCCGCCAGCCCAGTGTTCCGGGCGTGCTGCGCGTGGCCATCTCGAACCCCGCAGGCATGCCGGTGGCGCTGGAGGCCGTGCGGCGCCTGTCGCAGCCGGTGATCACGCTGACCGGCATCGGGCAGAGCGATATCGAGGTGCGCGCCGAAGGTGACGAGATCGTGGTGCAACTGTCGGAGGCCGAGCGCGAGGCGACCGACGACCGCACGATCCAGCAAAGCCTTGAAATCATCCGCCGCCGCGTTGACGAGGTCGGCACGCGCGAACCCACGATCCAGCGGCAGGGCGCCGACCGCATCCTGATTCAGGTGCCGGGCATCGGATCGGCCAGCGAGTTGAAGGCGCTGATCGGGACCACGGCGAAGTTGACCTTCCATCCCGTCGTGGGGTCCACCACGGATGCCGGGGCCGATCCGGGGCTGCGCAATCTTCTTCTGCCGTCGATGGATGAACCGGGGCGGTTCTTCATCGTCGAGCAGACGCCGGTTGTCACCGGCGAGGAACTGGTCGATGCCCAGCCCGCCTTCGACCAGAACAACCGGCCTGCGGTGAATTTCCGGTTCAATCCGTCAGGGGCGCGGAAATTCGGTGATTACACCGCAATGAACATCGGCAGCCCCTTTGCCATCGTGCTGGATGACGAGGTGATTTCCGCCCCGGTGATCCAGAGCCATATTGCGGGCGGATCGGGCATCATTACGGGGCGGTTCAGCGTCGAGGAGTCGACCGAGCTTGCCATCCTTCTGCGGGCAGGGGCGCTGCCGGCAGAGATGACCTTTCTGGAAGAGCGCACGGTCGGCCCGGAACTGGGGCAGGACAGTATCGATGCGGGCCGCATCGCCTCGATGGTTGCCATGACGGCGGTGCTGGTCTTCATGATCGCCTGCTACGGCTGGTTCGGGGTCCTGGCGACGGTGGCGCTCGGCTTCAACGTGGCGCTGATCTTCGGCACGCTGTCGGCCATCGGGGCGACGCTGACGCTTCCGGGCATTGCGGGGATCGTGTTGACCATCGGCATGGCCGTGGATGCCAATGTGCTGGTGTTCGAGCGGATCCGCGAGGAGCTGAAAACCGCGCGCGGCCCGGCGCGGGCCATCGAACTCGGCTATGAAAAGGCGCTGTCGGCGATCATCGACGCCAATATCACCACCTTCATCACCGCCACGATCCTGTTCATGGTCGGGTCCGGCCCGGTGCGGGGCTTTGCGGTGACGCTGGGGATCGGCATTCTGACCTCGGTGTTCACGGCTGTTTTCGTGACCCGGCTTTTCATCGTGACGTGGTTCGAACGTCGCCGCCCAAAGACCATCGAAGTGTAAGGAGGCAAGGATGCGGCTCAGACTGGTTCCAGACACGACGAATTTCAACTTCTTCGGCTATGCCCGGATCACTTTTGGGGCCTCGGTCGTGGCGGTCATTGCAGCGCTGGTCATCATTGCGGTGATGGGACTGAATTTCGGCATCGATTTCCGGGGCGGCACGACGATCCGCACCGAAAGCCCGCAGGCGGTGGATATTGGCGGCTACCGCACGGTGATGACGCCGCTTGGGTTGGGGGATGTGTCGATCACCGAGGTGTTCGACCCGACCTTCGGCGCCGACCGCAATGTCGCGATGATCCGCATCCAGGCCCAGGACGGGTTCGAGGCGGTGACGCCGGAAGTGCTGCAGCAGGTGGAGGCGGCCCTTGTCGCCTTCGATCCGGCCATCACCTTTGCGTCAGTGGAAAGCGTCGGCCCGAAAGTGTCGGGGGAGCTGATCTGGTCGGCCATTCTGGCGGTGGTCGGTGCGACCGGGGCGATCCTGATCTATATCTGGCTGCGATTCGAATGGCAGTTCGCGGTGGGTGCTGTGGTGGCGCTGGTGCATGACGTGGTGGTGACGGTCGGGGTCTTCGCGCTGTTGCAGATCCGGTTCGACCTCGCGGTGATCGCGGCGCTGCTGACCATCCTCGGCTATTCGATCAACGATACGGTGGTGGTCTTTGACCGGCTGCGCGAGAACCTCATCAAATACAAGACCGTGCCGCTGATCGAGGTGATGAACCAGTCGGTGAACGAGACGCTGAGCCGCACCATCATGACCTCTGGCACCACATTGCTGGCGCTGGCGGCCCTTCTGGTGCTGGGCGGGGATGTGATCCGGGGGTTCACCTTCGCGATCTTCTTCGGCGTGATCATCGGGACCTATTCCTCGGTCTATGTGGCCAAGAACGTTGTGCTTTATCTGGGCGTGAACCGGGAGCCGAAGAAAAAGGACAGCGCCGGCGGCACGCAGTTTTCCGATGTGGATGCCTGAGGCGGGGCCGGGATGCGCCTGACCGAGATCACCTATGACGCCGCGCGCCCGATCGATGGCTACGGGCCGGGCTTCTTTCGCGTGGCTGGGCAGGTGATCGAGGGCGCGGTGCTGGTGACACCCTGGGACGCCGGGCCCTGGGGCGGTCTGGCCGATATGGACGCCCCCCTGTCGCTCGCGGGGCGCATCGATGTGCTGTTCGTCGGGACCGGGGCGGAGATCGCCCATGCGCCGCCCGCCTTCAAGGCGGCGCTGGAGGCGGCGGGGATCGGGGTCGAGGTGATGAACTCGCCCGCCGCCTGCCGCACCTACAATGTGCTGCTGTCCGAGGGGCGGCGGATCGCCGTGGCGCTGCTGCCGGTCTGATCCGGGCCGAGCCTCGCCAAATGATCCGGAAACTGTGCTTGCACCGGCCATGCCGCAGGCGCATCATCCAAAGCCAGATCGTGCTGGTTGACAGTCCGGTGGACGACCACCAGATATGGTGGCCAAGAGGGGAAGCCGAGGGTTGCCGACCGCCGGGACCATGGTCTTCCTGCCAGTAAAGGAAACGAGATGAACGAGACGATCCTCCCCAGCTATCCGGTGCTGCCCCTGCGCGACATCGTGGTCTTTCCCCATATGATCGTGCCGCTGTTCGTCGGGCGCGAAAAATCGGTGCGGGCACTGGAAGAGGTGATGGCGGAGGACCGCCAGATCCTGCTGTCGAGCCAGATCGACCCCACGGTGGACGACCCTGCGACCGATGGCATCTACAGCGTCGGCGTGCTGGCCAATGTGCTGCAATTGCTGAAACTTCCCGATGGCACCGTCAAGGTGCTGGTCGAGGGCAAGACCCGCGTTCGCATCGCGGGATTCATCGACAACCCGCGCTTTTTCGAGGCGGGCGTCGAGGTGCTGACCGAAACCCCCGGCGAGGCGGATACCGTCAGTGCGATGGTGCGGGCCGTGGCCGAGGAGTTCGAGCGCTACGCCAAGATCAAGAAGAACATCCCCGAGGAGGCGCTTGGCGCGGTGTCCGAAACGCGCGAACCGGCGCGGCTCGCGGATCTTGCGGCAGGCCATCTGGGCATCAGCGTGGGTGACAAGCAGGCGCTGCTGGAAACGCTGGATGTGGGCGACCGGCTGGAAAAGGTCTATGGCCACATGCAGGGCGAAATGTCCGTCCTGCAGGTCGAGAAGAAGATCAAGACCCGCGTCAAGACGCAGATGGAGCGCACGCAGCGCGAATATTATCTGAATGAGCAGATGAAGGCCATTCAGAAGGAACTGGGTGACGGTGAGGACGGCCAGAACGAGGTCGCCGAACTGGAACAGCGGATCGCGGCCACGCAGCTGTCCAAGGAAGCGCGCGAGAAGGCCGAGGCCGAGGTCAAGAAACTGAAATCCATGAGCCCGATGAGCGCCGAGGCGACCGTCGTGCGCAACTATCTGGATTGGCTGCTGGGCGTTCCATGGGGCATCAAAAGCCGCATGAAGAAGGATCTGGCTGCGGCACAGAAGGTGCTGGACGCCGACCATCACGGGCTGGAAAAGGTCAAGGAACGCATCGTCGAATATCTGGCGGTGCAGGCGCGGTCGGTCAAGCTGAAGGGGCCGATCCTTTGCCTTGTCGGCCCTCCGGGTGTCGGCAAGACCTCGCTGGGGCGCTCGGTCGCCAAGGCGACGGGGCGCGAGTTCATCCGCATCAGCCTCGGCGGCGTGCGTGACGAATCGGAAATCCGGGGCCACCGGCGCACCTATATCGGCTCGATGCCGGGCAAGATCATCCAGGCGCTGAAAAAGGCGAAAACCACCAACCCACTGATCCTGCTAGATGAAATCGACAAGATGGGGCAGGATTTCCGGGGCGATCCGGCAAGTGCCATGCTGGAGGTTCTGGACCCGGAACAGAACGCGACCTTCGTGGACCACTATCTTGAGGTGGAATACGACCTCTCGAACGTGATGTTCCTGACCACGGCGAATACCTACAACATGCCGTCGCCGCTGTTGGACCGGATGGAGATCATTCCCCTGTCGGGTTACACCGAGGATGAAAAGCGCGAGATCGCCAAACAGCACCTGATCCCCAAGCAGATCAAGAACCACGCGCTGAAGAAGGGCGAGTTTTCGGTGACGGATGCGGCGCTGACCGAGATGATCCGCACCTATACCCGCGAGGCGGGGGTGCGGAATCTCGAACGTGAACTGGCCAAACTGGCGCGCAAGGCAGTGACCGAGATCGTCAAGGGCAAGACCAAATCGGTCGAGGTGACGCCGGAGCGTCTGGAAGGCTTCCTCGGGGTCAAGCGGCACCGCTATGGTCTGGCCGAACAGGAGGACCAGATCGGCGTTGTCACTGGTCTTGCCTGGACTTCGGTGGGGGGCGAACTGCTGTCGATCGAGGCGCTGCGCCTGCCCGGCAAGGGCCGGATGAAAACCACCGGCAAGCTGGGCGATGTGATGAAGGAAAGCATCGACGCGGCCTCCAGCTTCGTGCGCTCCATCAGCCCGGAAATCGGGGTGAAACCGCCGAAATTCGAGACGGTGGACATCCATGTCCACGTTCCCGAAGGGGCGACCCCCAAGGACGGGCCGAGCGCAGGGGTGGCGATGGTCACTTCCATCGTGTCGGTGCTGACGCAGATCCCGGTGCGCAAGGACATCGCCATGACCGGCGAGGTCACGCTGCGCGGCAATGTGCTGGGGATCGGCGGGTTGAAGGAAAAGCTGCTGGCGGCCCTGCGTGGCGGCATCAAGACGGTGCTGATCCCGCAGGACAATGAAAAGGATCTGACCGAGATCCCGGACAATGTGAAGGCGGGGCTGACGATCATCCCGGTGGCGCATGTTCGCGATGTGCTGTCGCAGGCGCTCGTGCGCAAGCCCGAGCCTATCGAATGGGACGAGGCCGCCGAGGAAGCCGCCGCCGCCGCGCGAAAGGCAGCCAGTGAATCGGCAGCCCAGCAAACGGCGCATTGAGGCGACACTGCCCAAAGGGGCGGCGCGGGATCATCGCGCCGCCCCCTTTTGATATGGTCTGACCGAAAATCATGGGCCGGTGCTGTGCGGGCTGTTTCCAGTTGCAGGATTCCCGGCTAGGTTTGTTCACGAATCCGCGACAATAGAACGGACAGGGACAATGCCGAGCATCAAGACCGCCTCTCCCGGAGCCGCAGCATCTGCTGCAAAGACCCCGAAAACCGTGACGAAGGCGCCGAAGGCCGCGGCCAAGACCGCCGCTGCCGCATCCGCGCGCAAATCCCCCGCGACAGCCAAGCTGGCCCCGGGCGCGGTTGCGGACCTGACGCCCGCGCCAGTGGTGGTGCCCAAGATCACCTTGCTGCCGGTGGGTGACGCGGTGGCCGACGACAGTGACAAGGCCGCGTCCGCTGCCGGGGGGGGGCTCAAGAAGCAGGAGCTTCTGGCGCGTGTTGCCGCACTGTCCGGGGCCAAGCGCAAGGATGCGAAGCCGATTCTCGAAGCGGCGCTCCGGGTGCTGGGTGATGCCCTGTCGAAAGGGGAGGATCTGAACCTGCCGCCGCTCGGCAAGGTCAAGGTCAACCGCAGCAAGGCGGGGGGCGGCACCGAGATCCTGACGCTGCGCCTGCGCCGGCCGGAGGGTGACGAGACGCGCCAAAAACCGTGCAAAGAGGGTCTTGCACCGGACGGCGAAGACGACTAAACCGCGCCGCAATGGGTGATTAGCTCAGTGGTAGAGCGCTTCGTTCACATCGAAGATGTCAGCGGTTCAAATCCGTTATCACCCACCATCCCCTTTGCAGCCCGCCGCACGACGCTTCCTGGCCTTTTGGCCAGGACTGCGGCATCTGCCCTGTCGCAAGGACCGATCCATGCCCGATATTCCCGAAAACCTCGTGCGGCGCACCCCCTGGCCTGCCTCTGTCAGCCGGGCTGTGGGCACGCCGCTGCAACCCTCCGTGGTATATGCGTCCGAAAGCCCGGACCAGCTTGACGCGCAATATGCAGGCATGGTGGCGGGCTATACCTATGCGCGCGAGGGCCATCCCAATGCGGATGTGCTGGCGACCAAGATCGATGCGCTGGAAGGCGCGGAGGGCGGGCTGATCGTCGGCTCGGGAATGGCGGCGGTGACGGCGGCGCTGATGGGCCTTCTGGGGGCAGGGGACCATGTGGTCGGCGGCGATCAACTCTATGGCCGGTCGCTGCGCCTGATGACGCAGGATCTGAACCGCTTCGGCATCGCGACCTCGCTGGCGGACCCGACCGATGTGTCGGCCGTGGCGCAGGCGATCCGGCCCGAAACGCGGATGATCCTGATCGAGATTGTATCCAACCCGACGCTGCGTGTGGCCGATCTGGACGGCATCGCGGCGCTGGCGAAATCGCGCGGCATCCTGCTGGCGGTGGATGCGACCTTCTCGACGCCGCGCGCGGTCCGGTCCTTCGACCATGGCGCGGACATCGTGATCCATTCTGTGACCAAGCTTCTGGCGGGTCATTCGGACGTGACGCTGGGCTATGTCGCCGCCCGCGACCCGGCCCATCGCAAGGCGATCTATGATTTCGCGGTGACGACGGGGCTGACGCCGTCTCCGTTTGACTGCTGGCTGGCGGAGCGGGGGCTCTATTCCTTCCATCTGCGCTATGACCGGGCAGAGCAGAACGCGGCAGCGCTCGCGGATCACCTGGCGGGGCTGGCGGGCGTGAAACGGGTTCTCTACCCCCTGCGCCCGGATCACCCAGACCACAACCGGGCTGTGGCCCTGCTGGGCGGCCGGGGCGGCAACATGCTGTCCTTCGAACTGGAGGGCGGGCGCGCGGCGGCCAATGCGCTGACCCGCGCCATGCCGGACCTCGCCTTTGCCCCGACGCTGGGCGACATCGGCACGACGCTGTCGCATCCGGCCTCCTCGTCGCATCGGGCGGTGGAAACCGGCGCGCGTGAAAGCGTCGGAATTTCCGAAGGCTTCTTCCGCATCTCGGTCGGCTGCGAGGAAATCGGGCTGCTGATCGGCGAGTTCGAACGCGGCGTGGCGGCTGCAAAGTCCGTCTGAGGCGCGGGGCCGCTTGCCCCTCGCTGCCGCCCGGTCCATCTTGCGGCCATGAATGATCCCGGGGGAAACATGCCCAGATTGCAGCGTCTGCTTGAAGCCGTGCCGCTGCCCGCCCTGCTGGTGGACGGGCAGGAGCGGATCGTCGTCGTGAACACGGCGGCGGCGCATCTTCTGGGGGCGGCAACCTTGGGGCGGCTCTATCCCACCGCCTTGCGTCAGGCGGGGGTTCAGGGCGCCATCGAGGCGGCGCTGCACCGGGGCGAGGGCGGTCAGGCGCGCCATGTCGTGCAGGACGGCGCCTCCGAAACCGTCTACCGGGTCAGTGTGACCGCGATCGAGGAAGGCGCGCTCTGCGTTTTCGAGGATGTGAGCGAGCCGGAACAGATCGCCCAGATGCGGCGCGATTTTGTCGCCAATGTCAGCCATGAATTGCGCACGCCGCTCACGGCGCTTCTGGGCTTCATCGAGACGCTTCAGGGGGCCGCGCGCGACGACCCGGCGGCACGCGACCGGTTCCTTGCGGTGATGGCGCGGGAGGCGGGGCGGATGAACCGCCTTGTCGGCGATCTTCTGTCGCTGAGCCGCGTCGAGGCGCAGGAACGGATAAGGCCCACCGAACGGGTCGATATTGCCGGGCTGATCCGCCGTGTCCTTTCGGACCTGCGGCCTGTGGCGGCGGCGGCAGGTGTCACGCTGAACCCGTCAGGGTTGGACCGGGAGGTTTTCCTGCGCGGCGATGCCGATCAGTTGACGCAGGTTCTTACAAATCTGATCGAGAATGCGGTGAAATATGGTGCTGCGGGCAAGACCGTGCATGTCAGCCTGTCGCGGGCAGAGCGGGAGCAGGGCTTGCGGGGGCCGGCCTTCCGCATTGCCGTGCGGGACGAGGGCGAGGGGATCGATGCGATCCACCTGCCGCGCCTGACCGAACGCTTCTACCGTGTCGACAGCCACCGCTCGCGCGAGAAGGGCGGCACCGGGCTTGGGCTCGCCATTGTCAAGCATATCCTCAACCGCCATCGCGGCCGCTTGCGGATCGAGAGTGAGCAGGGCCGGGGAAGCACTTTCACGGTCATCCTGCCGGACGAGGAACCCGGCCCGGCCGCTGGTGCGGTGTAGCCGGCATCCGGCTTTCATCCTGGCGGAAATACCTCGGGGGGGAGGTGGCTTTGCTCTGCAAAGGCGCTGTCGGGGGGCAGCGCCCCCCGGCCGTCACGCGCGGATCGGCAGGCGGGCCAATCGTTCGGTCAGCAGCGCGAAGAAGCCATCAGCATCGACATCACCCAGAAACAGCGCATTGGGCGCACGGTCGGTGACGCGCCACCAATCGGCCACGGTCATGCCCAGCGTCAGGTCCGATCCGGTCTCGATCTCCACATTGATGTGCCGCCCGGTGAAGAGATCGGGCCGGAGCAGCCAGGCGATCACGCAAGGATCATGCAGCGGCGCGCCGTTCGATCCGTATTTTTCCTTGTCGAAACGTTCAAAGAAATCGGTCCATTCCGCGACCATGCGCCCGACTTCGGTTCCAAGCGCACGGAAGGCATCCACCCGCGGCCCGGTGGTCAGCACCTTGTGGGTTACGTCAAGCGGAAGCACCACAAGGTCAATCCCAGATCTGAAAACAATATCAGCAGCTTCCGGATCGACATAAATGTTGAACTCGGCAGCGGGGGTGATGTTGCCCACCTCGAAATAGGCCCCACCCATCAGCACGATCTGGCGGATGCGGGCGGCAATGTCGGGGGCGCGTTGCAGCGCGGTCGCGATATTGGTCAGCGGCCCGAGCGGGCAGAGCGTGACCGTCTGGGGCGGCTCGCGGCGCAGGGTTTCGATCAGGAAATCGACAGCGTGCTGCGCTTGTAGCTGCATTGTGGGGGCGGGCAGTTGCGGGCCGTCGAGCCCGGTCTTGCCATGGACATGCTCTGCCGTCACCAGCTTGCGTCTGATCGGTGCGTCGCAGCCGGCAAAGACCGGCACATCCACCGCCCCGGCCAACTCGCAGACGATGCGCGCGTTTTTCGCCGTCAGGGCCAGCGGCACATTGCCCGCGACCGCCGTGATGCCCAGAACCTCCAGCTCGGCGGGCGAGGCCAGCGCCAGCAGGATGGCCACGGCGTCGTCCTGTCCGGGGTCGGTGTCGATGATGATCTTGCGGGGGGTATTGGCGGTCATGGCGGCTCCTGATTTCGGGTCAGAAAAGCGGAGAGGGGGCGGTTTGTGCAAACGCCAAAAAGCGCCCCCCCCCCCCAGCCCCACAGGTATAAGCACGCGGAAATTACAAAGTAAAAGA
>JBKBNP010000016.1:0-62864 GCA_046295215.1 Pseudorhodobacter sp. | reverse complement strand
ACTCGCGGTGTGGGCGCCTTTTCCCCACCCCCCACCCCCCCCCCCCCAGCCTCTGCCCGACTGTTCTCAGCCGTCGTAATTGACCTCTTCCATGATGCGCAGCGCCGCCGGGCGCAGTTTCGCCAGATCGGTCAGGTTGAGGCTGTCCGGCACCAGCGCGCCCCAGCTTGCCACCAGATCCGACAGGGCCGCACCTTCCAGCACCGGATATTCGTGGTTCGTCTCGGCATAGATCGCCTGTGCGGTGGGGGAGACGAGGAATTCCATCAGTCTGACCGCATCGTCCTTGTTGGGCGCGGCCTTGGTCATCGCCACACCCGAAACGTTGAGATGCGTGCCGCCATTCTCGAAGGTCGGGAACACGATGCGGACCGATTCCGCCCAGGCCTTCTGTTCGTCATCGGCCAGCATCGCCCCCATGTAATAGGTGTTGGTCAGGCTGATGTCGCATTCCCCGGCCCAGATCGCCTTGACCTGTCCCCGGTCATTGCCTTCGGGCTTTTTCGCCAGATTGGCCTTGAGGCCTGCGGCCCAGTCCTTCGCGGCTTCCTCGCCATGATGGGCGATGACGGCGGCCAGCAGGGCGAGGTTGTAGTCATGCACGCCCGGACGGGTGCAGATGCGGCCCTTCCACTTGTCCGAGGCCAGATCCTCATAGGTCGTGACCTCGCCATCGGCCACGCGGTCCTTGTGGGCATAGACGACGCGGGCGCGCGAGGTCAGCGCGAACCACAGGTCATCGGGGCTGCGCAGCGCCTCGGGCACGGCGGATTTCAGCGTTTCATTGTCCACCGGTTGCAGCACATCGGCGTCGACGATCTGCTGGAGGTTGGCGATATCCACCGTCATCACCAGATCGGCGGGCGACCGGCTGCCTTCGGATTTCAGCCGCTCCACCAGCCCCTTGTCGATATGGGCGAGGTTCACCTTGATGCCGGTCGCGGCGGTGAAGGCCTCCATCACCGGCTCGATCAGGAAGGGCTGGCGGGTGGTGTAGACATTCACCTCCTGGGCAAATGCCGGAAGGGCGGTGCTGCAGAGCGCAAGGGCGAGAAGGGGAAGACGCATTGTTGACCTCTTTAGTCGGTTTATGGGCGATGTTAAATCCGACAGAAATGGTCAAGTCAATATCCGATTGAATTGGTCGGAAAACTATTTGGGCACCTTTGCCGCCTTCTCCTCGGCCTTGGCGCGGTTCCAGAGCGCATCCATTTCGGCAAGGTCACTGTCTGCGGGGCGTTTGTTCTTCTCTGCAAGAAATGACTCTATCCGTTTGAACCGGCGAGTGAATTTTGAATTGGCTGCGCGCAGGGCGGCTTCGGGGTCCACCTCCAGATGCCGGGCGAGGTTGGCGATGACAAACAGGAGGTCACCAAATTCCTCCACCACCTCGGCTTGCGTCAGCCGGTCGCGGGCCTCGGCCAGTTCGGCGGCTTCCTCGGTGATCTTGGCCACGACCTCATCGGTGGAGGGCCAGTCGAAGCCCACGCGGGCCGCACGTTTTTGCAGCTTCACCGCGCGGGTCAGTGCGGGCAGGCCCATGGCGATGCCGTCCAGCACGCCGGATTCTGCCTTGCCCGCCCGTTCGGCGGCCTTGATCGCCTCCCAGTCGACGGTCTGTTGGGCGGGGGTCTTGTCGCGCGATTCGGTGCCGAACACATGCGGGTGGCGCGCGATCATCTTGTCGCAAATGGCGCGGTTCACATCGTGGAAATCAAAGAGCCCGACATCCTCGGCAATCCGCGCATGGAACACGGTTTGCAGCAACAGATCGCCCAGTTCGCCGCGCAGGTCGGCCCAGTCCTGCCGCTCGATGGCGTCGGCCACCTCATGCGCCTCCTCCACCGTATAGGGGGCGATGGAGGCGAAATCCTGCTCGATGTCCCAGGGGCAGCCGGTTTGGGGGTCGCGCAGGCGGGCCATGATTTCCAGGAGGCGGTCCATGCCACCATCGGGGTCGGCAATCAGCGCATCGCTTTGGGGGCAGGGAAGCGGGCGTCGGGGGGCGTCGGGGGGCATTGCATGGCCTTGCGATTTGGGGTTCTGTTCCGGCTTAACCGTTCGCGCCCGAAGGAGTCCACCATGCCCGTTCTCAATGCCATCGCCGGCTATGCCGAAGAGATGAAGGGCTGGCGCCGCCATCTGCACCAATACCCGGAACTGGCCTTCGATTGCCATGAAACGGCGGGGTTCATCGTGGGAAAGCTGTGCGAATTCGGGGTGGACGAGATCCACGAAGGCATTGCGACCTCGGGAATTGTCGGCATCATCAACGGGCGGGGCGACGGCCCGGTGATCGGGCTGCGCGCCGATATGGACGCGCTGCCGATCACGGAACTGACCGGGGCAGACCATGCCTCCACCCGCCCCGGCAAGATGCATGCCTGCGGCCATGACGGCCATGTGACCATGCTGCTGGGTGCCGCGAAATACCTGTGCGAGACGCGGCGCTTTTCGGGCAAGGTCGCGCTGCTGTTCCAGCCCGCCGAGGAGGATGGCGGCGGCGGCGAGGTGATGGTGAAGGAAGGCGTGATGGACCGGTTCGGCATCGGGCAGGTCTACAGTCTGCACAATGCACCCAATGTGCCCTTCGGCCATTTCCACGGCACGACCGGGGAATTGATGGCCGCTGTCGATACCGCGACGGTGACGGTCACGGGCAAGGGCGGGCATGGGGCCACGCCGCAGGATTGCGTGGACCCGGTGGTGGCGATTGTCGCCATGGTGCAGTCGATCCAGACGATCCTGTCGCGCAATCTCTCGGCCCATGACGAGGCGGTGGTGTCGGTGACGCAGATCCAGACCGGATCGGCATCGAACATCATCCCCGAGGATGGCTGGTTCTGCGCCACGATCCGCTGTTTCAAGCCGGATGTGCGCGACATGCTCAAGCGGCGGTTCCACGAGATCGTGGCGGGCCATGCGGCGGCTTTCGGGGTGACGGCAAGCGTCGATTACGACTGGGGCTATCCGCCGACGGTCAATCACGAGGCGCAGGCGCTGTTCGCGGGCGAGGTGGCGGCGGAGGTTTCCGGACCGGAGGCGGTGAACCTGAACGCGGGGCGCGAGATGGGGTCGGAGGATTTCAGCTATATGCTGGAGGCACGGCCGGGGGCCTATTTCTTCATGGGCACCGGGCCGGGGGCGGGCCTGCACCATCCGGCCTTCGATTTCAATGACGAGGCCGCCCCCATCGGGGCCTCGTTCTTTGCCCGGTTGGTGGAACGCGCCCAGCCCCCGGCGTGACGGTCAGTAGCGCGCCAGCCAGTCGCGCAGGCGGGCGGCATTGACGCCCATATCCTCGCGCCCGAAACGCAGGCGGGCGAGGATATGGAGCCTCGCACCTTCACCGTCGGGTCGCGCCTCGGCGGTGGTATAGTCTGGAAAGCCCCAAAGCGCAGAGCGGGTTTCCCACGTGATGCGGACCTCATCGGGGCTGCCTGCGATGCGACGGGTGCGAGGGGTGGCTTCGGCGATGGCGACCAGCCGCGACAGAGCCTCCATCGGTGGATGCGGCACGAGGCAGGCTGCGCGGGCTTGGCCCGTGCCCGGAAAAACGGAGTCGGGACCGCAGATGCTTGGCTCCCAGTCCGCGTCCAGCGCCACATGCCAGCGCGCGGCATCGACGGGGGCAAAGCGGACCCATGCCGCCACCCCTGCCAGCACGGCAACTATTCCAAGAATGACCCACATGCGGCGGCCTTTCATTTCCGGTGATGCGCCCAGTGGTAAAGGCAGATCAGGTCATGTGCCACATGCGCGCCCGCAACGGCGGTCATCAGCGCGTGGTCATAGGGGGGCGACACCTCCACCACATCACCGCCGACAAGGTTGATGCCCGCCAGACCGCGCAGCATGGCGGCGGCCTGCCAGCTTGCCATGCCACCCCAGACAGGCGTTCCGGTGCCCGGCGCAAAGGCCGGGTCCAGCGCGTCAATGTCAAAGGTGATGTAGCAGGGCCTGTCCCCCACGATGGCGCGGGCCTTGGCGATGGCGGCCTCAACCCCCCTGGAATGCAGTTCGGGCGCGTCGATCACATTGACCCCCAGATAATCGTCGCAATGGGTGCGGATGCCGATCTGCACGGATGTCGCGGGGTCGATCAGACCGGTTTTCACGGCCTTGTAGCTCATCGTGCCATGGTCGATGCGCGTCAGGTCGTCATCGGCCCAGAGGTCGGAATGGGCGTCGAACTGGATCAGACTGATGGGGCCGAACTTCTCGGCAAAGGCGCGCAGGATGGGGTAGGTGACATAGTGATCGCCCCCCAGCGAGATCACCCCCGGCCCGGCAGCAAGGATGCCCCGGATATGGGCGGTCAGCGCCTCGGGAAAATCGGCGACCTTGGCATAGTCAAAGGCCATGTCGCCATAATCGACAATCGCCATCTCTTCCAGCGGGTTGGTGCCCCAACCGAAAGGCGGATCGAAGGGTTGCAGGGCCGATGCCTCGCGGATCGCGCGGGGGCCAAAGCGGGTGCCGGGGCGGTGCGTCACCGCCTGATCGAAGGGGATGCCGGTGATGGCCAGATCCACCCCGGTCAGATGCTTGGAATAGCTGCGGCGCAGGAAACTCGTCGCACCGCCAAAGGCGTTCTCGAAGGCAAGACCGCGCAGATCGGCGCGGGTAAAGGCGGTATCGACATCGTTTTTCGCATCTTCCAATGCCATGGGAAGACTCCTTTCAAGGGGAAAGGCGTCGTTCGGGCACCGGAGACGCCAGCGATCCGGATGCGGCCAGCAAAGCGCCGCAACCGGTCACTGTCAAGCCGCGGGCGTCAGGAAAGGCGCACGCCTTCGCGCGTCAGATCATCCGCCACCTGCCGGATCGCCGCCTCCAGCGTGTCACCGACAAAGGCCACATCGTCAGGGGTCAGGATCAGGGGCGGGGACATGACGTTGAGATGACCCAGCGGGCGCACCATCAGCCCCATGCCTTCGGCCGCATTTGAAATGCGCTTGCCCACGTCCAGATCCTCGGGCAAGAGTTCCCGTGTTGCCTTGTCGGCCACGTTTTCCACGCAGATCATGAATTTTCTGCCCCGCACATCGCCCACCATCGGCAGGTCGGTCAGCCGTTTCATCCGCGCCTCGAACTCCGCGCCCACGGTCATCACGTTTTCAAGGATGCCTTCGGCTTCGATGATCTCGATGTTTTTCAGCGCCACCGCACAGGCGACCGGATGGCCCGAATAGGTGAAGCCCGAGGTGAACCAGCGCCCGCCATCAGCGGCCATGGCAGCCCAGATCCGGTCCGAAAAGATCAATGCGCCCAAGGGAATATAACCCGAAGTCAATCCTTTGGCGCAGGTAATCATGTCGGGCTGGATGCCGAATTCCGACAGGCTGGCGAACCAGTGACCGATGCGGCCGAAGGCGGTCACCACCTCATCGGCGACGAACAGGATGTCATGCTGGCGGCAGATGGCGGCAATGCGGGGCAGATAGCCTTCGGGCGGCACGATCACGCCGCCAGAGGCCTGAATCGGTTCGGCAAAGAAGCCGCCGACCTTGTCGGGTCCGATCTCGGCCAGTTTCGCCTCGAACTCGGCCACCAGATGATTGCAGAAGGCAGCCTCGTCCATGCCGCCCGGCGCGCGATAGCAATTGGGCGCGCTGACATGGTGGATGCCGCTTTCCTTGTAGCGGAATTGCGGCACCCGGTCGCCCGGGCGCTTGCCGATGCTCTGGGAAATATAGGTGGAGCCGTGATAGCTGTAATCGCGCGCGATCACCTGCGTCTTGTCGGGTCGGCCCATGCAGGACTGGTAGAAATGGATCATCCGGTAGGCCGTATCCACCGCCGTTGACCCGCCCGTGGTGAAATGCACGCGGTTGAGATCACCGGGCGCAAGTTCAGCCAGTTTGGCGGCCAACCGGGCCGAGGGGCCATTGGTCGTGTCCACAAAGGAATTGGCAAAGCCGAGTTTCAGCGCCTGTTCGGCCATGGCGTCAGCCATTTCGCGCCGCCCGAGGCCGATATTGGTGCACCACATGCCGCCGACAGCGTCGAAATAGCGTCGCCCTTCCGCATCCCAGAGCCATGAGCCTTCGCCGCGATCCATCACGAGCGCGCCTTCACGCTCGAACGGGCCGAAATTGGTCCAGGGGTGCAGGGCGTGGTCACGGTCCATCTGCCACAGGTCGTCCGGTGTGGGCAGGGTCTTGAGGTCAAGCATTTCTCACTCCAGCAAAAGGGAGGCGGCAGTCTAGCCAATGGGGATGAAAACGCCAGCCCCCTGTCGTCAGCGGGGGCAAGACCGGTTCACGCCGGTTCTTTGCCGACTGGGGCGAGGGGGGGCGGAGGCGGTTCGGCAGGGGGCGCGTCAGCCAGTGTCGCGTCGGTCAGTGTCGCGTCGGCCAGTGTCTCGGTGGGTGGGGTCGCGCCGGCAACGGTCTCGGCTGCCGGGGCCTCGGGGTCGGGCTTTTCGCTGTCCATCGGCGGCGGATCCTCGCCCCACAGGAAATTGCCCAGCTTCTCCAGCCCCGGCACATGGTCGCAGATCACCGAGACCACGACCAGCACCGGCACGGCGACGATCATGCCGATCACCGACCAGAGCCAGGCCCACATCGCCACCGCCAGAAACACCACAACGGTATTCATCTGGAGCCTGCGGGACACGAAATAGGGAGTGACGAGTTGCCCCTCGATCGTGGTCAGCGTGAAGTAGCTGATGCCGACAAGGGCGGGAATCTGGAAGCCCGGAAAGGTCAGGAGGGCAACGAAAGTGGCAATCGCCGTGCCCGCGACAGCACCGAGATAGGGAACGAAGTTGAACAGGAAGGCCATGGTGCCGAACAGCACCGGCGAGGGCATGCCCCAGATCCACATGAGCGTGCCGATGGCCAGCCCGAGCCCGGCATTGATGAGCGCGATGGACCCGAGATAGCTGCCCAGACTGTCCTCGATCTCCCGCAGGGCGGCATAGGCGCGGCGCTTGTCGCGCAGGCTGTCGAAGCTTTGCACGATCTTGAGATAGAGCAGGTCACCCGATCCCAGGAGGAAGAACAGCAGGAACAACACAAGCGAGGTCTGCGCAACAAGCGTCGGTGTCGCCCCGAGAACGGCGAGCAGGGTTTCCGCACCGTTCACCGCCGTTTCGCCATCCTCGTCGGTCATCTGCGACATGGCCGCCTCGATGGCTCCGAAGGTGCCACGCAGGGCATCGAACTGCGCTTCCAGCCGCCAGGTTATGCTCGGCAGGTTGTCGATCAACCGCCCCGCCGGGGCCGAGAGGCCGACGATCAGCATCACCAGCACCGCGATCAGCATCAGTATGACCAGCGCCGCCGATACGACCGAAGGCACCCCGCGCCGGTCCAGTTTCCGTCGCAGCGGCACGAAGACGAAGAAAAGCAGGATGGCGAGCGTCACCGGCATCAGGAAGGCGCGACCCGCCGCAATGGCGGCGAAGGCGAGGAAGATGAAGATGCCGATGAGCGCCCAGTTCTGCGGCTGCGGTTGCGGCTGCGGGGAAAAGGGAAAATGGGTCCGGGCGGATGGCAAGGATGTCTCCACAGTCAGGTTGGCGCGGTCGGGATGCGGCGGGCAGGGGTGCGGCGGTGCGTGGGAACTTCGCCCCGGTCGCTGCGGGAATGCGGAAGACAACGCAGACCTCCCGGTTTGCGTTCCCTGCCCGGATGCGGTGGTTTCGGGCCGTCTCGCGGGTCTTGACCGCGCGCCGGGCATGCGCCACAGCACCGGCCATGGTTCCGCTCGATACCCTTGCCCAGATCACCGGGCGCTTCGACTATCTCGAGGCGCTTTTGTCGGCTGGTGCCTCGCCGGCCGATATTGCCCGGATCAGCCGCGAATATTCTGACCTCAAGCCGGTTGTGGCGCAGATTGCGGCCTACCGCCGCACGCTTGACGACCTGGCCGAGGCCGAGGCGATGCTGGCCGATCCCGAGATGCGCGCGCTGGCGGAGGAGGAACTGCCGCGGTTGCGCGCCCGCATCCCCGAACAGGAGCAGGCATTGCGCATGGTGCTGTTGCCGAAGGATGCCGCAGACGCGCGCCCCGCGATCCTTGAAATACGCCCCGGCACGGGTGGGGAGGAGGCCGCCCTTTTCGCCGCCGACCTGTTGCGCATGTATCAACGCTATGCCGAAACGCAGGGCTGGCGGTTCGAGATCCTGGAAATGCAGGAAAGCGATCTGGGCGGCCTGCGCGAGCTTGTGGCGCATGTGCAGGGCGAGGGTGTCTTTGCCCGGCTGAAATTCGAATCCGGTGTGCATCGGGTGCAACGGGTGCCGGAAACCGAGGCGGGCGGGCGCATCCACACCTCGGCGGCCACGGTGGCCGTGCTGCCCGAGGCCGAGGAGGTGGAACTCGACATCCCCGAAAGTGACATCCGCATCGACACGATGCGCGCCTCTGGGGCAGGGGGGCAGCATGTCAACACCACCGATTCGGCGGTGCGGATCACCCATCTGCCGACAGGCATCATCGTGACCTCGGCGCAGAAATCCCAGCATCGCAACCGCGAGATCGCCATGCAGGTGCTGCGCGCGCGGCTGTTTGAACTGGAGCGCGAGCGGGTCGATGGCGCGCGGGCCGCCGACCGCAAGGCACAGGTCGGGTCGGGCGACCGCAGCGAGCGCATCCGCACCTATAATTTCCCGCAAGGGCGGCTGACCGACCATCGCATCAACCTCACCCTCTATGCGCTGCCCCAGATCATTGCGGGCGATCTGAACCCGGTGATCGAGCCGCTGATCGAGGCCGATCAGGCGCGGCGGCTGGCGGAGAGCGGGCTGTGAGCTGGACCGCGCTGCTGGCCGGGGCGGTGACGGCGCTGCGTGCGGCAGGGGTGGAAGGGGCGGCCCGCGATGCGCGGCTTCTGCTGGCCCATGCGCGGGGCATCGCCCCGGACCGGATGATCCTCGAGATGGACGGGGTGGCGGACCCTGCTGTGGCGGAGCGGTTCCGAGCCTTGGTGGACCGGCGCGCGGCGCG
Organism: Pseudorhodobacter sp.; assembly: GCA_046295215.1. GTDB lineage: Bacteria > Pseudomonadota > Alphaproteobacteria > Rhodobacterales > Rhodobacteraceae > Szabonella. Next base: position 53,903 of record JBKBNP010000016.1, on the reverse strand, counting down.
CGCGCCGCTGTCGCACCTGACCGGGCGGCGGGCCTTCTGGGGGCGGGAATTTGCGGTCAGCCCGGCGGTTCTGGACCCGCGCCCGGAAACCGAGACCCTGATCGCGGCGGCGCTGGAGGAACCCTTTGGCCGGGTGCTGGATCTGGGCACCGGATCGGGGGCGATTCTGGTGACGCTGCTGGCCGAACGTCCCGAGGCGCGGGGGCTGGGCGTCGATCTGTCGCCCGATGCGCTGGCGGTGGCCGCGGAAAATGCCGGCAGGGCCGGTGTGGAGGATCGGGCGGAGTTCTGTCTTTCGGACTGGTGGTCCGCCGTGGAGGGCCGGTTCGACCTGATCGTGGCAAATCCGCCCTATATCGCGGCGGCGGAAATGGCCGGGCTTTCGCCGGAAGTCCGCGATTGGGAGCCGCATCTGGCGCTGACACCGGGGGGGGACGGGCTGGACGCCTATCGCGCGCTGATCCCCGCCTTGCCGGATCACATGGGGGCAGGCGCGCGGGTGCTGCTGGAGATCGGGCCGACTCAGGGGGCTGCTGTGGGGGCGATGCTGGCGGCGGCGGGTCTGGGGTCAATCGCGGTCCGGCGGGACATGGACGGGCGCGACAGGGTGGTGATGGCGCGCCGCATCTGAACTGGTGACTTTCGGCCACAATCCGCCAAATCCCCTCGCATCGCGAGAAATTCAACTCCAATTGCGCAGAATCCACTTGTCTCAGAGAGATTCGCATGATTACAGGAAGAGGCGCAGGGATGTGCGGTCGGGGGAACCCGTGCCTGTCCCGATGCGAAATGCCGAAAGCTCCCGAATGCGCCCCTTGTGGGATCCGGACGAATTTTGAACGTCTGCTGCGTTCGGTCAAATGCCAGATCATTCTGGATCAAAGGACAAGATGAGATCTTCAAAGTCCCGCTCGCGTTCCAAGGCGAACCGTCCGCGCAGCCTTGGCAATATTGTCAATCGTGTCTTCGACAGCTCCGGCCCCGAGGGCAAGGTGCGCGGCACGCCGCAGCAGATCATCGAGAAATACATCTTTCTCGCCCGGGATGCGCAATTGTCCAATGACCGCGTTGCCGCAGAGAATTTCCAGCAGCATGCCGAACATTACACCCGCATGCTGGCCGAAGCGCAGCGCGAGATGGCCGCCGAACAGGATGCCCGCCGCCAGAGCTTCGACGGCCAGAATGGTCAGAACGGCCAGAATGGCCAGCGCAACGACCGTCAGGACCGTTTTGACGGCGAGCAGCGCGATGATCGCGGCCCGGACCGGCAGGCGGATCGCACGGCGGATCGGAATGACGACCGTGGGGAACCGCGCCGCAATGAACGCCGTGACGACCGGCGCGACGACCGCAGGGATGACCGGCGCGACGATCGCCGGGGTGTCAGCGAAGGTTCCGGCGCGACAGCGGTGATCGACCTTGCCGCATCGGATGACGAGGCCGGGCTGGTGGAAACGCCCGAGGCCCGCCGAAATGCGCCGGACCGCGAGCGGAGCCGCAATTTCCGCCGCAAGGGGGGGGCTGCGCCAGAGGGTGCAGAGACGGCGGGTGCAGAGACGGCGGGTGCCGACCAACCCCCGGTGACCCGGGCCGCAGCGCCGGCGCAATCCCCCGAGGGCGAACCTGCGCAATCCCCGTCGGACGATGGGGGCGAGGCCAAGGCGCGCGCCCCGCGTCGCCCGCGTGGACCGCGCAAGCCCAAGACCGAGGCGGAGGCGGGCAGCGATGGTGCGGCCGGGGCGGGCAGCGACCCGCGCGAAGCCGCCGAGTAAAGCCAGCGCCGGATTTTTTCGAAGGCCGCGCCCGGGACCGTCTCCCGCGCGCGGCCTTCTGCGTCCCGCGTCCGGCCATTTCAGGGGGAGTCGGCTGCGGCAGGCCCCGCGCTGAACCGGGCGGTCGGAACCGGATCGGGGTCGGCCCGGACGAGGCCCCGGTCGTTCAGGTCAATCAGATGCGCCAGCAGGTTGCGCGCGGCGGCGGGCCAGAGCTTTTGCGGTGTGTCGGCATAGATACGGGCGGTCAGATCCTCCAGCGACGAGGGGTCCGCCCCGAGGGCGGCAAGGATTGCCGCCTCTCGTGCGGCGCGATGCCGGAGCAGCGCGGTGCAGCGCCCGCGCAGGTCGGCAATGGGCGCGCCGTGACCGGGCAGCGCCAGCCGCCAGTCGCCCGCCATAACCCGGCGCAGCGAGGCGCGATATTGCGCCATGTCGCCATCGGGCGGGGAGACGATGCTGGTCGACCATCCCATGATGTGATCGCCAGTGAAAAGGCAGTCCTGCCACGCGAAACACAGGTGATTGGCCATGTGGCCAGGCGTGTGGATCGCGGTGATCTGCCCCGCGCCGGTTTCCAGAACTTCCCCGTCGGCAAGGCAGCGGTCGGGGGTGAAGCCCGCATCGACCCCTTCGCCACCGCCGAGTCTGTCAAGGGCGGCAAGGCGTTCCATGCGCGCCGAACGTCCGCTCCCCGCCGTTCCGAAGGCCAGCACCGCGGCCCCCGTCGCCGCCGCGATCCGTGGGGCAAGGGCACTGTGGTCAGCATGGGCATGGGTCACGAGGATGTGTGTGATCCGTTCCCCCGGGGTCAGGGCCGACAGCAGCGCCTGTGCATGGGCGGGCAGGTCCGGCCCCGGATCGACCAGCAGGACATTGCCCCGGCCCAGCAGATAGCTGTTGGTTCCCGCCCCGGTGAAGGGCGAGGGATTCGCCGCGCGCACCAGCCGCAGGTCGGGCCGCAACAACACGCAATCCGCGACCTCCCCCGGGGGCAGGAAGAAATCTGCCTGATCCATCTGCGCCCCTTTCGCCGCTTGCCTGCCCACGATAGGTAAGGGGGATGTTTCGCTGGCTCAAGCTCCTCCTGCCGCGGGGTCTCTATGGCCGGGCGGCGCTCATTCTGGTCGTGCCGGTGGTCGCGATCCAGCTTGTCGTGTCCGTCACCTTCATCCAGCGGCATTTCGAACGGGTGACCTGGCAGATGACCGAGACGGTTGTCACCGAGATCGCCTTTCTGCGTTCGGAGATTGCGGCTGCCCCCGACCCGGAAACGGCGCTGCGGCAGGCGAAGCCGGTGGCGCGCGGCCTTGCCTTCGGGCTCAGGATGCCGGTCACGGACCCGCCCGGCCCGGACCGCGTGGACCCCTGGGATCTTTCGGGGCGGGAGGTGATCGCGACGCTGCGCGACGGTCTGGACGGGGTCGAGAGCGTCGAGATGCTGGAGGATCCGCGCCGCGTGCGGGTCCGCGTTGCCACGGCCCATGGTCCGGTGGAACTGATGCTGGACCGGGGGCGGGTTTCGGCCTCCAACCCGCATCAGTTGCTGGTGCTGATGATCCTGACATCCCTTCTGATGACAGTCATCGCCTATCTGTTCCTGCGCAACCAGTTGCGCCCGATCGAGCGGCTGGCGGCGGCGGCCTCCGCCTTCGGCAAGGGCGAGACGGTGCCTTACCGGCCGCGCGGCGCGCAGGAGGTGCGGGCGGCGGGGGCGGCGTTTCTGGACATGCGGGCGCGGATCGAGCGGCAGATCGAACAGCGCACGCTGATGCTGTCGGGGATCAGCCATGACCTGCGCACGCCGCTGACACGGCTGAAACTGGGCCTGTCGATGCTGCCCGAGGATGCCGATGCGCAGGCGCTTTTGTCCGATGTGAATGACATGCAGCGGCTGATCGACGAATTCCTGTCCTTCGCGCGGGGCGATGCGCTGGAGGAGATCGAGGAGGTCGATCCTCGCGCCCTGCTGGACCGGGTGGTGGAAAATGCCGCGCGGGCGGGGCTTGCGGTGCGGTTGCGGTCGTTCGAGGGGTCCGGCACCTGCCGGTTGCGCCCGGTGGCGGTGGCGCGCGCGCTGGACAATCTGATCGGCAACGCGGTGCGCTATGGCAACCGCGCCGAGGTTTCGGGCGTGCTGGGGCCGCGCGCGCTGCGGCTGGTGGTGGAGGATGACGGCCCCGGCATCCCCAAGGATCAGCGTGACGAGGCGCTGACCCCCTTTGCCCGGCTCGACAAGGCGCGTGACCCGAACCGGGGCGGTGGGGTGGGTCTTGGCCTCGCCATTGCCGCCGATGTGGCGCGCAGCCATGGCGGGGCCTTGCGGCTGGGGGAAAGCGAGACGCTGGGAGGGTTGCGCGCGGAGCTGGTGATCGCGCGCTGAATGCCGTCAGCGCGGGGCGCCGCTGACCGTCACCCAGTAGACCCGCCCATCCGCGCCTGTCGCAACGCCCACGCCGATGTCGCGCACGGCCCCGGAAAGGATGTTCGCGCGATGCGGGGCAGAACCCATCCACCATTTCATCGCGGCATCAGGCCCGGCGAACCGGCCCACGTTTTCAGTCGCGGTGCGGAAGCGGTATCCCGCCGCATTCAGCCGTCCTTGCAGGGTGGATCCGTTGCGCCCGGTATGGGACCACTGGCCTTGCGCGGCATTGTCGCAGGCGAGGCTTTGCGCCGCCTTCTGCAATGCGCCCGAATTGCTCAGCGCCCCAAGCCCCGCCTTGCGGCGTTCGGCGTTCACCCGCTGCGCCACATCGGCGCGCAGGGCATTGGCATTGCCGGGCTGGGTGCAGGCGGCCGCCGCGACCGGGGCGGCAAGGGCGCAGAGCAGGGCAAAGGCGGTCATGCGGAAATGGATCATCGGAAAAGGGCTCCTGTTCTTGTGGGCCGGGAGGGCCGGATTGGCTTTGACGCGGGGCGGCACCGGACTGCGCCGGATGTCAGCTTGACCCTGACTTTATCCCGCGAACCGATTCGTGAAAGCGGAAGAAACCATGGGTCGCGCGTGGCCAGAGGTCTGCGTCATACGGGGTGATAACGCGATGGAGCGTGATTTCTTCCATGCCCAGCTTTTTCTCCGCCAGAGCGAGCGCGTCGGCCGTGGCCCCGACCGGCGCATGGGCCGTCACGATGCGCCGCAATCCATGGCGCCGGGCCCAGTCCAGAAGGGCCTCGGCAGGGTCTGTCGCTGGCAAGATCTCGGCACCGGCTCCCGGCGGCAGGGCGGCAAGCCGCCGGGCAACCGCGTCTTGGGTGAAGGTGCGGACCATCGGGGCCACGGCGAGCGGCGAGCGTGCCTGCGGGCAGGCAAATCCCGCAATCGCGCGGGGCAGCGCCACCAGATCCGCCGCCCCCGGTGACAGGTCATCCTCGTGCAGCAAGAGGCCGGTCGGCAGGTCCGGGTCGGTGTCGAACGGACGGGGCAGGGGCAATGTCCCCATCGGGGGCACCGGATCGGGCGGCAGGGGAATCGCCACCTCCGCCAGACCGTCCGGGTCGAAGCGCCCTTCGGTGAAGCGCGCGATGTTGAACCTTGTGGCGAGATAGGTCTTGCCCGCTGTCTGCAGTCCCGCGACCCAGCGCCAGGAAAGCGTGTTGGAGGCTGCATCGCCATCGAGCAGATGGCGCAGGAAGAAATCCGCGCCCAACTGCCAGGGCAGTCGCAGGGTGAAGATCCAGATCGAGGCAAACCACATCCGCGCGTGATTGTGCAGCCAGCCGGTCGCGGCCAGCTCGCGCGCCCATTGGTCGAAGCCGTCAATTCCTGTCCGGCCCGCGCAGGCCGATTCCCAGACTTGCCGCAAGCCCTCTTCCGTTGCAATGCGGTCCAGCGCGCGGTCCAGTCCCTGGCGATAGGCGATCCAGACCGGGGGGCGCAGTTCGAGCCAGCCCTTCCAGTAGCTGCGCCACAGCACCTCCTGCCGGAACTTTTCCGAGGCCGGGCCATGGGCGGCCCATGCCGCCTCCAGCAGTTCGGCCTCGGTCAGCAGGCGATGGCGGAGCCAGGGGGAGAGCCGCGAGACATGGGGATGGCCGGGAAGGTCGAAATTGCGCAGCCGGGCATAATCGGCCCCGGCCTGCGGCAGAAATTCCGCAAGCCGGGCAAGGCCCGCATCCCGCGTGGGGGCAAAGCGCGCATCGGGCGAGGGGGGGCGAGTGGCTGTCGGCATGTCGCGTGACCTATTGCCATGCCCCCGCTGGTCAAGTGGCCCCACTGTGGCATCGCGCTGGCCGATGATTGTGGCGCATGCCCTTGCAGGGGCTGGCCCGCGCAACTAAGACTCGCGTAACCCTTCGGACCTATTCCTTCAATGGCAAGAACAGGCAGGCGCAGATGAAAGACCCGGTAGAGCATTACATGAACACGCTTGTCCCGATGGTGGTCGAACAGACCAGCCGGGGCGAGCGCGCCTATGACATTTTCAGCCGCATGCTGAAGGAGCGGATCATCTTCCTCTCCGGCCCGGTGCATGACGGCATGTCCTCGCTGATCTGCGCGCAACTGCTGTTTCTGGAGGCGGAGAACCCGTCAAAGGAAATCAGCATGTATATCAACAGCCCCGGCGGCGTGGTCACAAGCGGTCTGTCGATCTATGACACGATGCAATATATCAAGCCCAAGGTCACGACGCTGGTGATCGGGCAGGCGGCGTCGATGGGCAGCCTCTTGTTGACGGCAGGGCATCCGGGGATGCGGTTCAGCCTGCCCAACAGCCGGGTGATGGTCCACCAGCCCTCGGGTGGTTATCAGGGGCAGGCGACGGACATCATGATCCATGCGCGCGAGACCGAAAAGTTGAAGCGCCGTCTGAACGAGATCTATGTCAAGCATACCGGCCAGACCTATGAAACCGTCGAGGCGGCGCTGGAGCGGGACAATTTCATGTCGGCGGAGGATGCCAAGGCCTGGGGGCTGATCGACGACATTCTGGAAAATCGCGGCAAGGCGGACGACACGGCCAAGTGATACCGCGCCCCCCGGTGGTGGTATCCGCCGGGGGGCGATTTGACATTGTGGAGGTCCGGGCCTTGGCCTAGACTTCCCGGAACCGCGCCCCGGTGGCGTGCAGGCAGAGGCGAACGATGGCGAACAATTCCGGCTCCGACAGCAAGAACACCCTTTACTGTTCGTTCTGCGGCAAGAGCCAGCATGAGGTGCGCAAGCTGATTGCCGGCCCGACCGTATTCATCTGCGATGAATGTGTCGAACTCTGCATGGACATCATCCGCGAGGAAACCAAATCCTCGGGGCTGAAATCCTCGGACGGGGTGCCGACGCCGCGCGACATCTGCAAGGTGCTGGATGACTATGTGATCGGGCAGGTCCATGCCAAGCGTGTGCTGTCGGTCGCCGTCCACAACCATTACAAGCGGCTGAACCATTCGTCGAAATCCGACATCGAACTGTCGAAATCCAATATCCTGCTGATCGGCCCCACGGGTTGCGGCAAGACGCTGCTGGCGCAAACGCTGGCGCGCATCCTCGATGTGCCCTTCACCATGGCCGATGCCACCACGCTGACCGAAGCCGGCTATGTCGGCGAGGATGTTGAAAACATCATCCTCAAGCTGTTGCAGGCCTCGGAATACAACGTCGAACGGGCGCAGCGCGGGATCGTCTATATCGACGAGGTCGACAAGATCACCCGCAAGTCCGACAATCCGTCGATCACCCGCGACGTGTCGGGCGAGGGGGTGCAGCAGGCGCTGCTCAAGATCATGGAAGGCACCGTCGCCTCCGTGCCGCCGCAGGGTGGGCGCAAGCATCCGCAACAGGAATTTCTGCAGGTGGATACGACCAACATCCTCTTCATCTGTGGCGGGGCCTTCGCGGGCCTCGACAAGATCATCGCGCAGCGCGGCAAGGGCACGGCCATCGGCTTCGGTGCCGAGGTCAAAGACCCCGACGGGCGTGGCACCGGCGAGTTGTTCAAGGAACTGGAACCGGAAGACTTGCTGAAATTCGGGTTGATCCCCGAATTCGTGGGTCGTCTGCCGGTGATCGCGACGCTGACCGATCTCGATGAGGATGCGCTTGTCACCATCCTGACCGAGCCGAAGAACGCGCTGGTGAAACAGTATCAGCGGCTCTTTGACATCGAAGGCACGGCGCTGACCTTCACGCCCGACGCACTGACCGCCATCGCCAAGCGCGCCATCAAGCGCAAGACCGGCGCGCGGGGGCTGCGGTCGATCATGGAGGATATCCTGCTGGATACCATGTTCGAACTGCCCGGCCTTGATGGCGTGCAGGAGGTCGTGGTGAACGAGGAAGCCGTGAACAACGGCGCCGCGCCCTTGCAGGTGCATACCGAGCGCAAGAAGAAGGAACCGGCCTCGGCGGGCTGAGGCCGGCTTCGGAAGGCCGCGTCATGTGCCTGTCCTTCTCAACGTTCTGGTGGTCCTGCCCGGTTTGGCGATCATCGGGTTTCCGGGCTGGGGTGCCAATCAACTGACAGACAATCGGGTCTGCGCCGCCGAGCTTTTCGCTTCGGCCCTTCGGCAAGAGGCTGTTCTGACCAACCGCCGCTGGCACGGTTTCGCTGCGCAGGGCTGGGAATGCTCTTTCGCGGTCGTTTCCCTGCCATTGGACGCGCCCGAAGATGCACCACAAAGTGTTCCGAGGCGGGAAGGGGATCTGCGGTTTGGACCCCTCCGGGTCTCAGGCATGGGGGCCGTCGCCCGCTCTGCCGGTTGGTGACACTCCCCGCGATGCGGTTGCGGTCTGCTCCGACAGATTTGATCCTGCAAAGGCCCGCCGATCGACGCTGCCTTGTCGCAGCCCGGAATCTGGTCTTGGAGCGACCTCATGGGCGAGACGGTTTTCTTCTGTTCCGCGCAACAGCGGATTGCCGCGCGGATCCGCTTCGGCGACTGACAACCGCCGATGCCACTGGACCTTGCCCGCATCCTGCGGCATAGGTTGGCAAAGCGAAACCGGAGGCCTGCCCCATGTATTTCCTCAAGCGCCTGTTGACCTGGTGGAACAGCCAGACCCTTGGCACGCAGCTTTTCACATGGCGCAAGGGGCAGAAGGTGGGCGAGGATGAACAGGGCAACCTGTTCTACCAGACCGCCGATGGCAAGCGCCGTTGGGTGATCTACAACGGCGAGACCGAGGCGAGCCGGATCAGTCCCGACTGGCATGGCTGGATGCATTTCACCTGGGACCAGCCGCCGACCGAGGCGCCTCTGGCCCGCAAGGTCTGGGAAAAACCGCATCAGGAAAACCTGACCGGAACGCCCGCCGCCTATGCACCTGCCGGGTCGCTGCGCCGTGTGGCGCCCGTGGCGCGCCGCGATTATGAGGCATGGCAGCCGGAGTGACGGCGCCGGAACCGCGATGATCCGTTTTTTCCTGATCCTGCTTCTGGGGTTTTCGGCCCCGCTGCACCGCGCCGAGGCGCAGGCGGCCACCTCGGCCCCAGGCGGCGTCGTGCGCTGGCTTGACAAGGTGTCGGGACTGACCGGCGACATGGACCTGTCGCGCGGGCAGAGTGCGACGGCGGGGCGGCTGACGATCCAGCTTGATGATTGCCGCTATCCAACCGATGAGGGGCCGTTGACGGCCTATGCCCATCTGACGATCCTTGACCGGCTGGCGCAGGGTCCGGTGTTCAGTGGCTGGATGATCGCGGACAGCCCGGCGCTGTCGGCGCTGGATCATTCGCGCTATGATGTCTGGGTGCTGCGCTGCCTGACGGAATGACGGTCGGGGGTATAGCCGGGCGGTAAGAATGTGGCCTGCTTTTGCAATGCCCGGTCCAGAAATTCTTTATACTTCGCTCGCGGGATCTCGATACCGCCGAGGCTGGCCAGATGCGGGGTCAGGAACTGCGTGTCGAACAGCGTGAACCCGCCCGCCCGCAGCCGATGGACCAGAAAAGCCAGCGCCAGTTTCGACGCATCGCGCCTTCGCGAAAACATGCTTTCCCCGAAAAAGGCCGCCCCCAGCGTGACGCCGTAGACCCCGCCGATCAGGTCACTTCCGTCGCGCACTTCAAGACTATGGGCATGGCCCGCCCGGTGCAGCGCCATGTAAAGCGCGTGGATCTGCGGGTTGATCCAGGTGTCCTCGCGGTCGGCGCAGCCGCGCAGCACCGCCTCGAAATCGCGGTTGACCTCGACCGCCACCTCCGCCCGCGCGATATGGCGCGACAGGCTGCGCGAGATGTGCAAGCCGTCCAGCGGCAGGATGCCGCGCGGATCGGGGTCGAGCCAGTGGATCTCGGCACTGTCGCGCGAGGCGGCCATGGGGAAGATCCCCATGGCATAGGCCCGAAGCACCAGATCAGGCGAAAGGCCCGGATGCGCAGTCATCGGTCCCTTGCGGTCCCTCCCCGTGCCTCCGGCGCTATCCGAACTGTTCGGCCAGCCATTTTTCCAGCCAGTGGATGTTGTATTCGCCGTTCTGGATGTCGGGTTCGGCCAGCAGCGCGTGGAACAGCGGCACCGTGGTATCCACCCCGTCCACGATCAACTCGCCCAAAGCGCGGCGCAGGCGGGCCAGCGCCTCGGGCCGGTCGCGGCCATGCACGATCAGCTTGCCGATCAGGCTGTCGTAATAGGGCGGGATCGAATAGCCGCCATAGAGCGCCGAATCCATCCGCACGCCAAGCCCGCCCGGCGCATGGAACACCCGCACCCGGCCGGGGCAGGGCGAGAAGTTCGGCAGCCGTTCGGCGTTGATCCGCACCTCGATGGAATGGCCGTTGATTTCAAGGTCCGACTGGGTGAAGGACATGCCCAGACCTGCAGCCACGCGGATCTGTTCGCGCACAAGATCCACGCCGAAAATCGCTTCGGTAACGGGATGTTCCACCTGAAGGCGGGTGTTCATCTCGATGAAATAGAACTCGCCATCCTCGTAGAGAAATTCGACCGTGCCCGCGCCGATATAGCTGATCTTGGACATGGCGTCCGCACAGATCGTGCCGATCTTTTCGCGTAGGGCAGGGGTGATCGCGGGGCCGGGGGCCTCCTCGAACACTTTTTGGTGGCGACGTTGCAGCGAACAGTCGCGTTCGCCCAGATGCACCGCCCCGCCCTTGCCGTCGCCAAAGACCTGAATCTCGATATGGCGCGGTTTCTGGAGGTATTTCTCGATATAGACCTCGTCATTGCCGAAGGCGGCCTTCGCCTCGGACCGCGCCGTGCGAAAGGCGACCTCCAGTTCGGAGGCGTTCTTGGCGACCTTCATGCCGCGCCCGCCACCGCCCGCTGTGGCCTTGATGATGACCGGAAAGCCGATGGTTTCGGCAACGCCGATGGCGGTTTCGAAATCAGCGACCCCGCCTTCGGAGCCGGGCACGACCGGAATCCCCAGATCCTTGGCGGTTTCCTTGGCGGTGATCTTGTCGCCCATGATGCGGATATGTTCCGCCGAGGGGCCGATGAAGGTGATGCCGTGATCTTCCAGCGCCTGCGCGAAGCTGGCGTTTTCGCTGAGAAACCCATAGCCCGGATGCACTGCCTGCGCACCCGTGATCTCGCAGGCCGATATGATCGCGGCCTTGTTGAGATAGCTTTCGGTGGAGGAGGCCGGGCCGATGCACACGCTTTCATCCGCCATGCGCACATGCATCGCGTCACTGTCGGCGGTGGAATGGACGGCGACCGACTTGATCCCCATTTCACGGGCTGCGCGGATCACGCGCAGCGCAATCTCGCCCCGGTTCGCAATCAGGATCTTTTCGAACATGCGCCTGCGCCCTTATTCGATAATCATCAGGGGGGCGCCGTATTCGACCGCCGATCCATCCTCGACAAGGATGCGCTTGACCGTGCCCGCGCGCGGGGCCGGGATGTGGTTCATGGTTTTCATCGCCTCGATGATGAGGACGGTCTGGCCTTCGGTCACGGTGCTGCCGACGGTGACAAAGGGCGTCGCCCCCGGTTCGGCCGCCAGATAGACGGTGCCGACCATGGGGGAGGTCACGGCCCCGGGATGCTGGGCCGGATCGTCCAGCGGCGAGGCAGCGGCCTGCGGTATCGCGGAGGGCATCGCGGCCGGGGCCGCCATCGGGGCCGCCATCTGGGTCGTGACGATGTTGGCCTGCTTGACCACGCGGATGTCGAGGCTGTCATCCTCGCCATATTCGCGCTTCACCGAAAGCTCGGTCAGGTCGTTCTGGTTCAGGATCTCGGCCAGCGCCTTGATGAAGGCGACATCGGTATCGGTGGAAGTTTTGCTCATATGGTCCTCGATTGGCGGTCCCTGCCGGTGCGTTTCTGGCATGCCCGCTGTCGCGGTTCGCACCCGTTGATCGGGGGCCTTATACGCCAGCACCGGCGCGGTGAAAAGCGCCAGTTGCAGGACCATGGGCGCTGTGGCCGGGGCTGCTGCCCGAAATTCCGGCAAAGCCGGGCCGGGAGAGCGAAAAAAGCCGGGAAGATAAAATTTACCGTTTGATAAAAAACGAGACCCGTGGCAGCCTTTTTGCAATCTGCATTGCAAGGGAGGCCCATGCCGTGACCAACAGCCAGCTGACGCCCGGCATCGTGCCGGGGCGCCTGCCCGCCGAAGCCTACGCCCGCAACTTTGCCGATCACGAGCCACCGCTGGATCAGCACGAGGCCCGCGTGGCCGCAGACCGGTGCTATTTCTGCCATGACGCACCCTGCATCACGGCCTGTCCCACGGCCATCGACATCCCGCTCTTCATCCGCCAGATCGCGACCGGCACGCCCGAGGCCGCCGCCCGCACGATCTGGACCCAGAACATTCTGGGCGGCATGTGCGCGCGGGTCTGCCCCACCGAAACGCTGTGCGAGGAGGCCTGCGTGCGCGAGGCCGCCGAGGGCAAGCCAGTGGAGATCGGGCGGCTCCAGCGGTTCGCGACCGATGCCGCCATGGCGCAGGGCCACCCGTTCGCCCGCGCGGCCGCGACAGGCAAGCGGGTCGCGGTGGTGGGGGCGGGGCCTGCGGGGCTCGCCTGTGCGCATCGGCTGGCGATGCGGGGGCATGACGTGGTGGTGCTGGAACGGCGCGCAAAGCCGGGCGGTCTTAACGAGTATGGCATTGCCTCCTACAAGGCGACCAATGATTTCGCACAGACAGAGGTAGACTGGCTGCTGGGCATCGGCGGGATCGAGATCCGCTGCGGCGTCGAACTGGGCCGCGATGTGACGCTGGACGCGCTGCGGGCGGAGTATGACGCGGTGTTTCTGGGCATCGGTCTGGCCGGGGTGAACGCGCTGCGCGCGGGCGGCGAGGATCTGGCGGGGGTGCAAGATGCGGTCGATTTCATCGCAGATCTGCGCCAGCAACCGGACCGCGCTTCCATCCCCATCGGGCGGGATGTGGTGGTGATCGGCGGCGGGATGACGGCGGTGGACGCTGCCGTGCAATCAAAGCTGCTGGGGGCCGAGACTGTAACCATCGTCTACCGGCGCGGGCAGGACAGAATGTCTGCCTCGGGATATGAACAGGAACATGCGCAGCATGCAGGCGTCAGGATCCTGTGCAATGCTGCCCCCGTCGCGATCCATGGCAATGGCGCGGTGCGCGAGGTGGAGTTCGCCTATACCGCCGAAGGCCCGGAGGGATTGGTGCAAACCGGCGAAACCTTCCGGCTCAGGGCCGATCAGGTGTTCAAGGCCATCGGGCAGACGCTGGGCGATGTGCCGGAGGGGATTGCGCGGGATGGGGCGAAACTGGCCGCTGAAACCGGGATTGCCGGGGTCTGGGCCGGGGGCGACTGCACCGGCGGCGGCGAGGATCTGACGGTGACGGCGGTGGCGCAGGGGCGCGACGCGGCCGAGGCCATTCATGCCAGCCTGATGGGCTGAGGGAGGAAACCATGGCAAATCTGACAACCGACTTCATCGGCATCAAATCCCCCAACCCGTTCTGGCTGGCCTCGGCGCCGCCCACCGACAAGGAATACAACGTGCGCCGCGCCTTCGAGGCCGGCTGGGGCGGGGTGGTCTGGAAAACGCTGGGCAGCGAAGGCCCGCCGGTCGTCAATGTCAACGGCCCGCGCTATGGCGCGGTCTGGGGCGCGGACCGCCGCCTGCTGGGGCTCAACAATATCGAGTTGATCACCGACCGCCCGTTGGAGGTGAACCTGCGCGAGATCAAGACGGTGAAACGCGACTGGCCGGACCGCGCGCTGGTGATCTCGCTGATGGTGCCCTGCGACGAGGAAAGCTGGCGCGCGATCCTGGCGGCCATCGAGGATACCGGCGCGGATGGGGTGGAGCTGAATTTCGGTTGCCCGCACGGGATGAGCGAGCGCGGCATGGGGGCCGCCGTTGGGCAGGTGCCGGAATATATCGAGATGGTCACCCGCTGGGTCAAGCAACACAGCCGCATGCCCTGCATTGTCAAGCTGACGCCGAACATCTCGGACATCCGCAAACCGGCCGAGGCCGCGAAACGCGGCGGCGCGGATGCGGTCAGCCTCATCAACACGATCAATTCGATCACCGCCGTCAATCTCGATACCTTCAGCCCCGAACCGATGATCGACGGCAAGGGCGCACATGGCGGCTATTGCGGCCCGGCGGTGAAGCCCATCGCACTGAACATGGTGGCCGAGATTGCGCGCAGCGCCGAAACGCGCGGCCTGCCGATTTCCGGCATTGGCGGGATCACCACATGGCGCGATGCGGCGGAGTTCATGGCGCTGGGGGCTGGCAATGTGCAGGTCTGCACGGCGGCGATGACCTATGGGTTCAAGATCGTGCAGGAAATGATCTCGGGCCTGTCGCAGTATATGGATGAGAAGGGCATGACCTCCACCGCTGATCTGGTGGGGCGCGCGGTGCCGAATGTGACGGATTGGCAATTCCTGAACCTCAACCATGTCACCAAGGCCCGGATCGACCAGGATGCCTGCATCAAATGCGGGCGCTGCTATGCCGCCTGCGAGGATACCAGCCATCAGGCGATCTGGATGCACGCCGGAAGGGTATTCGAGGTGAACGACGCCGAATGCGTGGCCTGCAACCTCTGTGTCAATGTCTGCCCGGTGGAAAACTGCATCACGATGGAAACCCTGCCCAAGGGCGCGACCGACCCCCGGACCGGCAAGGTGGTGGAGGATTACGCCAACTGGACCACCCATCCCAACAACCCGATGGCCAGCGCGGCGGAATAGCGACGCGCCGGACAAAATGACTCGCCTGAACGGCCCGTTTCGCGGAACATCCCGAAACGGGCCGCTGCATTTTCAGGCCCGGTGGGATTTCAGGGCAAAGGGAGTTGGACATGGCGGATGTGGATGTGGTGATTGTAGGGGCCGGGGCGGCGGGGCTGGCGGCGGCCAAGACCCTGCGGGAGAAGCGCAAGACCTTTGTCGTGCTGGAGGCGATGGGCCGCATCGGTGGGCGGGCCTGGACGACCGACACCGATTTCGGCGTGCCCTTCGACATTGGCTGTGCCTGGCTCCATGCCGCCGACCGCAACCCGTTTTTCCCCGAAGCGCAGGAGGCGGGCTGGACGCTTTACCATCACGACATGACGCTGGATCACCTCTATTTCGGGGCACGCAAGGCCACCGAGGCGGAAATGGCCCGCATGGCCGAGGCCGAGGCGGCGCTGGCGGCCTGTGTGGCGGCGCATGACGGCCCCGATGACCGGCTGTCGAGCCTGATCGGGGATTGCCATTGCCTGCGGGCCAATTCCACCTTTGCCGGGCCGATGGATTTCGGCAAGGATGACGATGAGATTTCCATCGAGGATTACCGCACCGCCGCCGATCTCGACCCCAACTATTTCACCAAGGAAGGTTTCGGCGCGCTGATCCATCGCTGGGGGGCGGATGTGCCGGTGATGACCGGGGCGCCGGTGCGCACCTTGCGCTGGGACGGGCCGGGCGTGGTGGCCGAAGGGCCCTTCGGGCGGATCGAGGCGCGCGCGGCCATTGTCACCGCCTCCACCGGCGCGCTGCAATTCGAGGAGATCGGGTTTTACCCCCTGCTGCCCGAAACGCATCTGGAGGCGATTTTCGACCTGCCCATGGGGTTGCTGACCAAGATCCCGGTTTCGGTCAGCGGGGCGCGGCTCGGGCTTTCCTCCTTCGACGACCTGCTGATCGAACGTCATGCCCGGCATGACCTGTTCTTTCTGTGCTTTCCCTGGGATCTGGACCTGATGGTGGGGTTCGTGGGCGGCGATTTCGCCTGGGAGATGGAGGCGGCAGGGGCCGATGCTGCGGTGGATTTCGCCTCTGACCGGCTCTGCGACATCTTCGGATCGCAGGCGCGGCGCTATATCGGCAAGGGGATGATGACGAACTGGGGCGGAGAGCGGTTCGTGCGCGGCGGCTATGCGGCGGCGCGTCCGGGGCGGGCGGGCGCGCGCGAGGTGCTGCGCCGCCCCGTGGGGGACCGGATCTGGTTTGCGGGCGAGGCGCTGGCGGGGTCGCTGATCCAGACGGCGGCGGGGGCGCGCCTTTCGGGTGTCGAGGCTGCGGCAGAGGTCGCCACGCATCTGGGCTGAAGCGGATGCCTGCCCTGCACGTGATGGATGGGGGGGGAAGTGGCGCGGTTGACGGGGCTCGAACCCGCGACCCCCGGCGTGACAGGCCGGTACTCTAACCAACTGAGCTACAACCGCGCGATGGGGCAGGGGATAGCGCCGCGTCCGGGGGGCGTCAAGCGGGAAAACCGCGTCTGTTCCGGGTTCGGGGCAAAGGGTCGTGTTTCCGACCCGTAACCAACAGGGCCATGTCCGGCGGGCTTTTGCCAATTCCCTGCGCCCCCTGCGCCTGTGGGCCCGCAAACCCCTGTCCCACAGGCTGTGGACGGGGTAAGACGTGGAAAAGCGACACAGGAGAATGACATGCGGAACGGAATCCTTGGCGGTGTCGGGGCAATCATGCTGCTGATCGGGGCGGGGGCAGGCTTTGCGCAACCGCTCGACAGTCGCACGGCCAAGGCGCAGTTGTTCGCGGCCAAAGGGGCCAGCGTGCAAATGCTGCCGGTCAGCGGGATGAGCGCCGAGAATGCGACGCTGCTGCGGCAGGTGGCGGAAGGCTACGCCTATTATGCCGCCGTCGCGGTGGCCCCTGACGAGGATCTGCTGAAATCCGAGGCGACGATGCTGGTGGCCAACCAGCATTCCACCGAGGCCGCCTCGAAGATCGCGCTCGACCGTTGCAACAAGGCGCGCAAGGGCGGGCGGGCCTGTGAGGTGGCTGCCCTCGTGCGCCCGGCGAAATGGGAGCCGCGCGGCTTCACGCTGTCGGTCGAGGCGACGGCGGCGATGGGCAAGGATTACGGGCGGCGCGGGTCGCGGGCGCTGGCGATCTCTCCCTCCACAGGGGCATGGGCCGTGGGGCAGGGGGACGCGGCGCAGCGGCTTGCCATCAGCGCCTGCGCGGCCAAGGGCGGCAATGACTGCAAGATTGCCGTGGCGGACTGAGGCGGACTGAGGCGGGCTGAGGCGGTCGGGGGGGATTGCGTGGCGGACTGATTGCCTGAAAATCCGGCGCGCGGCAAATTGCCCCCTGTTCCATATCGCATTTGATGAATATCAAGGCGCGACCGCCCGAAAGGGTGCGATAATTACCTACGCCCGCGCTCCGGGCTTCGGGAGATACGCATGAACTACGATCTGGCCCTCGATGCCGCCCTGAACCGTCTGCACGCGGAAGGCCGCTACCGCACCTTCATCGACATCGAGCGCCGCAAGGGAGCCTACCCCTCGGCGGTCTGGCGCAGGCCGGACGGGTTGGAGGCGGAGATCACCGTCTGGTGCGGCAACGACTATCTGGGCATGGGCCAGCATCCGGCCGTGTTGGCGTCGATGCATGAGGCGCTGGAGGCGACCGGGGCCGGTTCGGGCGGCACGCGCAACATTTCGGGCACGACCGTCTATCACAAGCGGCTGGAGGCGGAACTCGCTGATCTGCACGCCAAGGAGGCGGCGCTGGTTTTCACCTCCGCCTATGTCGCCAATGATGCGACGCTTTCCACCCTGCCGAAGCTGTTTCCGGGGCTCATCATCTATTCCGACGCGCTCAACCACGCCTCGATGATCGAGGGCGTGCGCCGCAATGGCGGGGCCAAGCGCATTTTCCGCCACAATGACGTGGCCCATCTCCGCGAACTCCTGGCCGCAGATGATCCGGCCGCACCCAAGATGATTGCCTTCGAATCGATCTATTCCATGGATGGCGATTTCGGACCCATCGGGGCGATCTGCGACCTGGCCGAGGAATTCGGCGCGCTGACCTATATCGACGAGGTTCACGCGGTGGGCATGTATGGCCCGCGCGGGGCGGGTGTGGCGGAACGCGACGGGCTGATGGGGCGGATCGACATCCTCAACGCGACGCTGGCCAAGGCTTTCGGTGTTGCCGGGGGCTATATCGCGGCCTCGGCCCGGATGGTCGATGCGATCCGGTCCTATGCGCCCGGCTTCATCTTCACCTCTTCGATGCCGCCTGCGGTGGCGGCGGGGGCGGCGACCTCGGTCCGGGTGCTGAAAACCGCCGAGGGTCAGGCGCTGCGCGACGCGCAGCAACTGCATGCGCGGATCCTGAAGATGCGGCTGAAAGGGCTGGGTCTGCCGATCATCGACCACGGATCCCATATCGTGCCGGTGCATGTGGGCGACCCGGTGCATTGCAAGATGCTGTCGGACATGCTGCTGGACCAGTTCGGCATCTATGTGCAGCCGATCAATTTCCCCACCGTTCCGCGCGGCACCGAGCGGCTGCGCTTCACCCCTTCGCCGGTGCATGACGCGGACCAGATCGACCGGCTGGTGCGGGCGATGGACGGGCTCTGGAAACAATGTGCGCTGAATCGCGCCGAAGCGAGCGCCTGAATCTCCTTCTGCATGTGCAAACAATCTTGTGTTGTGCTAGATTATCCCGAATACGGAACAGAGCGAGTCGGCACTGAAACGACTCGCGCCGGCTGGGGCAGGGAACGGGGCAGTATTGATGATCGGGCGAAGGAAAGAGCCTTCGACGTCTGAAATCACAAAGCCGAAAGGCTTTGACGATTTCGATCTGCGGCTCGGCGACCTGATGCGCGGCGAACGCGCGACACTCGGTAAATCGCTCCTCGATGTGCAGCGCGAACTCAAGATCAAGGCCACCTATGTCGCCGCGATCGAGAATTGCGACGTGTCCGCCTTTGAAACGCAGGGCTTCATCGCGGGCTATGTGCGGTCCTATGCGCGCTATCTGGGCATGGACCCGGACTGGGCTTTCGAAAAATTCTGTCTTGAGGCCAATTTCACCATGGCGCATGGCATGGCGCCAGCAGCCTCGACGGCCCGGATGGCGCAGTCGCGGAGCCGCACGGGCGACCCGCTGGGCGATCCGAACGCAACCTTCGTGCCACGGGGTGAGCCGGTCTTTTCCCGGCTGGAACCGGGGGCCGTGGGGTCGCTGGTGGTGCTGGTCGGGCTGATCGCAGCAATCGGCTATGGTGGCTGGTCGGTCCTGCAGGAGGTTCAGCGCGTGCAGCTGGCCCCGGTTGACCAGGCTCCGCAGGTGGTGGCCGAGATTGATCCCTTGGGCAATATCGCGGGCGGGTCTGCCCCTCTGGTGCGGTCCGCGCCTGAACGGGTGGAGGAGCCGGAGATCGGTCAGCCACAGCTTGCCGCCGCCGGAACCCTGCGCCCGGACCGGCTTGACCGGCTCTATCGTCCGCAGGCGCTGGATGTGCCGATCCTGACCGCGCGGGACGGGCCGATTTCGGCCATCGACCCGCGACGGGGGGATCAGCGCAGCGCCAATGCCGACGGGTTGGTTGATGACATTGCGGAATCGATTGCCGCCGAGGTCCGTGTCGTGGCCGCCGACGCGCCGGAGCTTGAGATTCTTGCCGTGCGCCCGGCCTGGGTGCGGGTGCAGGCCTCGGATGGCACGGTGCTGTTCGAAAAGAACCTCGATGCCGGAGAACGCTACACGGTGCCTGCGATGGAAAACCCGCCGGTGCTGCGGGCGGGCAATTCCGGCTCGGTCTATTTCGCGGTGCGCGGGCAGACCTATGGGCCAGCCGCACCGGGGGCGCAGGTGGTGAAGAACCTCGTGCTGTCGCCCGAGGCGCTGACCGAAAACTTCGCGCTGGCCGATCTCGGCAACGACGCCGATCTTGCGCGGTTCGTCAATGTTGCCGAGGTTGTCGCGCCCTGATCCTGCGGTCCGGGCTTTCGGCCTCAGCACTGCCCGTCATGTCCGGTTGCCCTGACAGTCGGCGCGGGCTATCTCTGGGCGGCACAGCATCCCCGAGGAAAGCCGATGTCGCACAATCCGATCCGTCCCTGGCGCAATATCGAACGCCGCCGCTCGCGGCAGATCCGGGTTGGCAAGGTGCTGGTCGGGGGCGATGCGCCGATTTCGGTGCAGACCATGACCAACACCATCACCCATGACATCAAGGCGACGCTGGAACAGGTGCAGCGCTGCGCGGTTGCCGGGGCCGACATCGTGCGCATCTCGACCCCCGATCAGGACAGCACGCGCGCGCTACGCGAGATCTGCGCGGAAAGCCCGGTTCCGATCGTGGCGGACATCCATTTCCACTACAAACGCGCCATCGAGGCGGCAGAAGCCGGGGCGGCCTGCCTGCGGATCAACCCGGGCAATATCGGTGATGCAAAGCGCGTGGCCGAGGTGGTGCGCGCGGCCAAGGACCATGGGTGCAGCATCCGCATCGGGGTCAATGCCGGGTCGCTGGAAAAGCATCTTTTGGACAAATATGCCGAACCCTGCCCCGATGCGATGGTGGAATCCGGGCTCGACCACATCAAGCTTTTGCAGGACAACGATTTTCACGAGTTCAAGATTTCGGTGAAGGCGTCGGACGTGTTTCTCGCCGCTGCGGCCTATCAACAACTGGCCGAGGCCACTGACGCACCGATCCATCTGGGCATCACCGAGGCGGGGGGGCTGACCTCCGGCACGGTCAAGTCAGCGGTGGGGTTGGGCAACCTTCTCTGGGCCGGGATCGGCGACACGATCCGGGTCAGCCTCTCTGCCGATCCGGTGGAGGAGGTCAAGGTCGGGTTCGAGATCCTCAAAAGCCTCGGGTTGCGGCACCGGGGCGTGACGATCATCTCTTGCCCCTCCTGCGCGCGGCAGGGTTTTGACGTCATCAAGACCGTGACCGCGCTGGAGGAACGGCTGGCCCATGTCACCACCTCGATGAGCCTTTCGATCATCGGCTGCGTGGTCAACGGGCCGGGTGAGGCGCTGATGACCGATATAGGTTTCACCGGTGGCGGGGCGGGGTCGGGGATGGTCTATCTGGCGGGCAAGCAGAGCCACAAACTGTCCAACGAGCAGATGATCGAGCATATCGTCGAACAGGTCGAACGACGCGCGGCGGCAATCGAGGCTGAAACGGCGGCCGAAGCCGCCGAGTGACCCTTGCCGATGGCGGGGCGATCAGCCCTCGCGCTGGCCTTCGACGATCTGGCGCATGCCGTCCAGCGGCACATAGCCACGCACCATGGTTCCGTCGATCACGAAGGTCGGCGTGCCGTTGATGCCGAGCCGCTGGCCGAGCGCATGGTTCGCCTCGATCACCGACGTCACCTCCGCGCTGGCCATATGCGCCAGCACGGCGGCAACATCGGACAGGCCCGCCTCCGTGCCGATCCCGGCCAGCGCCTCGGGCGTCACATCGCCGCGATAGGTGATGAGCGCGTCATGCACGGTCTTGTAGGCCTCCGCCCCTTCGAGTTGCAGCACCGAAATCGCAAAGCGCGAGGACAGGTCCGACTGTTCGCCAAGGATCGGAAATTCCTTCATCACCAGACGGATATTGCCGTCTGTTCCCACGAGTTCGGTCACATCGTCATGCGCGCGGCGGCAATATCCGCAGCGGTAGTCGATAAATTCCACCACTGTCACATCGCCGTCCGGATTGCCGCCCGACCAGCTTGCCGGATCGTTGAAGATCTCGTCCGCATTGGTGGCCAGCAGTGCGACGTCATTGGCGGCCGCCTCGGACATCCGCCGGTCCTCCAGCACGCCGATGGCTTCCATCAGCACTTCGGGATTGTCCATCAGATAGGCGCGGACCTCTGCGCGGAAGGTTTCCCGCTCTGCCGCGGTCATTTCGGCATGCAGGGCGGTGGTGGACAGCAGCAGGGCGGCAAGGCCGATAATCGTGTGGCGCATGAGCGTCTCCGTAGGGCGGGGTCGAGGTCGGGCTTGACCTTGCGCCCCTGAACCGGGACACATCGGACGCAACTGTAGCGGGGGACAGATGCGGAGTTCAAGACGGGGCAATGTCGATCCCTTCATCGTGATGGATGTGATGGAGGCCGCGCGCCGGCGCGAGGCGGCAGGCAAGAGCGTGATCCATATGGAGGTGGGTCAGCCCGGAACGCCCGCGCCTGCGGGCGCACGCGCGGCCCTGACGCGCGCGATGGAGGCGGGGGCGCTCGGCTATACCGTCGCCCTTGGCCTGCCGGAGTTGCGGGCGGGGATCGCAGCACTTTACCGGCGCTGGTATGGGGTGGATCTGGACCCCGCGCGGGTGGTGGTGACCTCGGGGTCGTCGGCGGCGTTCCTTTTGTCCTTCACGGCACTGTTCGATGCCGGGGCGCGGGTCGGGCTGGGGGAACCAGGATACCCGTCCTACCGGCAGATTCTGCGCGCGTTGTCGCTGGAGCCGGTGGGCATCCCGACCTTGCCGGAAAACCGGCTGCAACCGGTGCCTGCCGATCTGGTGGGGGTCGATATTGAGGGGCTGATCGTCGCCTCGCCCGGCAATCCCTCGGGCACGATGCTGGACCGTGCGGCACTGGCAGCCTTGATGGGGCATTGCGCGGAACGCGGCATCAGCTTCATTTCCGACGAGATCTATCACGGGCTGCACTACGGTCCCCGTGCCGTTTCCGCGCTCGAAATCGGCGGGGATTGCCATGTCATCAATTCGTTTTCCAAGTATTTCTCGATGACCGGCTGGCGTATCGGCTGGATGGTGGTGCCCGAGGCGCAGGTGCGGCTGGTGGAACGGCTGGCGCAGAACATGTTCATCTGCCCGCCCCATGCGAGCCAGATCGCCGCACTCGCGGCGCTGGACTGCATCGACGAACTGGAGACCAACCGCGCCATCTATGCCGAAAACCGCCGCCTGATGCTGGAAGGTCTGCCGAAAGCCGGATTCACGAAGATCGCGCCGCCCGATGGCGCCTTCTACATCTATGCCGATGTGTCGGACCTGACCGAAAACAGCCTGACCTTTGCGGCGGAGATACTGGACGGCGCGGGCGTGGCCGTGACGCCGGGGCTGGATTTCGACCCGGTCCGGGGCGCGCGGACCCTGCGGTTTTCCTATGCGCGCGGCACAGACCAGATTGCCGAAGGGCTGGCGCGGTTGCAGGGCTATATGGCGGCGCGCAAGCTGACGCGGCGGTGAATTGTCATTCCCGGCGCGCCCGCCGATACTGCGGCACGAGAACGAGGGGCAACGGATGCGGGCGATCCTGACGGTTATTCTGGGGCTCTGGCTGCTGGCCGGGCAGGCCATGGCGCAGGAACTGTCCGCACTGGCACGGTTCGACCCCGCAGCCTCGCATCTGCGCGAACGGGCGAACGGGCTGGACCTGTCGCTTGCGATCTCGCAGCCCGTTCCATGGCGGGTGCGGCACCGGGCCGATCCGCCGCGCCTGATCCTCGACATGCGCGAGGTGGACTGGACCGGGGTCGACGCGATGGTCCTGCCTCAGGGCCGGGTGGCCGGATTGCGGGCCGGGGTGTTCCGGCCCGGATGGTCGCGTCTGGTGCTGGAACTGGGCGGGCCGATGATGGTGACATCCGCCGGTATGGAAACGCAAGGGAGCACGCGGATCACCCTGCGCCTTGACCCCGCAAGCGAGGCGGAATTTGCGGCGCTTGCCGCCCAGCCCGACCCGCCCGGATGGGCCTTGCCCGCCCCGGCAGACCTGCCCCGCCCGGCCCTGCGCGGCGAGGGGCCGCTGGTGGTGGTGCTCGACCCCGGGCATGGCGGGCTGGACCCCGGTGCCGAAAGCGGCGGTTACAAGGAGGCGGAGCTGATGCTCGCCTTCGCGCGGGAGTTCAAGGAGGCCCTGCTGCGCGAGGGCGGCTATATCGTGGTGCTGACGCGCGAGGAGGATGTGTTCGTGCCGCTTGAATCGCGCATTTCCATTGCGCGGGCGGCGGGGGCGGATCTGTTCCTGTCGCTGCATGCCGATGCGCTGGCCGAGGGCGAGGCGGTGGGCGCCACGCTCTACACCCTGTCGGAGGCGGCGAGCGAGCGCGCGGCGGAAACGCTGGCCGAACGCCATGACCGCGACGACCTGCTGGCGGGGGTGGATCTGACCGAGGCCGATGATCTGGTGGCCCAGGTGCTGATGGACATGGCGCGCACCGAAACCGCCCCCCGCGTCGACCGGCTGGCGGTTTCCCTGCGCGATGCGATCAAGGCGGAAGGGCTGCGGATGCACCGGCGACCGATCCAGTCGGGCGGGTTCTCGGTGCTGAAATCGCCCGATATTCCCTCGCTTCTTGTCGAACTCGGCTTCCTGTCCTCCCGGCGCGATCTTGAACGGCTGACGGACCCGGAATGGCGGTCGCGGATGGCGCGGGCGCTTGTGGCGGGCATCGGCGATTGGGCGGCGGGCGAGGCGGCGCTGCGCGGGGCGGCGCCCTGACGTCTTGCGGAGGAAATCCGGCAAGATCACGTCTTGGTCAACCGCGCAGATCTTTTGACCCCGGCAGCCTTGGTGTATAAGGAAAGATCAGGCATCAGGGGGCGCGCGCGTGGTCAGGTTCATCGGCTCATTCTTCGGCGGCATCTTCTCGATGATCACGCTGGGGCTCTTGTTCGTCGCCCTTTCGGTTGGCGCGGTCTTCTACATGTATTCGCGCGATCTGCCGAGCCATGAGAGCCTGGCGCAATATTCGCCCCCCACGATCAGCCGCATCTATTCCGGCGAGGGCCGGATGATGGATGAATTCGCCCGCGAGCGCCGCATCTATGCGGCCAGCGACGAGATCCCCGACCTCATCAAACATGCCTTCATCAGCGCCGAGGACAAGAATTTCTACTCCCATGGCGGCTATGACGCGCGCGGCATCGCGGCAGCGGCCTATGAGGCGGTGCTGACGCGGGGGGAGACGGTTCGCGGCGCCTCCACCATCACGCAGCAGGTGATGAAGAACTTCCTGCTGGGGGGCGAACGCAAGGTGGAGCGCAAGATCAAGGAGATCATCCTCGCCACCCGCATCGAGGAAACGCTGAACAAGGACCGGATCCTCGAATTGTATTTGAACGAGATCTTTCTCGGTCAGAACTCCTATGGCGTCGCGGCGGCGGCGCAGACCTATTTCAACAAGATCCTGAGCGAGTTGGAGCCGCATGAGGCGGCGATGCTGGCCGCGATGCCGCAGGCGCCGTCGGAATACCATCCCGTCCGCGCGAAAGAGCGTGTGACCCAGCGGCGCAACTATGTGCTGCGCGAAATGCGGGACAACGGCTATATCGATCAGGCGACCTTCGAGGCGGAACGCGAGAAGCCGCTGCGCTCGGTGCAGAACGGTGATTTTCCGGCCTTCCGTGATGCGCTGCCACCGCGTGACTATTTCACCGACGAGATCCGCCGTCAGTTGTCGGGCACTTTTGGCGAAGAGGAATTCTTTTCCGGCGGCCTGACGATCCGCGCGACCGTGGACCCGGACCTGCAATCCGCCGCTGCCGCCGCGCTGCGCGCGGGGCTGGAGCGGTTCGACCGGGGGCAGGGCATCTGGCGCGGCACCAATCAGGTCATTGCGCCGGACCGGCTCGGGTCCGAGGAAAGCTGGCGCGCGGCGCTGGCCGAACTGCAGGTGCCGCGGGATGTGGAGGGCTGGTATCCCGCCGTTGTTCTGGAGGTGGGCGACCGGTCCGCGCGCATTGGCATCGAGGGGCAGGCGGAGGATGCGGACGGCCATTTCATCCCGGCCGATGACGTGACCTGGGCGCGCAAGCGGCAGGCGGACGGGCGGCTGGGCCGCAAGGCGCAGGTGGCGGGCGATCTGGTGTCGGTCGGAGATGTCGTGCTGGTGCGCGCCGTCACCAAGGATGCCGATGGCAGTTTCGTGCGCTGGTCGCTGCGGCAGGTGCCCGATGTGCAGGGCGCCTTCATGGCGATGGATGTGACCTCGGGCCGGGTGCTGGCCATGCAGGGCGGGTTTTCCTATCAGCAATCTGTGTTCAACCGCGCCACACAGGCGCAACGCCAGCCCGGGTCCAGCTTCAAGCCCTTCGTCTATGCCGCAGCGCTCGACAGCGGCTTCACCCCCAATACCATCGTGGTGGATGCGCCCATCGAGGTGAACACGCCACAGGGCATCTGGCGCCCCAAGAATGCGTCGAACAAGTTCTACGGCCCGACCACGGTGCGCACCGGGATCGAACAGTCGCGCAACCTGATGACCGTGCGCATCGCCGAGGAAATCGGCATGGATACGGTCGCGGCTTATGCCGAACGCTTCGGTGTCTATGACCGGATGGGGCAGTTTCTGGCCAATGCGCTGGGGTCCGAGGAGACGACGCTGCTCAAGATGGTGGCGGCCTATGCGATGTTCGCCAATGGCGGCGAGCGGGTGGAGCCGACGCTGGTGGACCGCGTGCAGGACCGTCGCGGGCGCACGATCTATCGCCACGACCAGCGCATCTGCCGCGATTGCGAACTGGCGAGCCTTGATCCGAATGTGCTGCCCCAGATCACCTCGAACCGCGAGCGGGTGATGGATGCGATCACCGCCTATCAGCTTACCTCGATGATGCAGGGCGTGGTGGATCGCGGCACGGCGCGCGGCATCAATCTGCCGGTTCCGATTGCGGGCAAGACGGGAACGACCAACGATTCCAAGGATGTCTGGTTCATCGGCTACAGTTCCAACATCGCGGCGGGCTGCTATATCGGATATGACCAGCCGCGCAGCCTCGGCTCGGTGTCGGGTGGCGGGTTCTGTGGCCCGGTGTTCCAGTCCTTCATGCAGACGGCGATCCAGAAATACGGCGGGTCGCGGTTCCGGGTGCCTCCGGGCGGCTATTTCCGCAAGATCGACCGGTTCTCGGGCGCGGTCCTGCCCGACAATGCCAGCGGCCCCAATGTCGTGTCCGAATATTTCCGCGAGGGCGAGGATCCGCGCTCCAGCCTCGGCATCTTCGTCGATGGCGGGTTCGGCATGGGGTCCAACCTGCCACTCTTTGCCTATGGCGAGACGGAAACCGACAGGGGTGCGACCGTCACGACATCCAGCGGCCAGACAAGGGTCATCCCCAAGAAGGCCGATTTCGGCACGCTGAGTTCGGGCGGGCTCTACTGACATCGTGATGCGGTGCGGGGACATCCCCCGCAGCGCGCTGCCCTTGTCCCCTTCGGGCCAAGCGGTTATCTAGCCATGACGCCGGGACAGACCCCGGCCATCCGGAACGGGAATGACCATCCATGCGCGCCGAAACGCAGAGCCATATCGAGACCATCCGCAAGAGCCTGACCCTGCTGGGCCAGCGGATGAACCTTGAAACCGCCCCGCACCGGCTGGAAGAATTCAACGCGATGATCGAGGATCCGGATCTGTGGAACGATCCTGCCAAGGCGCAGAAACTGATGCGCGAGCGCCAGCAGTTGATGGACGCCATCGGCACCTATGACCGCATTTCCACCGGCCTGCGCGACAATGTGGAACTGATCGAACTGGGCGAGGCCGAAGGCGACACCGAGATCGTGACCGAGGCCGAGGAAAGCCTGCGCGAGATCCTGGAGCTTGCGCGGGAAAAGGAGCTGGAGGCTTTGCTGGATGGCGAGGCCGATGGCAATGACACGTTCCTGGAGGTCAACGCGGGCGCGGGCGGCACCGAAAGCTGCGACTGGGCGTCGATGCTGGCGCGCATGTATGTCCGCTGGGCCGAGAAGAAGGGCTACAAGGTCGAATTGCAGTCGATGAGCGATGGCGAGGAAGCGGGCATCAAATCCGCCTCCTACAAGATCTCCGGTCCCAATGCCTATGGCTGGCTGAAATCCGAAAGCGGCGTGCATCGTCTGGTGCGGATCTCGCCCTACGATTCCGCGGCGCGGCGGCATACATCATTCAGTTCGGTCTGGGTCTATCCGGTGGTGGATGACAATATCGAGATCGACATTCCCGACCGGGACATCCGCATCGACACCTACCGGTCCTCGGGGGCGGGCGGGCAGCATGTGAACACGACCGACTCGGCGGTGCGCATCACCCACCTGCCGACGAATATCGTCGTGACCAGTTCCATGAAATCGCAGCACCAGAACCGCGAGATCGCGATGAACGCGCTGCGCTCGCGGCTTTACCAGATGGAACTGGACAAGCGAAACGCGGCCATCAATGCGGCCTGGGACAACAAGGGCGATGCGGGCTGGGGCAATCAGATCCGGTCTTATGTGCTGCAACCCTATCAGATGGTGAAGGACCTGCGCACCGGTGTCGAAACCTCCGATACCGACGGGGTTCTGAACGGAGATCTGGACAGGTTCATGGCAGCGACGCTGGCGCTGAAGGTT
Organism: Pseudorhodobacter sp.; assembly: GCA_046295215.1. Taxonomy (GTDB): domain Bacteria; phylum Pseudomonadota; class Alphaproteobacteria; order Rhodobacterales; family Rhodobacteraceae; genus Szabonella. Next base: position 25,661 of record JBKBNP010000016.1, on the reverse strand, counting down.
TCGGGCAAATCACGCGCCGAGGCCATGTCGGACGACTGACAGCAAAACCTGACTCGCAAATAGAAGTTTTCTGCCCGACGCGGCACCTCTAGTCTTTCCCTGATGGGAAAGGGAGGAGGACAGTGCGGATGAGTGGCGAGGAAGCAACGGTCGTCCTGCGGCCTTTGGAATTGCGAAGGCTCGGGTTCGAGGATCTGCGCGCGGTGCTGGGCGCAGGCTGGCAGGATTTCCGGACGGCCCCGACCTTCGGTCTGTTCTTTGCGCTGGTCTATGTGCTGGCGGGCTGGCTGATCGTCTATGCGCTGACCGTTTCGGGGCAATTGTGGTGGACCCTGCCCGCCGCTGCCGGATTTCCCATTCTGGGCCCATTCATTGCCTGCGGTCTTTATGAGGTCAGCCGGAGGCTGGAGACGGGCGAGCCATTGCGCTGGTCCGGTATCCTCGGGGTGATCCTGCGGCAGAAGGACCGGCAGATCCCGTCCATGGCGGCGGTGATCCTCGTGTTCTTCCTGTTCTGGAACTTTCTGGCACATATGATCTTTGCGCTGTTCATGGGCTTGCAGGTGATGACCAATATCACAAGCTCTCTGGCCGTGTTCGCCACGGCCAACGGGGTGCTGATGCTGGTGGTCGGCTCCATCGTCGGGGCGGGATTCGCCGGGGTTCTGTTCGCGCTGACCGTGGTCAGCCTGCCGATGCTGCTGGACCGGGAGGTGGATTTCGTGACCGCGATGATTACCAGCGTCTCGGTTGTCCTGCACAGCCCGGTGGTGATGGTGGTCTGGGGTGTCGGGATTTCCGCGCTGCTGTTTCTGGCGATGCTGCCGGGGTTTCTGGGGCTGTTCGTCGTCCTGCCGGTTCTGGGGCATGCAAGCTGGCACCTCTATCGCCGGGCGCTGGTCTGAATGCGAAAGGGCGCCCTGCGGGGCGCCCTTGGGGTCTGGTCCTGTGCAGGACGATCAGTTGTTCTCGGTTGCCGGTTTTGCAGCCGGGGCAGGTGTCGCTGCCGCAGCCGCTGCCGCCGTCGGGCTGGCACTGACTGCCGATGCCGGGGGCGTCGGGGACGGGCGGCCAGCGGCAAGCGGGTCGTCCTGACGCTGGACCGAGCCTTCGAAATGCGCACCGGATTCGATGGCGATGGTCTTGTGGATGATGTCGCCTTCGACCCGCGCGGTGGAGGTCAGGCGCACCTTGAGACCCCGCACGCGACCGATCACCCGTCCATTGACCACGATGTCATCGGCCACGATCTCGCCCCGGATGGTGGCGCTTTCGCCGACCGTCAGAAGATGGGCGCGGATGTCGCCTTCGATCGTGCCTTCGACCTGGATGTCGCCGGTGGTGCGCAGGTTGCCCGTGATCGTCAGATCCGAAGACAGCACCGAGGCGGCCGGTTTGACCTTGGGCCCGCCGCCGCCGAAATCGGAGGATTTGGAGGGCATCCCTTCGGGCGGGCGTGTCTTGTCGGCTTCGGCCTTGGGGCCGGGTTCGTTGATTCTGCTTTTAGAAAACATCTGTCGCTGCCTTGATGAAGGTCATCGGGTTCACCGGTTTGTCCCCGATCCTGACCTCGTAGTGAAGATGAGTGCCGGTGGACCGGCCTGACGATCCCATATCACCGATGCGGTCGCCACGCGATACCTTTTGTCCGACGGAGACGCGGATATTGGAGAGATGGGCATAGCTTGTCTCGATCCCGAACTCATGCCGGATCTTGACCTGCCGACCGTATCCGGAATTGAACGAGGCATAGGTCACAACCCCGTCAGCCGTGGCGTAGATCGGCAATCCGTGCGCGCCCGCGAAATCGGTGCCGCTGTGCATCCTTGTGCCCGCTCCCTTCGGATCGCGGCGATAGCCGAAGCCGGAGGTGAAGCGGAAGGAACCTTTTACCGGCATGGCAAAGGGCGATTTGAACGCCGCCAGCCGGTAGAGGTTCATCCGGTCCAGCCCTTGCAGAATCGCATTCGCGCGGGTTTCCTCGGCCGAAGGGGCCATGCCGGAGGTCGAGAGCGTGAAGGGCATCAGCGGCCCGCCCTGACCCGAATAGCCGCGCCGCACCGTGCGCAGCAGATCATCCGGGGACATGCCGGCAGACCGGAACATCTTGTCGAGCGGTTCCATCGAAATGGTCACCGCCTCTTCCAGCTTGGCGAAGATCACGTCATTGCGGGCTTCAAGCTGGCGCTTCTCGTCGGAGATAGTCTCGATCTCTTCCCTTGCGGACATCGCGACCAGCGCCATGCTGTCGCGCTGTTCCGCCGTGCCGGCCAGCGCCCCGGCAAGGATCTCGACCGTCGCCTCGGCATCGCGGGCGCGGCCTTCGCCGGTTTTCACCGACCCGGTTTCGTTGCGCAGGGCCGCTGTCAGGGATTCGGATTCGCCGCGCGCGGCATCGCGTTCCTTGATCGTGCGGCGCAGGGTTTCCTGAATGACGTCGATGCCGGTTTCCAGTTCGCGGCGGCGGTCCTCGGAGGCCAGAAGCCGTGCCTGCATCTGGCTGACCTCGGCCAGTGCGAGGTTGAAGCGTTCCTGCGCCCGGGCGGCCTCGTCGGCGCGCAGGTCGCGGTCCGCCGACAGCGCGTTCAGCCGGGCCTCGTAGAGTGTCTGCTGGCGCTGCGCCTGATCGCGGCCCGATCCGGCGGCAATCGAGTCCATCAGCAGGATCGAGGTCGCAAGGATGGTCCAGCCCAGAACGAGCGCCCCGCCCACGAGGGCCGCGGCCTGTGTGACCGGGGGCAGGCGGATGAAGCGCGTATCGGTGTCGGATTTGAGAAACAGCCGTTGTTCGGGCAGATAGCGCCCGATGGCCGTGTTGATGCGGTAGGAAAGTCGTGTCAGCACTGTGATCGGGGTTCCGTTTCGGTTGCAGACAGGGGGCCGGGGGTTGGATGCAGCGCCACCGTAGTTCCCGCATAGGGATAGTCAGCGTGTCCGGGGCGCGCAACCGATTTGACGCGACAGGGGGGCGGAGGCGCTTCTTCTGTCCGAAACCGGCAGAAAACCGCCGACTTTCAGGTGGTTCCGGCAGGCGGCTCGGGTCCGTCCACCTCGGTCAGGGGCCAGTAGAAATCGGGGGGGAGCCCGGCCTCGGCCCGCTTTTCCGCGTTGAAGGGTGGTTTCAGCGAGGCATGGAAATAGCGCCGCACGAGGCTGTGGAACATGTCCTTGGGGTCCAGCCCGTCGCGACCACAAAGCCAGTTGAACCATTTTGACCCATAGGCGACATGGCCGACTTCCTCGGCATAGATCACCCCCAGCGCCGCGACAGCGCCGGTTTCGCCGGAGTTGCGGAAAATCTCGATCATGCCCGGCGTCACATCCAGCCCCCGCGCCTCCAGCACCATCGGCACCACGGCGAGGCGGCCCAGCAGATCCCCGGCCGTGTCCTCGGCGGCGCGCCACATGCCGGCATGGGCGGGCAGCGCGCCGTAATGGCTGCCCATGGCTTCAAGACAGTCGCAGATCAGGTTGAAATGCTTGGCTTCTTCATCTGCGGCCTTCACCCAGTCATCATAGAACCCGGGCGGCATCGGCACATGGGAAAACCGCGCGATGATGTCCCAGTGCAGGTCCACCGCGTTGAGTTCGATATGGCCGACCGCATGGAGCAGGGCCAGACGCCCGGCCAGCGTTCCGGGGCGGCGGCGGGGCATGTCGCGGGGGGACAGCAGTTCGGGCCGGTCGGGGCGGGCGGGACGCAAGGGCGGCATTGCATCGCCCACGGGCAGCGGCGTTCCGGCGGCCCGCGCCTCGAACCATCGTGCGGCATGGGCGCGGCCAAGGGCGGCTTTTGCGCGCCCGTCGGCGGTGGTCAGCACCTCCACCGCCATTTCGGAAAGGGTCGTCGCGCTCATTTCAGAAGGCTGGGCAAAGTTTGAGACTTTGATTTTACGGGTTTGAAGGAATCGGCGTCGCGTGCGGCCTTTGTCAGATTGGACATGGTTTCATTCCCCTTCTTCAACATGTCCCGATACATCTTGGCATAAGGGGGGCCAAGTTTTTCGATCCTCCCCTTGAGGTCCTTGATCTCCTTGAGAACGGCATCTTTTTCTCGTTCATTTGCGAAACATTCGGCAAGGTCCACCCCGCTGCTGAGCAACACCATCACCGGACCAAATGCCTTGGGCATATCCCCTATCAGGTCCGCCGCATCCCCCAACTTTGACACCTTGTCCCAGGTTTTTTTGACGTCACTGTCCACATTGCCATCCAGCGCGGAGTCAAGCGCCTGACCGACAGCAAAGGCGCTGATTGTCACGATGACGGCTGCCGTGGCGCCCAGCGGCGTCAGGCAGATCCCGATCGCCGCAATGGCACCGGCCACCATGGCTTTGGTCTTGACGTCGCGGACAGCCTTGATCGCTTTTTCAAGCTTGCCGTGGAGGCTCTCCATGTCACGGATCAGCTTGTTGAATTCCCCTCCATATCCAACAATCTGACCCAGTACACTCAGGAATGAGAAAAGCTTGGCATCCACATCCGCCTTTTCCAGCACCAGAATGCGGCCATTCATGTCGTGCAGATCGTCAAGCGCGTCCAGAAGCGCGGAAACGAGCTTTCTCAGTTTTGCGATGTCGGTCGATTTGCCTTTCGCGCAGAGCACATATTCTTTTTCATAAGCGATAAAGGCGCGATCGCATTGCGCAGAGGCATCGGACAGGTTTCGTTTTCCCTGCGCTGCATGTCTGAGCGATGCGCTGCGGAACAGCTTGTCGGACAGGGCCAATGCTTCACCCAATTCGCTTTCCATATCCTCCAGAAGCCAGTCAATCTTCCGGTCTTCGACAATCTCCTTTGCACTGCGCGATGCCATTGCAAGTTCTCCGTTCAATTGCGTTCGGTCAAAATACCGCTGAACGATAGTACCCCGGCAAAGCTCCTGTCCATCGAAAATTCCCTGCTGCGGCGATCAGGTGCCCTTTGCGGCTGCGAGCACCTCTTCTGCATGGCCTTTGGCGCTGACCTTGGGCCAGGCCTTTTCGACGCGCCCGTCGCCGCCGATCAGGAAGGTCGCGCGCTGGATGCCCATGTAGGTCTTGCCATACATGTTCTTTTCGACCCAGACGCCGTAATCCTCGCAGGTGGTGCCGCCTTCGTCCGAGGCGAGGATCACGCCCAGCCCATGCTTTTTCACGAATTTGTCATGGGCGGCGACGCTGTCCTTTGAAATGCCGATGACGGTGACACCCTGTGCCGCAAAATCCGCCCCCAGTTCGGTGAAGTCGCGCGCCTCCAGCGTGCAGCCGCTGGTGTCGTCCTTGGGGTAGAAATAGACAACAGCGCGCCCCGGTTGCAGCGCCGACAGCGTGACCGAGCCGCCCCCGTCGCGGGGCAGGGTGAAATCGGGGGCGGTATCGCCGGGGGCGGGCATGGTCATCTGCGACTCCATTTGTGGTGGTTGCTTCTCTTTGGTGTTCTAGTTGCCTTTTGGCAAAGTTAAAGTCATGCCGTGACCGGAAGCGGAGTTTTGGCGCAGAACTGGCAAGGGGTGATGGACGACAGGCAGGACAATGCGGATCGGGACGCGGAGGCCCGGAGGCACGGCGACCCGGCGCAGGAGGAGGTCGCAGCCCCCCTTCCATTCCGCTCGCGGCGCGGCTTGCGGGTGACCATTCTGCCGGCTGGCGGGCGACCGGCGGGCCATGACGCGGCCTTCGCGGCCTTCAATCCGGCCCGGATGCCGGATGCACTGGTCCCCGACGCAGCCCCTGCCGCCGAACCTGATGCCGAACCTGATGCCGGACCGGAGGCCGCACTAGAGGCCGGGCCCGAGGCTTTCGACGCCGGAGCCACGGACCCGGAAGCCGGTTCTGTTGCGCCCGTTCTCGCGCGACCGGCAGCCCGCCCTGCTGCGCCACGCTGGACCCATTCGGGGGTCTGGTTTGTTCCCGGCGTGATCTTTCTGGCGATCGGGCTGCTTTTTGCCGGACTCGCCCTGACCGGACGGTCGATCCCAGTGCCGGTCTGGGCGGTGGCGGAGGCCGAGGCGCGGCTCAACCGGGGGCTGGTTTCCGCGCTGGCCCCCCAAGGCATCGTGCCGCCTGCGGTGTCCCTTGGCGGTGTCGTGCTGCGGGTGGACCGCGACTGGATCCCCCGGCTGCGTCTGGAGGATCTGCGCCTGTTGCGGCGCGATGGCGAGGCGCTGCTGGTCGTGCCGGAGGCGCGGATGAGCTTTGACGGCCCGTCGCTTCTGTCCGGGCAGTTGCGGTTGCAAAGCCTGCGGCTGGTCGGGCCGCGCCTTGCTGTCCGCAGACTTGCCGATGGACGGTTCGACATCGGGCTGGAGGCGGAGGTCGGCGCCTTTCCGGTGGAGGGCGTCGCCGGTCTGATCGACGCGGCGGTGGCGGCCTTTGCCGATCCGTCGCTGGGCAGGCTGACCCGCATCGAGGCCGAGGCGCTGAGCCTTCTGCTGGATGACCGCAGAGCGGGGCGGGTCTGGGATCTGGGGGACGGGCGGCTGCAACTCGACAATCGTGAGGCGGAAATCGCGGTGCAGGTCGGACTGTCGCTGCTGGATGGCGGCGCGCAGCCTGCGCGGGCGGATGTGACGCTGGTGGCGCAGAAATCCGACAGTGCCGCGCGGCTTTCGGCGACGGTGGAGGGGGTTGCGGCGGCCGATCTGGCGTCGGAAGTGGCCCCGCTGACCTTCCTTTCGGTGCTGGAAGCCCCGATTTCCGGCCGTCTCGGGTCGGCACTGGACGGGGACGGGCGGCTTTCGGCGCTGGAGGCGGAACTGACGCTCGGTCCCGGGGCGCTGCGCCCGACACAGGCCACGGCCCCGGTGGAGTTCCAGTCCGCGCGCCTGTTTCTGAGCTATGATCCGGAGCGCGAGAGACTGGATCTGCACGAGTTCCGGGTTGAAAGCGCAGAGATTGCGCTGGCTGCGGGCGGTCATGCCTATCTGCCCGGTGTGAATGAGGGGATCCCCGCCGAGATGCTGGCGCAGATCCGCATCGACAGTCTGCGGGTCGAGGCGCGGGGTATTCTGGAGGAACCGCTGCGGCTGGGGGAAGGCGCGGTTGATCTGCGCCTCCGGCTCGATCCGTTCAGCGTCGAGATCGGGCAGATGGCCCTGACCGAGCAGAACCGCAGGCTGGTGGCCAGCGGCAAGATCGCCGCGCGGCCCGATGGCTGGGAAATCGGCGTCGATCTGGCACTGGACCGGATCACGCATGACGGGATCCTGGCGCTCTGGCCCGCAGCAGTCGTGCCCCGCACCCGCGACTGGCTGTCGCAGAACATCAGTGCGGGCGAGGTTTCCAATCTCACGGCGGCGCTGCGGCTTGCACCCGGCGCCGAGCCGCAACTGCGGCTGGGCTATGATTTCACCGGGGGCACGGTGCGGTTTCTGCGCACGCTGCCACCGATCGAGGCGGGGCGCGGCTATGCGGTGATCGACAACCGCAGCTATATGCAGGTGGTGCAGGAGGGCCATGTCACGGCCCCCGAAGGCGGGCGCGTGGATGTCGCGGGATCGGTCTTTCATGTGCCTGATGTGACAGTGCGGCCCACCATGTCGGAGATCACCGTTGCGGCCAGCGGCAGTCTGACGGCGGCGTTGTCGCTGCTGGATGAACCGCCCTTCGGATTTCTGACGCGCGCGGGGCTGCCGGTCGGTCTGGCGGAGGGGCAGGCGACGGCGCGCATCCGCCTTTCTCTGCCGCTGGTGCAGGGCATCCGCATCGCCGATCTCGATCTCGATGTGACGGCCGAGCTTGCCGGTGTTTCCTCTGACAGGCTGGTGCCGGGGCGCAGGATCGAGGCGGAACGCCTGACGGTGACGGCCACGCGCGATGGCATGGCGATCACCGGCCCGGGGCACCTGGACGGCGTGCCCTTCGATGTGACCTTCCGGCAGGCTTTCGGGCCGGAAAACGCCGGAATATCGCGCGTCGAGGGACAGATAGAGCTGTCGCCCGCAAATGCCCGCAGGCTGGGGATCGAATTGCCGGAGGGACTGATTTCCGGTCGGGGGCAGGCCGACATGGCGATTGACCTGCGGCGCGGCAGCCCGCCGAAACTGCGGCTGACCTCCGGTCTGGCGGGGGTCGGCATGGCCTTGCCCGCGCTGGGATGGGCCAAGCCCGCTGCCGCCACCGGGCGGCTGGAGATCGAGGCCACGCTCGGCACGCCTGCCAGTGTGGAGGTAGTGCGCATAGAGGCGGCGGGGCTGAGTGCGACCGGCAGCCTGCAACTGGCCCCCGGTGGCGGGCTGGCCCGCGCCCGCTTCGCGCCGCTGCGGGTCGGGCGCTGGCTGGATGCGACGGTGGAGTTGACGGGCCGGGGCAGGGGCCGCGCGCCGGGGATCGAGATGACGGGCGGGCGGCTCGACATAAGGGGCCTGCCGCGCGCGGCTTCGGCGGGCGGGGCCGCCGCCGGACCGGATGCCATCACGCTGGCGCTCGATGAACTGGTGTTGACGGATGCGATCCGCCTTGCCGGGTTCCGGGCTCGCCTTGCCCCGCGCGAGGGCGGGCTTTCGGGCGACTTCACCGCCCGCGTCAACGGGGTGGCCCCGGTGCGCGGAACGCTGGTTCCGACGCCGCGCGGCGCGGCGGTGCGGGTGCGGTCCGACGATGCGGGGGCGGTGTTTTCGGCGGCGGGCATCTTTCCCAACGCCCGGGGGGGCGGCTTCGATCTGGTGCTGCGTCCGCGCGGGCCTGCGGGGGAATATGACGGCAGCCTCAAGATGAGCAATATCGCGATCCGCAACCTGCCCGCGCTGGCGGAATTGCTGTCGGCCATATCGGTGGTCGGTCTGCTGGAGCAGATGAACGGCACCGGGTTGCTGTTTTCCGAGGTGGAGGCGGAGTTCACCTTGACCCCTGCCGCGATCCGCATCACCAGTGGCTCGGCCATCGGGGCCTCGCTGGGGGTGTCGCTGGACGGGGATTATTACACCCAGGGGGGACGGCTCGACATGCAAGGCGTGATCTCGCCCATCTATATGCTCAATGCCATCGGGTCGATCTTCACCCGGCGGGGCGAGGGGCTGTTCGGCTTTGCCTATCGCGTGGGGGGAACGGCCAAGGATCCCTCCGTGTCGGTCAATCCGCTGTCGATCCTGACACCGGGGATGTTCCGCGAGATTTTCCGCAGGCCGCCGCCTCCGCCGCCCGCAGTGCAACCGGGAACCGCGCCGTGAAGCTGGATGATTTCGATTTTCACCTGCCTGACCATCTGATCGCGACGCGCCCGGTGCGGCCGCGCCCGGCCGCGCGGATGCTGGTGGTCGGGCCGGACGGGATGGCCGACCGGCATGTGGCGGATCTGCCGGGCCTGTTGCAGCCCGGCGACCGGCTGGTGCTGAACAATACCCGCGTGATCCCGGCCCGGCTGGACGGGCGGCGCCACCGCATGACCCCGCAGGGCGAGGCCGTCGCGGCCATCGAGGTGACGCTGTTGCAGCCCGATGCGGCGGGGGGGTGGCGGGCGCTGGCCAAGCCGCTGCGCAAACTGGCACCCGGCGAGGTGATCCGCTTTGCCGCAAGGCTGGAGGCGCGCGTGGCTGAACGGGGCGAGGCCGATCTGCGGCTGGAGTTCAACCTTGAAGGTGCCGCTTTCGACGCAGCCCTTGCCGAAGCGGGCCAGATGCCGCTGCCGCCCTATATTGCCGCAAAGCGCGCGCCCGATGCGCAGGACCGCGAGGATTACCAGACCGTTTTCGCCCGCAGCCCCGGTGCGGTCGCGGCCCCCACCGCCAGCCTGCATTTCGATGACAGTTTGCTGGCGGATCTGCGGGCCATGGGTGTGGATTTCACCGAGGTCACGCTGCATGTCGGCGCGGGCACCTTCCTGCCGGTGAAGGTGGAGGATGTGACCACCCACCGGATGCATGCCGAATGGGGCGAGGTGACGCCGCAGGCTGCCGCCGAGATCAACGCGACCCGTGCGGCGGGCGGGCGGGTGATCGCGGTCGGGACCACGGCGCTGCGGCTGATCGAATCTGCCGCCGGACCGGAGGGCGTGATGTGGCCTTGGCGGGGGGAGACGGATATTTTCATCTATCCCGGCTATCGCTTCCGCGTCACTGACGGGTTGATGACCAATTTCCACCTGCCGAAATCGACGCTGCTGATGCTGGTCTCCGCCCTGATGGGGCAGGATCGGATGCGTGCGGTCTATGCCCATGCGGTGACGCAGGGCTACAGGTTCTTTTCCTATGGCGATGCCTCGCTCCTGCTGCCCGGGTCGCGGCAGGTCGGAGCGGAGCGGGCCGGGGCGTAGCGCGGCGGGACGTCAGGGCCTCTCGATCCCGAAGGCAAGCCAGCCATCGGCGCGCGGCGGGACCGGGGTGAAGCCGCTTCGCGTCAACAGGTGCTGCGAGGCCCGGTTGTCGGGATGGACATAGGCCACGATGCGGCGCAGGCTCCCGAGTTCCGCAAATCCGAACCGCAGGGCCGCCTGCACCATCCGCTTGCCGATCCCCTTGCCCCAATGGGCGCGCCCGAGCCAGTAGCTGAGTTCCGCTTCGGTGCCGGATGCGTCCGACAGGAGCCGGATCTGGCCAACGGCTTCGCCCTCCGCCAGCACGGCGCGCACGAGATGGTGCGGGGCCGCGGCGATACCGATCAGGTCGCGGGCAAGCGCAACTGTCATCGGGGCGGGATACTCTTCGTAGAGGTATTCCCAGACTGCCGGATCATCGAGCAGCGCCGCATAGGTCGCGGCATCCTCCCCGGTCCAGGGACGCAGGGCAAGTTCGTCGGGCGGGGCCATTCCGCTGAACATCTGGCGCGTGCGATCTTCCACGCGATCCAGCCGCACCCAGGTATTCAGGGCCGGATCGAAGCCGAGTTCAACGCCCTCGCTGCGGAGCTTTTCCGCCTCGCCGGGGGACAGCATGGCCGCCGCATCCCGGTCTTGCGTCGGCGGGGCCGACGTTTCCCTGTGATCGAACATTTCTTGTCCTTCGTTTTTGGCCGCCATGCCTGCGGCGATTGCTCCTTGTTGAGACTGGTGAAAACCATATCACACCCGCCCGGTATCTGCGCGTCTTGCGCCGGTCGCGTCATTCTACGTCGCAAATCGCGCAACGTCGACGCCGGTTTGCCTTCACCCTGTCGCAAAACTAGGATAACCGCGCCGGGATGAAAGACCTTTCCACGCGGTTTTCGCGAGATGAGCGTCAAAAAACTGCAATCCGGCGGGACCGCAAGCCCGTCATCCTGTCCGATGGACATAAGGAAGCCGCCCATGCTGACCGTCCTGAAGTCCACCTGGCCGCTTCTGCTCGGCATGATGCTTCTGATGTTGGGCAACGGCATGCAGGGGTCTTTGCTGGGGATCCGGGGCGGGCTGGAGAACATGGAAACCTTCCAGCTCTCGATCGTCATGTCCTGCTATTTCGTGGGGTTCCTCTTCGGGTCGCGCATGGCGCCCGAGTTGATCCGGCGGGTCGGCCATGTGCGGGTCTTTGCAGCACTGGGGTCGCTCATCTCGGCGGTGCTGATCCTCTATGCGGTGGCGCCGAACTGGATCGCCTGGTCGCTGATGCGGGTGCTGATCGGATTTTCCTTCTCGGGCGTCTACATCACCGCCGAAAGCTGGCTCAACAACGCCTCCACCAATGAAAACCGCGGACAGGCGCTGTCGCTTTACCTGATCGTGCAGATGATCGGGATCATCTCGGCGCAGGGGTTGCTGAACCTCGGCGATCCCTCCGGCTATATCCTGTTCATCATCCCCTCGGTTCTGGTGTCGCTGGCCTTCACGCCGATCCTGCTGTCGGTCAATCCCGCGCCCTCGTTCGAATCCACAAAGCCGCTGTCGTTCCGCAGCCTCTATCGTGCCTCGCCGCTCGGCTGTGTCGGCATGTTCCTGCTGGGCGGCGTGTTTTCGGCGCAATTCGGGATGGCGGCGGTCTGGGGCACGCAGGCGGGGCTGAACGTGCGCGACATTTCCATCTTCATCGCCGGGATCTATGTCGGCGGTCTGGTGGCGCAATATCCGATCGGCTGGCTGTCGGACCGGATGGACCGGCGCACGGTGATCCTGTGGCTGGCGGTGCTGGGCGGCGTGGGGCTGATGCTGCCGGTGTTCTGGGATGTGCCCTTCATCGTTCTGGTGGCGGTGGGCGCGCTGGCGGGGGCGGTGTCCAACCCGCTCTATTCGCTGATCCTTGCCTATGTGAACGATTACCTCGACAAGTCCGACATGGCGGCGGCCTCGGCGGGGCTGTTGTTCATCAACGGGTTGGGCGCGATTTCCGGGCCTGTCATCACGGGCTGGCTGATGGGGATGATCGGGCCGCGCGGATTCTTCCTCTATATGTCCGTGCTGTTCGTGGCCCTGGCGGGCTATGCCGCCTGGCGGATGACGCAGCGGCGCAAGACGCCCGGCGCGACGGCGGCCTTTACGGCGGTGTCCCCTTCGGCCACGTCCATCGTGGCCAGTGCGGCCATGGCCGAGGGCGAAGGCGATCTGCCGGGCCAGTCGGGCCAGTCGGGCCAGGGCTGACCCGTTCATCCGGCGTTGTCAGCTTCCGGCAAACCTGTCAGGCTGGCTTTCCGTCCGCGATGGGGGCGGAAGGGAACAGGGGAGGCTGGGCGCATGTCCGATCCGGTGGAGGTTCTGGATTTCTGGCTTGGCGAGATCGGCCCCGACCGCTGGTATGCGGGGGGCGAGGAGATCGACGCCACCATCCGCGACCGGTTCGGCGATCTGTGGCAGGCGGCGCAGGATGGTGGGCTCGATCACTGGATTGACGGGCCGGCCGGGACGCTGGCCTTTCTGGTGATAACCGACCAGTTCTCGCGCAATATCCACAGGGGAAAGCCCGAGGCCTTCGCGACCGACGCGCAGGCCCGCGCGGCGGCGCGGCAGGCGGTTGCTGCGGGCTGGGACATGCAGGTGCCCGAACCGGAACGGCAGTTCTTCTATCTGCCCTTCGAACATTCCGAAGATCCGGCGGATCAGGCGCTGGCGGTGGAGTTGATCCCGTCCCGGATGCCCGAGACCGGGGCCGAAACCGCGCTGCATGCCCGGGCGCATCAGGAGATCATCCGCCGTTTTGGCCGCTTTCCCTTCCGCAACGCGGCGCTGGGGCGTGACAGCACGGCAGAGGAGCGGGCCTTTCTGGACGCGGGTGGCTATGCTGCGGTGGTGCGGGAGTTGCAGGGATAGCCATGCGCTGAGTGCATGGCCCTGCGTCCCTGGCTTCATTGCTCGGGGCGGAAAGATAGTTTAGGGGTAAACCACTTTTTCCAGGGAGGGAATGATGGCGGCCAAGAGCTTTGACGTGGTGGTGATCGGTGCAGGTCCGGGCGGCTATGTCGCCGCGATCCGGGCAGCGCAACTGGGCAAATCGGTGGTCATTGTCGAGCGCGAGCATCTGGGCGGCATCTGCCTGAACTGGGGCTGCATCCCGACCAAGGCGCTACTGCGCTCGGCCGAAGTGTTCCACCTGATGCACCGGGCCAAGGAATTCGGGCTGAAGGCCGACGGGATCGGCTATGATCTTGACGCCGTGGTGGCGCGGTCGCGCGGCGTGGCCAAGCAGTTGTCGGGCGGCATCGGCCATCTGATGAAGAAGAACAAGATCACGGTTGTCATGGGCGAGGCGACGATCCCGGCCAAGGGCCGCGTATCGGTCAAGACCGACAAGGGCACCGAGGAATTGACCGCCCCCGCCATCGTGCTGGCCACCGGCGCGCGGGCGCGGGTGTTGCCGGGGCTGGAGGCGGATGGTGATCTGGTCTGGACCTACAAGCACGCGCTGCAACCCAAACGCATGCCGAAAAAGCTGCTGGTCATCGGATCGGGCGCCATCGGGATCGAATTTGCCAGCTTCTTCAATACGCTGGGGGCGGATACCACGGTGGTCGAGGTGATGGACCGCGTGCTGCCGGTGGAGGATGCCGAAATCTCCGCCTTTGCGAAAAAGGCGTTTCTGAAGCAGGGCATGAAGATCCTTGAAAAGACCACGGTGAAAAAGCTCGACAAGGCGGCGGGCAAGGTCACGGCGCATCTGGAATCGAACGGCAAGACCGAGACGGCAGAGTTCGACACGGTGATTTCCGCCGTGGGCATCGTTGGCAATGTCGAGGGCCTCGGGCTGGAGGCGCTGGGCGTCAAGATCGACCGGACCCATGTGGTGACGGACGAGTTCTGCCGCACCGGGGTCGAGGGGCTCTATGCCATCGGCGACATCGCGGGCGCGCCCTGGCTGGCGCACAAGGCGAGCCATGAGGGCGTGATGGTGGCTGAACTGATCGCGGGCAGGCATCCGCATCCCATCAAGCCGAACTCGATTGCAGGCTGCACCTATTGCCATCCGCAGGTCGCGAGCGTGGGTCTGACCGAGGCGAAGGCCAAGGAGGCGGGCCATGAGGTCAAGGTGGGGCGCTTCCCCTTCATCGGCAATGGCAAGGCGATTGCGCTGGGCGAGCCGGAGGGGCTCATCAAGACCGTATTCGACGCCAAAACCGGCGAATTGCTGGGGGCGCATATGATCGGGGCGGAAGTCACCGAACTGATTCAAGGCTATGTCGTGGGCCGCACGCTGGAGACGACGGAAGCCGAGTTGATGGAAACCGTTTTCCCGCATCCGACGCTGAGCGAGATGATGCATGAGGCGGTGCTGGACGCCTATGGCCGCGCGATCCATATGTGAGCGGGGCGGGGGGCGCTGCCCCCCTCGGCGCGCGGGGCGCGCGCCTCACCCCCCGAGGTATTTCGGCCAAGATGAATGAGGGCGGGGGAATTTCCCGCCCTTTCGTTTTCGACGTGGCATTGGCGCGCGACGCGCGATAGGTCAGGCCATGCGCGCGGCATCGCCTTTGCTGGTCATCCTTCTGCTCTGGGGCGCGGGTCTCGGGGCGGCGGCGCAATTCGGCAAGGTTTCGGTTCTGTTCGCACGGGTCGCGCAGGACTATCCCGATTCGGGTGCGGTCATGCTGGGGCTCATCGTGTCGGTCGTCGGACTGGTCGGGCTGGTGTTCGGGACAATGGCGGGCCTGATGGTGCAGGGGCTGGGCTATCGGCGCGTTCTGGTCTGGGCGCTGGCGTCGGGAGCGCTGTTTTCCGCCTTGCAGGCCCCGATGCCGCCTCTGGCGCTGATGATCGTCCTGCGGATTGCCGAAGGGTTTTCACATCTGGCCATCGTGGTGGCAGCACCCGTTCTGATCGCACAAGTGGCGCCGCTGCGATTTCAGGGCCTCGCCATGACCCTGTGGTCGAGTTTCTTTGCAGTGTCCTTCGCGGTGACGGCGGCGCTGGGTCTGCCGCTGGTGGAGCGGTTTGGCAGCGGCGCGCTGTTTCTGGCGCATGGGGCCTATATGGCGGTGTTTGCGCTGGCGATCCTGCGGGTGCTGCCCGGGGAGGCGGATCCGGTCCTGCCATCCTTGCGTCCGGGCGCGGTTCTGCACCAGCATGGGGCAATCTATGCCTCGCCGTTCACATCGGCACCCGCCCTGGGGTTTTGTTGTTATACATTGACTTATGTGGCGTTGCTGACACTTCTGCCGCCGATGGTCGGCGGCGGGTGGCAGGGCTTTGTCGCCACCGCAATGCCGCTTGTGTCGATCATCGTGTCGCTGACGCTGGGGGTCTGGCTGCTGGGCCGGGTTTCGGCGGTGCGCATCGTGCAAGGGGGCTTTGCCGTGACGGTGCTGGCGGCGGCGGTGATCTGGGGATCGCCGGGCGCAGGCATGGTGATGGTCGGGGCGGCACTGGTGCTGGCGGCAAGTCTTGGCGTGGTGCAGGGGGCGAGCTTTGCCGCCATCCCGCAACTCAACCCGGAGGCCGAAGGGCGGGCGCGGGCGGCGGGGGCGATTGCCCAGCTTGGCAACCTTGGCACCACCACCGGCACGCCGCTGCTTGCCGCACTGATCGCATCCCAGGGGGCGACGGGACTTGCGCTTTTCGTGGCGCTCCCGAGCCTTGTCGGCATCGCGCTGCATGAATGGCTGGCACGCCGGCGGGCGGCGGCGGAATAATTTCGCGCCACCTCAAAATGTTCACCAATCGTTCACGTTTTTCGGTTGGAGACTCAGCGCGCCTCGCCTATCTATGGCAACTGGAAACGGTGAGGGCAGAGCATGGCCGAGCAGAAGTTCATAGAGGTGCGTGGCGCGCGCGAGCATAACCTCAAGGGCGTGGATGTGGACATCCCGCGCGACAGGCTCGTGGTCATCACCGGACTGTCGGGGTCGGGCAAATCCTCGCTCGCCTTCGACACGATCTATGCCGAAGGCCAACGCCGCTATGTCGAGAGCCTGAGCGCCTATGCCCGGCAGTTTCTGGACATGATGGGCAAGCCGGATGTGGACCATATTTCGGGCCTGTCGCCCGCCATTTCCATCGAGCAGAAAACCACATCGAAGAATCCCCGGTCTACCGTCGGCACGGTGACGGAAATCTACGACTACATGCGTCTGCTGTTTGCCCGCGTCGGCACGCCCTACAGCCCCGCCACCGGCCTGCCCATCGAGGCGATGCAGGTGCAGGACATGGTGGATGCCGTGATGGCGATGGAGGAGGGCACGCGCGCCTATCTGCTGGCCCCCATCGTGCGTGACCGCAAGGGCGAATACCGCAAGGAATTTCTGGAATTGCGCAAGCAGGGGTTCCAGCGGGTCAAGGTGAATGGGGCCTTTCATGATCTGGATGAACCGCCCGTGCTGGACAAGAAATTCCGGCATGACATCGACGTGGTGGTGGACCGGATCGTGGTGCGCGAGGGGATCGAGACACGGCTGGCCGACAGTCTGCGCACCGCGCTGAACCTTGCCGATGGCATTGCCGTGCTGGAAACAGCACCCGCCGAGGGCGAGCCCGAGCGCAAGACATTTTCCGAGAAATTCGCCTGCCCGGTCTCGGGCTTCACCATTTCGGAAATCGAGCCGCGCCTTTTCTCCTTCAACGCGCCTTTCGGGGCCTGCCCGGTCTGTGACGGTCTGGGGGTGGAACTGTTTTTCGACGAACGCCTCGTGGTGCCGGATCAGGGGCTGAGCCTGCTGCAAGGGGCCATCGCGCCCTGGTCCAAGTCGAAATCCCCCTATTTCACCCAGACCATCGAAGCGCTGGCCAAACATTATGAATTCGACCGCAAGGCCAAGTGGAAGGATCTGCCCGCCCATGTGCAGCAACTGTTCCTTTATGGTTCGGGTGAAGAGGAAATTTCCTTCCGCTATGATGAAGGCGGGCGGATCTATCAGGTCAGCCGTGTGTTCGAGGGCGTTATTCCGAATATGGAACGGCGCTACCGCGAAACCGATTCGGCCTGGAGCCGCGAGGAGATGGAGCGGTTCCAGAACAACCGCGCCTGCGGGTCTTGCGGCGGCTACCGGCTGAAACCCGAGGCGCTGGCGGTCAAGATCGCGGGGCTTCATGTGGGCCAGGTCGTGCAGATGTCGATCAAGGAGGCCCATGCCTGGATCGGGTCGGTGCCCGAGAGCCTGACCAGGCAGAAGAATGAAATCGCGCGGGCGATCCTGAAGGAGATCCGCGAACGTCTTGGTTTCCTCGTGAATGTGGGTCTGGACTATCTGACGCTGAGCCGCAATGCGGGCACCTTGTCGGGCGGGGAAAGCCAGCGCATCCGGCTTGCCTCCCAGATCGGCAGCGGGCTGACGGGGGTGCTGTATGTGCTGGACGAACCCTCCATCGGGTTGCATCAGCGCGACAATGACCGGCTGCTGACCACGCTGAAAAATCTGCGCGATCAGGGCAATACGGTGCTGGTGGTCGAACATGACGAGGATGCGATCCGCGAGGCGGATTATGTGTTCGACATGGGGCCGGGGGCCGGGGTGCATGGGGGCCGCGTCGTCAGCCATGGCACGCCCGCCGAGGTCGCGGCGGATCCGGCCAGCCTGACAGGCCAGTATCTGACCGGCACCCGGGAAATCGCGGTGCCCAAGGTTCGGCGCAAAGGCAATGGCAAGAAGGTCACGGTGGTCAAGGCCACGGGCAACAACCTGCAAGAGGTGACGGCAGAGTTTCCGCTGGGCAAGTTCGTCTGCGTGACCGGGGTTTCGGGGGGAGGCAAGTCCACGCTGACCATCGAGACGCTGTTCAAGACCGCCGCGATGCGGCTGAACGGCGCGCGCGAAACGCCTGCGCCTTGCGAGACGATCAAGGGCTTCGAACATCTCGACAAGGTGATCGACATCGACCAGCGCCCCATCGGACGCACGCCGAGGTCGAACCCCGCCACCTATACCGGGGCCTTTACCCCGATCCGCGACTGGTTTGCCGGATTGCCGGAATCCAAGGCGCGCGGCTACAATCCGGGGCGGTTCTCCTTCAACGTCAAGGGCGGGCGCTGCGAGGCCTGTCAGGGCGATGGCGTCATCAAGATCGAGATGCATTTCCTGCCCGATGTCTATGTCACCTGCGAGACCTGCAAGGGGCGGAGATACAATCGTGAAACGCTGGAAATAAAGTTCAAGAACAAAAGTATAGCAGACGTTCTTGATATGACATGTGAGGATGCGCTCGCGTTCTTTTCCGCCGTTCCCGCGATCCGCGACAAGATGGACGCGCTCTGTCAGGTCGGGCTTGGCTATATCAAGGTGGGCCAGCAGGCGACGACCCTTTCGGGGGGCGAGGCGCAGCGGGTGAAACTGTCAAAGGAACTCAGCCGCCGCGCGACGGGGCGCACGCTCTATATCCTCGACGAACCCACGACTGGCCTGCATTTCGAGGATGTGCGCAAGCTCATGGAAGTGCTGCATGAACTGGTGGATCAGGGCAATTCGGTCGTGGTGATCGAACACAATCTCGACGTCATCAAGACGGCGGACTGGATCATCGACATCGGCCCCGAGGGCGGCGATGGCGGCGGGCGGATCGTGGCGGTCGGCACGCCCGAACAGGTGGCGCTGTCAACGGAAAGCCATACCGGGCGCTATCTGGGCGAGATGCTCAAACCAAGGCGGCACGCGGCGGAATGATGCCGCGCGCCGTCCTGGGCATTATTTCTTCATCGGGCAGGTGTTCAGCCCGAGGATGGAATAGAGCGGGCAGGTCTGCAGAAGGCCTGTCGCCAGCGGGATGATCCCGATCAGATAGGCCCAGCGATAGCTGCTTTCGGTGTTGAGGAAAAAGCCCGCGATCAGCGCAAGGCCGATTACGACGCGCAGGATGCGGTCGATGCCGCCGACATTGGTTTTCAGCATGGGAAGGCTCCATTCACATTAGGTAATTTGAATGTATACCTTCCGACCCCCATAAGCCAGAATATCCTGCTGCGGCCCATTCGCCCGTTGAACGGCCCGGCCACCCCTCGTGGCCGGGCGCTTCGGTTCAGCGCAGCAGGGCCGACAGCAACCCCGCGATGGCAACGATCTGGAGCGTATTGTTGTCCACCCGGACCACACGGTTGTCGATCACCCGGTAATGCTGGCCGCGCGGCGGCGGGCCAACCCTGTGGCGCGGCCCCTGATGCCAGACCCGACCGTTGCGGGCGTGCTGGCCGATCCGGGGGCCGCGATGCTGCTGCGGCTGCACCGCGCGGCGATTCGGGGTGGCGTAATGGAAATGGTGCTGCTGGACGATGGCGGGTTTGCCACCCCGATGGCCTTGACGCTGCTGCGCCTCGGCCGGGGCGGGGATCGCCTGGGTCAGGACCATCGCAACTGCGGCGGCAATGAAGCTTGTGGTTCTCGTGTCATCCTCCCTGGTTCATGGGGGATGAACGCGCCTTGGTGCCGCTTCTGTCTGTCACGCCGCATCACGCCTCCGCGAAGGCGGCGGGATCAGCCGCGCCGCCGTGTCTCGAATCTTGGCAGCATGGCCGAGAAATCGCGCCCGCGCCCGCCTTCCTCTTCGACGAACTGGCGGTAGAGGTCGAGGGCTGCCTTTCCCATCGGAGTGTCGGCATCGACCGCCTCTGCCGCCTGCTGCGACAGGCCCAGATCCTTGAGCATCAGTTCCGCCGCGAAACCGGGCCGGTAATCATTGTCGGCGGGCGATTTCGGACCGACACCGGGGGCCGGGCAATAGGCGTTCATCACCCAGGAATAGCCCGAGGAGGTGGAGACGACATCGAACATCTTCTGCCGGTCGAGCCCCAGCTTGTCGGCCAGCGCGAAGGCCTCGCAGGTGGCGATCATGGTCACGCCGAGGATCATGTTGTTGCAGATCTTGGCGGCCTGTCCCGCCCCCGCCGCGCCACAATGCACGGCCTTTTGCCCCATCACGTCAAACAGCGGCGCGACGGTGGCAAAGGCTGCGTCCGGCCCGCCCACCATGAAGGTGAGCGTTCCCGCCGCCGCCCCGCCCACGCCGCCCGAAACCGGTGCGTCGAGCGCGGATTTCCCCGCCGCTTCCGCCTCGGTGGCCACGAAACGGGCGCTGTCCACATCGACGGTGGAACAGTCGCACAGCACCGCCCCCGGCTGCATGACAGGCAGGATCTCGGCCGCGACGCTGCGCAGGATCGCGCCATTGGGCAGCATGGTGATGACCGCCTCCGCCCCGGCCACGGCCTCTGCGGCGTTGCTTGCGGGCACCACATCTGCCGGGCAGGGGGCGGCAAGGTCGAACCCTGTCACCTGATGCCCGGCTGCCGCCAGATTGGCGGCCATCGGTGCGCCCATGTTGCCCAATCCTATGAACCCGATCTTCATGCCTTTTCCTCCGAATATGTCCAGCCTTCCGTCCCGAGCGGCATCAGCATCCGCGCCACATCCACCCCCGGCACCGCCTCCGGTCCGGCATGGCGCCAGCGCGGCTTGCGGTCCTTGTCGATGATGGCCGCCCGGATGCCTTCCAGAAAATCGGCGCGGTCCATCGCGCGATGGGTGAAGCGGTATTCCAGTTCAAGCGCCTGCCGGATGGAAGGTTCCGCGCCCAGACGGTGCAGCATTTCCACGGTGCAGGCCATCGACAGGGGGGCGTTGCGCGCGAGTGCTTTCTGCGCCTCCGCTGTGAAGGCCGTGTCATCAAGGGCAAGGCTTCGGGCAATGTCGCCCAGCGTTTCACCCGCGAAATGGCGGTCAATCTCTGCCTGCAGGGCGGCAAGCCGACCCGGAGGCGGGGTCATGCCGGCCACCTCCGCCTTGCCCTCCGCAACCATCGCCGCCTTCGCGGCCTCCCAATCCGCCTCGGGCAGGAAAACATCGGCAAACCCGGCGAGGATCGCATCCGCCGCGCCCATCCGCGCGCCCGTCACGCCCAGATATTCGCCGATCCGCCCCGGTGCGCGGGCAAGCATCATGCTGCCGCCCACATCCGGCACCAGCCCGATGCCACATTCCGGCATGGCGATCTGTGTGCTTTCCCCCGCGATCCGCAGGCCCGCATGGCATCCCACCCCCACGCCGCCGCCCATGGTGAAGCCCTGAAGGAAGCTCACCGTCGGTTTGGGAAACTCGAACAGCCGCGCATTCATGCGGTATTCGTCACGCCAGAAGCGCCGCCCATAGCTGAAATCGCCACGTGTTCCGGTCGCATACATCTCGGCGATGTCGCCCCCCGAGCAGAAGGCGCGTTCGCCCTCCGCGTCGATCAGCAGCAATTCGACAGCCGCATCATCCTGCCAGTCCCGCAGCGCCGCGTCGATCGCCAGACACATATCATAGGTCAGCGCATTGAGCGCCTGCGGGCGCGTCAGCGTGATCCGGCCTGCACGACCCTCCTTGCGGACAAGGATGTCACTCATGCCCGGTCCGCCAGCATGGCGCGGCTGATGATGAGCCGCATGATCTCGTTCGTGCCTTCGAGGATCTGATGCACGCGCAGGTCGCGCACGATTTTCTCGATCCCGTAATCGGCGAGGTATCCATAGCCGCCGTGCAGTTGCAGGCAGTCATTGGCCACCTCGAAGGCCCGGTCGGTGACATAGAGTTTGGCCATGGCACAGAATTTCGTCGCATCCGGGGTGCCTGCATCCAGTTTCGCCGCCGCTGCGCGCAGAAACACGCGGGCGGTTTCCAGCTTCACTTCCAGATCGGCCAGCCGGAATTGCAGCGCCTGGAACTCTGTCAGTCGCTGGCCGAAGGCGCGGCGTTCTGTCATGTAGGAAAGTGTTGCATCCAGCGCCGCCTGCGCGCCCCCAAGCGCCGAGGCCGCGATATTGAGCCGACCACCGTCCAGCCCCGCCATCGCATAGGAAAAGCCGCGCCCTTCCTCGCCCAGAAGGTTGTCCATCGGCACGGCGCAATCGTCGAACTGGACCTGACGGGTGGGTTGCGACCGCCAGCCCATCTTGTCCTCCAGCCCGCCGAAGCTGAGACCCGCCGCGCCGTCCTCCACGATCAGGGCCGATATTCCTTTCGGACCCTCACCGCCCGTCCGCGCCATGACGATATAGGCATCCGAATAGCCGCCGCCCGAGATGAAGGCCTTGGTGCCGGTGAGCCGCCACTGGTCGTTGCTGCGGTCCGCGCGGGTGCGCAGCGCCGCCGCATCCGACCCGGACCCCGGTTCGGTCAGGCAATAGGAAAACACTGTCTCCATCGTGCAGGCGCGGGGCAGCCAGCGCGCCTTTGCGTCCTCGGAGCCGAATCTTGCGATCATGCCCGCGCACATGTTGTGGATCGAGAGAAAGGCCGAAACCGAGGGGCAGGCCATGGCCAGCGCCTCGAAAACCAGCGTCGCATCATGGCGCGAGAGGCCGGAGCCGCCAAAGTCCTCGGGCACATAGAGCCCGCCGAGGCCAAGGGCGGCAATCTCGGGCCAGAGATCCTTGGGGATATTGCCGTCGCGTTCCCAGTCGCGGGCATGGGGTGCGATGCGATCCTGCGAGAAGCCATGCGCCATCTCGAAGATTGCCTGTGCTTCCTCGCTCAGCGTGACATCCATTGTCTTTCCTCCCGCGTGAACTCAAGGGCTGTCTAGGGGGCGAATCTTGCAGGGATGTTGCAGGCCTCTGCTGGACTACCCTTGCAAGATACTGTCGGTGGGGGAATATGCGCCAGTGATGCGCAGTGGCGGCAGGCAGCGCCCCTTGCCGGCGCAGGAGGGGGGCGCTGCCCCCCGGCGCGTGCCACGCGTCCCCCCGGGATATTTGGGAACAGATGAAAGGGGAGGGCGCGGCAGGCGATCAGTCCATGGCCTTGAAGTTGAAGGCCGAGCCTTCCTTGATGCCGGAGGGCCAGCGCGTCGTGATCGTCTTGGTGCGGGTGTAGAAGCGGAAGGCATCGGGGCCGTGCTGGTTGAGATCGCCGAAGCCCGACTTCTTCCAGCCGCCGAAGGTGTGATAGGCCAGCGGCACCGGGATCGGAACATTGATGCCCACCATGCCGATATTGATGCGATTGGCGAAATCGCGCGCCGTGTCGCCGTCGCGGGTGAAGATCGCGGTGCCATTGCCATATTCATGGTCCATGGCGAGGGCGAGCGCCTCCTCATAGCTTTTTGCGCGCACGGTGGACAGGACCGGGCCGAAAATCTCGGTCCGGTAAATGTCCATGTCCCTGGTCACATGGTCGAAGAGATGCGGGCCGACGAAGAAGCCGTCCTCATAGCCCTGAAGGCTGAACTTGCGGCCATCGACCACCAGTTTCGCACCCTGTTCGACGCCGCTGTTGACCAGCCGCAGGATGTTTTCCTTGGCGGCTTTGGTGACGACGGGGCCGTAATCCACATCGTTTCCGGCGGTGTAGGGGCCGACCTTCAGCTTTTCGATGCGCGGGATCAGCCTTTCGATCAGGGCATCGGCTGTGGCGTCGCCCACCGGCACGGCTACGGAAATGGCCATGCAACGCTCGCCTGCCGCGCCATAGCCCGCGCCCACCAGCGCATCGGCGGCCTGATCGAGATCGGCATCGGGCATGATGATCATGTGGTTCTTGGCCCCGCCGAAACATTGCACGCGCTTGCCGTTGGAACAGCCCCGCCCGTAGATATATTCGGCAATCGGGGTCGAGCCGACAAAGCCCACGGCGGCAATCGTCGGGTTGTCGAGGATCGCATCGACCGATTCCTTGTCGCCGTTCACCACTTGCAGCAGACCGTCCGGCAGGCCCGCCTCCTTGAACAGTTCCGCCAGCATCAAGGGCACCGAGGGGTCACGTTCCGACGGTTTGAGGATGAAGGCATTGCCGCAGGCAAGTGCTGGCCCCATTTTCCACAGGGGGATCATGGCGGGGAAGTTGAAGGGCGTGATCCCGGCAGCCACACCCAGCGGCTGGCGCATGGAATACATGTCGATACCGGGGCCTGCGCTGTCGGTGAAATCGCCCTTCAGCATCTGCGGCGCGCCGATGCAATATTCGATCACCTCCAGCCCGCGCTGGATGTCGCCCTTGGCATCGGGGAAGGTCTTGCCATGTTCGCGGCTCAGCGCCTCGGCCAGCTTGTCCATGTCGCGGTTGATGAGGCCCACCATGGCCATCATCACCCGGCCGCGTTTTTGCGGATTGGTGGCCCCCCATGCGGGTTGGGCGGCGGCGGCGGCGGCCACGGCGGCGTCGAGTTCGGCCTTCGAGGCCAGCGCGAGCCGGGCCTGCACCTCGCCCGTCGCGGGGTTCATCACATCGGCGAACCGCCCCGAAGTGCCCTTGACGCGCTTGCCGTTGATCCAGTGGCCGAGTTCTTCCATGACATCCTCCCGAGGAATTGGTTACGGGAAGGATAGGCTTGCAGAAATGCCGGATAAAGAGGCAATATCCCAAAAGCGTTTTGCATTTTTGCAGGGATAACCGGAATGGACTGGGAAGATCTGCGGCTTTTCCTTGCCGTGGCGCGGGCAGAGAGCCTGTCGGGCGCGGGCAAGGTGCAGCGGCTGGACCCGGCAACGCTGGGACGGCGGATCGTGCGCCTGGAGGCGGCACTGGAGCAGCGGCTCTTTCTGAAATCGCCGCAAGGCTACAGTCTTACCGAGGCCGGGGCGCGGTTGATGGATCATGCGCTGCGCGCCGAGGCGACACTGGAGGCGGCGGAAGAGGATCTGCGGGGGGCCTCATCAGGCCTGCGCGGGCAGATCCGCATCGGGGCGCCGGATGGTTGCGCCAATTACCTGCTGCCGCAGGTGCTGGGGCGGATCGCCGCGGAGAATCCGGGGCTGGAGGTGCAGATCGTCGCCCTGCCGCGTGTATTCAACCTGTCGCGACGCGAGGCGGATATGGCGATCGGCGTGTCGCGCCCTGAAACCGGGCGGCTGACGGTGCAGAAGCTGAGTGACTACCGGCTGCATCTGGCGGCGTCGCGCGACTGGCTCGCGGCTGGGCCACCGATCCGGGAGCGCGGGGATCTGCGGGGGCGGTCCGTCGTGGGCTATATTCCCGACATGATCTTTGACCGGGAACTGGATTATCTGGGGGAAATGGCGGGCGGGCGGCTGGCGCTGTCGTCAAACTCGGTTTCGGTGCAGTTGAACCTGCTGCGGACGGGGGCGGGGATCGGGATGGTGCATGATTTCGCCCTGCCTGCGGCACCGGAGCTGGTGCGGGTGTTGCCGGGGGAGGTGAGCCTGACCCGCAGTTTCTGGCTGATCCGCCATGCTGATGACGGGCGGGCAGAACGGCTCAACCGCTTTGCCGATCTGCTGGTGCAGGGGGTGCGGCGCGAGGTCCAGAGGCTTGAATCGCTCGTCGATGGATCAATGACTTGACAGAATGTTGCACCCGGCCGACGATTTGGACGGAAATGGAGGAGGTTACCATGCTGGTTCAGCAAATCCTGTCGGCCAAGGCCACCGGGGGCGTCATCACGATCACGCCCGCAAGCACCCTGTCGGAAGCGGTCGCCCTGTTGTCGGAGCGACG
>JBKBNP010000015.1:0-78026 GCA_046295215.1 Pseudorhodobacter sp. | reverse complement strand
CCCGGAATTCGCCGAAATACTTCGTGATCGCCGCCGTCAGCGTCGTCTTGCCGTGGTCAACGTGACCAATGGTCCCGATGTTCACATGCGGTTTGTTGCGTTCAAACTTTGCCTTGGCCATCGCAGGGGCGCCTCATCCATTAGGGGGCCGCAGCGCGGCCCGTTCCACACGCGGGGCGAGATAGCCACGAAATCGGGGGAAATCAAGCGTCAGTTCGCCGCCGGGGCCGCGCGCACCGGCTTCGGCGGCAGGCCGAACCATTGCGGGTTGTCGGAGAGATAGCGTTCGATGCGCCGCGCGGCGTTGAAGGTCAGCGTCGCCATCTGCTCCTCGGCCGTCTTGGTCAGGCCGGAACCGATCAGCGTATCGCCATCCAGACTTTCGAAAACCGTGAACTGTTCGGGCTTTTCATTCAGCTTGGTGCCAGCGGAATCATCCCAGACGGTGACCGAAACGACCAGCGCGGACTTCGGCGACACCACCAGCGGGATGCCGGGCGGGGCCAGCGCATAGGCATCGACCGACACCCCGAGATTGAAGAACTTGTCCCCCTCATATCGCTTCAGCCGGGTGTTGAGCGCCTGCGTCATGCTTCGCTTCCAGTCCTCGGGATCGGCATCACGCGAGATCGGCACCTTCTGCACCCCATCCGCCACCACGACCGCAAAGCCGAGCTTGAAATTGCCGAGTTCAACCTGCGGCTCCACCACTTCGTTGCGCGCGCAGGCCGCGAGAAAGGACAGGGCGATGGCAAGGGTTGCAAGCAGGCGCATGGAGGGCATTTCCCGGTTAGGTCGGCCAGCCCTGCATACAGAACGCCCCCTGCCCGCGCAACCGGGCGCGCGGACACGAAAGCGGGGGCGCGTCAGGGCGTCACGTTGAACGCATTGCAGATGGCCTGTAGGTCGCGCCATTCACGGTCGGTCAGGATGGGCGTCGTTGCAGACTGATCCTCGGAATTCCGGGCGGCACGTTCGGCGCGCGCGGTACTCGCCGGATGGCTGGACAGATATTCCGGGATTTCACCCCCCGATTTCCCGCCAATCCGCAGGAAGAAATCCGCCATGCCCCTGGAGCTGACCCCCGCCTCGTTGAGCAGGCGCAGCGCGAACCGGTCCGCCTGTGCCTCGGCCTCGCGTGTGTAGGAGCTTTGCAAGAGGTATTCCCCGGCCACCGCGACCAGCGCGCCCCCCGACACATCCCCCAGAACGATGGACACGATCCCCGCCGACCCCGCAGCGCGCAGGGTCAGGCGTGTGGGGTCGCGGGCCTCGACATGGCCGATCTCATGGGCCAGCACGGCGGCCACCTCCTCGGGGCTTGCCGCCTGATCCAGCAAGCCGCGCAGCAGCATCACATGCCCGCCGGGGGCGGCGAAGGCATTGACCATCCGGTGATTGAGAACCCCGACATTCAGCGGGTAGTTCAGATCCTGCCCCGCGGTCAGCCGGGCCACCATCTTGTCCAGCGCCGCCCTGCCCTCGGGCGCGTCGCAGGCGAGGCTCCGCCCCTCCCGCGCGCCCAGAAAGCGTTCCATCTGTGCCACCACCGTCCGGCCAAAGCGTTGTTCGGTTTCCAGCGGCATCCGCTCAGCCATGAAATCGGCCATCCGGGGCAGCAGCACGAAGAGGATTGCAAGGATCGCCACCACCGCAAGCGCCAGTCGGCTGACGATCCGCATGGCGGTGCCGCGCCGCGTGTCGCGCCGGTCAAGCGTCTTGGCATGTCTGCCGACCCAGTCGATCAGGGCCGGATCTGCCAGCACCAGTCGCGCCGGGTCGCGGGGCGATTCGTCCTCGGTCTCGGCCACGAGGGTCAGGACGAGTTCGCCCCTGACCGCCGTATCCGCCAGACGGCGCAGCCGGTCCAGCGGCCAGGTCAGCGGCGTGCCACCGCGTTCCGCCTTGTCGATCAAGAGGCCGGACCCGTCCCGGCTCACGCTGACGAAAACCGGGTGACGCCGCGCCGACAGCCCGTCGAAAAACTGGGCCGGAACCGGCGCGGCACCGATCATTCAGATCGCCCCGCCCATGTCGAGCGCATCGGCGAAGCCTTCGGCATCGGCCCCCTTGTCAAAGGCACGCTGCCGCACGGCATCGAGGGCGGCCACATTCTGCACCTCCAGCCGTTCGCACATATGGGCGATGATCGGCTGGGTGATGAACACCAGCGACAGCGCACCAAGGGCCACGAAAAGGAACAGATAGGTCAGCACCAGCAGGAGGATCGTCGTGGGGCCGGGCATGACGCCGAAACCGGCCATCTGCATGGACCCGGCGAATACCGCCCCAAGGGCCACAAACCCGACCACCGCGACCAGACCGACGATCAGACCACCGACAATGAACCGCTTGATGACCTCGCCGGTGCTTGGGGTCGCGATGAACCCCACCGCGCCGTCCAGCGTCGTGTTGGAGGTCATGTAGGCGTAGGATTGCACGCCATAGGCCACGAAACCGACGATCAGCCAGATATAGCCGACGACACCGAGGATGCCCGCAAGCGGCGCGGAATTGAGAACCGCACCTGCCAGCACCGCAAGAACCAGCACACCGAAGCCGATGAACACATGCTTCATCGCGCCATAGAGGTCGGTCCAGCGCCCGCCCTGTTCGAAGCGGCCATCGCCGTAATGGCTGCGATCCGTCATGTATTTCCCAAGCCAGAAGGTCTGGCGCGGCAGCAAGAGCCCCAGCGTCAGGATCGTCAGGATCCAGTGGCCGATGGCACGCAGCGCATAGCCCCAGCCCGCATTGTCCATGCCGAACCGGATACCCCGGAACCGCGTGCGCGCCAGTTTGTAGCGCTGTGCGCGATAGGCGGCGAAAAAGAGGAAGGGCACGATCGCGAAGAAGGAGATGTAGGTCGAAAGGATCAGGTAGATCGCGGAATTCGGATCGCTCGGATCCTGGATGATGCCGAGCCCCACGAAGGTCAGGATAAGCTGCACCACCGCCAGATAGACCGCCAGAAACACGATGGCGATGAGAAAGCCGAGGAATTTTTCCAGCCCGGTGCCGGTATATTCCATCCGGTCGCCATCCAGGCTGACCGAGGACCAGATATATTTGCGGATCCGGGTCTTGGCCCAGAACCGATAGATGCCAAGCGTGATGACCGTCAAAAGGCCGGTCTGGAAGGCGATTTTGAAAAGCGCGCCGCGTTCCCCGCTGTAGCGGACGATGCCCGATCTGGATGACATTGCTCAATCTCCTTTGAATCTGTGGGTGGTGCTAAAGGCAATTCAGTTGAATTTGTTGTCGCGTGGGAATCCCCTCGGGGCCATCCGGCCAGCCGTGGCGCGCTTTGCAAGCCATTCGCCAAGGTCGGTTTCCGTGCGGGTGCGCCCGGCAGGGTCTTTCCAGCTCAGCCCGGACGCCAAATTGAAGGTCGTCGCATCCGAAAGACCCCCATCCTTGTATTTCTGGAGCCGAACCCCCTTACCTTTCGCCATTTCCGGCAATTCGTCCAGTGCGAAGATGAGAACCTTGCGGTTTTCCCCGACCACGGCCACATGATCGCCCGCAACGGATTTGCACAATGCGGTGCGCACGCCGTCGCGCAGGGTCAGCACCTGCTTGCCGGTCCGGGTCTGGGCCACGACCTCGTCGGCCGGAACGATGAACCCGTCACCTTCGGTGGAGGCGATCAGCAATTTCTCCCCGGCGCGGTGGATGCGCAGATCGACGATGCCCGCCTCGTTCGGCAGATCGACCATCAGGCGCACCGGTTCCCCCATGCCGCGCCCGCCGGGCAGGTTCGCCCCGATCAGCGTGTAGAAACGCCCGTTCGTGCCCACGAGGATGATCTTGTCGGTGGTTTCGGCATGGAACAGGAACCGCCCCTCGTCGCCATCCTTGAACTTGGCTTCTGTCTCCAGCGCGACATGGCCCTTCATCGCCCGGATCCAGCCCATTTTCGAACAGATCACGGTGATCGGCTCGCGCTCGATCATCGCCTCGAAGGGCACATCCTCCACCACGCCCGCCTCGGCAAAGGTGGTGCGGCGCTGGCCCTTGTCCCAGGACTTGCCAAAGGTTTTCTGCACCTCGGCCAGATCGGCGCCGATGCGCTTCCATTGCAGGCGCGGATCGGCCAGCAGATCCTCCAGCTTGGCGCGTTCCTGCATCAGCGCGTCGCGCTCGGCGATCAGTTCCATCTCCTCCAACCGCCGCAAGCTGCGCAGCCGCATGTTGAGGATCGCCTCGGCCTGGACCTCGGTCAACTCGCCCTCGGCATCGGGCGGGCTGACATAATCCTTTTCGGATGTCGCGCGGACGTGCTTGCGGCCCCAGTTCTCGGCCATCAGGGCGCGCTTGGGGTCAGCGTCGTAACGAATGATGTCGATCACCCGGTCAAGGTTCAGGAAGGCCGTGATGAAACCTTCGAGGATTTCGAGCCGGTGGTCGATTTTCGCCATCCGGTGTTCGCTGCGCCGGATCAGAACCTCGCGGCGATGGTCGAGAAAGGCGCGCAACACCTCCTTGAGGCTGCACACCTTGGGCGTGCGTCCGTCGATCAGCACATTCATGTTCAGGCTGAAGCGCAGTTCCAGATCGGAGGTGCGGAAGAGCATCCCCATCAGCATGTCAGGCTCGACTGTGCGCGCACGCGGTTCCAGCACGATGCGGACATCCTCGGCGCTTTCATCGCGCACATCCGCCAGAAGCGGCACCTTGCGGGTCTGGATCACCTCGGCCAGCTTTTCGATCAGCTTGGATTTCTGCACCTGATAGGGGATTTCAGTGACCACGATCTGCCACTGGCCGCGCCCCAGATCCTCCACCTGCCAGCGCGCACGCAGCCGGAACGCGCCGCGCCCGGTGCGGTAAGCCTCCAGGATGCTGGATTGCGGCTCCACGATCACGCCGCCCGTGGGAAAATCCGGCCCCGGCACCAGCCCGACCAGCGCCTCATCGGCACAATCGGGGTTTTTCAGCATCAACTGGCAGGCGTCGATCAGTTCGTGCAGGTTGTGCGGCGGGATGTTCGTCGCCATGCCCACGGCGATGCCGCTCGACCCGTTGGCCAGGAGATGCGGGAAGGCGGCAGGCATGACGACAGGCTCTTCCAGCGTGCCGTCATAGTTGGGGCGGAAATCGACCGCGTTTTCGGCCAGCCCCTCCATCAGCTTTTCGGCAATCGCCGTCAGCCGCGCCTCGGTGTAGCGGGAGGCCGCCGGATTGTCGCCGTCGATATTGCCGAAATTGCCCTGCCCGTCCACGAGCGGATAGCGGACGTTGAAATCCTGCGCGAGACGGGCCATCGCATCATAGATCGCGGCATCGCCATGCGGGTGATAGTTGCCCATCACATCGCCCGCGATTTTGGCCGATTTGCGGAATCCGCTGCTGGGCGACAGCTTCAACTCGCGCATGGCATAGAGGATTCGGCGGTGAACCGGCTTCAGCCCGTCGCGCGCATCCGGCAGCGCGCGATGCATGATCGTCGACAGCGCATAGGTCAGATACCTGTCCCCGATCGCACGACGCAGCGGTTCGGAGACAGTCATCGGCTCGATCTTGGGGGTGTCGGCATCTTTTGTCATGGATGTTGTGTAATCCCGCTGCCGCGACCGGTCCAGCCGGAATTGTCACCGGAAACGACAGCGCGCCTATTGTTTCGGCTCTGGGGGAATTCACAGGTTTTTTCCCGGAACAAAAATCCGCTAAGAAGCGTTAAGGTGTGAATGACTTAAAGTGAATCGGTGTTGCCATGATCCGTCTGATGCTGCTGCTTTCCGCGACGATGTTCCTTGTGTTGCTGATCGGCGGAGAGGATCGCGGGCAGATGCGGCAAGGGCTTGTTGCGCAAGCCCCCGAGATCGGTCCGACCGAGACCGGTCCGACGCCTGCTGCTGCGGCAGCGCCGACTCAGGGGACAGCCGCACCTGTGCCCGAGGCCAATCTCGTCGCCTTCGTTCCCATGTCGCCGCCGACACCCGAGCCGGCCGTCCATCGCAGCACCACAACGATGCCGCTTCCGCAGGCAGCGCCCCCCGAATCTGTCGTGGACCTGGTTTCGGAACCCGCGCCGATGCCGCTGTTGTTCGTCAACAGCAACGCCATCAATGTGCGGCAGGGGCCGTCAACCAATTTCGCGGTCGTGGGACGGCTGACCCGCAATGAATCGGTCCTTGTGGTGCAACCCGAAGAGAACGGCTGGGTGCGGATCCGCATCGAAGGCGACGGTGTGGAGGGTTTTGTTGCCGCTCGCCTGATGACCGACCGCAACCCCACGGGCAACTGACCCCTTTCCCCTGCACCCACTTGCCCCTAAGCCTTGGGCCACAAGGAAATCGGGGGCGGACCAAACATGAGCCAACGCATAATTCTGGTTACCGGATGTTCCTCGGGCATTGGTCTGGATGCGGCGCGAACCCTGCACAGACGTGGCTGGCGCGTGTTTGCGACCTGCCGCAATGAAGCGGATTGTGAACGGTTGCGCGACGAAGGACTGGAAAGCCTCCAGCTTGACATCGCGTCCGAGGAAAGCATCGCGGAGGCAATGAGGGAAATCCTGTCGTGCAGCGGCGGCAGGCTTGACGCGCTGTTCAACAACGCGGCCTATGCCTGCCCAGGGGCGACCGAAGACCTGCCGCGCGGGGCGCTGCGCGAGATTTTCGAGACGAATGTTTTCGGCACCCATGACCTGACCCGCCGCGCCATTGCGGTGATGCGGGCGCAGGGTCACGGTCGGATCATCAACAACTCCTCTGTCCTCGGGCTGGTCGGCATGCGCTGGCGCGGGGCCTATGTCGCAACGAAATTCGCGCTGGAAGGCCTGACCGATGTGCTGCGGATCGAGATGCGCGGCACCGGCATCGACATCATCCTGATCGAGCCGGGCCCCATTCCCACGCGCATCCGGCAGAACTCCATCCCGCATTTCGAACGTTGGATCGACTGGAAAAACTCGGCCCGGCGGGAAGAATATGAAGGTCTGCTGTCGCGGCTCTATGGCCCCGGCGGCCCGGACCGCTGGGAACTGCCCTGTTCAGCGGTGACGGACAAGCTGATCCATGCCCTTGAAAGCCCGCGTCCAAGGAAACGCTATTTCGTAACGCAGCCGACCTATCTTATGAACATTGCGCGACGTATCCTGCCCACCTCGGCGCTCGACTGGCTGATCGCAAAGGTCTGAACCGCAGCGGACGAATTGCCGCAGCATCCGGGCTCCTGCCGGATTTGCGCTTCGCCTTTTCGCGTGATCCGCCTAGATGCAGTCCAACAGCAAAGGACACCCCATGCTCAGCGACCCGCTTTTCATCATCGCCGCCCTTGCCTGTCTTGGCGTTCTGGTCATCCTGATGATCGGCGTCGGCGGCTTTGCCAAAGGGGGCGACTTCAACCGCAAGCACGCCAATCGCCTGATGCGCTGGCGCATCTATGCGCAGTTCGGGGCGGTTGTCCTGATCCTGCTCTTTGTCTTTGTGCGGCGCATGACCTGAACGGTCGGGGGTAAGTCATGGTCATTCTGTCGAAAATCTACACGAAAACCGGGGACGCGGGGGAAACCGCGCTCGGCAACGGGGCGCGGGTGGCCAAACATTCCGCGCGGGTCAGTGCCTATGGCACGGTCGATGAGGTCAATGCGACCATCGGCCTTGCGCGCCTGCATGCCACCGGCGAGGCGGATGCCGCCCTTGCCTGCATTTCAAATGACCTGTTCGACCTGGGCGCGGACCTTTGCACGCCCGACCGCGAAAGGGATGCCGAGGCCCCCTACCCAAGGTTGCGCATCATCGCCGCACAGGTCGAAAGGCTGGAGGCAGAGATCGACGCAATGAACACGCGGCTGTCGCTGCTGCGCAGTTTCATCCTGCCCGGCGGCACGGCGCTGGCTGCCCATCTGCATCTGTGCCGCACGGTCTGCCGGCGTGCGGAACGGCTGACCGTGGAACTTGCGACACTGGAAGATGTGAACCCCGAAGCCGTGAAATACCTCAACCGGCTGTCGGACTGGTTTTTCGTCGCCGGGCGCATCGCGAATGACGATGGCGCGCAGGATGTTCTCTGGGTGCCCGGACTGACGAGGAACCCGTGAAAACGCGACGTCCTGTCATCCGCAGCGGTCGGTTTTGATCTGTTTTCCGGCGGCCCGACAGGCTAACAACGTCGCAAAAGCTTGGACCGGCCCCGCCTGCGGGCCGCTGAATGGGAGAGTTGCGCGATGAAGGTTCTGGTGCCTGTCAAACGTGTGATCGACTACAACGTGAAAGTGCGCGTGAAGGCGGACGGGAGCGGCGTCGATCTGGCGAATGTGAAGATGTCGATGAACCCCTTTGACGAGATTGCCGTCGAGGAGGCGATCCGCCTGAAGGAAAAGGGGACCGTCGAAGAGGTCGTCGTCGTTTCCATAGGCGTGAAACAGGCGCAGGAAACCCTGCGCACGGCGCTGGCCATGGGGGCGGACCGCGCCATCCTGATCGTGGCAACCGATGATGTGCATAATGACATCGAGCCGCTGGCCGTGGCCAAACTGCTCGCCGCAGTGGTCAAGGAAGAAGCACCCGGCCTCGTGCTGTGTGGCAAGCAGGCCATCGACAATGACATGAACGCGACCGGGCAGATGCTGGCCGCCCTTCTGGGCTGGAGCCAGGCGACCTTTGCCTCGTCGCTGGACATTGCGGGCGACAAGGCGCGGGTCACGCGCGAGGTGGATGGCGGGTTGCAGACCATCGAGGTGGCGATGCCGACCGTTGTGACGGTGGACCTGCGGCTCAATGAGCCGCGCTATGCCAGCCTGCCCAACATCATGAAGGCCAAGAAAAAGCAACTCGACGAAAAGACCGCTGCGGATTACGGCGTCGATGTCACGCCGCGCCTGACGGTGGTCAAGACCACTGAACCGGCAGGCCGCAAGGCGGGCGTCAAGGTCGGCTCGGTCGACGAGCTGATCGCAAAACTCAAGGACGAAGCGGGGGTGATCTGATGGCTGTTCTTCTTCTGGGTGAAGTGACCGACGGCGCGTTGAACATGGATGCGACCGCCAAGACCGTGACGGCCGTCAAGGCGCTCGGGCCGGTGACGGTGCTCTGTGCCGGCGCCAAGGCCGCCGATGCGGCGGCGGCGGCGGCGGGGATCGAGGGCGTGTCCAAAGTGCTTTGCGCCGAGGATGCCTCGCTCGGTCACCGGCTGGCCGAACCGACGGCGGCGTTGATTGTCGGGCTTGCCGGGGACTATTCGCATATTGCGGCCCCGGCGACGACGGATGCCAAGAACGTGCTGCCGCGCGTGGCGGCCCTTCTGGACGTGATGGTGATTTCGGATGTGACGGCCGTCGTCGATGCTGAAATCTTCGAGCGCCCGATCTATGCCGGCAACGCGGTCCAGAGGCTGCGGTCGACCGACAAGGTGAAGGTGTTTTCGGTGCGCACCGCCAGCTATGAGGCTGCCGGTCAGGGGGCGCCCGCGCCTGTGGAGTCCATCGGGGCGGCGGGCGGAACCGGGCTTTCCTCCTGGGTGGAGGACAAGGTCGCAGCGTCCGACCGGCCGGAACTGACCTCGGCCGGGATCGTCGTCTCGGGGGGCCGTGGCGTCGGATCGGAGGCCGATTTCGCGCTGATCGAGAAACTGGCCGACAAGCTGGGTGCCGCCGTGGGTGCGTCACGCGCGGCGGTGGATTCGGGCTATGCGCCGAATGACTGGCAGGTGGGCCAGACCGGCAAGGTCGTGGCACCGGATCTTTACATCGCGGTCGGCATTTCCGGGGCGATCCAGCATCTTGCCGGGATGAAGGACAGCAAGGTCATCGTTGCGATCAACAAGGACGAAGAGGCACCCATTTTCCAGGTGGCCGATTACGGGCTGGTGTCGGACCTGTTCACCGCCGTTCCGGAACTGATCGAGAAGCTGTGACGGCAGGACCGGGGGCTGTCTGCCCCCGGACCCCCGAAGGTATTTCAACCAGGATGAAAGGGGGCCGGATTGCAGGCCCCCTATTGTTTTTGTCGCGTCAGCAGCCGGTCAATGGCCATGGAGAGCGCCTCCGCGACCTCGCGATGTGCGCGCGTGCCGGGCACGCCTTCGGCAGCGGGCCGCTCGAACCCGGAAAAGCACAGGTTTCCAAGCCCCTCGGACCGTGCGGCATCACTGTAGACGACCTCGAGATAGGCATTTGCGGCAGGCCTGACGGCATCGATCATGGCGGCATCAACCAGCAAGGGATCGCGCGACAGGTCCGGCGGCATGTCACTGGCCACCGGGGGGTGATCGGCCATCCACAGCAGCAGAACCTGCCCCTGCAAGCGCGCAAGCAATTCCTTCATCCGGGTGATCCAGGCCGCACGCAGTTCCGTCACGACGAGGTCGAACCGTTCCGGTGAGACATCGCGCAGACCGTGCAGCATATGGCGGGTGAAATGGAACTCGGTGAAATCAACCTCGCGGTAAAGCGTGCGCAACCAGGGGGACGCGCGCAGAAACCGGTCATTCCGGCGTGGATGCACCGCGTAGAAGCGATTGCTGAGGTTGGCCGCCCCCATGATCTGGACCACCGTGAGTTCGGCCCCGCCCGCCAGCGCGGTGATCTCGCGATCCTGAAGAAAGGCATCCGGGCCGGAATTGACGCAGCCGAAATTGACGAGCATCCGCCCCGTCCTGCGTTCCGTGATGACCGGATAAGGATCAGTGACGAATTTCCCATAGGTTTCCGTTCCGCCCAGCACCGCGACGAACGGAGCCTCCAGCGGTCGTTTCGGCCCACGGAAGGTCAGTCGCGACGATCCGTAGGAACATGGAAAATAGTCCAGCGCCGAAGCGCCCGCAAAAGCGAAGGCCATTGCACCCACCCGTTTTTCTACACCCGGGATCAATGTCGCTGATGGCGGTTTCCAAACCGCTAAATTCGGGATTGGAATTGAAATTTATGCACTTGCCCGAAATCGGCCCGCTTCGCGTCGCACTGGCCTTGCACCGCGCCCCCCGGGGGGCCTATGGTCGGTTCGCGGGATCGCAACTGGAGCAGCACGATGGAAATCAGGTCGGTCGGCATTGTCGGGGCGGGACAGATGGGCAATGGCATTGCCCATGTCTTCGCACAGGCAGGCTATGATGTCTTGCTCAATGACATCAGCGCCGAGGGGCTGGAAAAGGCCATCGGGTTGATCGAACGCAACATGGATCGTCAGGTGTCGCGCGACAAGATTTCAGCCGGGGACCGGGATGCCGCGATGGCCCGGATCCGCACGACACTCAGCCTTGCCGAACTGGGGCAATCCGACCTGATCATCGAGGCGGCAACCGAGAAGGAAACCGTCAAACAGAAGATCTTCGACGATCTGCTGCCGCATCTGAAACCGGAGACGATCCTGACCTCGAACACATCCTCCATCTCGATCACGCGGCTTGCCTCGCGCACGGACCGGCCGGAAAAGTTCATGGGGTTCCATTTCATGAACCCGGTTCCGGTGATGCAGCTTGTCGAACTGATCCGTGGCATCGCGACGGATCGCGAAACATTCGACAGCCTGCTCGCCGTTGTCGAGAAGCTGGGCAAGACAGCCGCCAGCGCCGAGGATTTCCCGGCCTTCATCGTCAACCGCATCCTGATGCCGATGATCAATGAGGCGGTCTATACGCTTTATGAAGGCGTGGGGTCGGTCAAGTCCATCGACGAGTCCCTGAAGCTTGGGGCCAATCATCCGATGGGGCCGCTGGAGCTTGCGGATTTCATCGGGCTCGACACCTGCCTTGCCATCATGAATGTGCTGCATGACGGGCTGGCGGATACGAAATACCGGCCCTGTCCCCTGTTGACGAAATATGTCGAGGCGGGCTGGCTGGGGCGCAAGACGCAGCGCGGATTCTACGACTATCGCGGCGAAGTCCCGGTTCCGACGCGCTGAAAACCTGCGCGGCAAACTCCGCGACAAGCCCCCCATATCGGGACTTGGTCAGAAATCCTCGCCAAACCGGTTGGCGACCAGGGCCGTCAGGGCCGCCATCAGCGCATCATCCTCCGCCCCTGTCGTGCGAAGGATAATCGTGCTGCCGCGCGATGCGCCCAGCATCAGCAGCCCCATGATCGAGTCGCCCGAAACGGACTCGCCATCCTTTTCGACCTCCGCATGGGCGTCATGCGCCTCGACCACTTCGACGAACTTTGCCGAGGCCCGCGCATGGAGCCCCTTTTCGTTGATGATCTTGAGACTGCGCTCGATCATGGCCGGGCATCCTCTCCGCCAAGATCAAGGCTGTTGATGTATTTGCGTCCGGCATCGAGCGACAGTTCCACGGCAACAGGCACGCCCAGATCGCGCGACTTCGCAAGCTTGATGAGCATGGGAAGATTCGCACCATAGACGATCCGGCGATTGCGCCCGATGCAGGCGGGCAGCGACAGGTTGGAGGGAGAGCCGCCGAACATGTCGGTCACCACCACCACCCCGTCCCCCTGATCGACCGCCTCGGCGGCGGCACAGATTTCCGCCTGCTTGTCCGCGCGGTCGTGGTCTTCTTCGATCGCAATGGCAAGCATGTTCTGCTGCTTTCCCACAACATGCTCGACCGCGGAAAGATATTCCCGCGCCAGCCCGCCATGAGCGACGATCACAATGCCGATCACCCCTGATTTCCCGTTCCCACTGGCAGCCCGGTCACCGCGCCGCGTTCAAGCTCCCTGTGACGTATTGCCACCGGCCAGCCGGTATCCGCAAGACGTTTGGCAAGTATTTCCGCGACGGCAACCGATCTGTGTTGCCCTCCGGTGCATCCGAAAGCCATGGACAGATGCGCCTTTCCTTCCTCGGCCTGCGCGGGCAGCAGGAAAAGGACAAGGCCCGTCACCCGTTCAAGAAATTCCGCAAACCGGGCATCGGCGGCAATATGGGCGACCACATCGGCATCGCGGCCGGTGCGCGCACGCAGGCCATGGTCCCAATGCGGATTGCGCAGGAAACGGCAGTCGAAGATCAGGTCGACGCCGCGCGGCAGACCGCGTTTGTAGCTGAAGGACTGGACCGAAACGGCGAGCCGCGTCGTGGAACTGCCCGAGAACCAGCCACCGATTTCGGCTTTCAGATCGTGCGGTGACATTTCCGTCGTGTCGATCAGGTGATCTGCCCGGGCCCGGACGGCGGTCAGAAGGTCCATTTCGCGGGCAATTCCCGTGGCCGGAGTATCATCCGGGGCAAGAGGGTGGCGACGGCGGGTTTGCGAATAGCGCCGGATCAATTCATCCACCGCGCAGTCAAGATAGATCACCTCCAGCATCACGCGCGGGTCGCGGGTCATCCGGTCGATCAGTTCGATCAGGGCTGTGGTGTTGAATTCCCGGTTCCGGGGGTCAAGCCCGAGCGCAATCGGGCGCTCGGCGCGGGGACCATCGATCAGCCGGGGCACAAGGCTGATCGGAATATTGTCGATCACCTCATATCCGAGATCCTCCAGCGCATGGATCGCCGTGGATCTTCCGGCCCCCGATGGTCCGGTGACGAGAACCATCCGCTGTTCGGTCTGTGCTGCGCCTGTCGTCATCGGTTCCATCAATCCGCGCGGGTTCCGTGGGTCAGGTAAAGCAGAACCGCAGCGGGAAAATGCCCCCCCCGCACCGGAAAGACAAGGTCCAGCGCCATGCCGAGAAGGTCACGCTTGCGTTTTGGCGGCAGGCGCTCGGTCTCTTTTCCGTCAAGATCGACGATCAAGGACAGTCTTGCTGGCCCTGCTGCCCGGGCATGCAAGAGGCCGACCCCCCGCGCCTCGATCATTCCGGACAGGCGCGGCGGACAGGAAGCGATGACCGCATCGCCGTCGCGCGTCAGGACAACGCGATCATCGGCTACAAGGGACGCCCCATAAGCGATCAGTTGCAACGCAAGGCCGGATTTTCCGGAGCCGGAGGCCCCCACAATCAATGCGGCACGGCCATGATGGGCGATACAGGTTGCGTGAAGGACGACTGATGCCGCGCCTTCCACCCCGGTCACACCGGCAAACCCACCACGAAGCGTGCGCCCAGCGGTTCGGAGGTTGGATCGGAATGTGTGGGACGGATGTTCTCGGCCCAGATCACGCCGCCATGGGCCTCGACAATCTGTTTGGAAATCGCAAGCCCAAGCCCGGAATGGTTGCCGAAATCATCCTGCGGGCGTTCCGAATAGAAGCGTTTGAAAACTTTGGTCAGGGCCTGTTCGGGGATGCCGGGGCCCGTGTCCTCGACCACCACAAGCACCCGGTTCTCGCGCTTGCGTGCCCAGACCCGCACGGCATCCCCTTCGTCGCAGAAGGACACGGCATTGGTGATGAGATTGACGAAAACCTGCGCCAACCGTCCTTCGAGACCCCGGATCACGATCGGGTCGGAGGGCAGGTCGGTTATGAAGTCCACACCTTTTTCCGACGCTTGCTGACCCAAGTATTCCCCAAGGTTCTCCAGCGTCTTCAGAAGGTTGAATGGTTCTTCCTCTTCTTTCACCAATTCGCTGTCGAGGCGTGATGCGTTGGAAATGTCGCTGACCAGACGATCCAGCCGTCGCACATCATGGTCGATCACTTCCAGCAGGCGGGTGCGCTGGTCATCGCGCTTGGCGACATGCAGGGAAGCCACCGCGGACCGCAGGCTGGCCAGGGGGTTCTTGATTTCATGCGCCACATCGGCGGCAAACTGTTCATTCGCGTCTATGCGGTCATAGAGCGCCGCCACCATGCCCCGCATCGCCACCGAGAGCCGGCCGATTTCATCAGGACGCGCGGCAAGGTCGGGGATGCGCACCCGTCCTGCGGTAAAACGTTCGGAATCCCGGTCCCGACCGAGTTCCGCCGCCGCTGCAAGGTCGGAAAGCGGGTTCGCAATCGTCGAGGCAAGCACGAGAGAAAGCCCCACCGACACGAGAAGCGCCACGACAAACATCTGCAGGATCTGTTCGCGTTCATTGCGCACCAGTCGGTCGATCTCACCTTCGGCGGAGGTCAGCGCAACGACGCCAAACACCTCGCCCGCAATCTCGATGGGAGTCGCCACGGAGAACAGCGTGCTTCCTGTCGGGTCCTGCGCGGTGTTGGCCGAAGTCTGGCCCTGTGCCGCCTGCGCGAAGAGGTTGCGGGCAAGTCCTTCGGCGTCGACCGTCGCGAGGTCAGGCCGCGAGAACGACAGTATCCCCGAGACGAAATCCCACACCGCGTTCAGAAAATCCGTGATGACAGTGGACCGGTTGCCAATCTCCGGCCCGTCAGACAGCGCCGCACGGCCTTCCACCGCAACGACCATCCGGCCAGCGGAGTCAAAGACGAACAGATTGACCCCGCGCCCGATGTCGAGCGATCCCAGAACGCGCGCTGTCGCCTCATCTCCTGTCGGCGAGGCCGGTGGCAGGCCCGTGTTGGTCATCGACACCTCGATGACACTGGCGATCAGCTTTGCCTCGGTCACGAGGGCCTGTTCGCGCTGCAGAACCAATGTGTCGCGGAACGGGTTCATGAACAAAACGCCCGCCACCAGAATCACGAGCGCCATCATGTTGAATATAATGATCTTTCGCGCGAGGGGCGATTTGTTCAGCGAGACGAGGCCGCGCCGTCCCCGGTATTCACGCAATGCGGGCTCCACCAGATCGCCCGGGGCAACCCAGTCCTCGCCCAAAAGCACATCTCCGTCCCGCCCGCTCGGGCGGCTCGGCGCGGTCTGCCTTGGCGAAAGACGTGGCATGGCGGTCATGACGCGCCGTTATTCTTCGTTGTATCGATAGCCGATGCCGTAAAGTGTCTCTATGGCCGAAAACTCGGAGTCGGCGGTGCGCATCTTCTTGCGCAGGCGCTTGATATGGCTGTCGATCGTGCGGTCGTCGACATAGACCTGATCGTCATAGGCCACATCCATGAGTTGATCGCGGCTCTTCACGAAACCGGGGCGCTGCGCGAGCGTCTGCAGCAGCAGGAATTCGGTGACCGTGAGGGAAACATCATTGCCCTTCCACGACACCGAATGCCGCAGCGGGTCCATCCGCAGGTTGCCGCGCTCGATAACCTTGGTTTCTTCGGTCACGGCCACGATATCGCCCGAAATCGCATCCTGCCGGCGCAGCAGCGCGCGGATGCGTTCGACCAGAAGCCGTTGGCTGAAGGGTTTTTTCACATAGTCATCCGCGCCCATCCGCAGACCGAGAACCTCGTCGATCTCATCATCCTTGGATGTGAGGAAGATCACCGGCATGGAGGTCTTCTGCCGCAGGCGCTGGAGCAGGTCCATCCCGTCCATCCGTGGCATCTTGATGTCGAGAACGGCCATGTCCGGCAGCCGCCGGTTGAAGGCGTCAAGCGCCGACTGACCATCATTATACGTTTCGACCTCGAAACCTTCGGCTTCGAGAGTCATCGACACCGACGTCAGGATATTCCTGTCGTCGTCCACAAGGGCGATCCTTGACATGGGTTGTTTCCCTATACTGCTCATATGTTTTTTTTCACATATTCCCGATTTCACGTGTTGGAATCAACTGCTAACTGCGAATCACCCCCGATCCGCTCTGTCAGGGGACACGAAATTCCCCAATGAATGGCTAATTTGTCTCAGTCAGCGGTCAGGCGCCGACCCGCACCGAACTGGTTGCGCTATCATCGGTCCTGTTTGCGCTAACGCCCCGCTTCCATCCTGTTCCGCCCCGGGACGCCCGTGATATAGCGGAATTGTCGCCCCCTCAGACGGGATCGACCGGCGTCACCCTGTGGCCGGGGCCGCCGATTTGAGACCCGGAGGAGCCGCATTGCGGCAAGGGGAGTTCACATCACATGACCAATGGACACGTCAACCCGAACCATACTTTGGACCGACACGGTATCCAGGGGCTCGGACAGGTCTATTACAACCTGACCGAACCGGCGCTGATCGAGGCGGCAATCGGCCGGGGCGAAGGCAAGCTCGGGCTTGGCGGTGCATTTCTCGTGTCCACCGGACAGTTCACCGGACGCTCGCCGAAAGACAAGTTTGTTGTCCGCACTCCCTCTGTCGAAAACAGCATATGGTGGGAAAACAACAGCCCGATGACGGTCGGGGGCTTTGACACGCTGCGGGCCGACATGCTGGCCCATATGCAGGGCCGCGATTATTTCGTGCAGGATCTCTACGCGGGAGCCGACGCAGCCCATCGGCTGGATGTGCGGGTTGTCACGGAACTGGCCTGGCATGGGCTGTTCATCCGTCATCTGCTGCGCCGCCCGGATCGCGCCGACCTCGCCACCTTCACCCCCGACTGGACGATCATCAACTGCCCGTCCTTCAAGGCGGATCCCGCACGCCATGGCTGCCGGACCGAAACCGTGATCGCGCTGAATTTCGACGCGAAGGAAATCCTGATCGCCAACACCGCATATGCGGGTGAGAACAAGAAATCGGTCTTTACCCTGCTGAACTACCTGCTGCCGGAAAAAGGGGTGATGCCGATGCATTGCTCGGCCAATCACGCCGTCGGCAGGCCCGAGGATGCCGCCGTGTTCTTCGGTCTGTCGGGCACCGGCAAGACAACGCTTTCTGCCGACCCTTCGCGCATCCTGATCGGGGATGACGAGCATGGCTGGTCCGAGACGGGCAGCTTCAATTTCGAAGGCGGCTGCTATGCCAAGACCATCAACCTGAACGCCGAGGCAGAGCCGGAAATCTATGCCACAACGCACCGGTTCGGCACGGTGGTCGAAAACATGGTCTATGATCCCGATACGCTGGTTCTGGATTTCGAAGATGACAGCCTGACCGCGAACACCCGCTGCGCATATCCGCTGGAGGCGATCTCCAATGCCTCGCCAACCGGGCTTGGCGGACATCCGAAAAACATCATCATGCTGACCTGCGATGCTTTCGGCGTGTTGCCCCCGATCGCGCGGTTGACCCCCGCGCAGGCGATGTATCACTTCCTGTCCGGCTTCACCTCCAAGGTGGCGGGGACCGAACGTGGCGTGACCGAGCCGCAGCCCACCTTCTCCACCTGTTTCGGTGCGCCATTCATGCCGCGCCGGCCCGAGGTCTATGGCAAGCTTCTGCAGGACAAGATCGCCAAGCATGGCGCGACCTGCTGGCTGGTGAATACCGGCTGGACGGGGGGGGCCTATGGTACCGGGCGACGAATGCCGATCAAGGCAACCCGTGCGCTGCTGACGGCGGCGCTGGATGGCAGCCTCGCTTCCGGCACGTTCCGCCGCGACCCGAATTTCGGTTTCGAGGTTCCGGTGTCCGTGGCGGGGGTGGACCCTTCGCTGCTTGACCCGCGCACGACCTGGCCTGACAAGGTGGCCTATGACGCGCAGGCGGCCAAACTGGTGCAGATGTTCGCCGACAATTTCGGCCAATATGTGCCTTTCATCGACCCCGATGTGAAAGCCGCGGCCATCGGCTGACGGACCGGCCGGGGCCCTGCACGGGCCCCGGCCGGACTAAAGCCCGACCGCGCGCCGCATCAGGTTGAGCCCGGTGACAACCAGCAGAACCTGCGTCCACCAGCGGAACCGGGCCTGATCCAGCCGGTCCTGAAGCCGGTATCCCAAGATGAGCCCCAGCATGGAGGGCACGACCAGTGCCGCCGAGAATGGCACGGTCTGCGCATTCATCACCCCGGTCTGAAGATGGGCCCCGAACAGCACCACCGCCCCGATCAGGAAGATCACCCCGTTGACACGCACGGTTTCAACCTTGTCGGCGCGGATCGACAGCAGGTAGATCAGCACCGGCGGCCCCCAAACCCCTGAAATCCCGCCGTAAAGCCCGCCGATTACGCCAAGACCCCATTCCGCCGCATGGCGGTTGCGCAAGGGGATGGCGAGGCTCCGCCCGCTCAACTGCAACAAGGCATAGAGCGTTACCGGAACCCCCAGCAGCAAAAGAAACAGATCCTGCGGGATCGCGCGCACGAATTGCGCCGAAATGGCGATGAAGATCACGGTCGCGAGGATAAGCCGCCAGTATTTCCGCACCGACCCGATGGCGGGTTCCAGCCCCTGTCGCAGGGCCTGCGACAGATTCGTGACCACAGTGGGCAGCACAAGCCCGGCCAGCGCGACCTCGGGCGGCAGAAAGGCGGAAAAGGCGGAAATCATGATGAGCGGCATGGCAAAACCGATCGTGCCCTTCACGAAGCCCGCAAAGAAAGCGACTGCAAATGCGGCCCAGAAGGCGAGCGCAGGCAATCCCGCCGAAATGCTTTCCATGGATCATCTCCCGTTTTCGGGCTTCTAACCCGTTCCGGAACCGCCTGCATCACTGATTCGGACGCGACATTTTCGAACCTTTAGGCGCCAGAACTTGAAATCTTGTTGCGCTGCGGATGCAAAGATCCTATCTCCTTCGCAGATGCAGAA
The DNA here is from genome assembly GCA_046295215.1 of Pseudorhodobacter sp. Taxonomy (GTDB): domain Bacteria; phylum Pseudomonadota; class Alphaproteobacteria; order Rhodobacterales; family Rhodobacteraceae; genus Szabonella. The sequence goes on along the minus strand of JBKBNP010000015.1, from coordinate 58,745 downwards.
ACGGAGCGCGGCCATGCCCCATGACGGACAACCACAGCCGAACCAGGACAGCCCGCAACTCGACTCGCTTGGCGAGCTGACGGTCGCGGCCCTTCCCGAAATCGAGGCGCTGTTCGAGGCCGGACGCGCGGCGCTGCGCGCACTTGTCGCCCCGGATGGCAAGGTTTCCGCCACGGCGATGGAGCGTCACCAGTTTGCCGCCCATACGCTCAGCTGGCTCGCGACCTACACCGAATCCCTGCGCCAGTTGCAGGCCTGGGCCACCCGGCTTGACCAGGCGGGCAGCTTTGGCGACATGGAGGCCCTGATCCTCCAGATCGGGTTCGGCGAATATCTGGCACAGATCGCGGGCGGCATCCCGATGAGCCAGGGCGAGATTGCGCGCCTGTCAGATCTGGGGCTGGACTGGACACCGGGCGCGGCGGCGACGCGCCTGATCGCGCATGGCAATTCGGTCGAGGCGCGGATGCGGCTTGTCGCCCTGATGCGCGACAATGCAGGCCGCGCGACCTTCGGCGCCACCGGGCTGGACGACGAACTGGAGATGATCCGCGACCAGTTCCGCCGTTTTGCCGATGAGGAAGTCACCCCTCACGCCCATGGCTGGCACCTGAAGGACGAGTTGATCCCGATGTCGGTGATCGACAAGCTTGCCGGAATGGGTGTTTTCGGCCTGACCATCCCCGAAGAATTCGGCGGCTTTGGCCTGTCGAAAGCCTCCATGGTTGTGGTGTCCGAGGAACTGTCGCGCGGCTATATCGGTGTGGGCAGCCTTGGCACCCGCACGGAAATCGCGGCAGAACTGATCCTCTGCGGCGGAACGGAGGCGCAGAAGGGGCATTGGCTCCCGAAACTCGCCAGCGGGGAAATCCTGCCCACAGCCGTATTCACCGAGCCCAATACCGGGTCCGACCTTGGCGCCTTGCGCACACGCGCGCGCAAACAGGGCGAGGACTGGACCATCACCGGCAACAAGACCTGGATCACCCATGCCGCCCGCACCCATGTCATGACGGTTCTGGCGCGGTCGGTCGAAGGCACCAGCGACTATCGCGGGCTCAGCATGTTTCTGGCCGAAAAGACCCCCGGCACCGATGAGACGCCCTTTGTCGACACGGGCCTGTCGGGGGGCGAGATCGAGGTTCTCGGCTATCGCGGCATGAAGGAATACACCGTCAATTTCGACGATTTTCGCGTAAATGGGGAAAACCTTCTGGGTGGCGTCGAAGGTCAGGGCTTCAAGCAGTTGATGCAGACCTTCGAATCCGCCCGCATCCAGACCGCCGCCCGCGCCATCGGCGTGGCCCAGAACGCGCTGGAGGTCGGCATGGGCTATGCGCTGGACCGCAAACAGTTCGGCAAATCGCTGATCGAGTTTCCCCGCGTCGCCGGCAAGCTCGCCCTCATGGCGGTGGAGGTGATGATCGCGCGGCAACTGACCTATTACGCCGCCTGGCAGAAGGACCACGACAAACGCTGCGATCTGGAGGCGGGAATGGCGAAGCTGCTGGGGGCCCGCGTCGCCTGGGCCGCCGCCGACAATGCGCTGCAGATCCACGGCGGCAACGGGTTTGCGCTGGAATATCAGATCAGCCGCATCCTGTGTGATGCCCGCATCCTCAACATCTTTGAAGGGGCTGCCGAGATTCAGGCGCAGGTCATCGCACGGCGGCTGCTGGACTGATCGTCACTCCCAGGTCGCGAAAACCTTGCAGGGCATCTTCGACAAATAGGCCTGCGCCCCGCTGCGGGAGTTTTCGCAATTGCGCAGAACTGTCGCGATTGCCTCGGGGTGGGAGGACGCCGCCGAGTAAGCCCAGCTTCCGTCGATCGACACCGCCAGCGCGCGCGGCCCCTCGCGCGCCCGGATCGCCTGATAGGCCAGCGACTGTTCATGCGAAAAACTGTTGTCTGGGGCCTCGCCTGTCAGTTCAGCCGGCAGGAGTTCCGCGATGATCCGGCAATCCGGGGCATGTTGGCCGCAATGGGCAAGTGCTGCCGCGCGCGCCGCCGCCTGCGTGCCAAAACCCGAGGTCCAGCCATAGGCCCCGCTCCCTGCGCTTGCAAATGCCCCGAAATAGGGGGCGGACAGCATCAGTTCGTCAAAAGCCTTGCGCAGCGCGCCGTCCGGCAGCGGGCCAAGTGGCGCGACCCGAGTGACCGGCCCGAAGAACACCGCTGAATGCCCCGGATCCGGCATCAGCCGCGCAGGCTGCGCGTCGAGCGGAGGGTCAGGCGGGGTCGGGCGCAGGTGATAGGCATCCTCGGCCAGTCCGGTCGGTGAGGGCGGCAGTCCGGCAGGGCCGGGTGTCGTGACAGGGGCTGCAAGCTCTGCCTGCGCTTCAGGCATATCCGGCGGCCCGGCCCGTTTGGCCATCTGCAATCCGAACACGACGGCAAGACCGCCGATCACCAGCATCCAGTCACTTTTCGACAAATGTTGCAAAAAACGCCTCATGGCGTCGAGAATACGCTGCGACAGCCGTCCCGGGCAAGCATCACGATATGCCCGGTTCCGGCCCCACCGGGCGTCGCGTCCCCGGCACGGACAGCCGGGCCAGCGCGGAGACCAGCCGTGCGCGCGCCTCCGGCAAACCCCGGTCATTCAGCACCGGCTGCCACTCGCGCGCCAGAAAATGACCGGTAATCGCAAGCCCCTGCGCCACCTCTGCGGCCTGCCCGGAGCCCTGCCCCATCAGGCAGGGCGGCAGCGGAAACAACCGCGCGGCCCAGTCTCCCGCCGCTTGCCGGCTGACCGCACGCCCGGTTTTCGGGCTGACATAGGCCAGATCGTCGCGCGCGCCGGTCACGGCACAACTGGCCAGATCCAGCCCGAATCCGGTTTCCTCCAAAAGCCGCATTTCCCACCGCAGATAATCCACCGGCCAGCCCCCCCCCGCCTCCAGCGCCGCGAGCAAGGCCATCGTCGCCCGCCAGAGCGCCGGATGCGGTTCCCGCTCCGGCAGGGCAATCCGCAGCATCGCACAGACCGCCCCCAATCCCAGCAGCGCGAGCCGGTCCTCCATCAGCGCAGCCCGCGACCGCAGCGGCTCCACCGTGAAAATGCCCAGATGATCATCAAGCCGCGCCCGCCAGACAACCGAAAGCTGCGCGCCCGGCTGCAGGACCGGCGCCATCCGCCGACCCGTTCCCCCCCGCACGACGCCCGCATGGCGCCCATGCTCCGCCGTGAAGATCTCGACAATGGCCGAGGACTCGCCATGCGGGCGCAGAAAAATCAATGTGCCTTCATCGCGCCATTCCATGCCCGCACTATTCCGCCCGACCGGAGCTTTGCCAAGGCCCATCACCACTCTGTCAGAAGCCGCGAGCCCCCTTGCCAAGCGCGGCAGACATGGGCAGACCATGCAGAATGACAAACGCCAACCGCATTTTTTCCGCCCTGATCTGCGCCCTTGCCATTGCAGCCCTCGCCGCTCAGTTCATGGTCGTGCAGGGCCGCACGTCCAGCCTCGGTGCAACGCTTTGGGGGCTTGCGGGCTATTTCACCATCCTGACCAATTGCCTGATCGCAGTCGCCTTCGGGTCGCAGGCCTTCGGACGCCGCCTCACCGGGCGCGAGGCGGCTGCGGTGACGATTTCCATTGTGATGGTGGGGATTGTCTATCAGATCCTGCTCTATCGCCCGCTGGTGCCCTGGTCGCTGCGCTGGTGGGCGGATCTTGGACTGCACCGGATCACCCCGATCCTCACCGTGCTCTGGTGGCTGCGCTTCGCGCCCCGCACGCTCACTTTGCGCGACCTGCCCTTCTGCCTGATCTGGCCGATGGCCTATTGTGCCTATGCGCTGGTCCGGGGGGCGGCGACCGGGTTCTTTCCCTACCCGTTCCTGAATGCCGGTCGGCTTGGCTGGGACACTGTCGCGGTCAATGTCACCGGCATGGCGCTGGCCTTCGCCGCGATGGCGCTCATGCTGGTCGCCGCGAGCCGCTTCAGTCGCTGAGCCCCTCTTCCTCCAGCAGCGTCCGCCCGGCCCGGTCCTCCACCTCGATCACCCACAGATCAGGGTCGAACCCGCGTTGCCTGCCGATCGCGGCATCGACATTTGGTTCATCCCCCTCGGCCAGCACGATCCAGACCCGTGCGCCAGACATGATGTCGAACGACCTCTGGAACGCCCGCGCCTGCCCGTCCAGCGTCGACAGCTTCACCAGAACCGCCCCCGCCGTCACATCCCCCTTCGCAACCACGAAGGCCGGAATATCCGCCAGCCGCAACCGTGCAAGATAGGCCCGCACCCAGAAATCCGCCGTCAGCCGCGGTCCCATCGACGCCCTTTCATCTTGGCCCAAATACCTCCGCCGGAGGCATCTGCCCTCTGCACCGGCACAGCGGGCCGGATCAGTTCCCGTCCTTGAAATCCAGCCCCATCTCGGTATAGCGCTCCGGCTCTTCCAGCCAGTTCTCGCGCAGCTTGACCTTAAGGAACAGATGCACGGGCCGACCCAGAAACTCCATCAGATCGACCCGCGCCGCCTGCCCCACAGCCTTGATCGTCTCGCCCTTGTTGCCCAGCACGATGCCCTTGTGGCCATCGCGCGAGACATAGACGATCTGGTCGATCCGGGTGGAGCCATCCTTGCGGTCCTCCCATGCTTCCGTCTCGACGGTAAGCTGATAGGGCAGTTCCTCATGCAGGCGCAGGGTCAGTTTCTCGCGCGTCACCTCTGCCGCGATCAGCCGCATCGGCAGGTCGGCGATCTGGTCCTCGGGATAGAACCAAGGGCCTGCGGGCACCTCGCCCGCCAGCCACTGACGCAGCTTGTCCACACCGTATCCCTTCTCGGCCGAAATCATGAAGGTTTCGGCAAAGGGAAAGGCCTCGTTCATCTTCTCCGCCAAGCCGAGCAGAACATCGGCCTTCACCCGGTCGATCTTGTTGATCGCCAGCGCCACCTTGCGCCCCCGCGGAATGCGGTCGCGCAGCGTGTCGATGATGGCTTGCGTGCCCTCGGTCAGCCCGCGATGCGCCTCGACCAGCAGGACGATCACATCGGCATCCCCTGCCCCGCTCCAGGCCGCCGCGACCATCGCGCGGTCCAGCCTGCGGCGTGGCCGGAACAGGCCCGGCGTATCGACAAACACGATCTGCGCCTGCCCCTCCATCGCGATGCCCCGGATCCGCGCCCGCGTGGTCTGCACCTTGTGCGTGACGATGGAGACCTTCGCCCCGACCATCCGGTTCAGCAGCGTGGATTTCCCCGCATTCGGCTCGCCGATCAGGGCCACGAATCCCGCGCGCATGGCTTCATCTGTCATCAGATTTCTCCGCTATGAGGTTTTGTGGCCCATTCAGGTCAGGACGCAACTTTGCAATCCACCGTCGCTCTCCTTCAAGCAAAACGCCGCCTTTCGGAAGAAACTCCAAGACTTCCCATTTCATCGGAAGTCCTCTTTCCTTTGCATCAGCCAGCGCATGGTGAATCGCCCGGAACCCATCCGCGTTACCCTTGCGGTATGGCAAGCCATTTTCGATTTTTCTCACGTTGTTCAGGTATTCTTTCAGTCGGGAATGAAGGTTCGTGGCTTTTCCGACATAGGCTCTGCTCGAAACGGTCCACCTGTAGATACCTGCACGATATACCAGACTGTCACGCGAATGACCGATTTCAAGCCAGCTAGCCTTTGCCAAGACCACTCTCCATCCGCGCCAGAAGGGCGCGTGCGGCGGCCTGTTCGGCGGCCCGTTTCGTTCCGGCTTCGGCCCGTTCGACCTCGCCGTTCTCCAGGCGCGCCTCGACGGTGAACACCGGCTGGTGATCGGGGCCGGACCGGCCAAGCTCCACATATCCCGGCGGGGCCATGCCGCGCGCCTGCGCCCATTCCTGAAGCGCTGTCTTGGGGTCGCGGGCATCGGGTTCCACCCCGGCGATCCGCCTGCCCCAAAGCCGCAGGATCACCTGCCGCGCCGCATCGAACCCGGCATCCACATAGACCGCGGCAATCACCGCCTCCATCGCATCGCCCAGCAGTGCTTCCTTGCGCCGTCCGCCCGACATCATTTCGGACCGGCCGAGTTTCAGCACATCCCCAAGACCGATCTCGCGGGCCACATCAGCGCAGGTTTCCTTGCGCACCAGGGCGTTGAACCGCGGCGCCAGCCGCCCTTCGGCGGCTTTCGGATCAGCCTCCAGCAGCGCTTCGGCCATCACGAGGCCCAGCACCCGGTCGCCCAGAAACTCAAGCCGCTGGTTGTCGGGCCGGGTGGGGGAGGAGATAGAGCTGTGCGTGACCGCCCGCATCAGAAGGTCAGGCGTGGAAAATCCATGGCCGAGCCGAGCCGCAAAGGCCGCCAGATCGGCCGAGAGCCTCACTCCACCGCCTTGACGAAACGGTCCGAGCGCCAGGTCCAGAAATAGAGCATGGAGCGTCCGGCCGAGGAGAACATGATGCGGTCGGCACGGCCGATCAGGTGATCGGCGGGCACGAAACCGACACCCCCGACGGACTGGCCATAGCGGCTGTCCTGGCTGTTGTCTCGGTTGTCGCCCACAAAGAAGTAATGTCCCGGCGGCACCGTGAAAACATCGGTATTGTCACCGAACCCGTTGGTATCAATGTTCAAGACCGAATAGCTGCGCCCCCCCGGGAGCGTTTCCGTAAACCTGTCCTTGTTGCAGAGCCCGCCCTGACCGACCGGGGCGTTCTGACAGCGCGGCAGGCCGCCCATCGGACCTTGCGATTCATTCACTTCCTGAAAGATTCCGTTCGGCGCCTGCGGCAGTTCCGCGCCGTTAAGCCAGACACGGCCCTCGCGCATCTGCACGGTGTCACCCGGCAAGCCTATGAGACGCTTGATGAAATCCGACCCGTTGACCGGGTGGCGAAAGACCGCCACATCGCCGCGTTCGGGTTCGGATGACAAGAGCCGCCCCGAGAACGGGCAGGCCGAGAACGGGCAGGAGAACCGCGAATATCCGTAAGCCATCTTGTTGACGAACAGAAAGTCCCCGATCAGCAACGTGTCCTTCATCGACCCCGAGGGGATCCAGAAAGGCTGAAAGAACAATGTCCTGAACACACCGGCGATGAGCAGGGCATAAACGATGGTCTTGATCGTCTCGACAATGCCGCCGTCGGGTCTTGCCTTGCTGGCCATGTTTTTCTTGCGCCTTGTTGCTGTTCAGCCGCGCTTTTTGCGCTTCGGGGGGGCAGAGTCAAGCGGGGGGCGTCACCGGGCGGGCCTCGATCACGACAAAGGCCTGTGCCCAGGGGTGGTCATCCGTCAGGGTGACATGCACCAGCGCCTCATGCCCCGGCGGGGTCATCGCCGCCAGCCGTTCGGCGGCCCAGCCTGTCAGATGCATGACCGGCTGGCCGGTCCTCAGATTTGATACCGCCATGTCTTTCCACGATATTCCCATCCGAAGCCCGGTGCCGAGCGCCTTGGAGCAGGCCTCTTTCGCGGCCCAGCGCTTGGCGTAGGTTCCGGCCTCATCCTTGCGCGAGGCGGCTTTGCGCTGCTCGCGCTCGGTAAAGACGCGGTCGCGGAAGCGGTCGCCGAAACGATCCAAGGTCGCGGCAATCCGGTCGATATTCGCAAGATCCGTGCCGATGCCGAGGATCATCGGCCCGTCCCGCGATGGCAACTTCTGCACACTCCCTGCTCACTCTCCATGCAGACGGGGCCGGACCAGCCGAACGCAATCCGCATCGCGGTCAGACCAGACGGTCGCGTGCGCCGTCCATGCGGCGGCGCATTTCCTCGATCGTGGCACCAAGCCCGCGGAACACCGCCTCGCCCATCAGGAAATGTCCGATATTGAGTTCCACCACTTCGGGGAAAACCGCCACATGGGCGGCGGTTTCATAGTCGAGCCCGTGGCCCATATGCACCTCCAGCCCAAGCCCATGCGCAAGCCCTGCCGCCTCGCGCAGGGCGGCGAGTTCGATGGCAGCCTCGGTCTCCCGGCCCTCGGCCAGCATGTCGCAATAATGGCCGGTGTGAAACTCCACCACCGCCGCGCCGATCCGGGCAGAGGCCTCTATCTGCGCGGGCTGATGCCCGATGAACATGGACACCCGGCATCCGGCCTCGCGCAGCGGCGCGATGAAGCGGGCAAGGCGCGCCTCTTCGCCCGCAACATCCAGCCCACCCTCGGTCGTGCGCTCCTCGCGCTTTTCGGGCACCACGCAGACGGCATGGGGCTTGTGACGCAGGGCGATGGCCTGCATCTCGTCGGTGGCGGCACATTCGAAATTCAGGGGCACGGTGATGCCTGCCATCAGCGCCTCGATATCGGCGTCGCGGATGTGGCGGCGATCCTCGCGCAGATGGGCGGTGATGCCGTCCGCCCCTGCGGCCTCGGCCAGCAGCGCCGCGCGCAGCGGGTCGGGCAGCGTGCCGCCGCGCGCATTGCGCAGGGTTGCCACATGGTCGATGTTCACACCCAGTCTGAGCCGCCCGGCCGTCTTCATCCTGTCATTCCTTCGGAAGCGCCGGTCAGGGGCATGCCCGCTCCGGCCCGGTGATTTCTGCCGCAAGGGTAGGAGCCGGACAAGGACAAGGCCAGCGGAAAATCGCCGCAGCGGAGGACGCGCGGTGTCAGAGCGCGGTCGGCGCGTCATCCTCGCGCGTTGCGGATTTCGCGGCCTTTGCCTCCGCCGCGTTCTTTGCTTCCAGCGCGGCGAGCCGCTTTTCCAGCCGCTCGCGCAGCTTTTTCTTCCGGCGGTTCTGATAGGCCATGATGATCGGCAGGCTGATGTAGTAGCAGGCAATCCCGGCCACGAGACCGGGCAGGATGCCCCCCACAAGATAGGGATACCAGACCGAGCGGATGAACCGGATGATCCGGTGCCAATGCACCGGCTCGCCGCTGAACATGGCAGCGAAGTTGTGCCAGAGTTCGTTGCCCGCCTGCCCGAAGGCGGTGAAGATTTCCAGCGCGGGCATTTCACCGGGGCGGCCGAGGATCCAGTTGCCGAACTCCACCCCGAAGGCCGCGATGAAGGGAAAGGTGATCGGATTGCCGAAGAATGTGGCCATCAGCGAGGCGAGGATATTGCCGCGCATCACCCAGGCGATGAAGGCCGCGACAAAGAAATGCAGCCCGAAAAGCGGCGTGAAGGACACGAACACCCCGGCGAAAATGCCGCGTGCGATCCGGTGCGGCGCATCGGGAAGCCGCCGCAGCCGGTGGTTCACATACCAGGCCGCCCGCGTCCAGCCGCCGCGTGGCCAGAGGCTTTCCGTTATGACCCGGCCCCAGCTTCGCTTGTCCCTGCGTTTGAACACCATTGTCGCCCTTTCCGGCCTTTCAGGGCTTGCGCTTCAGGTCGCGTCGCCGGGCAACCTCTGCCACGTCGGTTTCGGCCTGAAGCGCGGTCATCACCATATGCAGATGTTCCACGTCGCGCAGATCAACATCGACCAGAAGCCGGAAAAAATCCGGTTTGCGGTCAACGAACTGCAGGTCAGAGATATTGGCCTTCTGCTCTCCGATCAAGGTGCAGACGCGCCCCAGAACGCCCGCATCGTTGGAAATCGTCAGATCGAGCCCCACGGTGTTCACCGGGGCGTGGCGGCCCGAGTGCCAGTTGAGGTCCACCCAGCGTCCGGGCTGTTCCTCCAGTCCCTCCAGCGCGGGGCAGTCGATGGCATGCACCACCACGCCCTTGCCGCGATAGGTGATGCCGACGATGCGTTCGCCCGGCAGCGGCTGGCAGCAGGGCGCGCGCTGGAAAATCTGGTCGGGGCTGAGGCCCACGACCGGACGACGGGCATCCACCTCCTCGCCCGACTGGCGGTCAAGCTCGGGGTAGAGCGTTTCCACCACCTTGCGCGCGGTCAGTTCGGCGCTGCCGAGGCGGGCGAGCAGATCCTGTTCATCCGCAAGGCCCAGCATTTTGGCCGCCGTGCGCAGCGCCTTGTCGGACGCCTTGCGCCCGACATGGTCGAAGGCCGCGCGGGCGAGTTCCTGACCAAGCTTGATGAAGCGGCCCCGGTCCTCTTCGCGCAAGCTTCGGCGGATCGCGGCCTTGGCGCGTCCCGTCGTAACAATGTCGATCCAGCTTGATTGCGGGCGCTGGCCCTCGGCGGTGATGATTTCGACCGATTGCCCGTTCTTGAGCCGGGTCCAGAGCGGCACGCGGATGCCGTCCACCTTGGCCGAAACACAGGCATTGCCGATGCGGGTGTGGATGGCATAGGCGTAATCGAGCGGGGTGGCCCCGCGCGGCAACTGGATCACATCGCCCTTGGGCGTGAAGCAGAACACCTGATCGGTATACATTTCCAGCTTCACGTTTTCCATGAAGTCGTCATTGTCCTCGCCGTCGAGCCGTTCGGACAGGCTGGCCACCCATTTCGCGGGATCGACGGCAAAGGGGTTCTGCGCCCGCACGCCTTCGCGGTAGGACCAATGCGCGGCCACCCCGGCCTCGGCCACCTCATGCATCTGGCGGGTGCGGATCTGCACCTCCACCCGCTTGCCGTCGCGGCCTGAAACCGTGGTGTGGATCGAGCGGTAGCCGTTCATCTTGGGCTGGCTGATGTAATCCTTGAACCGGCCCGGCACGGCGCGCCAGCGCTGGTGGATGACGCCAAGGACGCGGTAGCAGTCGGCCTCGGACCCGGTGATGATGCGGAACCCGTAAATGTCGGACAGGCGGGAAAAGGCGAGATCCTTTTCCTGCATCTTGCGCCAGACCGAATAGGGTTTCTTGGCGCGGCCATAGACATCGGCCTCGAGGTCGGCGCGGTCCAGTTCGGTGCGGATGTCGGCGGTGATCTTGTAGACCACATCGCCCGCCTCGCGTTGCAGGGTGATGAAGCGGCGGATGATGGAACTCCGCGCCTCGGGGTTCAGCACGCGGAAGGCCAGATCCTCCAGTTCCTCGCGCATCCACTGCATGCCCATGCGGCCTGCGAGCGGGGCGAAGATCTCCATCGTCTCGCGCGCCTTCTGCGCCTGCTTGTCGGGGCGCATCGACTTGATCGTGCGCATGTTGTGCAGACGGTCGGCGAGTTTCACGAGGATCACCCGCAGATCCTTGGACATCGCCATGAAGAGCTTGCGGAAATTCTCGGCCTGCTTGGACTGGGCGGAGGAAAGCTGGAGGTTGGTGAGTTTCGTTACCCCGTCCACAAGTTCGGCAACCTCCGCGCCGAAGAGGCGGGCGACCTCGGAATAGGTGGATTTCGTGTCCTCGATCGTGTCGTGCAGAAGCGCCGTGATGATCGTCGCATCATCCAGCCGCTGTTCGGTCAGGATCGCGGCAACAGCGACCGGATGTGTGAAATAGGGTTCCCCCGAGTGGCGGAACTGGCCCTCGTGCATGCGTAGGCCATAAGCATAGGCCTCGCGGATCAGATCGGCATTGCTGCGCGGGTTGTAGTTGCGGACGAGGGCGATCAGGTCTTCGACGTCGATCATTCCCGTCCGCTTCCGCCCCGATCAGACTCAGTTCGCGCCTTGCGCTTCCATCAGCGCGCGCAGGAGTTTTTCCTCGGACATGTCGTCGCGGGCGGGGCGGTCCATCTCGCCCCCCATCAGAAGCGCCATCTGGTCTTCCTCGGGTTCGTCCACCTCGATCTGGGTCTGGTGGCTTTCGATCATGCGTTCGCGCAGCGCGTCGGCGGACTGGGTTTCCTCGGCAATCTCGCGCAGGGACACCACCGGGTTCTTGTCATTGTCTCGGTCGACCGTGACCGGGGAGCCCGCCTGGATTTCCCGGGCGCGATGCGCCGCCAGCATGACGAGTTCGAACCGGTTCGGAACCTTGTCGACGCAATCTTCGACCGTAACGCGGGCCATTGGGAAACCTTTCTGCCTTGGGGAGCGAGGAAGCGTCTGTTTACGGGCAAGCGCGGGGCTTGACAAGTCGCGACAGGGGGGCATTTGCGGTCAAATCGCCGCGATTTCCGGCAAATGATACGTCCGGAGGCGGCGGCGGGGGAATCAGTTCCTGCGGCCAGCCCCGGACGGGGCGCCCCATTTCCGGCGCAGACCCCGACCGGGCGTCGGCGGGGCCAGCCCCCCTGCCCCTTTGCCGCAGGCAAAGGGGCTTCCCCCCGAGGTATTTCTGCCAAGCTGAAAAGGGCGGGGACGGCAGGCACGGCACGGGGGGCGCCGGAGGGGGGCGCGTCAGGTGCGAAATTGTCGGGGCGACGAAGGAGGTCAGGGGAGCGGGCGGACCCCGGCCCGATCGGCGGGCGGCAGGGCTGCAAGCATCTGGGCGACGGTGCGGCCGGTGGCCGGGTGACACCAGTCGGGCGCGATCTCGCACAGCGGCACGAGAACGAAGGCCCGGTCGGCCAGACGGGGATGCGGCAGGATCAGGCGGTCAGGGGCCGCCTGCATCTGGTCGGCGGGCGCGAGGCTGCGCCAGCGGGCCTCGGTTGCGGCATCGGGCAGCAGCATCTGTCCACAGGCCAGAAGGTCGAGATCAAGCGTGCGCCCCGACCAGCGGGGGACCGGCGCACCGGAGGCCGGCGCGCTGCGGCTCCGGCCATGGCGGGCCTCGATCCGGTGCAGCAGTGCGAGGATCTGCGTGGGGGCAAGCCCGGACCCGGCCGGCAGTTCCGCCACGGCATTCACATAGTCGGGGCCTGCACCGGGCGGAAAGCAGGGGGTTGCATGGAACCCGCTGACGCGGAGGGGGGCGAGACCGGCGGCGGCGAGATCGGAAAGTGCGGCGCGCAGCGTATCGGCGGGTTGCCGCGCAGGGGTGGCCGCGCCATTCGGCAGGTTTGCGCCAAGTGCAACAAGGATCGGCGCTGCAACATGTGTCATCTTTCTTACACTTTCGTATAGGTCTTCTTGAATCGGGAACAAATGGTCCGATACTTCGTTTATTCGTTGACGGATTGGTACACGGCCAAGGCAATCACGTCCTCAATCCGTTTGCGAAGAAATTTTGAGGGGACAAGAAATGTTTTACAAGGACGAACGACTGGCGCTTTTCATTGATGGATCGAACCTCTATGCCGCCGCCAAGGCGCTTGGGTTCGACATCGACTACAAGCTCCTGAGGCACGAGTTCATGCGTCGCGGCAAGCTGCTGCGCGCGTTCTACTACACGGCACTTCTGGAAAATGACGACTACTCGCCGATCCGGCCATTGGTCGACTGGCTGCATTACAACGGCTATTCCATGGTGACCAAGCCTGCCAAGGAATACACCGACAGCCAGGGCCGCCGGAAGGTCAAGGGCAACATGGACATCGAACTGACGGTCGATGCCATGGAGCTTGCGCCCCGGATGGACCATGCGGTGCTGTTTTCCGGCGATGGCGACTTCCGGCCCCTGGTCGAAAGCCTGCAACGGCAGGGGGTGCGGGTGTCGGTGGTCTCCACAATCCGCAGCCAGCCGCCGATGATCGCGGATGAGTTGCGCCGTCAGGCCGACAATTTCATCGAACTGGACGAATTGCGCGAGGTGGTCGGACGACCGCCAAGGGAGCCGCGATACGAACGGTCCGATGCGTCGGAGACGATGGACGCGAAGTGACCTGATGCCGGACCGAAGAAACGGGGCGCGCGGCCGAAGGGCGGCGCGCCTTTTTCGTGGTGCGGGGTTTTGTTGTGACCGGTGCCCGGTTGCCCTGCGACAGACCCGTGCAGCCTGACCGAAGGCGTGGTCAGGCCATGACCCGGCCCGGCGTCACCGCCAGCGGCTCCAGCGCGTCGGACCATTCCACCCCCCCCGGATCCAGCGTGATGCCATGTGCGGCGAGGCTGCGTGCAAGGGCGGAGCGGGGGGCCTGTCCGGCCCAGCCGAGGGCCTGATCGGGGCTGGCGATGCCCCATGCGACCACATTGCGCACCGCCTGATCGAGACAGAGCGCCGATCCGGCAAGATTGCTGCGACCCGGTTGCACCATGGCGCCTTCGGCTGTGCGCTCGATCTGCATGCCCGCAAATTGATAGATCCCCGGCGGCGCATCAGCGGCCAGCACCGCATCGGTGACGAGGATCACCCGGTCCGCGCCCTTGAGCCGGATCAGGGCGGCCAGCGCCTCGGGAGGGATATGGTGGCCATCCGCGATGAGACAGGCGGCAAGCCCCGGCTCGGCAAGCTGGGCAATCAAGGTGTTGTCGAGCTTCGGCAGGGTCTGCGGCAGGCCGTTGCCGAGATGGGTGGAGAGCGAGGCCCCCGCAGCCACGGCGGCGCGCACATTGGCGAACCGCGCAGCGGTATGGCCAAGCGCGAGCGTCACCCCCTGCCCTGCAAGCCTGCGTGCGAGATCCAGCGCCCCCGCCCGTTCCGGCGCGAGCGTGACCAGCAGGACGGGACGGGAGAGCCCCACCGACAGGTGGTCGTAAAGCCCGGGGTCGGGGTCGGCCATCGCCTCGGGCGGGTGGCAGCCGGCATATCCGGGGGTTTCGTTCAGAAAGGGGCCTTCGATATGGTAGCCGGGCACCATGACCGGGCCGAGGCGGCTGCCCCGCACGGCGGTATCGAGGGCGGCGAGCCGGGCCGCCAGCGCCTCGGGCGTGGCGGTAATCAGCGTGGGCAGGCAATGGGTGACGCCGGTGCGCAGGATCGCGGTCAACGCATGGTCGAGCGCCTCGGCGGTCAGGCTGGCATCGTTGAAATCCACCCCGGCAAAGCCGTTGACCTGAAGGTCGAAAAGCCCGCCGCTGACGCGCTGCGCAGGCATCAGGCAGCCCCGCCTCTTGTCAGGAGGGCGGCGGAGGCGGGGTCCAGATGCAGGCTGCACGCCGGATGGCTGCGCACGATGGAGGCGGGCGCTTCGGGCGAGACCGGGCCTTCGACCGTGGCGCGCACGGCCTCGGCTTTGCGGGCGTCGGGGACCGACAGGATCAGGCGGCGCGCACGCAGGATCTCGCGGATGCTCATGGAAATCGCCTCGGTCGGCACGTCGTCAAGGGTGGGAAACCAGCCCTCGCCCATCTGCTGACGGCGGCAGGCCGCGTCAAGCTGCACGCGCAGGAAGGGCCGGGTGGTGTCGAAATCGGCGGGCGGGTCGTTGAAGGCAAGATGGCAGTTCTCCCCGATCCCGGCAAAGCAGACATCCACGGTTTCGGCGGCAATCAGCGCGTTGAGCCGGTCGATTTCCGCGCCGGTATTGGCGGCGTCGCCGTTGATGGCATGGAAGGCGGCAGGCGCGGTGGGCAGGCGGGCCAGCACCCGTTCGCGCAGGTATTTGCGAAAACTCGCGGGGTGGGTTTCGGGCAGGCTGACATATTCATCGAGGTGGAACAGCGTGACGCGCGACCAGTCAAGATCGGCGGCCACCAGATTCTCGAGCATGTCGAACTGGCTGGCGCCAGTGGCGAGGATGACCGTGGCGCGGCCTTGGTCGGCAAGCGCCACACGAAGGGCAGCGACGCCTTCGGCGGCGGCGGCGCGACCGAGGCTGGCCTTGTCGGGATGGGTCTGGATCTGCATGGGCGGGCCTTTCTGCAAAGCGTGGCATCGACCGGCGGGCCGCGCCGATGATGCGTTCCTGCCAAGTTATTTCCATGGAGCATATTTAATGTCAACAGATGATAATAATTATTGACGGCAGGCGAATCCCCGCGTTTACTCGGGCAAAACCAACCGAGGAGGTTCTGCCGTGAAGCATCTGAGATCGACCCTTGCCGTGATTGCCATGTCTGCCGTCCTGTCCCCCGGCCTTGCCTCGGCGCAGACCGTGCTGCGGCTGGCGGAAAACCAGCCCGACACGAACCCCGTCACCATCGCGATGATGAAATTTGCCGATCTGGTGGCGGAATATTCGAACAACGAGCTGAACGTGCAGGTGTTCCATTCAGCGCAACTGGGGCAGGAACCGGAAACCATCGAACAGGCGCAGGCCGGGATCGTGGATTTCGCGCGCGTGAATTCGGTGGTGCTGGCCAATGTCAGCCCCTCGATGGGGGTGTTCACCCTGCCCTATATCTTCCGCGACTATGACCACAAGTTCACCGTTCTGGATGGCGAGATTGGACAAAAGGTCCTCGACGATCTGGGCGAGGTCGGGCTGAAGGGCTTTCCCTTCCTCGAAGCGGGCGCACGGCATTTCTACACCGTGGCGGGCAAGCCGGTGCGCAGCATCGACGACCTGAAGGGCATGAAGATCCGCGTGCAACCCGCCCCCATCGCGCTGCGCATGGTGGAATTGCTGGGGGCCGTGCCAACGCCGATGAACTACGGCGAGGTCTATTCGGCGCTGCAAACCGGCGTGATCGACGGGGCGGAAAACGATTTCGTCAGCTATCAGACCTCATCGCATTATGAAGTGGCCCCCAATTACACGCTGGACGGCCACCTGAGCCCGCCCGCCGTGCTGGTGATGAACGCGGCGCGGTTCAACGGGCTGAGCGACGCGCAGAAAGAGGCCGTGACCCGCGCCGCAGCCGAAGCCGCGATCTATGAGCGCGAGATCATGACGGCGGCGATGGACACCGCGCGCGCGGCCGTCGTGGCGGCAGGGTCGGAGATCATCGAGATCGACAACGCCCCCTTCCGCGCGGCTGTGGCCCCGATCTATGCCGAGTTTCCGGACCTCGTGCCGGTGATCGAAGCCATCGGCAAGGTCGAGTGAACAGCAGGCAGCGGCAGAAGGCATGACCCTGCGTGACCGGGCCTCTGGAATCGTCGATGCCGTGAATTCCGCGGCGGCGGCGGTGTGCTATCTGCTGCTGATCGCCATAACCGGCGTGACGGCAATGCAGGTCTTCCTGCGCTATGCGCTGAACCGGCCGACAAGCTGGTCCGAGGAAATCGCGCTTCTGCTGCTGATCTGGTTCGGGCTGATCGCGGTTGCGGTCGGCATCCGGCGCAATGAACATCTGGCGATCACCTTCCTGCGCGACCGGATGCCAATGCCGGTCGCGCGGCTGCTGGATTACGGCGCGCAGGTGGGGATGCTCGTCTTCATGGGCGTCGTGCTGTGGTATGGGCAGGATCTTGTGGCCCTTGCGGGGCGGCAGTTGATGCCTGCCTCGGGCCTGCCGAAAAGCTGGCTCTACATTCCCGCACTGGTGGGGGGCGGGCTGGGCGTGATGAATGCGCTGGCCAACCTGGCTTTGCGGCAGGTGCCGACAGGGGCACAGGAAACGCTGGCCGACAGCGTGGCCAATCCGAAAAACGAAGGGGCAGGCAATGCCGGTTGATTACGGCGGCATCGCCATGCTGGTCGGGGGATTTTTCGGCTTCATGCTTCTGCGGGTGCCGCTGGCCTTTGCGCTGGGGCTCGCGGCGCTGATTACCGCGATGTATCTGGGGCTGCCGCTGCTGCTGGTCGCACAGCGGATGATAAACGGGCTGAACAGTTTCACCTTTCTTGCCGTGCCCTTCTTCATCCTTGTCGGCAACATCATGACCGAGGGCGGTATTTCCGACCGGCTGGTGCGGCTGGCGGATGTGCTGGTGGGCCGGATGCGCGGCGGGCTGGCGCAGGGCAATGTCGTGGCCTCCACCATGTTCGGCGGCATTTCGGGATCATCCATCGCGGATGTGGCCTCGGTCGGGTCGTTCCTGATCCCGGCGATGGTGCGCAAGGGCTATACGCCGCAATTCTCGGTCGCCGTCACGGTCACATCCTCCGTGCAGGGCGTGCTGATCCCGCCGAGCCAGAACATGATCTTCTACGCGCTGGCCGCAGGGGGGCTGCCGATCTCCACGCTGTTTCTGGCGGGCTATGTGCCGGGGCTTCTGCTGGGCGGGTCGCTGATGGTGATCTGCTGGGTGATGGCGCGCAGGCACAACCATCCGCAGGGCGGGGTCTACGGGTTCCGCGAGGGGTTCGGCATCGTGGTGGATGCGCTGATCGGCCTCTTTACCGTGGTCATCATCATCGGCGGCATCGTCGCGGGCATCTTCACCGCAACCGAAAGTGCCGCCGTCGCGGTGGTCTATGCGCTGCTGGTGACAGGGCTTTACTACCGCACGCTGGACCGCCGCGCGATGGGGCGCATCCTCGCCTCGACGCTGACCACGCTGGCGATGGTGACGGCAATCATCATGACCTCCTCCGCCTTCGGGTTCCTCTTGTCCTATCTGCGGGTGCCGTCTTTGCTGGCGGAATCCATCCTCGGGCTGTCGGACAATCCCATCATCATCCTGCTGGCGCTCAACCTGTTGTTGCTGGTGCTGGGCATGGTGATGGACATGGGCGTGCTGATCCTTCTGTTGACGCCGATCCTTTTGCCGATCGCCACGAGCATCGGAATCGATCCCATCCATTTCGGGATCATCCTGATCCTGAACCTCGGGATCGGGCTTTGCACGCCGCCTGTGGGGACATCCTTGCTGGTGGGGGCCAGCATCGGGCGGATCACGCTGGAACGTGCGACACCGGCGCTGATCCCCTTCTATATCGCGATGTTCGTGGTGCTGATGCTGGTGACCTATGTCCCCGCCCTGTCGATGACATTGCCCAACCTGATGAAATGATCCTATCTTCGACCCCGATGGAAGCGGATGTCGGGGATCTCTTGGATGTGTTCGACGTGGTGGCCGATGGACGGGCCGCCACGCGGGGCGAGGTTGCGCAGGTTCTGGGCGCGCGCCCGACATCCGTGTCGCTGCTGGTCGGCGAGCTTGTCGCGCGCGACCTGATCCGGGACCATGCGGTGAAGGGGCCGGGGCGCGGGCGGCCCACCGGGTTTCTGGCGGAAAACCCGCAGCGTCTGGTCGCGCTTTATATCCATATCGTGTCCAGCACCGTCTTTGCCCGCGCGGTGACGCGGGGCGGGGAGGTGCTGGCCCTGGCCTCTGCCTCCCCCCCCCGGGGGGCCGACACGGCAGCGATGGCGGCGGCGCTGCGGGGGCTGGCGGGGCAGGTGCTGGCGGCCTTGCCGGAAGGCGCGCGGCATGTGGCGACGGTCTGTTCGCTCTCGGGCCTTCTGGATGTGGAACATCGGCTGTGGTGCTTTTCGTCGCGCTGGCCGGAACTGGCCAATCTGGACCTGCGCGCGACACTGGCGGAGTTCGGGCCCGACCCGGTGCTGGTGCGCAATCTGGATGCCGAGCTTGCCGGGCGGATCGCGGCGGCGGGGGGGGCGGCGTCCAATGTGCTGCTGCTGCATTGGGGCTACGGCATCGGGGGGGCCTTCGCCACGCCGGAGGGCATCGTCAATCAGGGCAAGGGCCGGTTCTGCGAGATCGGGCATTGGCGGCTGGACAACAATGCCGGGCGGCGCTGCACCTGCGGCAACGAGGATTGTCTGGAAACGGTGGCCGCCCTCTGGGCGCTGCATCCGGGGCTGGTGGCACAATATCCCGACCTGCCGCTGGACGAGGAGGCGATGGGACCGCTGGTCGAGGGGCTGGACCTGCTGGGCAGTCCGGCGCTGCGCGAGGCGCTGCGCCAGACGGTGCGGATCACCACCAACCTCTGCCGCCTGCTGTTTCCCGAACGGATCATCCTGACCGGGCCATTCCTGCGCAATGCCGCGATTTTCACCCGGTTCTCGGAAAGCCTGACGAGCGCGCCGATCCTGCGGTCGATGGACCGGCCCATTGTCGTGCAGGGGCAGGAAAACGCGGCCCTGCTGGAAATGCAGGGGGCCTTGCGCGCGCCCTTGCGGGCGGCACTTGTGGCAACGCTTCAGGGCGATGACCGCTGATCGCCGCGCATCAGGAAGTGGCCGCGCCGGGGCCTTGGCCCATCTTGACAGCATCGCAAAGATCGGCGAAAGACTCGCGCAAGTGGGGTCGTAGCTCAGTTGGGAGAGCGCGTCGTTCGCAATGACGAGGTCAGGAGTTCGATCCTCCTCGGCTCCACCAATCCCGGACAGCCAAAGACCCGACACTCAGATGTCCGGTGTTCACATCATCAACGCCGTCAGGATCCTGACCCGGATGCATGATGCGGTATCCACAAGTCGAACCAGCGTTGTCACTTCAATCTGACGACCAGGTCCTGTTTGCCCTCGGACAAGGGTATCCTGACCCGCCCGGAATGAAGTTCCTGAGGGACGCCGTTCAGGGTTGCCGACTGAATGCCGTGCCCGGTCTGTCCCGCATTGTCGATTGTGATCGACAGATGCGTATCCCCGAGCCTGACCGTTGCACAAAGCTTTGGCCATGCCTTTGCAAAGCAGGGGTCAAGGAAAAGGTGAGGCCCCTCGCGCGTCAGGCCCAGCAGACCCTCGATGCCGGCGCGATACATCCATGCGGCGGACCCTGTATACCAGGTCCAGCCACCGCGCCCCTCATGCGGCGCGACCGAATAGACATCCGCCGCCAGGACATAGGGTTCGACCTTGTAGCGGGCCGTCGCATCCCGGGTCAGGGCGTGATTGACCGGGTTGAGCAGCGCGAACAACGCGGAGGCCGCATCGCCATCACCCAGTCCACACTGCGCCAGGATCGCCCACATCGCGGCATGGCTGTATTGGCCGCCGTTTTCGCGCAGGCCGGGCGGGTAGCCCTTGATATAGCCGGGGTCCAGCGGGGTGCGGTCAAAAGGCGGGGTGAACAGCAGGGCGAGGCCGGGCTCCGTTTCAGTCCGGGGGCGGACCAGATGTTCGGTCATGCTGGCCATGGCTGTCGCCGCGCGGGTCGGGTCCGCGGCACCCGACAGAACCGCCCAGGATTGCGCGATGCTGTCGATCCGGCATTCCTCGGATGCGGCCGATCCCAGCACGGTGCCATCGTCAAACGTGCCGCGCCGATACCATGCGCCGTCCCAGCCGTCCCGCTCGATCGCCTGCACCAGTGCGGTGCGATGCGTGCGCCAGCGGGCCGCGCGGACCGGGTCGCGCGCATCGGCGAAGGGGGTCAGCCGGTCGAGAGTGGCAATCAGCAGCCAACCCAGCCAGACCGATGTGCCCTGCCCGCCCTCGCCCACCCGGTTCATGCCGTCATTCCAGTCGCCCGTGCCGATCAGCGGCATTCCGTTGGCCCCGGTCAGGTCGATGGCAAGGTCGAGGCCCCGCGCGCAATGTTCAAAGAGGCTGGCGTGGGTGTCGGAGACGGTGGGCTGAAAGAAGTCGTCATGCGCGCCGGGCGGCAAGGCGGGACCGTCCAGAAACGGGATCTGCACGTCGAGGATCGCCGCGTCGCCGGACACGGCGATATACTGGGCCACGCCATAGCCCAGCCACACCCTGTCATCCGAGATCCGCGTGCGCACGCCCTGCCCTGAATGGGGCAGCCACCAGTGTTGCACATCGCCTTCGGGAAACTGGCGGGAGGCGGCGCGCAGCAGATGGGCGCGCGTCATTTCGGGGCGCAGGGCGGTCAGCGCCATGCCGTCCTGCAACTGATCGCGGAAACCATAGGCGCCGCTGGCCTGATAGAACCCCGCCCGCGCCCAGATCCGGCAGGCCAGCGTTTGATAGAGCAGCCAGCCATTCAGCATGATGTCCATTGCGCGGTCGGGCGATGTCACCTGCACGGCGGCCAGCAGATCAACCCAGTGCTGCCGCACAACCTCCAACGTCTGGTCAGGATCAGCGGCGCGGTGGCGCAGGATCAGGGCGCGCGCCTCCTCTGCCGACGCGGCCTGCCCCAGCAGGAACACGATCTGCACGCTTTGGCCCGGGGCCAGCGTCACGGCGCGTTGCAGTGCGGCGCAGGGGTCCAGTGCGGGGCCGGTTCGCCCCGAAAGTGTCCCGGCATCAAGCCCCGCAGGCGCGGCCATGCTGCCCTTCGGCCCCAGCACCTCAGCCCGGTCGCCACTGTGGCTGGTGACCCCTTCACCCAGATCGGCAAAGGCGACGCGCCCCGGAAAGGCGGTGACAAAGGGGTTCTGCGCGAAGATCGCCCCGGTGCCCTCATCCCGCGCGGTGATGATATGCGCAGCCGTCGCACTGCGCGAGGTGCCCAGCACCCATTCGGCATAGGCGGTCACGCTCAGGTACCGCACCCTGTCGCCGGTGTTGCGCAGGGTCAGCCGGATGATCCTCACCGGGTCGTCCAGCGGCACGAACTGCACCATATCGGTCGCGATGCCATGGGCCACATGTTCGAACCGGCTGTAGCCAAAGCCGTGCCGCGCGACATAGGTGCCGCGCGTGCGCATCGGCAGGGCGGTGGGGGTCCAGACCGCGCCGGTGTCATTGTCCCGCAGGTAGATCGCCTCGCCCGCCGGATCGCAGACCGGATCGTTGGACCAGGGCGTCAACTGGTTCTCGCGGCTGTTTTCCGCCCAGACATGCCCGCTGCCCTCGGCCGATACCTGAAAGCCGAAGCCGGGGTTGGCAATGACATTGAGCCACGGCGCGGGGGGGGTCTGACCCTCGCGCAGGATGCTCACATATTCCCGCCCGGCATCCCCAAAGCCGCCAATGCCGTTGAAAAATTCCAGTTCCGGCAAAGGCGGGTCACTCCCGGCAACACGGCTGGCCGCGACCATCCGGGCAGCGAACTCGTTGGCCGGAACACCAACCGAAAGCCGCCCGGTATCCGGAGCGGCCATCCCGGAAACCGGCGGCACCAATCCGCTGAGGTGGTCGCCGATGCTGCCCCGGCTGGCCAGCAAGACCACATGCGCCACCGAAAGCAGCATGTCCCGCTGATCGGGGGGGACAAGATCGGCGCGCAGGGTGTGAACCGCGCCATGCGCCCCGCCCCTGTGCATGTCGCTGCGCGGGCGTGACTGGGCCGAACGCACCGCAGCCTCGATCATCGCCTGCAGATCCTGCACATAGGATGAGGCGCGGTCGTTCAGCACGACCAGATCGACATCAAGCTGCCGCATCCGCAGGTATTCATGGGCGGCCAGCACGTCGTGCAGGGCGCCTGCATCCTCGGTATCGCTGATGCGGAACAGGATGACCGGCAGGTCGCCGGAAATCCCCATCGCCCAGAGCGCCGATTGCGGGCCTGCGCCGCTCGGGTGGCCCTTCGCGCGCAGCCGCGCGTCACCCCGCAGGATCATGCCGCCCAGCCGCTGGAAATCGGCGGCGGCGGCGGGGGTGATGCCAAGGTGGCGCAGCTGCACCTGCCCTTGCGTCCAGGACAGCGTCTCGGCACGCTCAAACGCTGACGGGTCGCGGTGACGGTCCACGAGGTCCAGCAGCGCCCCGGGCGTTTCGGCGACCATGGTCCAGAAGGTGACGCGCGCCATACCGCCGGGCGGCACGACAACGCGGCGGCGGAGGGCAAAGACCGGGTCCAGCACGGTGCCGATGGTGCCCGACAAGGGGCTGTCCGCCATCACCGCATCCCCGATGCTGCGCCCCCGGCCGATGAAGCGCGCGCGGTCGGTTTCATGCTGGAGCGGAGCGGATTCGGCCCCTTCAACCACAGCGATATGCGCGGCCCAAACCTCGGGGTCATGGGGCGAGCGGCGGCGGCGCGTGGCGATGAGCGCGCCCAGTTCGGGCATGAAATCCGTCACCACGAACATCTTGCTGAAAGCCGGATGCGCCAGATCGGCAGCGGGCGGGGCCAGCACCAGTTCGGCGCAGGAGGTCAGGTCGATCTCCCGCGCATGCCCGCCGGTATTGGTCAGGGTGACGCGGCGCGCCTCGGCGTCATCCTCGGCAGAGACCACGACTTCGGTGGTCATGGCCAGTTTCCGGTCCTGATGGCAGAATGTGGCGTGATGTTCGCAGAAGACCGCGCTGTGCGCGCCCTCGACGCCCCCCACCGGCTGCACCCCGGCGGACCATTGCGCGCCGGATTTCGCATCGCGCGCAAAGATGAACGCGCCATGGCTGGTCTGGCTGGGCTCGAGCCGCCAGCGGGTGATGGCCAGATCGCGCCAGCGGCTGAACCCGCCGCCCGTGGGCGTCAGCATCACGCCATAACTGCCATTCGACAGCAGATGCCCGGTCGGCGCCCCGTCACCCGGCGCATCGAAAACACGCAGGGCCGGGGCGCTGGAGACCTCCGCCGCCGTTACCGGCACATCCTCGGCGCGGGGCGGGGTGGCAGTGGCATCGCGCGGGACACGCTCCTGCAGCAACAGATCCACTGCGCGGATCATCGGCTCGGCATGGAAGCGGGTGCGCAGACGCCCGTCGTGCAGCGTGTTGGCGATGGCGGTGATCGTCATGCCCTGATGATGCGCCATGAAGCTTTGCACAATCGCATGCCCCGCCCCGGCAGGCAGGCGCGCGGGCGTGAAATCCACCGCCTCATAGAAGCCATAGCGCCCTTCGGCCCCGATGGCGGTCAGTTGCGCAAAGTTCTGCAAGGCTGCGGCCGGGTCAACCATCGTGGCCAGCCCCGTGGCATAGGGCGCAATCACCCGGTTCGCATTCAGCCCGCGCTTGAGACCCAGCCCGGGCACGCCGAAGTTCGAGTATTGGTAGGTCATTTCCAGATCGCGGGCGTTGTAGGAAGATTCGGACACACCCCACGGCATCGCATGCGCCGCGCCATGGGCGATCTGGCGATCGACGATCAGTCGGTTGGTCTGGTCCAGTACCGACCCCGCAGGCGCGCGCAGGACCAGCGAGGGCATCAGATATTCGAACATGCTGCCCGACCAGGAGATCAGCGCCGAGCCTGCCCCGACCGGCGTCGCGGCCCGTCCCAGCCGGAACCAGTGCCGGGTGGCCACATCGCCCTTGGCAATCGCGAACAGGCTGGCCAGCCGCGCCTCGGAGGCCAGCAAGTCATAGCAATTGGCGTCGCGCGCATTGGCGGCGACGGAAAACCCGATGGAGAGGAGCTTCTTTTCCGGGTCCAGCAGGAAGGCGAAATCCATTTCCATCGCCAGACTGCGGGCAAGGTCTTCAACGGCGGTCAGCCGCGCCGCGGGATTGCCCGTTGCATCCGCCAGTTGTCCGGCGATGCAGTTCTGTGCCGCAGCGCACCAGAATGCCGCGTCGCTGTCTGTGCCCGCGACCTCACGCGCCTTTGCGGCGGCCTCCGCCGCCAGTGGCAGCAGGTCGGAAAATGCGCCTTCTCGCGCAGCCGCATCGCTCATGCGGTCCAGAAGAAGGGTCAGGCCCGCATCCTTTGCGCCCGGCGCCTCCTGTGCCAGCATCAGCGCATCCGAGAGCCCCGCGCACCGTTCGGCGTCATCCAGCGGCGTGTCCTGCCAGTCGCGACAGGCCTGCGCCACGGCGATCAGATGCCCGGCCAGATTGCCGCTGTCCACCGAGGACACATAGGGCGGGTCCAGCACGCGCAGGTCGCGGGTGTCATGCCAGTTGAAAAGATGCCCCCGGAACCGGGGCATCCGCCCGACCGTTTGCAGCGTCTGCTCCAGCCGGGTCAGGGCCTCGGCCTGTCCGATCCAGCCCATGTCGCGGGCGACCGTGACCGACAGCAGGTAGAGCCCGATATTGGTCGGCGAGGTCCGGTGAAAGACCGTGGGGGTCGGGGTTTCCTGGAAGTTGTCAGGCGGCAGGAAGTTATCGGCCTCGGTCACGAAGGTTTCGAAATAGCGCCATGTGCGGCGGGCGATCAGGCGCAGGGTGCGGGTCTCGGAGTCGGCCAGTGACTGTGTCGCCCGGGCCGCGCGCGGACTGCTGACACGATACGCCAGCGCGGGAGCCGACAGCCACAGCGCCGCAAAGGGCACGACAACCGGCCATGCAGCGGGGTTCAGCACCA
This sequence comes from Pseudorhodobacter sp., assembly GCA_046295215.1. Lineage (GTDB taxonomy): Bacteria > Pseudomonadota > Alphaproteobacteria > Rhodobacterales > Rhodobacteraceae > Szabonella. The sequence continues at coordinate 33,305 of JBKBNP010000015.1, read as the reverse complement.
GCGCCACGCCGCAGATGCCAAGGGCCAGCACCACCCCGCCGGCCATCTCGCCATACTGCGCCACTGGCCCGGGCCGCGCGCCCGCGCCCGCTGCCGCTGCCGTCACCCATTGCAGCAGGTTGCGCCGCGTCACGGCCAGCCGGATCAGTGTGCGCAGGGATGCATCCGCCATCTGCCACGCAGTATCCGCCAGAAATGCGAGGTTCAGCGCGATCTGCGCCAAGGCGCGGCGTGCATCGGCCTGAAAGGCCGCAACGTGACTGCGCGAAGTGATGCCCGCCCGACCCGGCAGAATGGCGAAGGGCAGGCCGACCAGATGCGGCAGCGCCAGCATCAGCAGCACCGCGACAGTCCAGCCTGCCGCGAGAGGCAGCGGCATCAGCCAGCCCGCGAACAATGTCACGACAGCCATCGGCGCGACAACCGCGCGGCGCAGGTTGTCGGCGATCTTCCAACGGTCCAGCGGAGACAGCCCGCTGCCGCGCCGGATCAGCCAGGGCAGCAACTGCCAGTCGCCCCGCACCCAGCGGTGCTGACGGCGGGTGGCGACATCGTAGCGTGCGGGGAATTCGTCCACCACGTCGATATCCGAGGCGAGTCCCGCGCGGGCAAAGACACCCTCGAACAGATCATGGCTGAGCATGGTATTGTCCGGCACCCGGCCTGCAAGACTGGCGGCGAAGGCATCGACATCATAGATGCCCTTGCCGGTAAACGACCCCTCGCCGAACAGATCCTGATAGATGTTGGAATCCGCGCTCGCATAGGGCTCGATCCCACCGGGACTGGAGAATATACGCTGGAAGAACGAGCCCTCCGCCCCCGTTGGCAGGGCCGGTGTGACGCGCGGTTGCACGATGCCATAGCCAGAAATGACGCGCTGTGTTGCCGGGTCGAACACCGCGCGGTTCAGCGGATGGGCCATCTTGCCGACCATCCGGGCGACCGTGTCGCGCAGCAGGCGGGTATCGGCATCAAGGGTGATGACGAAGCGCACATCCTGCGGCAGGCGGGGATGCGGCAGGAAGCTGGTGCCCTGCGCGCCGCGCAGCAGGCGGTTCAGCTCATGCAGCTTGCCGCGCTTGCGCTCCCACCCCATCCAGACGCCCTCGGCCGGGTTCCATTGGCGGCGACGGTGCAGGAATATGAACCGATCGCCATGGGCAGAGGGATAGGTTGCATTCAGCCGGTCCATCGCCGCACCGGCCTCGGCGATCAGCGCCGCATCATCGGGCAGATGTTCGGTGGCAGCGTCCGGCCCGTCGGACAACAGCGCGTAATGCAGCGCACCATCGGTGCTGGACAGGTGATGCACCTCAAGCTGCGCGATCAGCGCCATCAGGTCGTCGCGGTCGCTCAGCAGGACCGGCACGGCGATCAGCGTGCGCAGGTCTGGCGGGATGCCCTTTGACAGGTCCATCCCGGGCAGCAGCCGGGGTCGCACCACCCGCGTGACGACCAGATTGACCAGCGCGGTCCCGGCCTCGGACGCCGTGGCAAGGCCGGTCAGCGCCAGCACGACCATCGCCAAGGCACCCACACCGCTCGCCCAAAGCGCCAGCGCGAGAACGATGGCAGAGGTCAGGGCAATCGCCCCCAGATAGCCCGCCAGCCCCAGCCGCGCCACCCTGCGGCCCAGACGCATTGCGGGCGTAGGCCTGTAGTCCACCGCACGCTCCAGCGCTGCGCGCCCCGGGCCGATCAGGCCATGGCCGGGGTCGGCTGCCGCACCCTGCCCCGTTTCGGCCCCCGCTCTGGCACCCGCTCCGGCCCCCATTTCGGCAAGGTCGAGGGCGACATCGGTGACGGCGATCTCGCTGAGGTTCGATCCCCGCGCCAGCACCTCGATGGCGGTGCGGTAGCGGTTGCGGGTGACGAAATCCATCTCGGCAAAGTCTGAACGGGCGCGCAACCGGGTGTCGATCAGGCTGACGCCTTCGACAAAATCGGCCCAGTCGAGTTCGGAGGCCAGCCGCATGCTGGTGACGATATTGCGCATCGTGACGTTTGACGCACCCTGCCGCAGCTGGACGTTCTGCACCACGTCCTCGATCATTGAGCCCTGATGGCGCAGCCGGTCTTCCAGCCAGGCATGCAGCGGCGTTTCCTCGGGGTCGAACCCGCGCAGGCGCTTGGCGATCTGGGCCGCGATGATCTCATCCAGCGGGGCATTGACAAAGGGGGCGGTGGCGGTCAGCAGCACTTCCTGCGGGGCGCGCGCCGGATCGTGACGGGCCGCAAGAACCTGATCGACGATGTCATCCGCGACCCTGCGCAGGTCGCTGCCCTTCAGGATCTGCTCCGCCAGCCGCCGCATGTTTTCAACCAGAACGATGCGCAGGGTGATCGCCACCGCCCAAAGCTCTCCAATCGAAAGCGGGCTGACCTGTTGATATGATTTCACAAAACCCGCAAGCGCCGGGCCGGACAGCAGGCTGTCGGTATGGGCGACATAGGCCCATGTCAGACCGAACACGCGCGGGTATCCGGCAAACGGCCCGCCCGCCAGCTTCGGCAGTTGGCGGTAATACCCCACCGGCAGATCATCGTCGATCTGGCGCAGTTGTTGCTCGACAAGGTGAAAGTTGTCCAGCAACCATTCCGCCGCCGGAGCGATGGGGCGTCCCGCCTGCAAGGTCCGTGCGCAGGCGCGATAGGCCGCCAGCAGGAAGGTGGCGTTATCCCTGACCCGCGCCGGAAGGGGCCGCACCCGGGGCGGATCACGCTTGAAAGGATTGGCCCTGACCAGACCGGCCCAGCCACCGGGATGACTTTCAAGATCCTGCGCGGCGGCGAGCGACAGCGCGTGATGCTCCAGCCGTTCCATGCCGAACAGGTCTGCCCGGATCACCGCCGTATCGTGCCAGACATCCGGTCTTGCGCCCGGCCACCCTGCGACTTTGCGCACAAGCGGGCCTAGGCTGATGCCGCCCCCCGCAGGCTCACGCAATCAGGCGTGCCGCGGACAGGCTCGAATCCACCGTCCGTTCGTTCCGGTCGGTGGCGGTCTCGGACCTGTTCGGGGCGTTTTGGACTGCGTCGACACTTGGTATCCCGCACAAGGGAAGCTCGGGCCGGATGCGGCGCGCCATGGCCAACCAGTTGTTTTCGATCTGATCCCAGTTCATGTTGATGTCTCCTTTCTGACTAAACCCTCGACCCGTCCATGCCGTTCCAGAATTGCCTGTCGCAGCAGGTCCGAACTTGGGGAAGGTTCGTGGCAGGCATGACGTTCGGCGGGGAAGTTGGGCTGTCGAGACAACACGGATCAGTGCATCCTTGTCTGTAAGGCTTTTTCGACCGGCTCCCCATGCCGGTTCGGTCCCCGCTACCTGCGACGAACCGAATTTCCGCCTGCAAGGATGCCGTTGATCAAATCCGCGACGGCTGCATGAAGCTCTGCCTGATCATCCTCACCCGCGTCATTGGAATGTGCCGCCGCCGCATCGCGCAGGATGCCGACGATTTCCTTCTCCGGCAGGACGTTGCGATCATTCAGCGCCAGCAACAGCGATTCGCAGATGGCGAGGGCTGCCGTTCCGGCAATGTCGGGGATCTCGGGCATCGGGCAAACCTTGTGCGAATGTGTAGGCAAGCCGCCGAACTGCGGGTTGCCGCCGGTCTTGCACGCAGTATCTCAGGCTTGGGTTTTTCCGGGCTGACGCAGATCAGCATTCCGGACGCGGCCGGAACGAAACGTCGTTCGGGCGGTTCTTTCATCGACAATCCGTCTCAACAGGCACGCATTCTCGGGAGCTTCGGTAGTGACAGCCCTTCAAAGCCCATTTGCGCGCAAACTCGGTGCCTTCCTGGCGCTGTCGGATGTGGAAATCTCCGCGCTGGACCTCCTGCACAGCAGGCGCAAGACGTTCCCCGCCGGGCGCGACATGGTGCATCAGGGCCAGACCGATCAATCGGCCTATATCCTCGCGTCGGGCTGGGTCTGCTCCTACAAGCTTTTGTCAGGCGGAACGCGCCAGATTGTCGATTTCCAGATCCCCGGTGATTTCCTGGGGCTGCGGTCCATCCTGTTCCGCACCGCAGACCACAATATCGAACCTGTGACCCGGGTGGAGGCCTCTGAGGTTCTTGTCACCGATCTGCTGGAAACCTTCGGCAAGACGCCCCGCCTCGCCACCGCCGTCCTGTGGGCTGCCTCGCGGGACGAGGCGATGGTGGCCGAGCATCTGGTGGGCATCGGGCGCAGGGATGCCAGAGAACGCATGGCGCATTTCCTGCTGGAACTGGGCGCGCGGCTCAGACTGGTGGGCCTTGGAACCGCGTTGAACTATGCCTGTCCACTTTCGCAATACATGCTCGCCGATGCGCTGGGGCTGAGTGCGGTCCATGTGAACCGCGTGTTGCGCGAATTGCGCGAGGAGGGTCTGGTCACGTTCCAGCAGGGGCAGGTCGAGATCCATGACCTCAAGGGGCTGGTGCTGCTGGCGGATTTCGACAAGGCCTATCTCGACCACGACGGCCCGCTGCTGAAGTGATCAGGCGGCCGTCATGCCGCCATCGACGGTATAGGCCGCGCCGTTGACATAGGCGGCGTCCCCGGAGGCGAGGAAAGCGATGACACCCGCCACCTCCTCCGGGGTGCCGTAGCGCTTCATCGGGATCGTGGCGGCAAAACCGTCATGCACGGCGGCGGCGTCCCCGGGGCTGGCCCCTTCCTCGATCGCATCCATCATCCGGCTCTCGATGGGGCCGGGATTGATGCAGTTCACACGGATGCCCTTTCCCCCCCATTCCACCGCCGCAGCGCGGGTCAGGCCCAGAACGGCATGCTTGCTGGCGACATAGGCGCAAAGGCCCGGCGATCCGGTCAGCCCGGCCACGCTGGAGGAGTTGATGATGCTGCCGCGCCCGGCTTTTGCCATGACCGGGATCACCAGTTTCAGCCCGAGGAAGATGCCCGTCACGTTGACCTCCATCACCTTGCGGAAGCCGTCTGTCGGGAAGTCGGGGATCGGGGCGACCGGGCCTTCGATCCCCGCATTGTTGAAGAAGATGTCGATGGTCCCGAATTTCTCGACCGTTGCGGCAACGGCCGCGCCGAACGCCGCCTCATCAGTCACGTCCGCCTCCAAGACCAGCAGCCGCCCCTCATCCGGAATCGCCTCGTGCAGCGGACCGAAATCCGCGCCCGCAATGTCGGTGGCGGCGATCAAGGCACCCCGGGAGGCCAGGAGTCCGGCGGTGGCCAAGCCGATGGCGCCTGCGGCACCGGTGATCAGGGCGATCTTGCCGGTCATGGAACGGGTCATTCTGTTTCCTTTTCAGCCAACCGGCGTCTGCATCACAGCGGGGTCTGACGGTCCGTCCACCCGATGCACGGGACGAGGGGAACAGGCGCATCGGGTGGAACGGTTGTTTCCCGGCGGTGGGGATCGGGAAGAGGGTTGCCACCGGGCAATACCAGAGGATGCACACTCACACGGGGCCCTGCACTGCTTCAGGTTGGTGTTTTGACAGGCGGCCAGCGCGCATTTCATCCGGTAAGCGATTTTCAGCGGCCAGCGGTTCCATGCGCACCTGCGTTCCGGCGCGGCCCTCGCCTGCATCTTGCGTACATCGCTGGCAACCTGAGGGTGGTCGTCACCCGGCACGGCGGGGTCGAACAACGTGGACGAGGAATGCCATCGGTCAGCCGCGGGACAGAACCCCTGCTCCATCAAGGCGCGGCTCAGGACCATCCCGCAGCGCATCTGGCCTGAAATTGCCGCGACCGCCGCGTCGGTGAAATCGCCGGCCGGCCCATGGACTGCCTGTCTTGAAGTTACCGCCACCCCCGATGCGATGCGCTGCTGCGACCCGGCCATGAGCTGTCATGTTCGGCCAGTGCCGTTCCGTCACCCTGTCGGTGCAAGCGTCAGTGCCACAGTGTCGGGGCGGCTTTGAAGCATGTCCTGCATCGCAGCGTCGTCGGGCGTGCCCGGCACCGCGTCGGTCCAGACCCGGAACGCCTTCAGGTCATAGGCGCCGAAGGATGTCATCATCGCCCCGTCGGCAGCGTCGCGGCCACGGACCATCAGGACGCGCCCGATCCTGGGCGTGTTGTAGCGCGCGTCGAACGTGTACCAGCGATCCCCCAGATAGGCCTCGAACCAGGCGCAGAAATCCCCCGGTCCGCTGTAGGGCACGCCAACATCCCCCAGATAGCCGCTGGCATAGCGTGCGGGGATGCTCATGGCGCGGCAGAGGGCGATGGCCAGATGCGCGAAATCGCGGCAGACGCCGGTCTTTTCGCGCTGCGCATCGCCCGCGGTCTTGGTGGACCGTCCAAAACCGTAGCCGAAGGTCAGGTGGTTGTGGACATGGTTGCAGATCGCCTGCACCCGCGCCCAGCCCGGCGGCGTGTCACCGAACAGGCGCATCGCCTCGGGGGCAAGCACGTCGCTGTCGCAATAGCGGCTGGCGGTCAGGAATTGCAGCGTCTCGGGCGGCAGGTCGCCCACATCGCGTTGCAGCGCGTTCCAGTCGAACACGTCAGGCTGGCCGTCATCCTCGACGATGCAATCGGACCAGAGTTTCAGACGCCCCTGCGGTGCCCGAAGCCGGGTGAGCCGGTTGCCGAAACCGTCCAGAAACGTCTCCAGCGGCAGGGCGGGATCTGCCTGCACCCCAGGATCACCGATGATGCGTCCGCCAAAACCGGAATGCGGTGACAGGGCGAGGATCAGCACGGTTTCTGCCTTGCTGTCGATGACGATTTCGTAGCCGATACGAATGAACATTGCCGCCCTTCCTGGTCTGACATAGTAAGTTCGATGGTTCTGCGCGTCGCGCGGTCCTTGCATGGCATCCGTCTGATGCCATCTCTCATCCAGCACCGACCAGTTGAGGGGCGACCCCATCCGAACCCTGCGCATCCTGCACCGAACAAGATACTGTTATGACCGTCCTGTCATCTTCGGTGAGCATCGTCTCATGGTCCGTCCCCGCGACGGACATGACATGCGGATCCTCGATAGCAGCCTGTCGGTTTGGCCCCGTGCCGACGTGCATTGGGCCTTCGACACCTTTGGTAACTCCGTCGCGCTGCTTTCGTTCCATCACGCTTCAGAAGAATTGATCATCGAAAGCGAATTGCTGTTGCGTCGCTATGGTCTGGATGAGCCGCTTTCGCGGATCGAGCGATATGCGGGCAGCTATCCGGTTCACTATGACGAGAATGAACGCACTGACCTGAGCCCCTATCTGTCGGCATACCAGCCGCGCGATCAGGAGGTTCTGGCGGACTGGATCGCAAAGGCCCTGCCGCATCTGCCCGACCGCAGTCTGGAAGTGCTGGGCACATTGGCAACCACGATTCATGGCGCATTCCGCTATGCCCGGCGCGAGGCGGAAGGCGTTCAGTCGCCTGCGGAGACGATCCGCCTTGGCAGCGGCACCTGTCGCGATTTCGCGCTGCTGTTCATGGAGGCCGCGCGGAACCTGGGCTTTGCCGCAAGGTTCGTGACCGGATACCTGCATGATGAGGGCACGGGCAATGACTCCGGCGAGGACATGACAGGTGGCGGTGCCACCCATGCCTGGGCCGATGTGTTCGTTCCGGGTGCGGGTTGGGTGGAGTTCGACCCCACCAACCGCATCATCGCCAGCCGCAATCTCATCCGCGTGGCGACAACCCGCACGCCCGCGCAGGCCATGCCGGTCAGCGGCACTTTCATCCATGGTGGTGGCAGGCAGATCGGTTTGCAGGTCGAGATCAGCGTGACCCGCACCGAATAGCTGTTCAGGCCCGGCATCTGGTGGATCGGTCAAGGATGGATTGATCCGGTTCCGGGGTCCGGGTTCTGCGGATATGTTCACCGGGGGTGATGCCGTTCAGCGCCCTTGCTCCGCAGGCGAAATGGCCGGTTGTCAGGATGTGGCGAGGTGCCCGCGTGCGGGGCCTGACCGTCGTCGTGGCATAGCACGCCGAAGGCCTGCGCTGTCGCGATACCGCAGCCCAGTCACGACGGCGCAGGCTGCCGGGCAAGGTGCCCTCGCGTGGTGCTATCCAGTGCAGAGCGGACCCCTGCGCCCGCTCTGCGCGGGCTGGCTCAGGCAACGGCCGCCACGCTGTGCCCGACCTTCATGCCATCGAAGGGAATGCGGTCGGGCTCTTTCCGTTTGACCTCGCGTTGTCGTGCAAGGGCTGCGGCCAGGAGCCCGTCATGGTTGCCACAATCATAGCGGGTGCCACTGAACCGGAATGCGGTCAGCGGGACATGACCGGCATTCCGGGCAATCGCGTCGGTCAGCTGGATCTCGGCCCCCGCACCGCGCGGGGTCAGCTTCAGGGGCGCGAAGATGCAGGGATCCAGTATGTAGCGCCCCACCGCCGCCAGCCGGGAGGGGGCCTGACCGGGTGCGGGTTTTTCAATCATTCCGGAAACTGGAACACTGTGCCCGATCGACGGACCCGCAATCTGGAAGATGCCGTAGCTGCCGGTCTCGGCCGGACCGACCTCCATGGCCGCGATCATGTGGCCTGTCGTGTAATGCTCTGCCATTTCGGAAAGACAGGGGGTGCCCATAATGACATCATCCGGCAGGATCACCCCGAACGGCCCGGGCAGGACCATGTCCTGCGCACACAGGATGGCATGTCCAAGACCAAGCGGGTGGTCCTGTATGGCAAATGCAATCTCGATCCCCTCGGGCACTTCGGTTGCGGACAACGCGGTCCCCAGCGTTGCCTTTCCACTTTCCCGCAGCTTCCTGACCTGGACGCGGTCCGGCGTCAGGTAATCGCAGATGGCGCGCTTGCTCGGGTGGATGACCACGACAATGCGCTCGACGCCGAGGGCGATGGCCTCGTCCATTGCGAATTGCAGCGCGGGCCGGTCGTAGACGTTCAGCAGCTCTTTCGGGGTGGATTTGGTCGCCGGGAGCAGGCGCGTGCCACGTCCGGCGGCGGGAATGACGAGTGATCTTATTCTGGGTGCCATGGAGTCGATCCTTCTTGTCAATTGCGCCTCTGTCCTGAACGCGCCAGCCGCGCGGACGTTCCTGCCGCTGCCGGGGAGTTGACAGGCCGCCGCCGGAAAGCCGCACGGCCGGGAAAAAAGGAACGGACAGGGCAAGCCAACGTTCTTGAAGTGTTGGGTGAACAAGCGGTCGGCTGTCGATCCGCCCCTCGCCCTCGGAGGATTTCTGAATGAAGATGCTTCTTTCAACCACGGCCATGGTCGTAGCACTCGGCTTCCCGAACCTGATGCTGGGCCAAACCGCGCCGACCGGGACGAACCAGAGCGCAACCGGGCAACAGGCCGAGATGACAGGCTTTCTGTCCACGCGCGGGCAGTCCGACATGTTTGCGTCCAAACTGATGGGCAATTCGGTTTATGCGCGTCGGACGATGGGTGACACGACCGGGACAACCGGACAGGCGACTGGCGGCCAGGCGGCTGGCGGACAGGCGGCCACGGGTCAAGCCACCACCGGACAAGCAGTGGACGGCCAGGGCGTCGCGGCCCATGCGGCCATGAACTCCGATGGCAGCAGCAACATGCACCTGATGAACCGTGCCGATCTTGACCAGATGGAAAATATCGGCCGGGTCAATGACATCGTCTTGTCCAGTGACGGGCAGATCCGCGCGATCATCATTGATGTGGGCGGTTTCCTCGGGATGGGAGGACGCGAAGTGGCCATCACGATGGATCAGGTGAGCTTTGCCTCGGATTCCGGGAACAGGGACGAGATCTATGTCATGGTGAACACGGATGCCGCGATGCTGCAGGACTCGCCGGCCTATGACCGGACCGCGATGACGGGCGGTCAAACGACCGACCGCACGCAAGGCAACGTGCAACAGGGCGGCGACCGGACAGCGTTCACGGCACCCGCGATGCAGCGTGATGGCTACAACCAGGTCCAGGTGTCGGAAACCTCTTCGGAGATGCTTGTCGGAAAATCGGTCTATGGCGTGAACGATGACTCGGTCGGAACGATCGACAACCTGATCCTCGACGACAAGGGTGCGATCACCAATGTCATCATCGACTTTGGCGGATTTCTGGGCATTGGCAGCAGCCAGGTCAGCCTCGGCTTCGACGAACTGACCATTCTGGCCAATGACGGCTTCGCCGATGTGCGTGTCTATGTCGATGCGACCAAGGAGCAGGTCCAGGCGCAACCGCAATACCGCGCCTCGAACTGATCCCGCCCGTTCGGGCATGAAAGAGGGGCCACGCAGTTGTCTGCGTGGCCCCAGTTCTTTGTCGCAGGCAGGATCAGCCGTTGTGCTGCGGCATCGCCTTGAGCTTGTCCTTGGTCGTGTCCAGATGCACGCGAACATCCGATCCGTTGGTTTCCCGCAGAACAGTCAGCTGGCTGAACGGCAGAAGCACGGAATGTGCGCCCATTCCCAGAAAGCCGCCCACGTCGATGATGGCATCGGTGATCTTGCCGTCGGTGCCGACCTTGAGCGAGCTGATGGAGCCGATGGTTTCGTCGTCGCGGCCATAGACATTGGCGCTTTCGACATCGGAGGTCGTCAGGGTGTGCGCTTCGGTCCGGGCATAGCCGTCGCGGGCAAAACCGAAGGCGTTTCCGGTATCGTGCGGTGTGGTTGTCGGATGTGCCATTATTTTCTCCTTGATCCCTGGAAACAGGAATCTCTGGCAACAGGGGCCCCCTGCAGGGTCGTGACCGGAACCGTGATGAGCAGCGACCAGCCCTGCGCAACCACGCAAAGACTGTTCCGCTGCTCGCCGGACCGGACACATGAAAACAACGCTTGCACAGGCCCCGCGTTCCGCGCCGATCCGGCTTCAGGCGGGTTTTGCGAGAAAGAACCGGATCATCTGCGCCGAGGCATCTGGGCCGGTGCGATCCGTATAGGATCCCGCGTTGCGGCCACCTGACCAGGCGTGTCCGGCACCGTCGAGCATCCAGAGTTCCAGCATCACGGCCCCGTCCGCTCCCGCATAATCGCTGCGGACATAGCCGCGGCCGCGCACGGATCGCTTGCCGACCCTGACCGGCGCCGCAGCGCCGCCGACCGATGCCGAAACGATCATGGCCGCGTTTGACGGATGCACCGTTCGGTCCGCATCGCCGTGAAAGACAATCCGGCGCACGGGATGCGGATGCGCGATGCCGGACGGCGATGCCCCCGGAGAAGTGCCGCCGTTTCGCATCGCCGCCATGGCGGAAACAACATCACGCGCAGCCCCTCTGGCCAGTCCGGAATGGATGCCCGCCGCGGCAAAGACATCGGGATAGACATCCGCAAGGATCGCGGCCATCGCTCCGCCCGCCGACAGCCCGGCCACAAAGGTTGCATCGCGCGCAACGCCGAGTTCCCGCCCCAGCTTTCGCGCGAGTGTGGCCAGGATGGCGGGTTCGCCCGCGCCGCGCATCTGATCGCCCGGCTTGAACCAGTTCCAGCACTGTGCCGCGTTCTGCCGGCCGGTCTGTGCGGGCCAGGCAATCGCAAGACCGTGTTTTTCAGCCAGCGCATTCATATGCGTGCCCAGGGCAAAATCATCCGGGCTCTGGTTGCAGCCATGCAGCATCAGGATCAGCCCCTTGGGCTGACCGGGATGGCTGGCGGGCAGGTAGAGCTTGTAGCCCCGCGATCCTGCCGCGTGGCGATGCGTCCGGGTCTGGAATTTCGCCCCCTGCGGGACAACCGGTGTTGCGCCGGACGCAGATGGCCCTGACCGCGCGCGGGGCATCAGCGGCTGCATCGCCTTCAGTCGTTTCAGAACGGCCCCCAATGTGCCGCTGGATTTCTGCGTGGCCGTCTTGCGCGGCTTGGCCACCTTGGGTTTGAAGGCGGTCAGGGGCGCCATCATCAGACCGGCCATCGCCGACTGGACAGACCGGGTTTTTCTGGCCATCCGGGCCGGGCGCGCCATTCGGTTCAGCCGGCGCAATGCGGCTGCGACAGAGATTGTCATGGATTCTTCCTTGGGTGGGGCCTCCGCCCGGACCCGAGCGAACACGATAGACAGTTGATGTTCCGCCCTGTTGAACGCGCCACTGCGATTTAGGTTGCGCGCAACATGCGCGATGGGGCCGGATGCCGCAACGGAACAGGATCACCCGGCCAGGGCCAGCCCGGCGTCAGATGCCCTGGAAGTCGGCCGCCAGCGCCATGCGGACCAGAGCGGGCAACGATGCAGCACCTGTCTTGCGCATGACGGAGGCACGGTGGTTTTCGACCGTGCGCTGGTTGATCCCCAGATCGGCCGCGATGATCTTGTTCGGGGCTCCTGCCAGAACATGCGTCAGGATCTCGCGCTCACGCGGGGTCAGCCCTGCGAGTTGCCGGATCGCCGCCGGGCGGGGGGCCGCCGCGGTCTGGCCACCATGGTCCGCGCGCAGCGCATGCCGCACACTGGCCAGCAATTCGGCCGCACTTGCCGGCTTTTCGATCAGGTCGGAGGCGCCCGCCTTCAGCGCCGACACTGCCGTTGCGGCGTCGCCATGGCCGGTCAGCACGACGGCTCGAAGTGGCGACCCCTGCGACCGCAACAGCGTTATCAGCGCAACCCCGTCCATGCCGGGCAGCAAATGATCCACCAGCAGGCAGGCAGCCCCCCCGGGCCGGGGCGTTGCAAGGAACGCCTCGGCGGATCCATAGGTGACAACCCCCCAACCCTCGGCCTCGAACAGACGGCGCAGGGTTTCGCGGATCATCGGGTCATCGTCGATGACATGGACCGACGTATCGGACGGGTCTTTGTGCCGGGCGGTTATGGCCTTTGTGCTGCGGGCTTTCTGCATCAGGTCGGAAATCAGGGACAGCAGCACCTCGGGCATCACCGGCTTGGTCAATTGGGCGTGGGGCGAGATGCCGATGCTTTTCATCGTTTCAGAGGTGATGTCGCCGGTCAGGATGATCGAGGGAACCGTGCTGCCCAGAACATCGGGCAGATCCTGCGCCAACCTCAGGCCGTTCGCCCCCCCTTGGAGGTCGAAATCGGTCAGCAGGAGATCGGGTTGTTCCACATCGCCGCCCGCCCATTCCAGGGCTTTGCGCGCATCCGCCTGTGCAATGACCCTGTGCCCCTCTTTCACAAGCACTTCTTCCAGCAGGTCGCGCAGCGGTGCCTCGTCCTCGACCAACAGGATCGTGCCGGTCTGGCGCAGGACACCCTTCAGGTCGGGCGCGGGTTTCGCGGCGGTTGCCTCTGGCGGCGCCTCGACAACGGGCAGCGTTATCATGAAGGCCGATCCCTTGGCGGGGGTGGAGCGGACAGAAACCGGATGGTCCATCAGTTCCGCAAGCCGCTGCACGATCGACAACCCCAGCCCGAGCCCATTGCCCGACAGTGCGGGTGACTTTTCAACCTGATGATAGTCGTCAAAGATCGCCTTGCGGTCGGAGTCTGCCACACCGATGCCGCTGTCGCAGACGAGGATCGTGACAGACTGACCATGACGGCGGCACCCCATCAGAATTCCCCCTTTTTCCGTGTATTTCAGCGCATTGGACAGAAGATTCCGCAGCATCTGTTCCAGCAGTTGCGGATCGGTGCGGATCCAGACCTTGCAGGGCACCCAGCGCAGCCTGAGGCTTTTGGCACCGCATTGCGGGCCGAATTCGTCGGCGAGCCGCTGCATCAGCGGCGCGATGGGCACGGGTTGCATGATCGGCCGGACAATGCCCGATTCGATCCGGTTCACGTCGAGCATCGAATCCAGCATCGCCGTCATCGAATTCAGCGTCTGGTCCAGCAGCGCGCCCAATCGCGCCCCTTCGGTGGATCGCTTGTGCCGCGCAAGCAGCTTGTGCAACAGCGCCATGGATTGCAGGGGCTGGCGCAGGTCGTGGCTGGCCGAGGCCAGAAAGCGCGACTTGGCCCTTGTCGCACGGTCCGCAACATTCCTTGCGGACACAAGGGCCGCATTGGTGCGGTTGCGTTCGGTGATGTCTGTATAGGTAATCACAACACCCTCCACCCGCCCGCCCTCGGCCCGGTAGGGCTGGATGCAGCGCAGGAAGAAGGTGCTGCCCGCGCCTGCGGTTTCCCGCTCGATCGCCTCGCCGGTTTCAAGCACCTTGTGCGCGTCCCCTGCCAGATCATCATCCTTCGCCACGGCGGCCAGATCCGCCAGAGGCCGCCCCACATCCGTCGGGATGACATGGAAGATCGCGCGCGCGGCGGGCGTGAAGAACCGGATGTTCAGGTCGAGGTCCAGAAACAGCGTGGCGACATCAGTGCTGTAAAGCACGTTCTGCAGGTCGTTCGCCGTGGTCCGGTGCCGCTCCAGTGTTTCCTGCAACTGACTGTTCAGCGCCGTCAGTTCCTCGTTCAGCGATTGCAGCTCTTCCTTGGAGGCCAGCAGTTCCTCATTGGTGGACTGGAATTCCTCGTTGACCGACAGCGCCTCGGCGGCGTCCGCCCCATGCGCCTCGACCTCCTGTTCCAGATCGCGCAGGGCATCGGACAGATCGCTGCGCGCGGCCTCCAGATCGGCCTCCAGATCGCGGGTGTGGCGTGCCTGACCTGAGTCTGACTCCTTGCTTGCGGGGGCTGCGGCCGGGCGCGGCGTGTTGATGAAACAGGCCAGCAACATCGGCTCTGTCCCGGCAGTCACGGAATGGATGGCGATGTCAAAGCCACCCGCCCCCTGAAGCCGCCCGCCCGAGACGGTGACCAGCGGGTTCGCAGGCGTGCAGGATGCGGCCGCCGTGCGGAACCTTGCACGCAGGGGCTTGGGCAACATGCCGATGATCCCCGGATCAGGATGGCCCTGCGTGATTCTCAGATATTTCTCTGTCGGGCCAAGCATATACAGGCAATCCAGCCGTGCGTTCAGCAGGACGGCGGCAGGGGCATAGGTTTCCAGCACGATGCGGCGGCACAGATCGGCCAGCGCAGTGCGCCGGACGGGTGTCTGTCCGGGCGCTTGTGCTGCCTCTTCGCGCTTGCCGATGGCAAAATTCAGGTCACGCGGCAGGCTTTGCCCGACCCGGCGCCAGAGCCGCGCGGCCTTGTCCTCGACGGCAAAGCAGCCATCGGCCTGCCCCGGCATCTCTGCCGTCCCGAGCAGCAGCAACCCGCCCGGGCGCAGCGCAAAGCAGCAACGCGCGATGATGCGCTTCTGCGCCTCCGGTCCCAGATAGATCAGGACATTGCGGCAGGACACGAGGTCGATGCGGGAAAATGGCGGGTCCGACAGCAGATCGGCCACGGTGAACACGATCATGTCGCGCAGGGTGGACGTGACCCGCCAGCCGCCATCCTCGGCCACAAAGAACCGGGCAAGACGTTCGGGGGACACGCAGGTCTCGATCTCCTTGGGATAGAACCCCGCCCGCGCGGTGGCAATGGCCTCGGCATCGACATCCGAAGCAAGGATCTGCAACCGGTTTCCGGTGCCCGCCGCCTCCATCGCCTCACGGCAGATCATGGCAAGGCTGTAAGCCTCTTCGCCCGTGCTGCATCCGGCAACCCAGACCCTCAGCGGCCGGTCCGCGGGCATGCCGGCCACCAGACCGGGAACGGCCTTGTCGGAGAGGTGGTCAAATACAGCCGGATCGCGAAAGAAACCGGTGACGTGGATCAGGAGGTCGGCGGACAGCCGCGCGCGTTCTTCGGGATCGGATCGCAGGATGCCGAGATACGGTTCCATGTCATCCGGCCCAAGGCCGACAAGCGCCATGCGGCGCGCTGTGCGGCGTTCCAGCGTTCCGCGTTTGTAGAGCGAAATGTCCTGTGCGGAATGTTCGCTCAGGAAGGCCAGGACGTCATCATAGCGGGTCGTGTCCGGATCCTTCGGCGGAACGGTGGTGATCTTGTGACGCTCCGGTTCCCCGGATGTCGCCTCCGACCCGACGCCGGTCTGCCCGATGAGGCTGTCCAGCGCGGCGGCCATCCGGCCAATGGGCAGGATCTGCGCAACGTGCCCGGTCGCGATGGCGCTTTCGGGCATGCCGGGATAGCCCGCCTCGCCGGGATCCTGTGCGATGACCAGACCGCCTGCGGCATGGATGTCGCCAATCCCCTGGCTCCCGTCCGTGCCGGTGCCGGACAACACGATACAGGCCGACCTCGCAGCACCTCCCTTGGACAAGGACCGAAGCAGCACATCAAAGGGAAGCCGCACCGATTTGCCCTTGTCAGGCTCTGTCAGGCGGATCACGCCCCGTTCGACCGTCAGGAACACCCCCGGCGGGATGACATGAAGGACGCCGGGCCGCAGCGCCATGCCGTCAGCGGCCTGAACGACCGTCAGCCGGGTATGCCGTGCCAGCAGATCGACCATCATGCTGTCATGCGACGGATCAAGGTGCAGGATCAGGATGAACGCGGCCCGCGCATTGCCCGGCATGCCCTTCAAAAGGGCCCGGCTCGCCTCCAGACCTCCGGCGGAGGCCCCGATGGCCACGACGGAAAGACCCGACTGCGTTGCAGACTCCGACATGGCCAACTCCTGAAAGGGTGGACTTGCGATACGATACCATCGTCGGCGGCACGGGGCAGCAACAACATGTCCAAGGGCACTGCCTGATTCGGGTCTAGGCGTCATGGCAAAGTTTCGCAAGCGATATGGCGCACCCGACCTCGGTCGAGGGGCGCACAGTCCTGCACACAACCAAGCCGTGAGTAGATTCCGACGCTATTCGGGGCCCGGCCAACGCCCTAATTTCGGATCATCAGGTTTTGCCAAGTTGAACCGGCACCCTGATGTGTTCGTAACGAGTGTCAGAAAGCATCGGAGGGCCGGGTCGACGACGTTGCTAGGCGGGAACTGCCTCGTATCCGTCCTTACAATACGCCGAACCGCAGAAACCGGCCCTCCGATCGCACAGACCGACGCCCGCTGACCATTGCAAGGCGCGGTGAGGGCGCTCTAGCCGATCAAGTTCTCGCAACCGGGCCTCGCGTCCGGCCCGTTCGCCTGTCCGTTTCTGCACCATCCGAAGGGAAAACAAAATGACTCAGATCATCTACATCGTCGGTGCGATCGTCATCGTGCTGGCCCTGCTCAGCTTTGTCGGCCTGCGCTGACCGCATGCCCCGGACCAAGGAATACCATGATGATGTCTGACAACCTGCCACCGAGACTTCGCCCCGCCGGGGTGATCACAGCTTCCGCAGCGGAAGGCTCCTATGTGGACTGGCCCGCGATCCTGGCAGGCGGTGTCTTCGCCCTTGCCATCTCTTTCCTGCTCATCAGTTTCGGCACCGGGCTCGGGCTGTCGCTGGCCTCGCCCTATCGGGGCGAAGGCGTTTCCGCCGCATGGCTCGCCATTGCCGCAGGGATCTGGTTCGCCTGGGTGATGGTCACCGGTTTCGGGGCCGGGGGCTATATCGCCGGGCGGATGCGCCGCCGGGCCGGGGATGCCACTGCCCCCGAGGTCGAGGCGCGGGACGGTGTTCATGGACTGCTGGTCTGGGCGACCGGCGCGCTGGCCGGCACGATCCTGGCCACCCTGGGCGTTGGCGGCTTGCTGACAGCCGGTGCCTCCACCGTCGGCAAGGCCGTCGATGTTGTGAGCGAAACCGCAAGCTCTGACTATTTTGCCAATCTCATGCTGCGGGACGCGTCCGCCACGCCGGAGGCGCCTGAAACCACGCAGGCAACCGACGGAACGGCCGGCACGACACCGCAGGTCCAGCCCCGGCAACAACGCCCGGGCAGCGTCGCTGCGACCGACCCGGCAATCCTGCAACAGATTGCCAGCATCCTGACGCGGAGTGCCGCCGAGGGTGAGATGGTCGAACGCGACCGCACCTATCTGGCTCAGTTGGTCGCGGCGAACAGCAATCTGGATGAAATGGCGGCGCGCACCCGTGTCGATGAGATCAATTCCGAGATCGACGATGCCCGCGCCACGGCCGTTGCCGCCGTTGAACGGGCCCGGGTTTCGGGCGTGATCTTCGGCTTCATCGCGGCGGCCACCCTGCTGATCGGCGCTGTCGCCGCCTTCTTTGCCGCCACCGCCGGTGGGCGTCATCGCGACGAGGGGCTGGGGCTGGACATATTGACGGCGCGGCGCTGATGCGCCGCTGTTTTTCTCCGGTCCTGAAAGGCCCCCAATCCGAAAGGACTATCCCATGCCCGCACTGATCGCCTGGCTGCTCGGCGCACCATTCCTCGTCGTCCTCATCATCTTCTTCCTGATTTGACCCCCCGCCAGACCCCTGTTCCGCTGCCGCCTTAGGAGGTTTCCCATGTCCCGCGACTCACAAGCCCAGGTCTTCATCAAGACATTGGCCGAAATGCTGGAAGACCACCGCGAGAAACGCTCGCTGCGTCTTCGGCATCAGTTCAAGGCCCATGCCGAACGCTTCATTCAGACCTTCCGGACCGGTCTCGATGGCGATCTGCGCCCCTCTGCCGGGGCACTGGAACGGCGGCAGACCGACAGGGACATGATCGGCAGCCGCCGGGACCACTGAACCCCCCGCGGCCCTCCCCCCACATGCAACTCTCCATCAACGTAAAAGGTGACTCCATGACGATTGAAACCCTTGACGATCTGTTCCTCCACACCCTGAAGGACATCCTCTACGCCGAACGCAAGATCCTGAAGGCACTGCCGAAAATGGAGCGCAAGGCGACCGACGCGAAACTCAAGGCGGCGCTGTCCTCGCATCGCGACGAGACCGAACAGCAGGTCGTCCGGCTGGAAGAGGTGTTCGACCTGCTTGGCAAACCCGCGCGCGGCGCGAAATGCGATGCCATGGTCGGGCTGATCGAAGAGGCCGAAGGGCTGATGGCCGAAATCGACGATGCCGAGACGATGGACGCGGCGCTGATCTCGCTCGCGCAGGCCGTCGAGCATTACGAGATCGCGCGCTATGGCACGCTGGTCGCATGGGCCAAGCAGCTTGGTCATCCGCAGGCGGCAACGCTGCTGAAAATGACACTGGATGAGGAATATGGCGCCGACAAAGCCCTGTCAAAACTGGCCGAGCAGCGTCTGAACGCCGCCGCAGCAGCCTGACGAACGGGACGATCAGGGGCAGGGTTGCCTCTGATCGCCGCCTGCAGGGCTGCCCGACCGGTCACGCCAGAACCCCAAGATGCCCCGTCATCTGAAACCGCCCGCTGCATGACGGCAGCGCAACAGCCTGTCGGCTCTCAGACAAGATGCGAGACGCTCCCCATGACCAAACGCCATCCGTTCCACATCCTTCTGCCGCAACAGACCCCGACCCTGCGCCGCCGTGCGCTGAAACTGACCTTGAACGAACATCGCGCGGATGATCTGGTGCAGGCCACCCTTCTGAAGGCCTGGGCGAGCCGCGACCGCTTTCAACAGGATACCAATCTGCGAGCCTGGCTGTTCACGATCCTGCGCAACACCTTCTTTTCGGAATTGCGGAAATACCGGCGGGAAGTCGAGGATGTCGATGGCGTCTATGCGCAGGCCCTGTTCGAGGAACCGAGGCAGGTTCATGCGGTTGCGCTGAAAGAGCTGGTTTCTGCCATCGCCTTGCTGCCGGTCGACCAGCGTCGACCGCTCGTGCTGATGGGGGTCTACGGGTTCTCGCAGCTGGAGGCGGCCGATGCTTGCGCCTGCACCGTCGGCACGATCAAGAGCAGGGTCAGCAGAAGCCGGGCCACGCTCGACCGCATCATCGGTCAGGGCGACCTGTCGGTTGATCGCGCACCGCCCCTGCCTGCGCGCTTCGCAATGCGCCGGGCGGTTGCCAGACGCCCGGGGGCGACTCTCTGAACCAGCACAGGAGGGGCAGGAAATGGATCAGACTGCGCGACCCGAATTCATGGCGTCGCAGGATCTTTCGGCCCTTCTTCAAAGGGCGCGACGGCAGGCCCTGCATGATGCCAGCGGGGCGGATCTGCGCAAACTGGTCGTCGCGCTGGAAGCAGCCTGCGAGTTTGCAAGGGTCGCGGCGCTTCGCAATTTGCTGCACCCCGGGTTGCAAACCGAACATGGCGACAGGGCGGACCGGAACTGCGGCTTTGCCGCCCTCTTTGCCCTGTTGCGCCGCGCGAGGCTGGAAGTCAGACGCAGGGACAGTGTGTTGCCACAGACGGCAGCAGGCCTGACGCAAAGGAAACACAACCCGTCTCAACGGGCCTTGATCGCGCCGACCGCAATCGGCCAGCCGGGGCTCCGGTCATGAGGCAGGTGGCGCATGCCATTGCCGGGCACATTCCCCCGCAACCCTGCGGGCGCGCCGTGGTCCGATCGCGAAAAGCAACAGCGCCGATCAACGATGCTGACTGTTCCAATCCACCGGTCGCAATGCCATGACCACGCCCCCTGTCGCCTATTGCGGAACAGCGGCGATCCCGGCGGAAGTGTGGACAAGCTGGAATCTTGACCCTCTCGTGATGCTGGCGCTCTGCGCGCTGGCGACAGGCGTCTGGAAATGCAGCCAAGGCGCCGCAAGGCTGGCGGGATTTGCGGGCGTTGGCCTGCTGGCGGTGATCTTCCTGTCGCCGCTCTGCGCGCTCAGTGCCGCGCTGTTTTCGGCGCGGGTGGTGCATCATGTGGTCTTGATCGCGGGCGTGGCCCCCCTGCTGGCGCTGGCCTTCCCGACAGGCCGCCAGCGCCCGCTTGCCCTGCTGTTCGTGATGCATCTGGCCTTTCTGTGGCTCTGGCATGTGCCGGGTGTCTATGCCTGGGCAGTCGGCTCCCTGACCGGCTACTGGCTGATGCAGGCCAGCCTGCTGGGCTCGGCGGTGATGCTCTGGCGCGAAGTTCTGCGGCCCGGGGCCGACCCCGCTGCAGGTGTTGCCGCCCTCCTGGGCACGGTGGCACAGATGGGCCTTCTCGGCGCGCTCATTACCTTTGCCCCGCGCGCGCTTTACCCCGCCCATGCCATGACGACCGAAATCTGGGGCTTGAGCGCGCTGGAGGACCAGCAACTTGCCGGGCTCATCATGTGGGTGCCCGCGATACTTCCCTATCTGGCCGCCGCCCTGTTCATGGTGATCGGACGGCTGTTCCCGCCCGAGGCCGTTAGATGATCTGGATGGCCAAGCTCTTGCACATCACCACGGTCTCGATCTGGATGGCCGGGCTCATGGTCGTGCCGTTCCTGCTGTGGCAGCGGTCCGGTCTGTCGGATGAACCGCGGCACCGGCTGCACCGGCTGGTGCGAACGCTCTACATTCACATCACCTCCCCTGCCGCCTTTGTCGCCATTGCCAGTGGCACCGTGCTGATCTTCCTGCAGGCCACATTCGTCGAATGGTTCAGCATCAAGCTGGTGCTGGTGGGCATGCTGTCCGGGCTGCATGTCCTGGCCGGGCTGTTGATCCTGCAGGTTTTTGCTGTCGAGGGGAAGATCGGCGGGGCGCGCGTGCTGTCGATCACCGCAGCCACCCTTGCCACCATGTCGGGGGTTCTGCTGCTGGTGCTTTGGAAGCCGCAGATCGACGCCTTGGCACTGGCACCCGATCTGTTCCGCCCCGGACGGCTGGCCGAGATCCTCGCCCCTGTCACCGCTTGGGTGAAACCATGACGCCGACGCCATGATCCAGCACGAGTTTCCCGCCGTGCCAACCGGCAAAACCTGCGAAGACCACGCCGAGGGCGGAAAGGGCAAGGCCATGCGGCAACACCTCGCCGCCCGTCAGCCGCAACCCCCAATTGGCACCGAGGATCGAGATCAGCATCATTGCCGCCGTCGCATGGGTCCAGCTTGCCACCCGGATGCGGATGCCCTTGACCAACAGGAGTTCGGCAGTGCCCGCGATGGCGGCGGCGATCCCGCCCAGAAACGCAAAGCCCGCCATCCAGACCCCGGCGCGCAGCCAGAACACATCGGCCGCGAACCACCACAACAGGTCTGCGCCCAGGGTGCCGACGACAAAGGCGATGGGAAAATGCACCAGCATCGCGTGGATCGGATGCCCGATCAGGGCCACGGCAGATCCGGTGTCATGCATGCCTATGGCATCGAGAATGGGGGTCTTCGCGTCGTCCTTTTCCGCGGATGGGTCGGGCTTTTCGGTCCGCTGCTGCATCAAGGGCTTTCTTCGTTGGGGCGGCGGCAGGTCTGGTGCCGCGTGATGGTGGGGGTGGCGGCCCTGTCGCTTGCCGGCTGCGACGGTCCCCTGTCCACCCTACAACCCGCAGGCCCGGTCGCACGTTCCCTCGCGGTGCTGGGCTGGTCCATGATCGCGGGAAGCGGCGTCCTTATGGCGCTGATGATGGGCTTGTTCGCCATTGCGGTCTGGCGGCCGCATTGGGGCGCGCGGGTGTCGGCACGGCATTGGCTGATCTGGGGCGGGCTGGTGTTGCCCGCGCTGGTGCTGCCGCCGCTGGTCGTGGTGTCGCTGATCGCGGGTGAGCGGCTGTTGCCGTCAGACCCGGTGCCCCGGATCGAGGCCGAGGCCGCGCAATGGCACTGGACCTTCCGCTATCCCGATCATGGCGGGGGGCAGACCGAAGACATCCTGCATCTGCCCAGCGGGCAGGCGGTGGATATCGTCATCACCAGCCGAGACGTAATCCATTCCTTCTGGGTGCCGCGCCTTGCGGGCAAGATGGATGCGGTGCCGGGGCGGGTGAACGTGCTGCGCCTGATCGCGGGCGCGCCGGGGCTACTGGAGGGGCTTTGTGCCGAGTTCTGTGGTCTCGACCATGCCCATATGCGCTTTGACGTGCAGGTGCATGATCCTGCCGATCTTGCCGCCGTGCTTGCCGTCCCCGCACTTGCGGCCGCGCCATGAGCGCGCAAGACCCCATCCGCCTGCACAAGACACTGACCCGCATCTGGGCCACCGGACCCGGATGGCAGCGGCTGGCGGCGGTGAACCATTCGGTCGTCGGCCTGCGCTTCATGGTCACGGCGGCGGTGTTCTTCGCCATCGGCGGCATGCTCGCCATGCTGATCCGCGCACAGCTTGCCACGCCGGGATCGGCCTTTCTGGGGCCCGCGATCTACAACCAGATCTTCACCATGCACGGCACGATCATGATGTTCCTCTTTGCAATTCCGATGCTGGAGGGGCTGGCACTTTACATGCTGCCCAAGATGCTTGGCGCGCGCGATCTCGCGTTTCCGCGGCTGAGTGCCTACGGCTATTGGTGTTTCCTCTTCGGCGGCACGATCCTGATCGTGGCCCTTCTGGCAGGCGTGGCGCCGCAATCGGGCTGGTTCATGTATACGCCCCTGTCGTCCGACGTGTATTCGCCCGGCATCAACGCCGATGTCTGGCTTCTGGGCGTGACCTTCGTCGAGATATCGGCCCTGACGATGGCGGTGGAACTTACCGTGTCGATCCTGAAGGTGCGCGCGCCGGGGATGACGCTGACGCGGATGCCGGTCTTTGCGTGGTACATCCTGGTCACCGCGCTGATGATGATCGTGGGCTTTCCGCCACTGATCCTCGGCTCGATCCTGCTGGAGATGGAGCGCGCCTTCGGCCTGCCGTTCTTTGACCCCGAACGCGGCGGCGACCCGCTTTTGTGGCAACACCTCTTCTGGCTCTTCGGCCATCCCGAGGTCTACATCATCTTCCTGCCCGCCGCGGGGGCGCTGTCCACCATGATCCCGACCTTCGCGCAGCGCCCCCTGATCGCGTATCGTGCCGTTGTCGCCTCGATCATCGTGATGGCCTTCCTCAGCTTCGGGATCTGGGTGCATCACATGTTCACCACCGGCATCCCGCATCTGGCACTGGCGTTCTTCTCGCTGGGCTCCGCACTGGTCGCGGTGCCGACGGCGGTGCAGATGTTCGCATGGCTTGCGACGCTGGCACATGGGCGGCCGAGGTGGAGCGTGCCGATGCTTTACATCTTCGGCTTCTTCTTCGTCTTTGTCTGTGGCGGGCTGACCGGCGTGATGCTGGCAATGGTGCCGTTCAACTGGCAGGCGCATGACAGCTACTTCGTGGTGGCACACTTTCACTATGTGCTGGTTGGCGGGTTCGTCTTTCCCATTCTTGCCGGGCTTTACTACTGGATGCCGCATGTCACCGGGCGGTTGTCGGTGCACCGGCTGTCGGTGCCTGCGTTCTGGATGATCTTTGCGGGCTTCAACATCACCTTCCTGACCATGCACCTGACCGGCCTTCTCGGGATGCCGCGGCGGATCTACACCTACATGGGGCATGAAGGCTGGACGGCGCTCAACCTGCTGTCGTCGGTCGGCAGCTTCGTCCTGACCATGGGATTTGCGCTGATCGCCCTCGACATCCTGCTGCAACGCCGCCACGGCCCGCGCTTCCGGCGCGATCCATGGCAGGCCGGAACGCTGGAATGGGCAACCCCGACACCGCCCGCAGCCTATGGCTTCGCCAGCCTGCCTCGCGTGGCCGAGCGCGCCGACCGCCTGAACCCGGGAGCGGTAGGGCGGCAGATGGCGGCGGGGCAAGGCTATCTCGGCTTTGCGCGCAACGGCTGGCAGGAAACGCTGGGGGTCAACGTCTCCACAGGCGAGCCGGACCAGATCGTGATCCTGCCGCGCCCGACCTCTCTGCCGCTGATACTGGCCGTGGGGACAGGGGTCGTGGTGCTGGCGATGCTGTTCAAAGTCTATCCGGTCGCGATTGTCGCCTCCCTTGCGGTCATGGGCCTGTTTGTCTGGGGCGCGCGCCATGCGGGGCAACCGACCGACCACGGCCCCTTGCCCATCGGCCTCGGCCTTGCCGTCCCGCCTCACCCGGAGGCCGCGACCTCGCCCGCCCTTCTGGCCATGATGTTCACCCTGATCGCGGATGGCACGCTGTTCGTGTCGCTGGTCTTCGGTGTGCTTTATCTTTGGCTGGCGGCCCCGAACTGGCCGCCGACCGAGGTGATCGAGGCCGGGGTTGCCCTGCCCTTGCTGGCCATGGCCGGATTGCTGGCCGGTCCGGTCACGGCCCGCGCGGCGCTTGGCGCGCTGCACCGGCGCGGCGCTGTCTTGCGCTGGCTGGCGCTTCAGGCTCTGTCGCTGGTGCTGACGATGCTGGCTGTGGTGGCGCTGATCCGCTTCGCGCTGCCCGACCCGCGCAGCCACGGCTATGGCGCGGCCAGTTTCGCGCTTCTGGCCTATGTCTGCCTGCATCTCGGGATAGCCGCGCTTTTTGTCACAAGCAACTTCACCCGCCTGCGGTCGGGGTTCACCGGTCCACGTCGCGACCACGACCTGCGCCTGACGCGGGCATGGCAGGACTTCACCGCCGCGACCGGCATCATTGCCGTTGGGTTCGTTCTGATCCTGCCATATCTGATGTCGGGCCGAGGAACGTGACACCGCGGAATTCCGCCCTGACAAGGCCCGACTCCCGGATCGTCGGAACTCATCCCGGTTCGCTGCGTTGATATTTGACATGCGCAGAAAGGACACCGCCATGGCTTATCTTCTGGGGATCGCCCTTCTCGGGCTGATGATTGCGTTTTCAGCAGCCGGCTACGCGGCATCGTCACGGGCTTCGAACCGTCTGTTCCTGCGACAGAACGGCAGGACCGGTTCCAGCGCCTGACCGCAGGATCCGGCTGGCGGATCGGAAGCGTCTCCGACCCGGCCAAACGCGCCTGCATCATGCGATTGATGCAGATGCTGCCACCTGCCTTGCCTGTGTGGCCAACATATGAAACCCGAAAATCCGGGCATTGAAGGAAGAATGATGCAGATTCAGGTGAATACGGACGACAATATCGAAGGCAACGATGCCCTGACCGCGCAAGTCGAGGCCGAGGTCCGCGACGGCCTGTCGCGCTTTGCCGATCAGATCACCCGCGTCGAGGTGCATCTGAGCGACGAGAATGCCGGTAAAGGGGGCAGTGACGACCAGCGCTGCCTGCTTGAAGTGCGCCCGACCGGCCAGCAGCCGATGGCCGTCACCCATCAGGCCGCCACGGTGGAAGAGGCCAGCGCCGGTGCCGTGCAGAAGATGCAGCGCAAGCTGCAAAGCAGCTTCGGGCGCCAGAACAACGCCAAGGGCGGTCATTCGATCCGCGATCTGGATGTGCTGTGACCGTCTGCTGCTTTCTGACACTGAGGAATGAGCATGTTTTCAAGGACTGACCTGACTACTCTCATCGAGGGCGTGCCAGCTCTGGCGGTTTCCGTCTATTTGCCGACCCAGACACAGGGGCGGGAAACGCGGCAGAACCCGATCATGCTGAAGAACCTTCTTGTGGAGGCGCGCGCGCACCTTGCCGCGCAGGAGATCTCCGGGCAGGAGATCGAGGCACTTCTGGCACCAGCGGACAATCTGGTTGAGGACTACGATTTCTGGCAGCATCAGGATCCAGGCCTCGCGCTGTTCCTGTCCGATGCGGGACTGCAGGCGCACAGGCTGCCCATTGCCGTGCCCGAACTTGCGGTCGCAGGCCCCGGCTTCCACATCGTGCCCTTGCTTCCCTTGCAGGAAAAGGATGCGGCATTCCTCATCCTCACCATGACCGCCGACGCCGCCAGCGTCTGGCAGGCCACCCGGTTCAGCATCACCGCCACCGAGATCGCCGACCTGCCCGACAGCATCGAATCTCTGGACACGGTGCCCGACTACGAAGGCTCGCTGCAATCGCACGGCTTCGGGCGACCCAATACCGGCGGGCAAAGCATGCCCAAGACGCAGGTCTATGGCGACAGCCCCGAGGAATGGCGCAAGGGACGGCTGGTCGAGTTCGCGCGGCGTGCAAGCATGGCCGTTGCGGCCCATCTGGCGCGCGACCCCCAGCCCCTTGTCGTGGTGGCGGATGCCGCAATCGGGGGACACGTGCGCAATGATGAGGCGCTTGCGCAGATGATCGCAGGATTTGTCGAAGTCAATCCGGCCACGCTGGACGAGGCGAGCCTTCTGGGTGCTGCCATGGCGGTGATGCAGCCGATCCACGACAGGTCGCGCGACGAGGCGCTGGAACGGCTCGATGCCCAGTTGGGCCGGGGTGATACGACAGCCTGCATCGACCCGGACCAACTGATCGCGGCAGCGCGGGAAGGTCGGGTCGATCAGTTCTTTGTCGGGGAGGATGCCGTGCGTCGCGGATCATCCGATCCGCAGGAGGGCGACTCTGCATCGCGGGGGCAAGATCCTGTCAACCAGACAGCGAAGATGACCCTGCGCAATGGTGGGACGGTTTGGGTGGTTGCACAGGATCGCTTGCCCGACGACATCGCGATGGCGGCGACCCTGCGATATTGAAGCCATGGCTTTCGGGCGTCCGGCATCCAGACATCCTGCGCGACAGGGTGAGGCCATGGAGCGCGCCCCTTGCGACCACGGAAGTCAAGAAACATAAATGCGGCCGGGTGCGGTCCATGGTTGCGTCCTCGTCAAACGAGGGGCAACCCTGACACGAGGCCGCGCCTTGCCCTTGGCCCTGCGTCACGGTCATTGCCGGGAACGCGCGCAATGTTGCGGCGCGGCCCCGGGCTCCGTCACTTTTGCGCCCTCCCGGTATTCCAGCCCGGTTGATGCCGTGCCCCTCTGCATTTGGCGGGATGAATGGCGCGTCAATCCGCGTCCTCGGGCGGGCGCAGGGTGGCGACCTGTTCCGGGGTGATGGGGTCGGGATAGGCGTTGCCCAGATTGCTGCGGACATAGTTCGTTACGGCGGCGACCTGATCGTCCGACATCTGCCCCCCGAACCGCGGCATCCCGTGATAGCCGGACAGGATGACGCCCGCGACAAAGTGCTTGGACATCATCTTGGGATTGCCGGTCAGGGGTGGATAAGCCCCGGCCCCCTCGTCGCCCCGACCGTCCTCCATGTGGCAGGCCTGACAGGTGGTGCGATAGAGCGCCTCGCCATCCGTCTGGGTAAATCGATCCGGCTTGCCAGAGAACCGCGCCAGCAGCGTGTCAATCAGGGCGGGCCGGGCGGGTTCCGGGGCAACTGGCTCCTGAGCGTGAACGCCGGTGGCCAGAAGGGTCAGGGCAAGCGCCGTGCAAAGCGGGTTGCGGGTCATCTCAGGCATTCTCCCTCTGGTCCAGACGCTTGATCGCATCCAGCGCCGACAGCAACGACCCCTCCAGCCAGGCCGGGATATGCGAACAATGCTCGCCCGCAAGCACAAGCCGGTTGTCGATCTCGCACAGGGTCTTGTAATGCACATCCCGCAGGTCTTCGGTCCATTGCCCGTAGCAGCCCAGCGACCAATCCACGCGGTGCCAGACCCAGGACGTGCCCGACATGAACTCGGCGTCATATTGCGGGTGGATCTGGCGGCCCAAGGCGAGCGCGGCCTCGATGCGTTCCTGCGGCGTCATCGTGGACCAGGAATAGGTGAAGGTCCGCCCCCCCGTCGCCGTGTCATACCCCGCCAGCAACACCGCCGGGCCATTCGACAGGAACCCGTAATTCGGATAGGCGATCTGCACCAAGGGCAGATCGGTATAGCTGACCCCGCCGAGGATCCCGTCATCCTGTTCCCAGAACCGCCGCTTGAACTCCAGCGCCACCTTGAAGGCCGAGGCATAGGGCACCGCCGCAATCGCCTTCTTCATCGCGTCCGAACAATCGACATCCAGTTGCACCAGAACCGACAGGGGAATGGTGCAGATGCACCAGTCGGCGGTCTCCTCGCGCAGCGGACCGCCGCGACCGCCATCCTCATAGGTGACGGTCACGCCGTTCGCGCCTTGGGCAATCCGGGTGACGCGGGCGTTCAGTTGCACGAGGTCTTCCACCTCGCGCGCGAAGGCGTCGGTGATCGCGTCCATGCCGCCCGCAGGCTCGAACATCGGCGGTTCGAAACTGTAGCTGTTGAAGCCGAAAAGCTGCGACCACAGCCCCGATTGCAGCAGGACCGACAGGTCGGTCGGCTGCGAGGGCACCTTGTCGGGCATCAGCCCGCCACCGGGCGGGATGTCCCAGCCGCGCCGCCCGCCCGTGGCATTGCTGGCGCGATAGGCGTGGTTGTGGTCCAGCACGCCCCAGCCCTTCAGCCCCTCCAGCAGCTTCTCGCGGTCCTCCAGCGTCACCGCACTGTCCAGCCCGCCTTGGTTCAGCGATTTGGCCAGCAATTCGGACACATGCCCGCGCATGTCCTTTTCCACATCGCCAATGCGCTGCGGCTTGCCGTCAAAGGCCTTGGCGGAGTGCAGAAAGGCGCGGTTGTTCTTGATGATGAACGGATGCAGCGGCACACCCAGCTTGCGGCAATAGTCGAACACCGCGCGATGATGCACCGGCAGCCGCCAGGGGCCCGCGTTCAGATAGCCGTCGCCCTCGAAATCGCAGGCGACCTCATGCCCGCCCATTTCGGTGTGCCGGTCGCCGCCGCGCAGGGTCAGGCAGCGGCCCCCCGTGCGGCCCTGATATTCGAGGATCTTCACCTCATACCCGGCGCGCCGCATCTCATAGGCGGCGGCCATCCCGGCGATGCCCGCGCCAAGGATCAGCACGCGCCGCCCCTGCCGTGGGCCTTGCAGGGCGACATCGCCGGTATAGCCGGACTCGCCCGCAAAGCCGAGGCTGGTCATGGCCTGATACATCGCCGCCACCCCGGCGACCTGTCCGATCATTGTCAGCAACTGCCGACGGCTTGGATTGAAATCTGTCATGGCCTCAGGCCTCCTGCCGTTTGTGACGCCGCCGCCGCGCGGTCCACCAGATCAGACCCGCCAGCAGGATGCCGAACCCCACCAACCCGACCCATGCCAGTGCCTGAAGAATCCGAAGCGGCATCGGCATCTCGTCGTCGGGTGCTGTGGCGCGCTCGACATCCGCCGCCGTCAGGGTGCTGTCCGGCCGCCCGCCGAAGGTGATGCGGGTGTAATTGGCCAGCATGGCGATCTGATCGTTGCTCAGCTCATCCGCAAATCCCGGCATCGCGGGCACTCGGTAGAGCTTGCCCGCAGGCACGCCATGCGCCAGCACCTGCAGCAGGTTGCCCGCATCCTCGCGGCGCAGCGCCGCGTTCTGGACCAAGGGCGGATACCAGGCCTGCGGCTGGCCCTGCCCGGTGACGCCATGGCAGGCGGCACAATGGTCGAGGAACAGACGCTCCGGTTCTGACAGATCGCTGCGGGCCAATGCGGCAGTCATTTCCTGCCGGATCTGGTCATAGCGGTGTTCGGGCGCGGCCCGGTCCACAACCGGCAGGAGGAGGGGGATGTCCTGATCGCGGGTATCCATCGCAGGGATGATTTTCAGATAGGCCACCATCGCGAAAAGGTCATCCTCGCTCAGATGGCTGGTGCTGTGCTGCACGACCTTGGCCATTGGACCTGCGGCCTGCACGATATTGCCCGCCTGGCCCGTCCGCAGATATTCGATGAGGTCGGCCCCGGCCCATTCCCCGATCCCGCTGAGCGGGGAGCCTGTCAGGTTCGGCGCGAGCCAGCCGTCGATCACTTCGCCGGACAGATACCGGTCGTCCTGCATTTCGAAAAAAGTATTGCGCGGCGTATGGCATTCGCCGCAATGGCCCAGATGATCGACCAGATAGGCACCGCGTCGCAGCATCGGGTCATCCACCGGCGTCAGGTCGCGGTCGCCCAGAAACAGGGCGTTCCACAGGATCACCCCGGTGCGGATGTTGAACGGAAACGGCAGATCGGTCGCGTGGTCAGGGGCCTTTTCGACCGGCGCCTGATCCTGCAACCATGCGTGCAGGTCGTCGATATCGTCGTCGGTCATTCCACGGAACGACGCATAGGGCATGGCAGGATACAGGCGCCGCTTCGGGCTGAGCCCCCGGCGCAGCACGCCTGCCAGATCGTCCCGGTCATACCCGCCGATGCCGAACTCGCGCGACGGGCTGATATTGCTAGCGACGATCGTGCCCATCGGGGTCTCGACACGGTAGCCGCCCGACAGATCCTCACCATGGCACGACATGCAGCCCGAGGCGCGGGCAACATATTCACCGCGCTCCGACTTTGAAGCAGCGGCCGCCGCTGTTCCGGGGGCCTCGGCGAAGCCCGGGCCGGTCTGCATCACCATGGCCACCGCGCCGAGGCAGGACCACCGGCGCCAAACGGACAGGACAAGGGGATCGCAGATCCCCGCCTCTGGCCCAAGCGCGTTTGTTTCTGCCTCTTGCATTGGTCACCCTATTGGCTGGTGCGTCCCGCAGCATGCGGCACTTCATATCGGCGTGCCTGCCATGCCTTCGTTTTGCCCGGCGCATGCTCCAGCCAGAACTTCCGCACGGCAACCATCGCCACAGCCGTCAGAAGCGCGGCAAGGATCAGGCCTGCGCCTCGGAAGACGAGGCTGAGAAGCACTTGAACGGCGATCAGCAAAGCGGGAGCAAGGTTGACGGCGTGCTGCTGGATCAGCGGCCCCACGACGTTTCCCTCGATGGTCTGGATCACGACATAACCGATCAACACGATCAGTCCGGTTTGCGTTCCCTGCGAAAATGCCATCGCCACGATCTGCACCGTTGCAATGAGCTGCCCGATGACCTGATGCAGGAATGGTGCGACAAGGCAAGGCTGCACGAATGGTCCGCCCATGGCCTGTGGTCAAGGGGGAACGGTTTCTCATTGAGTGCGTTGGTTTCAGCTGGGTAGCGTGCGACGACCTGTGGCACCAACGCTCCAGCTTGGAGAGTCGACTATGTTTATCAAATCCACCATCGGTGCGGCGCTTGCTGTGACCCTGATGTCTTCCGGGGCCTATGCACAATCAAACGTCATGGCCTATACCGATCTGAACCTGCGTTCGGGACCGGGGCCGCAATTCGAGATCATCAGCGTGATCCCCGCGAACGGCGAGGTCATCGTCGAAGGCTGTCTCGACGCCGCAAGCTGGTGCAAGGTCACACATGATGGCATGGCTGGTTGGGCGTCGGGTGATTACCTGACGACGATCGTGGATGCAGCCCCGGTCGCGATCTATCCGAACCGGACAACTGTTCCCGTCAATACCGTCGTCTACACCGAGACCGACTCCGGCACGACCACCGCAGGCGGGCTGACCGGAGCGATTGCCGGGGCCATGATCGCCGGCCCGATCGGTGCCGTCGTCGGGGGCGTGGTTGGCCTTGGCGCTGGTGCCGCTGTAGATCCGGGTCCGACTGTGACGACCTATGTGCGTGAAAACCCGCGCGAGGTCATCTATGTCGACGGTGAGGTTGTCGTCGGGGCCGGACTGCCGGAAACCGTGATCCTTTCGGAGGTGCCCGACAGCACCTACTCCTATGCCTACATCAATGGCGTGCCTGTGTTGGTTGAGCGTGAGGGCCGCCGCATCGTCCAGATCATCCGCTGATCCTCGGATAGCAACGGAAAGGGCGGTCCGCATGTCGGATCGCCCTGTTCGGTTGCCCTTTGGCACAAGGCTAGAACGCTGGCCACCCCCATTCCCGCCCCGGATGGAAGACGCCCGCCGAGTTCGCACGGAACCGCCTTGGACTCGCCCGGCAGGCCCTTCAGATGCAACTGGCGCAGACGAAAGCAGAACACGGGTGGTCAAGTTCGCAGGCGGGACTTGATGGAGTGAGACACAATATATTGAAAAATAATAAAATTATGGTGGGTTTGGTAGGCCCGGAGGGTTCCGCATATAACTGATTTCAATAGGAAAAATGCAAAATACCAATAAAAATACCAACAAAGTGGTAGGGTTTCGCGAAGTTCTTGGTATGTTGCGCCGCTTGGACGTTGCAGGGGTTCCCTGCATCCGACGCTCCGGGTAGCTGAATGACTGGAAAGGGTTCCTTGCGGCGGTGCAGCATGGCTCCGCCGACCCTTCCGAGGCGGCCATCTACCTGACCGGCCCAGAGCCGACGGTCAGCCGAGAGCGCAGTTTTCCGCAAGCGGCCGTTCGGTTTCTAGGCAAGCGCGCCTGCTCGGTGTGCGTCGCTCTTGCGCGACTGCGGCCCGGTTGCCAGTCTCTGCGAGGCCTACCGGATCCCAAGTCCTTTCGATCCGTGCGTCGGCACAGGGGCAAGAGCGGCGACGTTGCATGGCGAGACACATAACAATACTTCGCCGTCGCCAACTTTATGGAAGAGGACCTATCGCCTGTGATATGCATGACTGGCCGCTGCCATCGGCGCGGATTTTTCAGAGAGAAGTAGAATGGCTTTTGCGACGATTTCTACGTGGAGAATGGGTGCTGATTTGGATGCCGCTGAAATGGCCAAGATCATGCAGGATCAGTTCATGCCGGCTCTTCGAGCATTGGGGGCGAGGCAGGCGATGACGGTTCAAACTGGCGAAGACACCAGCGCGATCATCTCGGTCTATCCCGACGAGGCGACGCGGAATACTGCCGTGGAGAAGATCAGGGCCTTGCGCGAGAAGGGCGCAAGCACATTCTCCGCAGAAATGACCGGGGAGTTGATGGGGACCGTCATCGCGTCTGCCTGACATGCCCGTTGTCTGCCAAGGCGGCCGCTCTCTCTACCGAAGCGGTAATCCCCCCGTTTTTAACGGGGTGCACTCATAGAACTTACGCGGCCATTCTCAGTTTCTGGGCGGGTGTGATGCCGCCGATGCCCATGTTCGGGCGGTCGTTGTTGTAAGTC
>JBKBNP010000014.1:0-78695 GCA_046295215.1 Pseudorhodobacter sp. | reverse complement strand
ACAACGACAAGATCGGACCAATTGCGATCTTTTCCACGAAAAACAAAGCTAAGATAGGCGTGGATACATTGGTTGCTAAGGTAGCTTACGGGCTTCTGTTCTGCCTTTTCCGCATTCCAATCGTAGTTTTCTTCAAGACGATGCCAATTTCTTTTTGTGATGTTCTTCGTCACGGGGGCGCTGAACACGTCAAGTTTCTTGTCCGCGATAAGCGATGATACCTTGTGAAGTTCAATAAGCCTTCGGATGATGAAGAAGCCTATCATTACGTCACGTTCCACGGTGCAAACGGCACGTTCTGACCAACGCTTCGGCTTGGGAACCGGGCGAATAGTCTTGGCGATACGGGCTAGTTCTTCTTTCCAGTAAAGAGACTCGATTGCCATACTTCATTCCGACCATGCTTAGCCGTAGTATGCAGCGTTGCCGACGCCAAGGGCAAGCTGACCGTTCACGGTCGCGTGATCGCTTCTAGCCTGCCGCCGCTCACGGAGGGACGCTTTCAGGGGTCAATCTGTCATGGGTAGATTGTGGGTTGGGATTTTCGACCCTACGGATTACTGAACGAGATCAATAACTTACACAGGTTGATTGGCAGCCCGTAGGGGAGTCGAACCCCTCTTTTCAGGTTGAAAACCTGACGTCCTAACCGATAGACGAACGGGCCATTGCCGGCGTGAGGCGCTGTGTAATCAGAGCCTCGGTGACTCGCAAGAGGAAAAATCGACATCCTGCGCTGCGGCGGTTCTTTTGGCCCGGCCATCCTTCTCATTGGGTTCGCTGCAAAAGGAAGGGGCTGTCCTTCGTTGCCGGAGGCGCCTGCGCTTGCCGCCTTCACCGTCGCGGATGGATCGCTCGATCGACCGGGCCCTGTTTCCCTGCCACCGGCGCAGCCCCTGCTGGCGGCCGGTGTCCTGGCAGGTCGGGCATCCCGACACGCGCCCTTGATCCGTCCGCAGTTTGGCATAGGCTGACCTTTTCGCCGAAAGCTTTGGTGCCCCCTTTTCCACAAGGACAGCCCATGTCGGAGACGCAGTCCACACTGCTGGCCATCCTGGTGCTGGTCGTTCTCGGGGCCATGTTCGTCCATTTCGGAACCGAAGCAAAGAAATCGGTCGACGAGATCGAGGCCACTTGCAAAAGGAACGGCTGGCGGTTCGCGCTGGACAAACAGTTCCTCCATTCGACCATCACGATCCAGCCGGAGCGCGCAACCGGCTGGTCGCTGGTCTACTTCGTGAGGCCGGGGACTGTCGGGAACAACAGTGGTTCCCGGGCCTATCTCGAATATCGAAGCTTGACCCCCAACTGGACCCGGGGGCGGGTGGTGGTGACGGGCCTCCAGTCCGGCAGCCTCACCTCCATGGCAGCGACCCAGGGCATCGGCGGCATGACCGGGCAATTCAAGGGGATGGTCGCGAGGACAGCGCTGGAACTGCAACTGGGCAGCGCGAACCTTGTCGATTTCCACAATCTGCGGCCCGTTGCGGTTGCCCCGCCGCTGCGGCTGACGGTTCTGGCCAGCGACCCGCCGCAGGGGCTCGACCTTGCCGCCCTCGATGCCGCCATCAACCGCTGGTCGTCCCGACCGCGCCCGATGAACGGCCAGAGCCCCCTGCCCGGTGCCATCATCGGTCCTGGCGGGTTCCTGTTCCGGCTTACCAACAGCGCCATCGAGGCCAGTGACATTGTCCCCTTCCTCGAATGTGCGAAAGATCTGTCGCTGCGCCTTTCGGAGTTCGGCAGGACCTGAGGTCCGGGGTCAGGGCAATGCGGCCACGCGCGCCGCGAAATCCTCGCCGCGCTTTTCGAAATTCGGATACTGGTCGAAACTCGCCGCTGCGGGTGCCAGAAGGACAACCTCGCCCGCCTCGGCCTCCTCGGCGGCGCGGGTCACGGCGCGGTCCATGGTTTCGCAGATCTCATGCGGCACCTGCCCCAGTTGCAAGGCGAAATCGCGGGCGGAATGGCCGATCAGATAGGCCTTCACCACCGACCCCAGATGCGGGGAAAGGGCGGCGATACCGCCGTCCTTGCCCAATCCCCCGGCAATCCAGCGCACCCTGGGAAAGGCCTGAAGCGCCTTGGCGGCGCTGTCGACATTGGTCGCCTTGCTGTCATTGACAAACCGCACCCCGGCGCGGTCGCGCAGCATCTGGCTGCGATGCGGCAGGCCCGCAAAGCTGTGCAAGGCGGTCTCGATCAGTTTTGGCGCAAGGCCGAGGCTGCGGGTCGCGGCATAGGCCGCGCAGGCGTTCTGGTGGTTGTGCGCACCCGGCAGGCCCGCCACGCCGCGCAGGTCGATGGAGGCCACCTGCCGCCCCTTGCGCCATTCGGCCAGATGGCCCTTGCGCGCAAAGACCGCCCAGCCGAACCCGTCCAGCTTTGCCCCCGAGGAGATGCGGATCACCCGGTCATCCGCCGGTCCCTGCCCGATCAGATTGGCCAGAAACCGGCCCTCCACCTCGTCCACTCCGATCACGGCGCGATCGGGCCCGCCTTCGGAAAAGAGCCTGCGCTTGGCCGCGAAATAGCCGCCCATGCCGCCGTGACGGTCCAGATGGTCGGGCGACAGATTGGTGAACACCGCCACATCCGGCGTCAGCGCCCGGGCAAGGTCGGTCTGATAGCTCGACAGTTCCAGCACGATCACCTCGGCCTCGCCCGGCGGGTCGATGTCCAGCACGCCCCGGCCGATATTGCCCGCCATCTGGCAAGCCCGCCCCGCAACCTCAAGGATATGGTGGATCAATGCCGTCGTCGTGGATTTGCCATTGGATCCGGTGACCGCGATGACACGCGGCGCATTGTCGAATGTGTCCCAGTCCTTCGTAGCAAGCGACCGGAAGAACAGGCCAATGTCATTGTCCACCGGCACCCCGAGCGCCAGCGCGCGGGCAATCGCGGCATGGGGCGCAGGGTAGAGATGCGGAATGCCGGGGCTGACTACCAGAAGGTCAATCCCCTCCCACGCCGCATCGCGGGTAAGGTCGGCCAGTTCGAACCCTTCGGTCCCGGCCGTCTCGCGCCCGTCCTGCCCGTCATCCCAGACCAGCACAGCCGCCCCGCCCGCCCGCAGCGCCCTTGCCGTGGCAAGGCCGGACCGGCCGAGCCCCAGAACCGCGACCCTCTGGCCCGTGACGCCCTGCACCGGAATCATGCTGTCCCCTTCTCTGGATGATGCGCTGCAAGATGGGTCAGCCAGCCGGGGCGCGCAAGTCCCCTGCCCCTGCCCCCGCCGGCTGCACCGAAGTCAGCCCGTCCCCCGGTCGCCCGCCCGGACCGAGCGGAGCGCCATATCGGCATAATGCGCCGCGACCTCGGCGCGCGACAGCCGCCCGCCCTCCCGATACCATGTCGTCACCCCGGTCATCATCGCAATCAGCGCCAGCGTGGCCAGCCTGACATCCGCAACCCGGAAAACGCCCTGCGCCCGCCCGTCCTCCAGAATGTCCTGCAACGCCTGCTCATAGCGGCGGCGCAATGTCTCGACCGCCGCAAAGTTTTCCGGCGTCAGGTTGCGCAACTCCATATAGGCGATGAACACCGCCTCGGGCCGTTCGAGATGGTAGGTAATGTGAAAACGCGCGAACTGGTCCAGCCGCGCCACCGGATCAGCAAGCGCGGGCAGTGCCGCCAGCGCCTCCAGCACCTCGGTCAGATGTGTGGACATCAGATCGGACAGCAGCGCCTGCTTGTCGGGCGTGTAGAGGTAGAGCGCCCCCGCCTGCACCCCCACCTCTGCCGCGATCCGGCGCATGGAAACGGCGGCATAACCCTCGCGCGCGAAAAGCCGCAGCGCGGCCTCTCGGATCCTCGGGCCTGTGATGTCGGAATGGGACCCGGTCTTGCGTGCCATGGCCCTGTTTTATCTGAACGAGCGTTCATTTCAAGCGGGAAGCTGCGCCCGACAGCTTGCGCCCGCCGCCGCCACCCGGTTAAGGTCGCGCGAACCGCTGATCGCAGGGCCAAAGATGCCGCGTATTCCGTTCCCGATTCTGCCAGCCCTGTTCGTGGCAGCCTCCTGCGGTCATTTTCCCGAGGTGCATCGGGCCGAGCGCAACCTCCCTGCATCCCAGACCGCGCCCGTCCTCGTGCCGGTGGAGGATCTTCTGGCGCTCGACACCGCCCCGCGCGCGACAGAGGCCAGCGTTTCCGCCGTGGAGGGCCGCGCGGACCGGTTGCGCGCCCGGGCGGCGGCACTGCGCCGCACGCCCGTATCGCAACCCTGAAACCTTCCCTCCCGCCTGCGTTGCATGCCTCGCAGGGACAGGCTAACAGTCGCGCAACCACCAGCCCTGCATGACGAATGGAGACCCCGATGACTGCGCCCCTGCGAATTGGCCTTGCCGGATTGGGAACGGTCGGCATCGGCGTGGTCAAGATCGTGCAGCGCCACGCCGAGCTGATTGCGACGCGCGCCGGACGCGCTGTCACCATCACCGCCGTCTCCGCCCGCGACCGGACCAGAAACCGTGATGCCGACCTTTCCGCCTATGCCTGGGAAAGCGACCCGGTCGTGCTGGCCCAAAGGCCGGATGTGGATGTGTTCGTCGAGGTGATGGGCGGACATGACGGTCCCGCGAAGGCCGCGACAGAGGCCGCAATCGCCGCGGGCAAGGATGTGGTCACCGCCAACAAGGCGCTCCTCGCCCATCATGGTCAGGCGCTGGCCGAGGCCGCCGAGGCACAGGGCCACGTGATCCGCTTCGAGGCTGCGGTGGCGGGCGGCATCCCGGTCATCAAATCGCTGACCGAAGGGCTGGCGGGCAACCGGATCCGCCGCGTCATGGGCGTGATGAACGGCACCTGCAACTACATCCTGACCCGGATGCAGGCGGCGGGCCTGCCCTATGAGGTGGTTTTCGAGGAAGCCCGGCAACTGGGCTATCTGGAGGCCGACCCCAATCTCGATGTCGGCGGCATCGACGCGGGCCACAAGCTTTCCCTGCTGGCCGCCATTGCCTTCGGCACCAGGGTCAGCTTTGACAAGGTGGAGCTTGAAGGCATCGGCAATGTCTCGATTGAAGACATCAACCTTGCCGATGACATGGGCTATCACATCAAGCTTCTGGGCGTGGCGCAGATGTCGGGCCGGGGGCTGGAACAGCGCATGACCCCCTGTCTGGTGCCCGCCGAAAGCCCGCTGGGCCAGTTGCAGGGCGGCACCAATATGGTGGTGCTGGAGGGTGACTCTGTCGGCCAGATCGTGTTGCGGGGTCCGGGGGCTGGCGAAGGCCCGACCGCCTCGGCGGTGATGGGCGATGTGATCGACATTGCGCGCGGTCTGCGCCTGCCCACTTTCGGCCAGCCCGCCGCGAGCCTCGCCGAACCCGTTGCCGCAAGATCCGCGACCCCCGCGCCCTATTACCTGCGTGCGACATTGCTCGACAAACCCGGCGCGCTGGCGAAAATCGCCACATGTCTGGGGGATTCGGGCATTTCCATCGACCAGATGCGGCAGTTGAACAAACCGGGAGAGAAGGACGACCGCGCCGTGGTCCTGATCGTCACCCACAAGGCCGCCCCCGCCGATATTGCGCATGCACTGGACCAGTTTGCCACGACCGGCGTGATGATCGGCGCCCCGGTGGCAATCCGCATCGAGGAAGTCTAGGGGGCCCGCACCCGCATGACCGATGTGACCATTCGGCCCTATGGCACCGCCGACCGCGAGGCCTGCCTCGCGATCTTCGAGAGCAATCTGCCGAAATTCTTTGATGCCTCGGAACGCGCGGAGTTCTGCGATTTCCTTGAGACGCTGCCCGCGCCCGCAACACCCTATCTGGTGCTGTGCGGGCAAGGCGCGCTTCTTGGATGCGGGGGGCTGATCATCCATCCGACTGACAGACAGGCAAGGTTGGAATGGGGCATGATCCATGCCGCATTTCACGGCCAGCGCCTCGGCACCCGGCTGACCGGGGCCCGTCTGGCCGCCGTCCGCGCGATCCCCGGCCTTGCCGCGATCACGCTCTCGACCAGCCAGCACACGCGCGGCTTCTACGAGGGATTCGGTTTCCGGGCCACGTTTGTCACCGAAAACGGCTTCGGCCCGGGCCTTCACCGCTGCGACATGCGCCTGCTCCTGCCTGCCGGATGAAGGCTCGCCCGGCATCCCCGTTAGCGCGACCATGCTTGTCGCCCCGCCCCCCAACCGCTAGACCACGGAAAAACCCAGAGGGACGGAGGAACACCCATGGCCGATGCCGCAGAATTTCAGGACCGCCTGTTGTCACTGGGCCTCGCCCGCGTGTCCGAGGCTGCGGCGCTCGCCTCTGCCCGGCTCGTCGGGCGCGGTGATGAAAAAGCCGCCGATGAGGCCGCCGTCAGCGCGATGCGCAACCAGTTGAACCTGCTCGACATCAAGGGCGTCGTGGTGATCGGCGAAGGCGAACGCGACGAGGCCCCGATGCTCTATATCGGCGAGGAGGTCGGCACCGGCAACGGCCCCGCCGTCGACATCGCGCTCGACCCGCTGGAAGGCACCACGCTCACCGCCAAGGACATGCCGAACGCGCTGACGGTCATCGCCATGGCGCCGCGCGGCACCATGCTGCACGCGCCAGACGTCTATATGGACAAGCTCGCCATCGGCCCGGGCTATGCCCCTGACACCGTCACGCTGGACATGTCCCCGGCCGAGCGTGTCCATGCGCTGGCCCGGGCCAAAGGCTGCGGTGCCGAGAATATCACCGTCTGCATCCTCGAACGCCCGCGGCACGAGACGATGATTGCCGGGGTGCGCGAAACCGGGGCTGCGATCCGGCTCATCACCGATGGCGATGTGGCGGGCGTGATCCATTGCGCCGAGGCCGATGTCACCGGCATCGACATGTATATGGGCTCGGGCGGCGCACCCGAGGGCGTGCTGGCGGCGGCGGCGCTGAAATGCATGGGCGGGCAGATTTATGGACAGCTTCTCTTTCGCAATGACGACGAACGCGCCCGCGCGGCAAAGGCCGGCATCACCGACCTGAACCGCATCTACACCCGCGATGAAATGGTGACAGCCGATGTGATCTTTGCCGCGACCGGCGTGACGCAAGGCTCGATCCTTGCTGCCATCAAGCGCGAACCGGGCTGGATCACCACGGAAACCCTGCTGATGCGGTCGAAAACCGGCTCCGTGCGCCGCATGACCTATCGCAGCCCCGCCCGCTGACCCAAACAGGGCTCCGCACTTTCATCTTGGCGAAAATACCTCCGCCGGAGGCAGCCACAGCAGCTTCCGGCGGCGCGGGCAGACCGCCGTGCCGTCGGCCCCACTTGCGCCCCGCCCCGCCTTGGGGCAGACCGGGCAGATGACCGACCGCGCCTTTCTCGATGTCACCCATTCCGCCACCGGACGCCGCTGGACCGGCCCCACGGTCGAGGAAACCCGGCTGGCCGAGGCGATGGCCCAGCAAACCGGCCTGCCGCAGCCGCTCTGCGTGACGCTGGTGCGGCGCGGCGTGGCCCCCGGGGCGGTGGCAACCTTCCTCGCCCCTTCCCTGCGCGACCTGCTGCCCGACCCGCTGACCCTGCGCGACGTGGGGGCTGCGGCGGATCGTTTCCTTGCCGCCCTCAAACGGCGCGAACGCATCGCGGTCTTTGCCGATTACGATGTGGATGGCGGTGCGTCGGCGGCGCTCCTGCTGGTCTGGCTGCGCGAAATGGGCCATCGCGCAACGCTCTACATCCCCGACCGCATCGACGAGGGCTATGGCCCCAACGTGCCCGCCATGCAGGCACTGGGGGCCGCGCATGACCTGATCCTCTGCGTCGATTGCGGCACGCTCAGCCATGACCCGATCGCAGCGGCGGGCTGCGATGTGGTGGTGCTGGACCATCACCTTGGCGGGGAAACCCTGCCCGCCGCGCTCGCCGTCGTGAACCCGAACCGGCAGGATGAGGATGGCGGCCTTGCGCATCTCTGCGCGGCCTCCGTTGTGTTCCTGATGCTGGTGGAGGCCAACCGCCGCCTGCGGCTCGACGGGGCGACCGGGCCGGACCTGATGGCGATGCTCGACCTGGTGGCGCTGGCGACGGTGGCGGATGTCGCCCCGCTGCTCGGGGTCAACCGCGCCTTCGTGCGGCAGGGGCTGAAGGTCATGGCCCGGCGTGACCGGCCCGGGCTGCGCGCGCTGGCCGATGTCGCGCGGATGGATCAGGCCCCCAGTGCCTATTCACTCGGTTTTCTTCTTGGTCCCCGCGTCAATGCGGGCGGGCGGATCGGGCAGGCCGACCTTGGCGCGCGACTGCTTGCCACAGACGACCCCGCCGAAGCGGCGGCCATGGCCGAACGGCTGGACCTTCTGAACACCGAACGCCGCGACATCGAGGCCGCCGTGCGCGCCGCGGCGCTGGCGCAGGCGGAGGCGCGCGGGCTCGACGGCCCGCTGGTCTGGGCGGCGGGGAACGGCTGGCATCCGGGCGTGGTGGGCATTGTCGCGGCCCGGCTGAAAGAGGCGACCAACCGCCCCGCCGTGGTGATCGGGCTGGAGGGCGGCATCGGCAAGGGATCCGCCCGGTCGGTTTCGGGCGTCGATCTCGGCGCCGCGATCCAGCGCCTCGCTGCCGAGGGCCTGCTGCTGAGAGGCGGCGGGCACAAGATGGCGGCGGGCCTGACGGTGGAGGAAGGCCGCATCGAGGAGGCCATGGCGCGACTGGGCGAATTGCTGGCCCGTCAGGGGGCGGGTGCGGGCGGGCCTGCCGATCTGCGGCTCGACGGGCTTTTGATGCCCTCTGCCGTCACCCCCGACCTGATCGAGCGGATCGAGGCGGCGGGCCCCTTCGGTGCCGGGGCCCCTGCGCCACGCTTTGCCTTTGCCGACCAGCAGGTGACCGCGCGCCGGGTGGGCGACAGCCATCTGCGGATCAGTTTCGGCGACGGGATGGGCGTGAAGCTCGACGCCATCGCCTTCGGTGCCTTTGACGGCCCGCTGGGGCCGATGCTTTCCGGGGGCGGTTCTGCGCGGTTCCACCTTGCCGGACGGCTGGAGATCAACAGTTTCGATGGCCGCACCCGCCCGCAACTGCGGCTGGAGGATGCAGCCCGCAGCGATAGCAGGTAAGGCCCGCGCGCACGCACTCAGCCGCGATAGAGCAGCGAGCGGCCCTTGTGGAACAGATGCACCTTGGCCGGATCGGCGGACAAGCTGACGCTGCGGTGCCGCAACCCGGCATGAATGCCGGGCAGTTTCGCCACGACCTGCGCGCCCTCCCCCTGCCGCTTGAAATAGAGCAGCGTCACCTCGCCAAGCGCCTCGGTAATCTCCACCTCTCCGGTGAAGATCGGATCGCCCGTCATTTCCAGCAGATCCTCGGGACGCACGCCGATATTGACCTTCATCCCCATGTCCGAGGCTTGCGTCGGCACCGCCGACCGCGCCTTGCCGCCGCCCTCGAGCCGGACCACGGTCACGGAACCGGTTTCCACCACCTCACCCGCCAGCAGGTTCATTGCGGGCGAGCCGATGAATTGCGCCACGAATTCATTCTGGGGGCGTTCGTAAAGCTCCATCGGGGTGCCGACCTGACTGATCCCGCCCCCCGCCAGCACCACGATGCGGGTGGCCAGCGTCATCGCCTCCACCTGATCATGGGTGACATAGATCATCGTGCTGTCGGGCATCTGTTCCTTCAGTTGCGCAATCTCCAGCCGGGTCGCCACGCGCAGTGCGGCATCGAGGTTGGAGAGCGGCTCATCGAAAAGATACACCTTGGGGTCGCGCACGATGGCCCGCCCGATGGCGACCCGCTGGCGCTGCCCGCCCGACAACGCCTTGGGCAGGCGGTCCAGATAGGGGGTCAGTTGCAGGATATGTGCCGCCTTTTCCACACCCGCCGCGATTTCCGCCTTGGATTTCTTGGCGATCTTCAGCGCGAATTCCATGTTCTCGCGCACCGTCATATGCGGGTAGAGCGCGTAGGACTGGAACACCATGGCAATCCCGCGCTGCGCGGGGGGCACGTCATTGACCAGCACACCGTCGATTTCCAGCGTGCCGCCGGTGATCTTTTCCAGCCCCGCGATCATCCGCAGCAAGGTGGATTTGCCGCATCCCGAAGGGCCGACAAAGACGACCAACTCCCCCTGCCTGATGTCGAGATTGATGCCGGAGAGAACCTTGACCTCGCCATAGGCCTTCTCGACGTTCACCAGTTTCAAATCGGCCATGCCCGTTCCCCCCCTCAGATCCGTTTCACAAGACAGACCTGCCACGGTCCGAGCCTTGCCTTGCCCCCTGCCACCGGCGCGGCCCCGACCGGCCCGCCGACCGGCTCCCACTGGCCAGCCGGCAGATCGGCCTCGACCTCGCCATTGCCAAGGTTGAAGGCGCAGAAAATCTCCTCCGCGCCGGTCTGGCGCAGGAAGGCCAAAAGGTCGCCCCGCGCAGTCATGCCGGTCTGCGCGCCTTTGGCAAGGGCTGCCCAGCGATGGCGCAGCGCAATCGCGGCGCGGTAATGGGCCAGAAGGCTGCCGCTGCCGCCTTGCTCGGACGGTGCCAGCGCCAGATGCGCCGAAGGGACGGGCAAC
The DNA here is from genome assembly GCA_046295215.1 of Pseudorhodobacter sp. Lineage (GTDB taxonomy): Bacteria > Pseudomonadota > Alphaproteobacteria > Rhodobacterales > Rhodobacteraceae > Szabonella. Next base: position 68,176 of record JBKBNP010000014.1, on the reverse strand, counting down.
CATGGCCTGCCGTCACTGAAGCCACCATTGCCATTGTCTGCCTGCCAGACCATCGGCGTGCGGCAGCCGTCGCGGCCCTTGAACTCGGGCCAGAATTCCTTGCCATAGGGGTCTTGCAGATCCTCATAGGCAATATCCGCCTCCGGCAGGCCCAGTTCTTCCCCTTGATAGAGGCAGACCGACCCGCGCAGGCACATGAGCAAGGTCGCATAAGCCCTTGCCGCGGCATCGGAAAGGTTCCAGCGCGTGATATGGCGCACAACGTCATGGTTGGAATAGGCCCAGCAGGCCCAGCCCCTTGGGGCCGCCGCATCGAGGGCGGCAAAGGTTTCGGCGACGCGCGCAGGCGTCAGCGGCACGGGGGCGAGGAATTCAAACGCATAGCACATCTGCATCCGCGCATCGCCGTCGGTATATTGGCCCAGGATCTCCAGCCCCCGCTGGCTGTCGCCCACCTCGCCCACGGCGGCGGCATTGTAGGGCTCCATCACAGCGCGCAAGCGTTCCAGAAAGGCGATGTTTTCGGGCTGGCTCTTGTCGAACAGGTGCATCTGGTGGTTGTAGGGGTTCACGGCAGGCGCGGTATCGGCGTTGCGCTGATCCTTCGGCAGGGGCGGATTGTCGCGCAGATGCCGGTCATGGAAATAGAAATTGATCGTGTCGAGCCGGAACCCGTCCACCCCGCGATCCAGCCAGAACCGCGCGACATCCAGCAGGGCGTCCTGCACCTGCGGTTCGTGAAAGTTCAGATCCGGCTGCGAGGCGAGAAAATTGTGCAGGTAGTATTGTTCGCGCCGCGCATCCCAGGCCCAGGCCGACCCGCCAAAGATCGAGAGCCAGTTGGTCGGTGGCGTGCCATCGGGTTTCGGGTCGGCCCAGACAAACCAGTTGGCGCGCGGATTGTCGCGGCTCGCCCGGCTTTCGCGGAACCAGGGATGCTGGTCGGAAGTATGCGACAGCACCAGATCAATCATCACCCGCAGACCCAGATCATGCGCCCGCGCCACCACCGCATCAAAATCGGCCAAGCTGCCGAACATCGGGTCCACGTCGCAATAATCCGAGACGTCATAGCCGAAATCCTTCATCGGCGAGGTGAAGAAGGGGCTGATCCAGATCGCATCGGCCCCCAGATCCGCGATATATGGCAGGCGCTGCACGATGCCCGCCAGATCGCCGATCCCGTCGCCCGTGCTGTCCTGAAAACTGCGCGGATAGATCTGGTAGATCACCGCGCCGCGCCACCAGTCGCGGTCCGTCTGCTGGCCCTGTTGGTCGAGACTTTGCATCATGCCCATCATCTTGTTCCGTTACTTGACCGACCCGGCCAGAAGGCCGCGGACGAGGTATTTCTGCATGGCAAAGAACACCACCAGTGGCACCGCGATGGTGACAAAGGCCGAGGTGGCCAGGATCTCCCAATCCCCGCCGCGCGATCCCATCAACTCCTTCAACTGCCCGGTCATCACAAGCTGATCCTGCGTATTTCCCAGAAACACCAGCGCCACCAGAAGATCATTCCACGTCCAGAGAAACTGGAAGATCGCGAAGGAGGCGAGGGCAGGAAACGAAAGCGGCAGGATGATCCGCAGGAAGATCTGGAAATCCGTGGCCCCGTCCACCCGCGCGCTTTCGATGATTTCGCGCGGCAGGCCGACCATGTAGTTTCGCAAGAGGTAGATGGCGAGCGGCAGACCGAACCCGGTATGTGCCAGCCAGATGCCGAGATAGCTTTTACCCAGACCGATTTCATTGTGCAGTTTCAAAAGCGGGATCAGCGCCAGTTGCAAGGGCACCACCAGCAGCCCCACGATCCCCGCCACCAGCAGCGCGCGGCCCGGAAACTCCATCCATGCCAGGGCATAGGCCGCAAAGGCCGCCACAAGGATGGGAATGACCGTGGCCGGGATCGACACCGTCATCGTGTTCAGAAAGGCCCGGCCCAGCCCTTCGGCCCCCAGCACGCGGCCGTAGTTCTCGAAGGTAAATCTTGGCGGCGTCACGGAGGTCACGAAAATCCGCATCCCCCGCGCATCCTCGAAGGCGGTGGCAGAGGTGATGCGGAAATCGCCGCTTTCGGCCACGGTCAGTTCGGCCCCTGTGTTTCCGACGGCGACCACCTGCCCCGCGTCAAATGCCCCGGGCTCCCGCGCCACGGTGCCGAAGGCCTTGACCCGCCCCCGGCCGCCCTCGAACACATTGCCGGAAATGACGAAAATCCCGTTTTCCTCGGTTGCCCCGTCCGCCCCCGCCGCGCGGTATTGCAGCGTCTGTTCGGCAGGAAACATCGCCTTCCACCAGCCCGAGGCGGTGATCTGGTCGCGGTCGCGGAAACTGGACAGCAAAAGCCCGAAGGTCGGGAACAGCCAGAGCAGCACCAGCGCCAGCGCCGAAAGGTTCACCACCCAGACCAGCCGGGATTTCGTGCCCACGATATTGTCCATCAGCGGGCCTCCTTCGCGGCGTTGCGGATGTTCCAGATCATGATGGGCGTGACCATCAGCATGATGATGATGGCGGCGGTGGAGGCGCGGCCCGTGTCATTGCCCCGGAACATCCAGTCATACATCAGGTTCGCCAGAACCTGCGTGCCCCATTGCCCGTTGGTCATGGTCAGCACGATGTCAAACACCTTCAGCACGGTGATGGTGATCGTCGTCCAGACCACAAGGATCGTGCCCCAGATCTGCGGCACCTTGATGCGAAAGAAGATCTGCAGGGGCGAAGCGCCGTCGAGGATGGAGGCCTCGATGGTTTCCTCCGGAATGCCGCGCAGCGCGGCCGAGAGGATCACCATGGCAAATCCGGTCTGGATCCAGACCAGCACGATCATCAGAAGGAAGGAATTGACGCCCGGCAAGGTGAGCCAGGTCTGCGCCTGACCGCCCATGCCTGTCCAAATGGCGTTCAGCACGCCGATCTGTTCCTGCCCGTCGGGACGGTACTCGTAAATCAATTTCCAGATAACCGCCGCCCCGACAAAGGAAATCGCCATCGGCATGAAAATCATCGCCTTGGCGAAATTGCCCCAGCGGATGCGGTCCGTCACCGCCGCCGCAACCAGCCCGAGAAAGGTAGAAGCCGCCGGCACGAACACCAGCCACATCAGATTGTTCCACATGGATTCGCGGAATTTAGGGTCGTTCACCAGCCAGACGTAATTCGCGGGACCGACAAAATTCTCGCCCCGCGCATCATGGAAGGACAGCCAGATCGAAACAAAGACCGGATAGACCAGATAAACCCCCAGCAGCAGCAGCGCGGGCAGCAGGAACAGCCAGGGCCGGATCGCGCCAGCCCGGTTGATATTGCGCCCCGCCTCCGGCCCGCTGGCGGGATAGATCCGGTCGAGCATCATGTTGGAGACAAAGAAATACCCCACGCAGCCAAAGACTCCCACAAGGATCGTCACTGCCGCCATTCCGAACTGTTCCATGAAGCGCCTCCCCCGATGCCGCTGGCCGGATCGCCCCGCAGGGGGCAATCCGGATCTTGATGTCCCGAATGTGGGTCAGATCACTTCAGGCTGTCCCAGGTGCGCTGGATGTCCGAGGCAATCGCGCCCGCATCCTTGCCGGCGGTGTAATCGACCATCCCGGTCCAGAACACGCCCGCCCCGATCGCCCCCGGCATCAGGTCCGACCCGTCAAAGCGGAAAGTGTCGGCCTCCAGCAGGATGTCGCCCATCTTGCGCAGGGTCGGGTCGCCATAAACCTCTGGATTCACGCCCTTGTGCGGCGTCAGGAACCCTGATTGTGCCATCCAGACCTCATGCGCGATGGGGGTTTGCAGGAACTCGATGAAGGCCTGCGCCACGGGGCTGTCCTCGGTCACAACGAACAGCGTGCCCGCCCCCAGCACCGGCTTGCCCAGATCGCGGCCCTCATAGGCGGGGAAGTAAAAGAAATCGGCATCCTCACCCACCACCGTCCCATCGGGAAAGAAGGAGGGGATGAACGACGCCTGCCGGTGCATGTAGCATTGCGGTGGCGACTGGAAGAGACCCTTGGGGCTGTCGCGGAAATCGGTGGAGCCGACCGCGCCAGCCCCCCCCGCCACATGGGCATCATTGCGCACGAACCAGCCGAATTCCTCGATGGCGGCAATCACCTTGGGATCGTCGAATTTCAGTTCATTCGCCACCCAGGCATCGTAATCGGCGGGCGTGTTCACCCGCAGCATCATGTCCTCGACCCAATCGGTCGCGGGCCAGCCCGTCGCGGGACCGGACCCCAGACCAATGCACCACGGCGTGTCACCATCGGCCACGATCTGTTCGGTCAGCGCGCGCAACTCCTCCATGGTCTCGGGCACGGCGTAACCCGCATCCTCGAAATTCTCCGGCACATACCAGACCAGCGATTTCACATCGACCTTGTAGAAGAAACCATAAAGCGCCTCCTGCCCGTCCGCGCCCTTGTAGGTGGCCAGATCGACCCAGGACTGGCCCGCAGCGTAATTCTCGCGCAGCCAGTCGGCGGCTGACGCGGGCAGCGGCGCGAGCTTCCCGCGCGAGGCCAGATCGGCGGCCAGACCCGGTTGGGGCACCACGGCCAGACCGGGGGGCGAGCCTGCCTCCACATCGATCATCACGCGCTGCTCGAACCCGTCGCCGCCGGTATATTCGACATCCGCCCCGGTCGCCGCCACGAAATAGGCGATGACACTTTCAAAAAGCTGCTTGTCCACCCCGCCCCAGGGCCCGTCGATCCGCAGGCGCTGGCCCGAGAGATCGCGCCCCTTGAACGCCTCGAAACTGTCCCAGTTGAACCGCGCATCCTCGCCCGGCGCGAATTTGAGCGCCTGCGCCTGCGCGCCCCCCGCCATGAGCGCAATCAAGGCCGCGCCTGCCATCAATCTGGCCATCATCCTCATCCTCCCGATGATCGCGCCCGTCGGCGCCGTTTCCTCCCTGCGGCAGAATCGTTTTCAAACCGCTTTGGATACCACACAATCCTTGATTGCAGCAGTCGAGTCAATCCTTCGATAAAGACCTTGGCACAACCGCCATCCTGTCAAAAACTGAACGAACAGGCAGTGCCAAGCCCTTTCATGAACGTGGAATTTCGGTATACCCTTTGACGCGGACCACAACCGGCGCTATTCTCCCACGCAGTTCAAACCGTTTTGGGCCAGGCATGAACCTCAAGGAACTCGCCAGCAGGCTCGGCCTGTCGCCGACCACGGTCAGCCGGGCCCTGAACGGCTATCCGGAGGTCAACGAGGCAACGCGCGAGCGGGTCATGGCCGCCGCCAAGCGGCACAATTACCGGCCCAACACCCGCGCGATCCGGCTGGCCACAGGCCGGGCCATGGCCATCGGCCATGTGATCCCGCTGGCCACCCGGCACGAGATCGTCAACCCGATTTTCGCCGATTTCATCGCCGGTGCGGGAGAGGTCTATTCGCGCTCGGGCTATGACATGCTGATTTCCGTTGTCGCGGATGATGAAGAGGAGGCGGCCTATCGCGCCTTGCGCGCGCGCGGTGCCTGCGACGGGGTAATCCTGCACGCCCCCCGGCTCGACGATCCGCGCATCGCCCTTCTGACCGAAATCGGCCTGCCTTTCGTCGTGCATGGCCGCTCCACAGGTGCAGCCCTGCCCTATTCCTGGGTCGATGTGAACAACCGCCGCGCCTTCGAGCGGGCAACGGGTTTCCTGCTCGACCTCGGGCACCGGCGCATCGCCCTGGTCAACGGGCTTGAATTCATGGATTTCGCGATCCGCCGGCGAAAGGGCTATCTGGACGCGCTCGCCGCGCGCGGCGTCGCGCCCGACCCGGTGCTGATGGCCACGGATGAAATGACCGAGGCGCGGGGCCATCGCGCCGGGCGGGAGATGTTGGACCTGCCCGACCCACCCACCGCCTTCATCGTCTCGTCGATGATCTCCGCCCTCGGCCTGCGCCGCGCGATCGAGGATCGGGGTCTGAAGATGGGCCGCGACGTGTCGGTCATCATCCATGACGACGATCTGAGCTATCTGCGCAATGGCGAGGATGTGCCGATCTTCACCGCCACGCGGTCCTCGGTGCGCGAGGCCGGGCGGCAGGCGGCGGACATGCTGCTGGGGCTTCTGGAAAGCTCCGATCCGTCCCCTCGTGAAAATCTGATGGAGGCCGATCTCATCATCGGCCAGTCAACCGGCCCCGCGCCGGACCGGAGATAACATGTTGCCCCAACGCGCTGATTTTCCGCCTGATTTCCTGTTTGGCGTGGCCACATCCGCCTATCAGATCGAAGGCCATGCCCAGGGTGGCGCAGGCCGCACCCATTGGGATGATTTCGCCGCCACCCCCGGAAATGTGGTGCGGGGTGAAAATGGCGCGCGCGCCTGCGACCACCTGAACCGCTGGCCAGAGGATCTGGACCTGATCCGCGACGGCAATTTCGAAGCCTACCGCTTTTCCGCCTCCTGGGCGCGGGTGATGCCGGAAGGGCGCGGCCGGCCAAACCCGCAAGGGCTCGATTTCTATGACCGGTTGGTGGACGGGATGCTGGCGCGCGGGATCAAGCCCGCGCTCACGCTCTATCACTGGGAACTGCCTTCCCCGCTGGCCGATCTTGGCGGCTGGCGCAACCGCGACATTGCGGGCTGGTTTGCCGATTATGCCGAGGTGCTGGTGGACCGGATCGGCGACAGGCTCTGGTCGGTGGCCCCGATCAATGAACCCTGGTGCGTGGCCTGGCTGTCGCATTTCCTCGGCCAACACGCGCCGGGCCTGCGCGACATCCGTGCCGCCGCCCGCGCCATGCACCATGTCTGCCTTGCCCATGGCACCGCCGTCGCGGCCCTGCGCGCGCGCGGCATCGGCAATATCGGGGCGGTCTGCAATTTCGAATATGCCCATCCCGCCGATGACAGCCCCGCCGCACTTGCCGCAGCACGTCTCTATGACGGGATCTACAACCGCTGGTTCGTGCAGGCCTTCTGTCAGGGGAGTTACCCGGAGGATGTGCTGGAAGGTCTCGCCCCGCATCTGCCGCATGGCTGGCAGGACGACATGGCGGCAATCGCCGCCCCGCTCGACTGGCTGGGGCTGAATTACTATACCTGCAAGCGCATCGCTCCAACCGCCGGCCCCTGGCCCGCCCTCGCCGAAACCGGTGGCCCCTTGCCGAAAACCGCAATGGGCTGGGAAATCGACCCGCAGGGCCTCGGCCATTTCCTGCGCCGCATCCACCGAGACCACGCCCCCGGCCTGCCGCTCTACATCACCGAAAACGGCATGGCCGCCCCCGACCAACTGTCAGGCGGCACGGTTGCCGACCAGGACCGCATCGCCTATCTCGCCGCCCATCTGGCCGAGGTTCGCGGCGCGATTGCCGGGGGCGTGCCGGTCAAGGGTTACTTCTGCTGGTCGCTTCTGGACAATTACGAATGGGCGCTCGGCTATGACAAACGCTTCGGCCTTGTCCATGTCGATTTCGAAAGCTTGCAGCGCACCCCGAAAGCATCCTATCACGCGCTGAGCCGCGCCCTCTCCCGTCCGCTTGCGTAACGGAGCCTTTCGATGACCCAGACCGACCCGCGCCCGATGCTCGTCGCCGATGTCGGCGGCACCAATACCCGCGTCGCGCTGGCGATGGACGGCACGATCCGCGAAGCTACGATCCGGCGCTTCAGCAATTCAGATCATCCGGGGCTGGCGGCGATCCTGCGCGCCTATCTGGAGGGCGCAGGATCGGGGGAATGCGCCGGGGTCTGCGTGGCCGTCGCGGGGCCGGTGCGCGACGGCGTGGCGACCATGACCAATCTCGACTGGACGATCGACGCCGATACGCTCACCCGGGCCACGCGCGCGCGCCGGGTCGCCATCCTCAACGATCTTCAGGCCCAGGGCCATGCGCTCGGCCATATCGCGCCCGAGCGCCTGACCCCGGTTGTCGAGGCCCCGACCAGCCCCCCGAACGCCACGAAACTGGTGATCGGCATCGGAACCGGGTTCAACGCGGCCCCGGTGCATGAAACCCCGGGCGGGCGGCTGGTCGTTGCTTCCGAATGCGGCCATGTGAACATGCCGGTGCGGGATGAGGCGGATCTGCGTCTCGCCCGTTTCGTGGAAACCGTCCACGGCTTTCCGGGCGTGGAGGAGGTGCTGTCAGGCCGGGGGCTGGAACGGCTCTATGCCTTCGTGTGCGCTGAGGCCGGATCGCCCGACGAGCGCAGCGCCGCCGAGATTGCCGCAGGACTGGCGGGCAACGGCCCGCTCGGGGATCGCGCGACAGAGGCCGGACGCCTCTTCGCCCGGCTCGCGGGCAGCGAAGCGGGCAACCTCGCGCTGGTGCATCTGCCCTTCGGCGGGATCTATCTCTGCGGCGGCGTCGCGCGCGCCTTCGCGCCGCATCTGGCCGCGATGGGTTTTGCCGATGGCTTTCGCGACAAGGGCCGCTTCGCCGGTTTCATGCGCAATTTCAGCGTCTTGGTGATCGAGGATGATTACGCTGCCCTCACCGGCTGCGCCGTCCATCTCGCCCACGCAGGCTGAAAACCCCTTTTTCTGTCCATAAATATCCCGGGGGCGCCCGGTTTGCCTCTGGCAAACCGGGCGGGGGCAGCGCCCCCTCCCGGCCCGAAGATGGTGCCCTCAGCCCGCCGCCGTCACCGCCCGCGCCGTCATCACCCCCACCAGATGCGCGCGATACTCCGCCGATCCATGCAGGTCGGAAATCATGTCGTCGGACGCCACCTTCAGCCCCTTCACCGCCGCCGCCGCGAAATTGCCCGACAGCGCCGCCTCGGCCTCGGCCCAGCGGAACACCCCGTTATTGGAAGCCCCCGTCACTGCGACCCGAACCCCGTCGGCGAATTGCGCAACGAACACCCCCACCAGCGCAAAGCGCGAGGCAGGCTGCGCGAATTTGAGGTAAGCCGCTTTCTGCGGAACCGGGAACCTGACACTGGTGATGATCTCACCCTCCTCCAGCGCCGTGGCGAACATGCCCTGGAAATAGTCCTCCGCCGCGATTTCGCGCCGGTCGGTCACGATGGTCGCCCCGGAGGCGAGTGCTGCCGCAGGATAGCAGGCCGAGGGATCATTGTTGGCGAGACTGCCGCCGATGGTGCCGCGGTTGCGCACCGCCGGATCGCCGATCTGGCCCGCCAGTGCGGCCAGCGCGGGATAGTATTTCGCGGCATCGCGGGCCACATCGGCATGGCAGGTTGTCGCCCCGATGGTGATGCCGCCATCCCCCTGACAGACGCCTTTCAACTCGGCTATTCCGCTCAGGCTCACCAGCGTTTCCGGCGAGGCGAGTCGCTGCTTCATCGTCGGCAACAGCGTCTGCCCGCCCGCCAGCGCCTGCGCGCCCTCGGCCGACATGGCCTGCACGGCATCTGCGACGGAGGCGGGTTTCACGAATTCGAAGTCATACATGGCTTTTCCTCCCTCAGCCGTTGATCGCGGCCCAGACGCGCGCGGGCGTCACGGGCATGTCGATATGGGTCACATGGCTATGGCCCGCGCGGTGCAGCGCGTCGATCACCGCATTGACCACCGCAGGCGGGCTGCCGATGGCCCCCGCCTCGCCGCAGCCCTTCACACCCAGCGGGTTGTGCGTGCAGGGTGTGATGCAGGAATGGTCCACCGTGAACATCGGCAGGTCATCGGCGCGCGGCATGGCGTAATCCATGAACGACCCCGACAGAAGCTGCCCGTTTTCATCATAGGCGCAGTTTTCCAAAAGCGCCTGCCCGATCCCTTGGGCCAGCCCCCCCTGCACCTGCCCCTCGACGATCATCGGGTTGACAATATTGCCGAAATCATCGGCAGCCGTGAAGGCAAGGATCGTGACCTTTCCTGTCTCCGGGTCCACCTCCACCTCGCAGCCATAGGCACCCGAGGGATAGGTGAAGTTCGACGGATCGTAGAAGGCCGTCTCCTCCAGCCCCGGTTCCAGACTTTCCAGCGGGTAGTTGTGCGGCACATAGGCCGCCAGCGTCACCCCGGCCCAGTCCACCGATTTGTCGGTGCCCGCCACGCTGAACTTGCCGTCCTTCAACTCGATGTCACCCTCAGATGCCTCCAGAAGATGCGCCGCTATCTTCTTGGCCTTGTTGATGATCTTGTTGGTTGCCTTGACGATGGCCGACCCGCCGACCGCCAATGACCGCGAGCCATAGGTGCCCATGCCCATCGGCGAATTGGCGGTATCGCCATGCACGATGTCGATCTGGCCCGCATCAATCCCGATCATCTCGGCCACCACCTGCGCGAAGGAGGTTTCATGCCCCTGCCCATGGCTGTGGCTGCCGGTGTAGACGCTGATCGACCCGGTCGCATTGACCCGCACGGTGGCGGATTCGTAAAGCCCGGCCCGCGCGCCCAACTGCCCCACAAGGTTTGACGGCGCGATGCCGCAAGCTTCGATGTAATGGGCGATGCCGAAGCCGCGCAGCTTGCCGCGCGCTTTCGACTCCGCCGCCCGCGCCTCGAACCCGGCATGGTCCGAGATGTCCAGCAGTTTGTCCATCGTGGCCTGATAGTTGCCGGTGTCATAGACTACGGCCACCGGCGTCTGATAAGGGAACATGTCGGGCGTGATGAAGTTCTGCCGGCGCAGCGCCACCGGGTCAACGCCCAGTTCCCGCGCGGCCTTGTCCACCAGCCGTTCCAACTGGAACGTCGCCTCGGGCCGACCCGCACCGCGATAGGCGTCCACCGGCACCGTGTTGGTGAAAACGGCCTTGACGTTCACATAGATCAGCGGCGTCTTGTAATTCCCCGCCATCAGCGTGCCATGCAGCCAGGTCGGGATCGAGGGCGCGAAGGTCGAGAGGTAAGCCCCCATATTCGCATAGGTATCTGTTCGGATCGCGGTGAAGTTGTTGTCGGCGTCCAGCGCAAGCTGGATCTTGGTCACATGGTCGCGCCCCTGCGCATCCGACAGGAACGCCTCGGACCGCGAGGAGGTCCATTTCACCGGCCGCCCGATCAGCTTGGCCGCGAAAGTCACCGCCGCCTCTTCGGCATAGTGATAGATCTTGGACCCAAAGCCGCCACCGACATCCGGCGCCACGACGCGCAGCTTGTGTTCCGGGATGCCCAGCACGAAAGCGCCCATCAGAAGCCGGATCACATGCGGGTTCTGGCTGGTGGTGTAGAGCGTATACTGGTCCGAATGGCTCTCGAAATCCCCCACCGCAACGCGCGGCTCCATCGGGTTCGCGACAAGGCGGTTGTTGACCAGTTCCAGCGTCGTCACATGCGCGGCCTTGGCGAAAGCCTCGTCAACAGCACCTTTGTTATCCTCGACAAATCCCCAGTCGTAGCAAAGGTTTGAGGTCAGATCGTCATGCACCTTGGGGCTGTCGGGCCGGATCGCGGCCTTCATGTCCAGAACCGGCGTCAGTTCGGTGATGTCCACCTCGACCGCCTCGGCCGCATCGCGCGCCTGTTCATAGGTTTCGGCAATGATCATGGCGATGGGGTCGCCCACATGGCGCACCTTGCCATCGGCCAGAACCGGGTGTTTCGGTTCCTGCATCACCTGGCCGAAACGGTCCGTCACCTGCCAGCCGCAGGGCAGCCCGCCGACGCCCGCGAAATCCGCCGCGGTCAGGATGCGCAACACGCCGGGCATCGCCTCGGCCGCCGCCGTATCGATCCCGTTGATCGTGCCATGCGCAACCTCGGAGCGCAGGAAATGCGCATAGGCCTGCCCCCGGATGTTGATGTCGTCCGTATACCGGCCCTTGCCGGTCAGAAAGCGCACGTCCTCGCGCCGTTTGGTGCTTGCACCGATGCCACCATCTTTAGGCATGACAACCTCCCTTGATGCGATGCGTCAAAAACGGATCGCAAGGTTATGATTTTATGTCTTATTCAGCCGCAACAGCCGCAACGTCCTGCCCGGAGGCCGCCAGCACCGCCTTGACGATGTTGTGGTATCCCGTGCAGCGGCAGATATTGCCTTCGAGATAGTGGCGAACCTCGGTCTCGGTGGGCTTGGGGTTTTCGGCCAACAGGGCCGAGGCCGACATCACCATGCCCGGTGTGCAGAACCCGCATTGCAGGCCGTGATGGTCCTGAAAGGCCTGCTGGATCACGGAGAGCGAGCCATCGGCATTGGCCATGCCCTCGATCGTGCGCACCTCCGCGCCCGCCACATCCTGCGCAAAGACCGAGCAGGCCTTGACCGCGCGGCCATCGACATGCACCACACAGGCCCCGCATTGCGAGGTGTCGCAGCCGACATGCGTGCCGGTCAGCCCCAGCCCTTCGCGCAGATAGGCCGACAGCAGCGTGCGGCCTTCGGTTTCGGCCGAGACGGCCTTGCCGTTCACGGTCATCGAGACTTTTGTCATGGTCATCCTCCCTGGATTTTGTCTGGGGTGTGATCCGGTTCAGCCGATCATGCGCTTGAACCATCCCTTTTTCTTTTCCGGCTCCGCGCCGTCTTCGGGCGCTGGCTCTGGTTCGGCCGGGCCTTCGACCGCCTCCTGAAAGCGGGCGAAGAAGTCGTCGGCCATCTTCTTGGCAAATCCGTCGATGATGCGGCTGCCCAGTTGCGCGAGCTTGCCGCCGACATTGGCCTCCACCTCATAGGCCAGCAGCGTGCCCTTTTCCGATGGTGTCAGGGTGACATTCGCCCCGCCCTTGGCAAAGCCCGCAGGCCCGCCCTTGCCTTCGCCGGAAATCCGCAGGCTTTGCGGTTCCACCATGTCCGACAGTGTGACCGCCCCGGTGAACCGCGCCTTGACGGGGCCGACCTTCTGGACAACCACAGCCTCGAACCCCTCTTCGGGGCTGCCGGTCATGCTCTCGCAGCCCGGCACGCAGGCCTTCAGAACTTCCGGGTCCAGGATTGCGGCCCAGACGGTTGCCGGATCGGCGGCAATATCACGCTCATCGGTCAGTTTCACGCGGATGTCCTCCCTTCGGCCTGTCACCGGCCGTTGCGTCACCCTAAGCGCAAAGCGGCAAGGCGGGCTATGGAACCTTGGTCGTAGGATCTCAGGATTGCGCCAAAACCCGCAGAAGAAAAGCCTGAAGTGCCACCGGGTCGATGGGTTTTCTCAGATGATCGACCTGCGGAGGAGGTGCCGCATCCTCGTCGCCCCCGCCCATGAAAAGGCAGAAGGGCAAGGCGCCATGCAGGGCCCGGAACTGCACGATGAATGTGCAGGCAGTCCCGAAACCGCCCGCGCCGGGGTCGACCAGCACCACATCGGGCAGGATCCCGATTTCGGAAATCAGTTCCAGCGCCGCCGCACCATCCGCCGCGTCCAGAACGTTCATCCCCCATTTTTCCAGCAAGAGCCCCAGCGCCCGGCGCAGGTCGGCATCGGGCTCCACCAGCAGCGCAATCCGGTCCTGTGTCACGGCGCGGGACCGGTCGCGGGTCACGCGGGCCGGGGCGGCGGCGGGCAGCAGCGCGCCCGCCTCTGCCAGCGGCAACTGGATCAGGAACACCGTGCCCCGCCCCGGCACCGACCGCAGGCCCAGCGGATGGCCCAGCAGCGCCGCCGCGCGTTCCACGATGGCAAGTCCCAGCCCCATCCCCTCGGAGGCCGAAGCGCGGGCGTTGAGCCGGTGAAATTCGCGGAAGATGTTGTCCTGTTCCTCCTCGGGGATGCCGGGGCCGGTGTCCCAGACCTCCAGTTGCAGGCTTTGGCCCCGGCGCCGCGCACCCACCACGACCCGGCCCCGTTCCGTATAGCGGATCGCGTTGCCGATCAGGTTTTGCAGGATGCGCCGCAGATAGGCCGGGTCCGACTGCACCCGCTGCCGCACCGGCCGGACCCTGAGGCCCAGCCCCCGCGCCGCCGCCATCGGGGCGAATTCCTCGGCCAGTTGCGCCAGCAGCGCGCCCAGATCCACCGGCCCCACCGACACCGCCGCCTTGCCGCTGTCGAGCTTGGAAATATCCAGCAGCGCCCCGAGGATCGCCTCGACCGAATCAAGCGCGTTCTGCGCCTTCACCAGCGTTTCGCGCACAGGGGGCGGCAAGGGTTCATCCTCGGTCGATGAAATGAACAGCCGCGCGGCCGACAGGGGCTGCAACAGGTCATGGCTGGCCGCCGCCACGAAGCGCGCGCGGCTGGCATTGGCGCGCTCGGCATCCGACAGCGCATCCTCCAGTTCCAGCGTGCGGTCCAGCACCCGCGCCTCCAGCGTCTCGTTCACCCGCGACAGCGCCCCGATGGCGGTGCGTTCGGCGGTTACATCCGACAGCGAGATCACGAAGCCCCGATCCGGCATTTCCTGTGCGAAAATGTCCAGAATGAGGTCCGCCTCCCCCCGATGCGCGGCAAAGCGCAGATGCGGGCGCGGGCCGGTTGCGGCGGCCCAGTCAAACAGCGCCGATGGCTCCAGCCCCGACAGCCGGAAATCGCGCGGCAGGCGTTCGAAAAGGCGCGTGAATTCTGCACCCGCACGCAAGGCGGCCATCGGCAGGGCCAGCAATTCGGCAAACCGCCGGTTCCAGCCGATCAGCCGCGCCCCGGCATCAAAGATCCCCACGCCCTGCGCCAGATGGTCCAGCGTCGCCCGGATCACCTGCGCCTGATCGTCCAGCAGGCGCCCTTGCGTTTCGCGTTCCAGCCGGATGATGTCGGTCACATCGGTTTGCAGGATCACCGTGCCGCCATCCAGCGTGCGGTGTTCGGAAACCTGCAACCAGCGATCCTCGGTCAGATGCACGGTCACATTGGCATGCCGGTCACGATGCGCCTGCATCCGGCGCGCGGCCCAGTCCTCGGGGCCTTGACCCTCGGGCAGCGCCAGATGGGCGGAGCGGCTGACCATGCCTACGTAATCGGCAAAGCCGAGCCCGGGGGCGAGGCGGGCATGGATGTCGCGCAGGGGCAGGCAGAAGCGCGAATTGCACAGGGTCAGCGTGTCGGTCGGGTCAAACAGCGCAAAGCCTTCCTGCAACTGCTCCAGCGCCGAGGCGAGGTTGCGCCGGGCCGCCTCGGTCGCGCGGTTGGCCTCGGCCAGCCTTGCATTGGAAAGGTTCAGAAGGTCGAGCGCGCGCTCCAGATCGCGGGTGCGTTCGCGCACCTCATCCTCCAGCAGAACCGCACGCTGGAACTGCGCATAGGCGGCCCCCCCGTCATCGGTCGCCTGTTCCACCCGCCGCATCAAGGCACCCGCAATCACCAGAAGCTTGTCACGCTGGCGTTCGGGCGGGTCTTTGGGATCGACAAGGTCGGGCTGGCCCTGCATGTCACAGCCCCGGCGGATAGAGGGCCACGCCTGTCAGCGTCTGGTTCACATGCATCGCCCCCATCTGTTCGCCGTAGGTGGAAAAGCCCAGCACGCCATGCCGCGCCAGAAGCGCCGACACCGGGCCGGTCAACTGCTTTTCCTGCGCCTCCATCCGGCGCAGGATGCAGTCGCAGGCGAGGATCGCCGGGGCAACACCGCCTTCGGCCAGCGCCGCCAGCCCCGCATCCAGATGGGCCACCATGTCGCGCGGTTCGGCCAAGGTCAGCACCAGCCCCTCGTCTATGGCGGAAAAGAACACCAGATCGCCATTCGGCGCAACCTCGCGGATCGCGCGGACATGGTGCTGACCGCCGATGCGCACCACAACCGGATGAGCGGCAAAGGTGAAGGCGGTCAACTGCCCCGGATCCTTGCCCAGAAGGCGGGCATATTCACGCGCGGCGGGTTCGGCATTGATCTGGCGCACGATGCGGCGCGCAGGGTCGGCAGAAGTCACCACCATGCGCCGCTCGGTCGGGCGCAGGTGGTCGAGCTTGAACACCTTGGCGCGGCAGTCGGACCGCACCATGGCCAGAACGCCCGCATTGCCCATCGCGCGGCCCTGATGCAGCACGAAGGTCCGCCCGAAGCGCAACCCGTCCCCGGCAGAGCCCCCGAACAGCGGCACCGGCCCCAGCCCCGCCGCCAGCACCGCCGCAAGGTCATCCTCGCGCAATGACAGGCCGTCCACCATCAGAAAGGCGAATTCATGTGCCCAATGCGGCTGCTGCGCCGCAAGACCCTGCCGTGTCCGGATCAGCCGCCCCGTCAGATCCTCGCGGTCGAGCCTGTCCAGATCCTCGATCAGCAGGGAGCGCGCCGCGAAATGCGCGGCGGGAAGGCCGACGGCAAGAATGCCCCCCTCGGCATAGCCGTAGGGCGCGATTTCGCCCGCTGTCGTGCAGCCGATCACCGGAACCGCCCCGAACTCCGCCTGCGCGCGTTCCGCCAGAAGTGCCGGGTCACAGGCAGGGTCTGCAAAGATCAGCACGAGCGCCAGCGGTGCGTCGCCAAGTCCGGACCTGAGAGCGGCCACCGGATCAGCGGCAGTTGCGGCAACATAGGCCCTTGGCAGGAAGCGCGCCATTTCGGGATGGCTGGCCCTGCCCTGCGGCCCCACCGGTCAGGCCTGATCCGGCATCAGGGCCGAAAAACTCGCCTCCTGCACGATCAGCACGGCCTGTGTGCGGCTCTGCACCCCCAGCTTGCGCATGATTGCCGTGACATGTGCCTTGACCGTGGTTTCGGCGATGGAGAGGTCATAGGCGATCTGCTTGTTCAGCCGCCCCTCGCAGATCAGTTGCAGGATGCGCGCCTGCTGCCGCGTCAGCAGCGCCAACCGCGTCAGCGCCGCCTCGCGCCTTGTGCCGGGGCCGCCCGATTCGGGGATGAAGCCTTCGGGCAGATAGCGCCGCCCCTCGGCCAGCGCGTCGAAGGCCGCCCGGAACACTTCACGCCGCGAATGTTTCGGAACGAAGGCCGCCGCCCCCGCCGCCAGCGAGGCCCCGATCGCCCGGTGATCGGCCATCGAGGAAACGACCACCACCGGCACATCCGGGGCGGCGACCCGCAGCCGGATCAACCCGTCGAACCCGGTCACATCCGGCAAGTCGAGATCCAGCACCACCACATCGGGCACCGGCGACAGGTCCATCCGCGCCAATGCCCGGTCCAGCCGGTCCGCCGTGTCGATGGCGGCAATCCCGGCAACCGCCTTCAATGTCATCGCCAGCGCGTCACAAAACAGCGGATGATCGTCGATGATGAGCGCGTGGCGAAACGCAATCCGGCCAGCGGGCCGGTCGGCCTCTCGGTCGGGGGTGGCTTGCCTGTCTGGCCCTTGCTGCATCTGGCTGTCCTTGTCCTGCCCCCGAGCGTAGCAGCGGAGACGCCCCGCGCAACAGGCCAAAGGTCGAAGCCCCGCCGAAGAGGCCCTCAATACCACATGTCGTCGACCCCGTCCTTGCGGCGCGTGACATAATCGGTCAGCGCTTCGCGCGTGCCGGGGTCCAGCGCTGGCGGCTCGAACTCGGCCAGACGCTTTTTCCACAGCGCATTGGCGCGGGTCGCGGCGTCAAGGCCGCCTGCAGCCTCCCATTTCTCGAACGGTTCATTGTCGGCAAGGTCACTGTCCCAGAACGCGGTTTCATAATGCCGCATGGTGTGCGAACAGCCGAAGAAATGGTTGCCCGGGCCGACCTCGGCAAAGGCATCGACGGCAAGCTGGTCGTCGTCGATCACCACCCCGTCAAGATAACTGTGCAGCGCCCCGCAAAGGTCGGCATCGAGCATGAATTTCTCGTATGACATCGACAGAAGCCCGTCGAGGAACCCCGCCGAATGCAGGATGAAATTCGCCCCGCAATGGATCGCGGCCAGCATCGACATGGTGCCTTCGGTCATCGCCTGCGCGTCGGGCAGTTTCGAGGTGGTGAAATTGCCCGAACAGCGCAGCGGCAGGCGCAGCCGGCGCGCAAGCTGGCCGATCACCATGGACCCGATGGCGGGTTCCGGCGTGCCGAAGGTGGGCGCGCCCGACCGCAGGCTCATCGAGGACAGGAAATTGCCGAACACCACCGGCGCGCCCGGGCGTTCCAGTTGCGTCAGCGCGCAGCCTGCCATGGTTTCGGCAAGGCTCTGGGCAATCGCGCCCGCATTGGTGACCGGCCCCATCGCCCCGCCAAGGATGAAGGGCACGATGACCGCCGCCTGCCCCGCCCGCGCATAGGCCCGCAAGGACCGCGTCATGGTGCCGTCCCAGACCAGCGGCGAATTGACGTTCACATTGCCGAGGATTACGCAGTTTTCGTCCACGAACTCCGCCCCGAACAGGATGCGGCACATCTCGATACTGTCCTCGCTGCGGTCCTCGGCGGTGACAGAGCCCATGAAGGGGCGGTCGGACAGCTCGATATGGGCCATGACCATATCCAGATGCCGCTTGTTCACCGCAATGTCGGTCGGCTCGCAGATCGTCCCGCCCGAATGGTGGAAGTTGGGGGAGGATTGCGCGAGCCTGATGAAGTTTCGGAAATCCTCCAGCGTGCCAAAGCGGCGTCCCCGGTCCAGATCCATCACGAAAGGCGACCCGTAAGCCGGGGCAAACACGACATTGCGCCCGCCGATGCGCGCCGAATGGGCGGGGTTGCGGGCATGCTGGGTGAATTCGGCGGGCGCGGTTTTCAGAACCTCGCGCAGCATCCCGGGCGGAAAGCGTACCAGAAGCCCGTCCACCTCTGCCCCCGCCTGTCGCCAGAGGTCCAGCGCCACCGGGTCGTCGCGGAACTCGATGCCTGTCTCGGCAAGGATCCGGTCGGCGGCCCCCTCGATGCGGACAAGGTTCTCTTCGGACAGGATGTCATAGGGCGGGATGTTGCGCACGATATACGGCCGCCCCACACCGCTGCCCTTCGCGGCGCGCAAGGCCTGCCGGGCCTGCCGTCCGCCCCGATGTGCCCGTGCCTCGTCCATGCCCTGCCCCCCGACCGATCCCCCTGCCAGTGAAGGGCCAGAACGCACGGCTGTCGCTGCGCGCAACGACTGTTGAAGGTCAGTTCTCGCCAACCGCGCCGACCCCGAGGGGCATCCTCGCTTGCCCCGCCCAGCGAGGACCGTGCAAGGGAGAGCCGAGCGGACTCAGGTCACCACATCGGGGCTCGTCCGCCCGGTATGGTCGGCAATCCGCGCCAGATCATGCGCGGCCCGGATCATCGGGGCCAGCGCCTCCTGCGGATCGAGGTCCAGCCCCTCCGGCCCCGGCGCATAGCGTTCGAGGTAAAGCCGCAGCGTCGCGCCTTCGGTGCCCGTTCCCGACAGGCGCAGCACGATCCGGCTGCCTCCCTCGAACACGATCCGCACCCCCTGATTGCGGCTGACCGATCCGTCCACCGGATCGGTATAGGCGAAATCATCGGCGGTCGTCACGGTCATGCCCTCGACCACCTGCCCCGGCATGGCGGCCAGACGCTCCCGCAGATCGGCGATCATCGCATCGGCGCTGGCTGTCCCGATCGCCTCGAAATCGTGGCGGCTGTAGTAATTGCGCCCGAAGCGCGCCCAATGCGCGGCCAACATCTGCGCCACGCTTTCCCCTTTCACGGCAAGGATGTTGAGCCACAGCAGCACCGCCCAGAGCCCGTCCTTTTCGCGCACATGGTCGGACCCGGTGCCAAAGCTTTCCTCGCCGCAGAGCGTGACGCGCCCCGCATCCATAAGATTGCCAAAGAATTTCCAGCCCGTCGGCGTTTCGAACACCTCGACCCCCAGCGCCTCGGCCACCCGGTCCACCGCCGCCGAGGTGGGCATCGACCGCGCCACCCCCGCCAGCCCCTTCGCATAGCCTGGCGCCAGATGCGCATTGGCCGCCAGCACCGCCAGACTGTCAGAGGGCGAGACATAGATCCCGCGCCCCAGCACCATGTTGCGGTCGCCATCGCCATCCGAGGCCGCGCCGAAATCGGGCGCATCCGGCCCCATCATCTCGGCCATCAGCTCATGCGCCCAGGTCGGGTTCGGATCGGGATGCATGCCCCCGAAATCCGGCAGCGGCGTGCCATGGACCACCGTGCCGGGCGCCGCGCCAAGACGCCCCTCCAGAATACCCTTCGCATAGGGGCCCGTCACCGCACACATCGCGTCGAACTGCATCCGGAACCCGCCCGCGAACAGCGCGCGGATCGCGTCGAAGTCGAACAGCCGCTCCATCAAATCGGCGTAATCGGCCACCGGATCGACGATCTGAACCTCCATCGGACCGACCGCCACCGTGCCAAGCCGGTTGAGGTCGATATCCGGCCCGTCGAACAGACTGTAGGCGCGGACGCCCTTTGTCGCATGATGGATCGCCTCGGTCACTGCCTCCGGCGCAGGCCCGCCATTGGGCATGTTGAACTTGATGCCGAAATCCGCATCCTTGCCACCCGGATTGTGCGAGGCCGACAGGATGATCCCGCCATCGGTGCCATTGAGCCGGATCAGATGGCTCGCAGCGGGCGTGGACAAGATCCCCCCCCGCCCAACGATCACCCGCACCGCCCCCTGCCCCGCCGCCATGCGCAGGATCACCTGCACCGCGCGGTCATTCAGGAACCGCCCGTCGCCGCCCAGAACCAGCGCCTTGCCCGCCGCCCCGCCAATGGCCTGAAAGATCGCCTGAACGAAACATTCCAGATAGTTCGGCTGCTGAAATACGCGGGTTTTCTTGCGCAGGCCGGAGGTTCCCGGTTGCTGCCCCTCATAGGGCGTGACGGCGATGGTGCGGACGGCCATGGGTTCCTCCTCATTCATTCCCGGTCCGGCACAAGGACCAGAACCGAACTTGCCGGCGCCTCAAAAACCTGCGCCTCTGTCGTTGCTGTCGCCTCGGGGCGGGTCGTGTCAAGGAGCAGCCGCCAGCGGGGCACGGTTTCGGGCAGCGCGACCGCGACCGCGCCCCCTGCGTTGAAGAGCGCGAACACCACCTCCTGCCCGTCGCCGCCGCCTTCGGCAGCCATACGCAACTCCACCCCCAGACAGCGGAAATCGGCATCATGCCAGTCCTGCGCGCGGGGTTCGGCCCCGTCCGCCCGGCGCCAGATCACATCGCGCAAGCCATCCCCCGGCCGGGGTCTTGCATGCAGAAACCGCCTTTGCCGCAAGACGCGGTGATCCCGGCGCAGCGCGGCCAGACGCACCAGAAAGCGGGTCATCTCGGCGTCGCCCGGCGCCCATTGCACCCAGCCGGTTTCATTGTCCTGCGCATAGGCATTGTTGTTGCCGCCCTGCGAATTGCCCGCCTCATCGCCCGCCAGCCACATCGGCGTGCCCTGACTCAGCATCAGGGTTGCCGCCAGATTGCGCCGCCGCAGCGACCGGGCGGCATTGATCGCCGGGTCGTCGGTCGGCCCCTCGACCCCCAGATTGTCGGAATGGTTGTCGCCATGGCCGTCGCGGTTCTCCTCGCCGTTGGCAAGGTTGCGCTTGACGGTGAAGGACACGAGATCGGCCAGCGTGAACCCGTCATGGGCCGTGATGAAATTCACCGATGTATGCGCCGCCCGCCCGTCATGGTCGAAGCGCTCCGCAGATCCCAGGAGCCGCTTGGCCAGATCCGGTGCCATCCCCGCATCACCGCGCCAGAACCGCCGCACCCCGTCGCGGAACCGGTCATTCCATTCGGCAAAAGGATGCGGAAAGGCCCCGAGCTGATACCCCCCCGGCCCGACATCCCAGGGTTCCGCGATCAGCTTGACATGGGTCAGCACCGGATCCTGCCGGATCGCATCGAAAAACCCGCCGCGCGGGTCGAACCCGCCTGCCTCGCGCCCCAGCACCGTGCCAAGGTCAAAGCGGAAGCCGTCCACATGCATCTCCGTGACCCAGTAGCGCAGGCTGTCCATCACCATCCGCAGCACCATCGGATGCGTCAGATCCAGTGTGTTGCCGGTGCCGGTGTCATTGATGTAATAGCGCCCACCTTCGCGCAGCCGGTAATAGCTCGCATTGTCGAGCCCCCGGAAGGCGAGCGTGGGGCCAAGTTCATCCCCCTCGCCTGTGTGGTTGTAGACGACATCAAGGATCACCTCGATCCCCGCACCATGCAACCGGCTGACCATGGTGCGGAATTCCAGCACCGCATCGCGCTGCATGTAGCGCGGATCGGGGGCGAAAAAGCCGATGGACTGATAGCCCCAGTAGTTTTTCAGCCCCTTCGACACCAGAAACCGGTCATCGACAAAGGCCTGAACCGGCAGCAGCTCCACCGCCGTCACTCCGAGCCGGGTCAGATGGTCCAGCACCGGGTCCGAGGCAAGCCCCAGATAGCTGCCGCGCAGCACCTTCGGCACCTCGGGGTGCAGGGCGGTCATCCCCTTCACATGCGCCTCGTAGATCAGCGTGTCGGTCCAGGGCGTGCCGGGGCGCGCATCCTCCCCCCAACTGAAGGCCGGGTCGGTCACCACCGATTTCGGCATCGCAAAGGCGCTGTCGCGATTGTCGAAGGACAGATCGAGGCGCGGACTGCCGACCTTGTAGCCCATCAGCGCGTCCGACCACCTGAGCCGCCCGTCAAGCCGCCGCGCATAGGGGTCGATCAGCAGCTTGTGCGGGTTGAACCGATGGCCTTCCTCGGGCCGGTAGGGGCCATGGGCGCGAAACCCGTAGGCCTGCCCCGGCATCAGCCCGCCCACATGCATGTGCCAGACATCACCATCCCGGTCGGCAAAGGTCAGGCGCGCGGTCTCCCGTCGCCCGTCCTCGGAAAAGAGGCACAACTCCATCGCCTCGGCATGGGCCGAGAACACCGCGAAATTCACCCCGTCGCCGGTCGGCGTCGATCCCATCGGAAAGGGTCGCCCCGGCCCGACCGACCAGCCCGCGCGGCGCGCGTCAGGGGTCATGGCAGGAGGCTCTCGTAAAGCCGGGCATAGGCTGCCGCACTCGAACCCCAGCCCAGGTCCTGCCGCATGGCGTTGCGCATCATCGCCGCCCAGACCTTCGGCTCGGCATGCAAGTCGCAGAGCCGCCGCAGGGCCCGGCCAAGGGCCATGGCGTCGGTGGGATGAAACACGATCCCCGTCGCCACCCCCGCCTCCAGCGCCACCGGACTGGCCGAGATCACGGTATCCGCCAGCCCGCCCACCGCAGACACCACCGGCAAGGTGCCAAAGCGAAGGCCATACATCTGTGTCAGCCCGCAGGGCTCGAACCGCGACGGCACCAGCACCGCATCCCCGCCCGCAAACATCCGCCGGCTCAACCCTTCATCATACCCGATGCGCACCGCCACGCGGCCCGGATGGGCCGTCGCCAGATCCCGCATCGCGCCCTCAAGGCCCGCATCGCCCGATCCCAGAACCACCAGCCCGCCCCCGGCCGCGATGAACTGCCCCGCCACCGCCGGAATGAGGTCGATGCCCTTCTGGTCGGTCAAGCGGCTCACGACAATGGCCAGTGGCCCCGGCACCTCCAGCCCGAATTCCGCGCAAAGCGCCGCCCGCGCCGCCGCTTTTCCCTTGAAACTGCGCGCCGAAAAGGGCGGCTCCACCGCCTCGGGCGACCAGATCACGGTATCCACCCCGTTCAGGATCCCCGACACGTCCCCTCCCCGAGCCGCGATCACCCCTTCCAGTCCCATGCCGAACTCCGGGCGCATCAACTCCTCGGCATAGCGCGGCGAGACGGTCGTGATCCGGTCTGCCGTGACCAGCCCCGCCTTCAGTGCCGAGATCCCGCCGTAATATTCCAGCGCGCCGGAATGGAACTGGTCTGCGGGCAGGCGCAGGGCGGCAAGACGGTCCGCCGGAGCAAAGCCCTGAAAGGCCACGTTATGGATGGTCAGGACCGAGGGCACCCCCCGCCCCCGATAGGCGATGTAGGTGGGCGCCAGCCCTGCCTGCCAGTCATGCGCATGAACCACCTCCGGCCGCCAGCCATCCGACAGCGCGCCCTCCGCAATCAGCGCCGCTGCCCAAGACAGCGCCGCAAAGCGTTCGGGATTGTCCGGCCAGTCGCCCCCCGGCCCGGAATAGGGCCCGCCCTCGCGGTCATAAAGATGCGGGGCGTCCAGCAGCAGGACATCCGTCCCCGCCACTTCCCCGCCCCTTACCTCTGCCGCGCCCCCGAAAAGATCCGCCTCCCTCCACAGCACCGGCCAGTCCGCAATCCGCGCCCTCAAGGGCCGATAGGCCGGCATCAAGACCCGCATCCGCCAGCCCTGCCCCGCCAGCGCGGCAGGCAGCGCGCCCACCACATCGGCCAACCCCCCGGTCTTGAGCAAGGGCACCGCCTCGGAGGCCACCGACAAGACCTGTTTCACCATTGCGCCCTCGCCCCTGCCTTCATCTGTTCAAAAATATCCTCGGGGGGTGCGGGGGGCAGACAGCCCCCCGCGCGCCCTCAGCCGAGCGCGCGCGCCCGGGCATCCAGCATGTCCTGCGTCACCAGCACCACCCCCGCCCCGGTGCGGCGGAACCATCTGGCATCCGCCTCCGGATCCTCGCCGATCACCAGCTTTTCCGGGATCACCACGCCCCGGTCGATCACGCAGTTCTTCAACTCCGCCCCGCGCCCCACGACGACATGCGGCAGCGCCACGACATATTCGAGGCTCGCGAAACTGTGCGTCCGGCAGCCGGTGAACAAAAGACTGTTGGCCACCGACGACCCCGACACGATGCAATCGCCCGACACCAGCGACGACACCGCCGACCCGCGCCGCCCGTCCTCGTCATGGATGAACTTTGCCGGCGGCACGATCTCGGCATAGGTCCAGATCGGCCAGGCATTGTCATAGAGGTCAAGCTTCGGCACGAAATCCGTGAGGTCGATATTGGCCTGCCAGAAAGCGTCGATCGTGCCGACATCGCGCCAGTAGGGTTCGGTCTCCAACCCGCTCGTCACGCAGCTTTCGGAAAAGCGATGCGCCATGGCGCGGCCGTTCTTCACGATCGCGGGGATCAGGTCATTGCCGAAATCATGGCTGGAATTTGGATCCTCCGAATCCTGGATCAAGAGGCCGCGCAGAAATGCCCAGTCAAAGACGTAAATCCCCATCGAGGCCAGCGCATGGTCGGGATCGCCCGGAATCCCCGGCGGATCGGCGGGTTTTTCAAGGAAGGACAGGATGCGCCCCGCCTTGTCCACATCCATCACCCCAAAGGCCGTGGCCTCCATCCGGGGCACGGTCAGACAACCGATGGTCACATCCGCGCCCGTGGTCACATGCTGTTGCAGCATGATCTCGTAATCCATCTTGTAGATATGATCGCCCGCCAGGATCACCACATATTTGACGCCGTAACTGTCGACGATGTCGATGTTCTGCGTCACCGCATCGGCGGTGCCCAGATACCACTTGTTTTCCGAAACCCGCTGGCTCGCGGGCAGGATGTCGAGATATTCGTTCCGCTCTGCCCGGAAGAACCCCCAGCCCCGCTGCATGTGGCGGATCAGGCTGTGGGCCTTGTATTGCGTGGCAATCGCCATCTTGCGGATGCCGGAATTGAGCGCATTCGACAGCGCGAAGTCGATGATCCGGGTCTTGCCCCCGAAATAGACGGCGGGTTTCGCGCGCCGGTCGGTCAGTTCCTTCAACCGGCTGCCCCGCCCGCCCGCCAGCACGAAGGCCATGGCCTGTGACGACAGTCGCTTGTTCGGTTTCGGTATCATCGCATCCTCCCTGATGTGCGGGTTGACCCCGCTTGCCTCATCCCTGATCCGCCCGCAGGAACATCGCCGCCAGTGGCGGCAGCAGAACCCGTGCCGAGTGGTCCTGCGCAAAGGCTGCAACCGGTTCGGCCTCCACACCCCCCAGATTGCCCCGGTTCCCCCCCCCATAAACACCCGCATCGGTGTTCAGCACTTCGGCCCAATGGCCCGCGCGCGGCAGACCCAGCCGCACCTCGCGCGCCAGCGGCGTCATGTTGACGGCAACCACCACCGGCGCGTCGCCCGCATCGCCAAAGCGCGCCCAGGCGAACCAGCCCTCCTCGGCTTCATTGGACGCAATCCATGTGAAGCCCTCGGGCCGCGTGTCATGACGGTAAAGCGCGGGCGTCGCGCGATAGAGGTGGTTCAGATCGCGCACCAGCGCCTGCACGCCCCGGTGCAGATGCCCCCGGTCAGGCAGATCCAGCTCGTGCCAGTCAAGGCTGCGGCCATGCGCCCATTCGCGGCTTTGCGCGAATTCACAGCCCTGAAACAGCAGCTTCTTGCCCGGATGGCCCCACATATAGCCGTAATAGGCGCGCAGATTGGCGAATTTCTCCCATTCCGCCCCCGGCATCCGTTCCAGCATGGACCCCTTGCCATGCACCACCTCGTCATGGCTGATCGGCAGGATGTAGTTTTCCGACCAGGCGTAATGCAGCCCGAAGGTCATCTGGTGGTGGTGGAATTTGCGGTAGATCGGGTCGCGGCCCATATAGGCCAGCGTGTCATTCATCCAGCCCATGTTCCATTTGAACCCGAAGCCGAGCCCGCCATGGTTGACCGGGCGCGACACGCCCGGAAAGGCCGTGCTTTCCTCGGCCACCGTCATGATGCCGGGGCACGTGCCGTAAGCCTCGATATTGACGCGCTGCAACAGGGCAATGGCCTCGTAATTCTCGCGCCCGCCATCGCGATTGGGCAGCCATTGGCCATCCTCGCGGCTGTAATCGCGGTAGAGCATGGAGGCCACGGCATCCACGCGCAGCCCGTCGAGGTGGTATTCCTCCAGCCAGTAAAGTGCATTGGCCGTCAGGTAATTTGCAACCTCGGCCCTTCCATAGTTGAAGATCAGCGTGTTCCAGTCCTGATGGAACCCTTCACGCGGGTCGGCATGTTCGTAAAGTGCGGTGCCGTCGAACCGCCCCAGCCCATGCGCATCGGTGGGAAAATGCCCCGGCACCCAGTCCAGCAGCACGCCGATCCCCGCCCGGTGGGCCGCATCGACAAAGGTGCGGAACTCGGCCGGCGTGCCATGCCGGATCGTGGGGGCGAACAGCCCCACCGGCTGATAGCCCCAGGATCCGTCAAAGGGGAATTCCGACACGGGCATCAGCTCGATATGGGTGAATCCCATGTCACGGACATATGTGACCAATTGATCGGCAAGTTCGGTATAGGACAGCATCCTGTCCCCCGGCGCGCGCTTCCACGACCCCAGATGCACCTCATAGACCGAGATGGCAGCGTCAATGGAATTGGCCCCGCCCCGCGCCGCCATCCAGTCGCCATCGGTCCAGTTGCCCGGCCCCAGAGAGCGCACCACGCTGGCATTGGCGGGCGGATGTTCCGACCCGAAACCCACAGGATCGGCCTTCAGCGGCAGGACCGCCCCATCCGCTGCCCGGATTTCATATTTATAGGCCGTGCCCTCGGTCACGCCCGGCAGAAAGATTTCCCAAACCCCCGTTGCCCCCCGCCTGCGCATCGGCGCGCGGCGGCCGTCCCAGAGGTTGAACTCCCCCACCACCGACACACGCGACGCATTGGGCGCCCAGACCGCGAAATGCACGCCCGCCGCGCCTTCATGCGTGACCGGATGCGCCCCCAGTGCCGCCCAAAGCCGCAGATGTGTGCCTTCGCCCAGAAGGTATTCGTCCAACTCGCCCAGAACGGGGCCGAAGCGGAAGGGGTCGTCAACCTCCCAGGTCGCGCCACGGCCGCTGGCGCGCAGGCGGTAGGCCACGCGGGCAGGCAGATCGGCGGTGAACAGGCCCGGCGCATCGGCAACCGGGCGCGCGGGGATGATGGCGCTCTCGGTCACCACCTCCAGCAGCTCCGCCCCCGGCATCAGCGCGCGAACCTGCCAACCCTTGCCCATCGGATGCAGCCCCAGAACCGAGAACGGATCCCCATGCGCGCCGGACACAATAGCCGCAGCAACCTCGGGGGACAGTCCGTCCGTCGTGTTGCCCTTGCCCATTCCGCCCCCTGTTCCGTCCTCAGACGGCCGATTCAACCGACCATATCTGATCCATGTAACTCCGTATCGTGCGGTCGGAGGAGAAAAATCCCGACCGGGCCGTGTTCAGGGCCGCCATCCGCAGCCAGCGGTCGCGGTCGGCATAGGCGCGGTCCACCTCCCCCTGTGCCGCATCGTAGGCGTCGAAATCGGCGGCGACGAGGAAATAGTCGTGATGCCAGATCCTATGCACCAGGCCATGATAGCGGTCGGGCTGATCGGGCGAAAACTGCCCTTCCGCGATCATTTGCAGCACATCCTGCAAGGGCCGGCTCGCCTCGATCGCCTTGCGCGAATGGTCGTGATCCGCGCGGCGCTTCACCACCTCGGCGGCGGTCAGGCCGAAGAGGAAAAAGTTCTCGGCCCCCACTTCCTGCAAAATCTCGACATTGGCACCGTCCAGGGTGCCGATGGTTGGCGCGCCGTTCATCATGAATTTCATGTTGCCGGTGCCCGACGCTTCCTTGCCTGCGGTGGAGATCTGTTCTGACAGGTCCGAGGCCGGGATCAGACGTTCCGCCATCGAGACGTTGTAATTGGCGGGATAAGCGATTTGCAACAAATCACGCGTGGCCGGATCTGCATTCAGAACGACCGCTACATCATTGATCAGGTGGATTATTTCCTTTGCAACGGCATAACCGGGGGCCGCCTTGCCCCCAAAGACGCGCAGACGCGGCACCCAGTCGGCATTGGGACTGTCATGGATTGCCTTCCACTGCGCCACGGCCTGCAGGACGTTGAGCAATTGGCGTTTGTATTCGTGGATCCGCTTGATCTGAACGTCGAAGATGGCATCAGGGTTGACCTTCACCCCCCCTTCTTCAGCCAGCCAGCCCGCAAGTGCCACCTTGTTCTGCCGCTTGGCGGCATCAAAGGCTGTGCGGAACCCCGCATCATCCACATGCGGTTCCAGTTCGCGCAGACGGTCAAGGTGATCCTCCCACCCTGCGCCAATCGTCTCGGTGATCAGCCCGGCAAGCGGGCGGTTGCACATGCGCAGCCAGCGGCGTGGCGTCACGCCATTGGTCTGGTTCACGATCCTGTCGGGATGCAGCTTGTTCAACTCGGGAAAGAGGTTCGCCTTGATGAGATCGGTATGCAGCGCCGAGACGCCATTCACCTTCTTGGCCATGATGAAGGCCAGTTCCCCCATCCGCACCTCGTGGTGCTTCACAATGCCCACATAATGTGGCCGGGCGGGCCAGTTGCGGCGATGCCAGCCGTCGATCCGTTCAATGATCTGCATATGGCGCGGCAGCACATTGCCGAAGGTGAAGGTCGCCCAGCGTTCCAGCGCCTCGGGCAGCAGCGTGTGGTTGGTATAGCCCAGACAGGCGCGCGCAATTTCCAGCGCCTCGTAGAACTCCATGCCCTGTTCATCCACCAGCAGGCGGATCAGTTCCGGCCCCGCAATCGCGGGATGGGTGTCGTTCATCTGGATCGCCACATGCGCGGGCAGCGAGGCCAGCGAATGCCCTGCCGACAGATGACGCCGCAGGATGTCCTGCAAGGCGGCAGAGGTCAGGAAAAACTCCTGTTTCAGGCGCAATTCCTTGCCCTGATAGGTGGTGTCGTCGGGGTAGAGGACTCGGGACAGCGTTCGCGCCAGCGCCTCGGGTTCGGCGGCGGCGGCATAATCGCCCCGGTTGAACCGCTCCAGATCGAATTGCGTCGTGGCCTTGGCCCCCCAGAGCCGCAGCGTGTTGGCCCATTTGCCCTGCCAGCCCACCACCGGCGTATCGAAGGCCGAGGCGATGACGGTTTCGCCCGGCACCCAGACCTCGCGCCCGTCCCGGGTTTCGACCTGCCCCTTGAAGGGGATCACATAGGCCGCCTCGGGGCGGGCAAATTCCCAAGGATGCGCCTGCGACAGCCAGTCCTCGGGCGTTTCGACCTGAAACCCGCCCTCGAACCGCTGGCGGAACAATCCATGTTCATAGCGGATGCCATAGCCATAGGCGGGACACCCCAGCGTTGCCATCGATTCCATGAAACAGGCGGCAAGCCGCCCCAGCCCCCCATTGCCAAGTGCCGCGTCCGGTTCATCCTCCACCAGCGCGCGGTAGTCCTGCCCCAGCCCCGCCATCACCTCGCGCACCGTGTCATCCAGCCCGATGTTGACCACCGCATCCTCAAGAATGCGGCCGATCAGGAATTCCATCGACAGGTAATGCACCCGCTTGCGCCCCTCGGCCCAGGTCCGGCGGGTGGAGCGGAACCACGGCCCCACGATCCGGTCGCGCACGGCATGCGACAGGGCCATGCGCCAGTCATAGCGCGTGGCATGCGGCACATCCTTGCCAAGCGTGTAGGTCAGGTGGCGCAGAACATCATCGCGCAGGGCGTCCGCCGGCAGATCTGCCAGCGGAACGGAGGGCGGGGCGGAGGGCGGAAAGGGTTTGTTCACCGGAAACGATTCCATACTGGGCCGGACGGACCGGCAAGAGACATAGATACAACTCTTGCCCGGCACCGGTCGCCCTGACAAGCGGCCACAAAGCGGGCAGACTTTTCGCCAGTCAAACCGCTTTCATGTTAGCGCAACCATCTACCCGGAAAATGAGATGAATCAAGAAGTTTTCGAGAATACCCAATCCCAAACCGGTTTCAGGCCACTCACCGGATCATCCTGTCAAACCCGCAATCGACCGGAATGGAGCATTTTGCCCGAATTCACAGCATGGGGATAAAACTGATCTGGATCATGGCAGGGCGACCTTTCGCGCAAGAGGATCACACTGGAATGTGCCCGTTGCCCGATCCCGAGAAGGCCCTGCCATGCGATTGACCACCCGAAGCAACCTTGCCATGCGGACGCTGATGTATTGCGCCGCCAATCCCGGTCGCACCGTGCGCAAGCAGGATGTCGCGACAGCCTGCAATGCCTCGGAAAACCATCTCGCGCAGGTGATCCATAAACTTGCCCGGCACGGTGTTCTGGCCACGGTGCGCGGGCGGTCGGGCGGGTTGCGGCTGGCGCATCCGCCCGAGGACATCCGGATCGGGCGGGTCATCCGCGCCTTGGAAAGCACGGTGCCCTTCACGCAATGCATGGCGGCAGAGGTCAGCGAATGCCCGCTGCGCGATTGCTGCCGGCTGAAATGCGTCTTTGCCGAGGCGCTGGAGGCGTTCTATGCCACGCTGGACCGCGTCACATTGCGCGATCTGGTCTCCGGCAATGACGATTTGATGAAACTGTTACGCGCCGCCTGAATTGTTTCAATCCGTGAGCCAAAGCCCGCGCAGTCCCGGCGAAGCTGCCTTGCGGGGGGCATTTCCTGCGCATAGATCGCCCCATATCCGCCATAAAGTCAGCGCAGCCTGACCCGGCAGGACCAAAAACAATCAACGCGGACCAAGCCTTGGCAGGAGGCCCCCGCAAACGGATGCAGACAAATGGCAAAAATGCCCGCTAAACCGCAGCAAGGCGATACCCAACCTTCCCCCCAGCAGCAGCAGGGCCAGCAGTCCGGCACCACGACGCCGCAGCAGGGCCAGCCGATCTTTCGCGACTGGGCCTCGATCTGATCCGGGCGGCGCAAGGCCGGGCTTGACCACCGAGGGACAGGGCTCCAGAACGGTCTGATGACCGACACAGCCCCGCCCCTGCCCGCCGGAACTCCCGTCTCGTCGATCCGAAACATCGGACCTGCGACAGAGGCGGCGTTTCTGCGTGCGGGAATCGGCACGGCAGAGGAGTTGCGCGCCCTCGGGGCCGATGCCGCCTATCTCCGGCTGATCGACTCCGGCACGGCGCCGCATTTCATCGGCTATTATGTGCTGGTGATGGGCTTGCAGGACCGACCCTGGAACGACTGCAAAGGACCGGAAAAAACCGCATTGCGCAAACGTTTCGACGCGCTGAAAGCCAGGGCCACCCGACCGGCGCAAAGTGCGCTGGAGTCGATTCTGGATCAGATCGGCGTGATCCCCAAGGCCCCGCGCGGCTGATCAGGCCGCGACGCCGCGCAGCAGTCGTGCGCGTTGCTGCGGAATGGCCCCGATCTCCAGCCCGGTGAACACATGCAGCGTGCCGAGCCCTCGGTCGATCACCGCATGGTCGCTCACCCATCCCCCCATCAGAAGATAGGTGCGCAGCAGGGGCGGCATCCGCCGCAACGCCTCGCGCGGGTCGGGCTCATGGCCGATCAGATCGGCGGCAAAGCCATAGGTCTCGGGCGCGCGGGGGGCTGGCCTGCGCGCCTCGGGGGCCAGATGACGCGCCCCCAGAACGGCGAAAGCGTCGCGATAGGGCGCCGGATCCGTGCCACGGAAGGAAGAACAGCCAAAGAGCATCGCAACCTTGCGCGCATCGACGAAACGGGTCAGCGCGCCCCAGGCAAGACGAAGGATGTCGGGGTCCATCCGGTCGGCCCGGATGCAGAAACGACCAAGCTCCAGCAGTGGCGCGCCGATTCCGGCCAGTGCCGAAAGATCGTAGAACTGTGCCGAATAGCTTTGCGTGATCGCCGATCCGTCCGGCAATGAAAGAAGGCGAAAGCAGCCTACAGGTCCGGCCACGCCCTCCTCCTCGATCAGCACATGCTGGCAGATGTCGTCAAAGCGGTCCGCATCCAGCCCGTCACCCTGCGCATCAATGAAACTGCGGTAGCGCAACCGCTGCGCGGCCCGGATATCCTCCGCCCCCGAACAGAGTCGGCTGCGGTAGCGGCCTTTTTCCAGTGCCAGCATGCGCGGCCCCTTTGTGGTGCCGGAGGCTGTCCGGTCACCCAGTTGGCCGCACTATGCCCGCCCCCGGCAGCGGGGGCAAGCCACCGTCAGGGCCGCCGTTGGAGGAACTGGCCCGGATTGAACACCCCGAGATTGCCCAGGAGTTGTCCGATCACGCTCACGCCCTTGATGTTGGTTTCGGTCACACGGCGCGACAGCGGCACGACCCGGCCATCCTCCAGCGTGAAGCGCTCGATATTCTCGACCACGCCGCGCTGGTTGAACGAAATAGCGACAAGCTGGCGGTCGATCTCCCGCGGGGCAGCCGGTCCATAGTGACGCCAGCGGCTTTGCACATAATACCAGCCGTCATCGTTCAGCAGACCCGCCGCAGAGGGACGGCCAACCACCGCCGCCACGCTGTCGCGCGTATCCACACCGACCTCCAGCCGCGCCAGATCGTCGTCGGAAGGAATGTATCCATGATTGCGGATGATGGGTCCGCAGGCGACAACCAGCGTCAACGCACCCAGCATGAACAGCCTGACAATCGTTGCCCGAACCCCTGCCGCCACTCCGGGCGCGCCGCGCATCTGCCCAGATTGCCCTCGCCCAACCCGACGTCGCATCGTCACCCCTTGCCTTGCCGGGCCAAGCCCCGTATCCCGAGCCGGTTTTCCGGCATTCACCTTGGCTTACAGAAGCTCGGCTTCATGTTCAAGCAAAGGAAAGCGCGCGGGGCCAGATCGCACCGGCGCGGATCGGATCAGAACGGAGTGGCAGATGTCCCAGAAATCCGGCAAGCCCACCCCCCCGGGGCCCTTTCCGCCCGCATTCCGCGTGGGCGGCCTGCCCACACGCAAACCGCTGCGCTTCGACGTCACGCTTGATGCCCCAGGGCGCAGGGCGATGGTCGAGGCGCTCGGCCTCTCGGCCCTGCCCCATCTGCGCCTGTGCGGAGAGATCCGCCCGGCGGGACACGGCGATTTCGAACTGGAGGCGCGGCTGGAGGCGCGGGTGATCCAGCCCTGTGTCGTGACCCTGGCCCCGGTAGAAACGCGCGTCGCCAACACCGTGCTGCGGCGCTATGTCGAGGGCATGGTCTGGCCTGAAGGCGAAGAAGCGGAGATGCCCGAGGATGACAGCGCCGAACCGATGCCCGATCGCATCGACCTGCGCGAGGTGACGATGGAGGCGCTTGCGCTCGCCCTGCCCGACTATCCCCGTGCGGCGGGGGCCGATCTGGGCGAGGCGGTCTTTGCCCCTGATGAGACCATCCCGCTGCGCGACAGCGACCTCAAGCCTTTTGCCGCCCTGTCCTCCCTGCGCGACAGCCTCGGAGCTGCGGCGGCACACCGTGGCGCGAACCCGGCCAGCGGTCCGGCGGCAAACGACACCACGGACGACCCCACGGATGACAAGGCCCCCTGACCACAGCAGAGCCGCCCGCCTGAAAATTCGGCAGAAAAGACTTGCGCATGGCCAGAATCGCAGTATGTTCCGCGCCTCGTTTGCAAGATGGATCAGGCGCTTTCCGACCCCGGAACGCAGGCCAGATTCCGAAGAAAAATCAGGGGCATGTCCCCCAAAACCCGAGGTTGAGACATGGCTGTCCCTCAGAACCGAGTCACGAAATCGCGCCGCAACATGCGGCGTGCCCATGATGCGCTGGTCGCATCGAACCCCGCCGATTGCCCGAACTGTGGCGAGTTGAAGCGCCCGCATCACGTTTGCGGGGCTTGCGGTCACTATGACGCACGCGAAGTCGTCGCCACCACGCAGGAAGTCGATCTGGACGAGGACGCGGCGTAAGCCCGTTCTCACGCCGCCCGGCACATGGTTCTGGAAGACGCACATCCTGTTGCACCGACGACAGGTCAGGGGGCTCTCGGGCAGGTTTCGGGCCGGATCGTGATTTCCGTTGACGCGATGGGCGGTGACAGGGGGCCTGCGGCGGTTGTCGCGGGCCTTGTGCGTTCCGCCGACAAGAACCCGGATATCGCCTTCATCCTGCATGGCGACGAGGCGGTTCTGCATCCGATGGTGGATCGCCACGCGATCCTTGCAGGCCGGTGCGACATCCGCCACGCCACCGGCGTCGTGACGATGCATGACAAGCCAAGTCAGGTCATGCGCAAGGGGCAGGACACGTCGATGTGGTCCTGCATCGACAGCCTGCGCAGCGGCGAGGCGCTGGCGGCGGTGTCCTGCGGCAATACCGGCGCGCTGATGGCGGTGTCGATGATCCGGCTGCGCAAGCTGCCGGGTGTGAACCGCCCCGCCATTGCCTGCCTCTGGCCCTCGCGCAACCCGGGCGGGTTCAATGTGATGCTCGACGTGGGCGCCGATGTGAAGGCCGATCCCGAGGATCTGGTGCAATATGCGCTGATGGGCGCCTCCTATGCGCGCAATGGTCTGAACCTTGCACGGCCGCGTGTGGGCCTGCTCAATGTCGGGACCGAGGAACACAAGGGCCGTGGCGAATTGCGGCTGGCGGCGGAACTGATGGCCGCAGCGGCCATTCCCGGCGGATTTGAATTTGTGGGATTCGTCGAGGGCGGCGACATCCCCGGCGACCGGGCGGATGTGATCGTGACCGACGGTTTCACCGGCAATGTCGCGCTCAAGACCGGCGAGGGCACGGCCAAGCTGATCTCCGACTTTCTGCGCGAGGCGTTCAACGCCACCTTCCTGTCCAAGATCGCGGCCCTGCTGGCACTCGCCTCGTTGAAACGATTGCGCAAGCGCATCGACCCGCGCCGCGTCAATGGCGGGGTGTTTCTGGGCCTGAACGGAACGGTTGTTAAATCCCACGGTTCAGCGGACGATACGGGCGTGTCCTCGGCGATCAAGCTGGCCTTCCAGCTTGCGCAATCGGGATTTCAGGCCCGCGTCGCGGCGCGGCTTGCAGCGGCGATGGAGGCGGCAGAAGCTGCAAGACCTGCGGGCGAGGCCGTTGGCCCCGGACCAGACCGGGAAGGCAATGAAAGTGGTACAAAAGCATGACGATGCGTGCGGTCATAAAGGGTGTCGGGCATTACCTTCCGGAACACATCGTGCCCAACAGCGACTTCGAGGCCACGCTCGAAACCTCTGACGAGTGGATCCGCAGCCGGTCCGGGATCGAGCGGCGCCATTTCGCCGCCGAAGGACAGACGACATCGCAGATGGCCATTGTGGCCGCCCGCAACGCGCTGGCCTCGGCGGGAATGGACGCGGATGACATCGACGCGGTGATCGTCGCAACCTCCACCCCCGACCTCACCTTTCCCTCCGTCGCGACGATGGTGCAGGAGGGCCTGGGCATGACGCGCGGCTACGGGTTCGACGTGCAGGCGGTCTGCGCCGGATTCGTCTTTGCGCTGACCAATGCCAATGCGCTGATTCTGTCGGGACAGGCGCGGCGGGTGCTGGTGATCGGGGCGGAAACCTTCAGCCGGATCATGGACTGGACCGACCGCGCCACCTGTGTCCTTTTCGGGGACGGGGCGGGCGCCGTGGTGCTGGAGGCCGCCGAGGGCACGGGGAGCGCCACCGACCGCGGCATCCTCGCCTCCGACCTCAATTCCGACGGGCGCTACCGCGACATGCTCTATGTCGATGGCGGTGTGTCGACCACCGGCACCGCCGGCAAGCTGCGGATGCAGGGCAACCAGTTGTTCCGGCAAGCGGTGGAAAAACTGGCCTCGACAGCTGAAACCGCGCTGGAAAAGGCCGGTCTCAACAGCGGCGATGTCGACTGGATCGTGCCGCATCAGGCCAATCTGCGCATCATCGCGGCCACCGCGCAGCGCATGCAGGTGCCGATGGAGCGGGTCGTCGTGACGCTTCAGGATCATGGCAACACCTCTGCCGCCTCCATTCCGCTGGCCCTGTCGGTGGGTGTGGCGCGCGGGCAGATCAAACCGGGCGACCTGATCGTGACCGAGGCCATCGGCGGCGGCCTCGCATGGGGCGCGGTGGTTCTGCGCTGGTAGCTGCGTCAGGCTCTTAACAGTTCGCCACAAGCCACGATATTGACTTGGCTTTTCAAACCGCGCATCTTTGGCAAAAATCCGGGGGGATTGTGATGAGCGAAAAGACACTGACGCGCATGGACCTGAGCGAAGCCGTCTTCCGCGAGGTGGGCCTGTCGCGAAACGAATCCGCGCAACTCGTTGAAAGCGTGCTGCAACATATGTCCGATTCGCTTGCGGGGGGGGAGACGGTGAAGATTTCCTCCTTCGGCACCTTCTCGATCCGCGACAAGAGCGCCCGGATGGGTCGCAACCCGAAAACCGGCGATGAAGTGCCGATCAGCCCGCGTCGCGTGCTGACCTTCCGTCCCTCGCATCTGATGAAGGACCGCGTGGCCGCCGGAAACAAATCCTGAGGCTGAACGACGGGCATTGAGAGACGGGCATGGAAAAATCTCCTGAGGCGTTCCGCACCATCAGCGAGGTTGCCGATTTCCTCGAAACTCCGGCCCATGTGCTGCGATTCTGGGAAAGCCGCTTTCCGCAGATCCGCCCGGTCAAACGCGCCGGGGGGCGTCGCTATTACCGCCCGTCCGATGTGGCGCTGCTGGCCGGGATCAAGCGGCTGTTGCACGAGGATGGGCTGACCATCCGGGGCGTGCAGAAAATCCTTCAGGAACAGGGCGTCAAACATGTCGCCGGGCTGATCGACGAGGAGGCCGAGGCAAGCCTTGCCGCCGAAGCGGAAACCGTCGCCACGCAGGCCGCCGAACCGATCCCGCTGTTTCCGCCCCCCCCCGAGGCCGGTGCCGCCAGTCCGGCTGCGGCGGATCTGTCCGAAAGCGCGCAGGAGCTTGCCGACGGGGGCGACAACGCCACCGCCGACAGCATCTGCGGCACATCCTCTGATGCCCCCGACCCGTCGGCGCGCGATCTGTTCTCCGCCGCCCCCCCCGAACAGCCTGTCGCGGTTGACCCTGTCGCCCCTGAACCGGCCTTGCCCCCCGCAGGGCCAGCCTTCGATGGGGAAGTCGCAGCGATGGAGGACCAGACCGATCCTTCCGAAACGGCACCCGGTCATGCGGTCGCGGCCCCCTCGGCCCCCGAAAGCAACGAGACTGCCCCGGAGACCGCTGTTGCGGAGGAAGCGGAAGTATCGGATGCCGCCCTTGATGTTGCCATGATACCAGACCCGGCACTGTCCGATGCTGGCACTGGCACTGATCCTGACACCGGCATCGAGCCCGCCGCAGACATTGCGGCCCGTCTGTCCGGCGACGACCAGACCCCGAGTGATTCTCCCGCCGTGACGGACACCGCCGTTTCTCCGGTGGATCCCGCCGCCACCCTGCCTGTCGGCAACGGCGACGCAACGGTGGCCGACCGCCCGCCGCGCTGGCTGGCCGCCGAGCTGCGGGCCCTGCGTGCGACTGCGCTGCATGGCAAGGCAGACCGTGCCGAAGCGATTGCCCAGAGGCTTCGTGTCCTGCGCGGCAGGCTCGCCCCGGCCGGGCGCGCGCCACTTCGGTAGCCGCGTGACCTGCATCGGATTTGCGCT
Organism: Pseudorhodobacter sp.; assembly: GCA_046295215.1. Lineage (GTDB taxonomy): Bacteria > Pseudomonadota > Alphaproteobacteria > Rhodobacterales > Rhodobacteraceae > Szabonella. Next base: position 30,348 of record JBKBNP010000014.1, on the reverse strand, counting down.
TGCCCCCGCCCGGAATATCGTTATGAAAGCGCGCAGTGTCGGGCCGTGGCGCAGCTTGGTTAGCGCGTCCGTCTGGGGGGCGGAAGGCCGCGAGTTCGAATCTCGCCGGCCCGACCATCACCGAAACCGCCCGCCTTGCCCCGGCAAGTGCGGGCGGTTCCGTTTCCGGCCTGCGTCCCTGCCCGGACCGGCCACAGATTGGAGGCGTTGATGCTGCCCGGAGTCCTGCCTGATCGGGCGCTGCGCCGCCTCATGGCCGAAGGTGCGATCACCGCGCGCACCGCAATCACGCCCGAACAGGTGCAACCCGCCAGTCTGGACCTGCGTCTGGGTCAGGTCGCCTACCGCGTCCGTGCCTCGTTTCTGGCGGGCAAGGGGCGGCAGGTCGAGGACCGGCTGGCCGAATTCGAAATGCACCGCGTGGACCTGACACAAGGCGCCGTGCTGGAAAAGGGCTGCGTCTATGTCATTCCGCTGATGGAACGTCTGACCCTGCCGCGCGGGTTGTCGGCGGTGGCCAATGCGAAATCCTCCACCGGGCGGCTGGACCTTCTGACCCGCACGATCACCGATGGCGGCACGGAATTCGACCGCATCCCCGATGGTTACGACGGCCCGCTTTATGCCGAGGTCTGCCCGCGCAGCTTTTCGGTGCTGGTGCGGCCGGGGATGCGGCTCAACCAGATCCGGTTCCGCGACGGTCAGGCGGTGCTGGATGATGCCGCTCTGCACGCATTGCACAAGGCCGCCCCGCTGGTGTCGGGCACGGCGGTCATTTCCGAAGGCCTGGGGTTTTCCGTCGATCTGCGCCCCCGTCAGGGCGATCTGGTCGGCTACCGCGCGAAACCCCATACCGGGGTGATAGACCTTGACCGCATCGGCCAGTTTGACCCGGCGGAGTTCTGGGAGGATGTGCGCAGCGCGCATGGCCGCATCATCCTTGACCCCGGCGCCTTCTACATCCTCGTCAGTCAGGAGGCGGTGACGATCCCGCCCGATTATGCCGCCGAGATGGCCCCCTACCTTGCCATGGTGGGGGAGTTCCGCGTGCATTACGCAGGTTTCTTCGACCCCGGATTCGGCTGGGCCGAGGCGGGCGGGACCGGGTCGCGCGGGGTGCTGGAGGTGCGCTGCCACGAGGCACCCTTTGTGCTGGAACATGGCCAGATCGTCGGGCGGCTGGTTTACGAGCGGATGTCCGAACGCCCCGAGACGCTTTATGGTTCGGGGATCGCCTCGAACTATCAGGGGCAGGGATTGAAACTGTCCAAGCATTTCCGCAACCCGGAGTGACCATGCGCGCCCTTCTTATAAGCCTCGCGATTGCCTTTTGCCCCGCGGCGGTTCCGGCCGAGACGCCGGAGTTCAGTCTTTATCTGGGACTTTGGCCCGAGGGTGGGCCGGAGGATGAACCCGTCGCCGGACAGGCCGCCGATACCGGGCCGGAGGGGCTGTCAATCTATGTCACCGACGCCAAAGGGCCGGTGCTTGATCTCATGGCCCCCCTGAGTGCCACCGCGCTGGAGGCCCTGCGGTCTGCGATCACGGCGATGGTCGCCCGGGTCAATACCGACGATCAGGCCGATATTCCCCGCCCCAGCATCAGTGTGGAATGGTCGATTTCGGGGCGCAACAATTTCGCGCGCGGCAATGCCGTCCTGCCCGCCGATGCGCTGCCGCCCGAGGTGATCCGCGCGCAGGAGGTGCTGTTCGGCGGGCCGCTCGCCCCCTGACCGGCACCGGTTACCGTCCCGGATTCAGCGCCCGAGCCTCCGGGTGATCCGCGCCGCCTGCCGCGCACGCTTGGCGGTGTCGCGGGCGGTTCCGGCCTGACTGCGGCCCGCCTGACCGGAGCCCGCCTGACCGGGGCCCTTCGCAGCCCCCTGCCCCCTGGACATGGTCCGCATGCCCTTGTTGATCCCCGCATTGACCATGCGCCGCATGATCTGGTTGATGATCATATTGATCAGACGTCCCATATTCATCGCTCAATCCTCGAAAAGTTCACTCTGGCCGGTGGTGGCCTCGTCCTCGTCATCCAGCGCCCTGCCCTGCATCGGCCGGTTGTCCAGCAGGCCCGCCGCGCGCAGATCCTTCAGCCCCGGCAGGTCACGCGCCGATTCAAGACCGAAATGGTCAAGGAACTGTTCCGTGACCACGAAAGTCACCGGGCGGCCCGGCGTCATGCGGCGGCGGCCGAAGCGGATCCATTCCAGCTCGATCAACTGGTCCACCGTGCCGCGCGACACGGCGACACCGCGGATCTCCTCGATTTCGGCCCGCGTCACCGGCTGGTGATAGGCCACGATCGCCAGCGTCTCGATGGCCGCGCGCGACAGCTTGCGCTGCTCGACCGTTTCCTTCTGCATCAGATAGCCCAGATCGGGCGCGGTGCGGAAGGCCCAGGCATCCCCGACCCTGACCAGCGTCACCCCACGCCCCTCATAGCGGCGGCGCAACGTCACCAGCGCCTCGGCCGGGTCGCAGCCATGCGGCATGCGCGCAGTCAGTTCCGCAACCGTCACCGGATCGGCGCTGGCAAAGAGGATCGCCTCGACCATGCGCTCCTGTTCGCCCATGGGCGGGGCGGCAAAGAGGCTGCGACTTTCGGGGGCGCTCGCCTCTGTCATGCGCCGCCTTCGCGTTTGCGGACCTGAAGCGGGGCGAAGGTTTCGCCCTGCCGCAACTCGACCTGCCCGGCCTTGGCAAGCTCCAGAATGGCGGCAAAATGCGCGGCGGTGGCCGAGCGGCGGCGGATCGGGCTGGTATCCCATCCCGGCGGCAGCCAGCTTGTGAGGTCGGTCCATTGCCCGGCATAGCCGATCAGCCCGCGCAGCCGGTCCAGCGCCTGTTCCATGGTGAACACATGGTCGCGGTCCATCGTGAAGGGGCGGAAATCGTCGCGGGTGCGGATGCGGGCATAGGCCTGCATCAGATCCATCAGGGTCGCGGTGAAGGTGACGCGGCGACGGCGCGTCACATCCTCGGGCAGGCCGCGGGCAAAGAAATCGCGCCCCATCTGGTCGCGCGCCATCAGCCGCGCCGCCGCTTCGCGCATCGCTTGCAGGCGTTCAAGCTGAAAGGCCAGATGGGCGGCCAGATCCTCGGCACTCGGGCCGTCCTCGGTTGGATCGGGGGGCAGCAGCAGGCGCGACTTCAGATAGGCGAGCCAGGCCGCCATCACGAGGTAATCCGCCGCAAGTTCAATGCGCAGCGCACGCGCCTGGGTGACAAATCCCAGATATTGTTCGGCCAGTTGCAGCACCGAGATCCGCCGCAGATCGACCTTCTGCGTTCGCGACAGCGTCAGCAGCAGATCGAGCGGACCCTCGAACCCGTCAACATCGACAATCAGCGCCTCGGCGGCCAGACGGTCCGCGACGCTGCCGCTTTCTTCGGTTTCGGTCCACTCGTCAGACATGCGCCTTTCCGGTCATCAGCTCCGCAAGGTCCGCCTCCAGGGCTGCAATGTCAACCGGGTCGGGCGGGCGGCGGGCGGCCAGCGCCCGGTCGGCGCGGCGGGCGGCCTCGGGCGTCATCCGGCCCGCTGCCGCCGCCACCGCCTCCATCTCCACCCGCTTGCCACTGCAATGAAGCGCGATGTCGCATCCCGCCGCGATGGCCCGCGCCGTGCGGCGGCCCAGATCGCCCGACAGCGCCTCCATGTTCAGATCATCCGTCAGCAACAGCCCGTCAAAGCCGATCTCGCGGCGGATCAGGTTGATGGCGGCGGGGTTCTGCGTGGCAGGCAACGCGCCACAGGCGGGCAGCACGATATGCGCGGTCATGCCCATCGGCAGGTCGTTCAGCGCGCGGAACGGGGCAAAATCCCATGCCGTCGCCGTCTCTGGCGAAACATCAGCGACCGGCAACCCGAGGTGACTGTCCACGGTGGCCCGGCCATGACCGGGCAAATGCTTGACAACCGGCACCACGCCACCCGCCAGCAGCCCCCCGGCCACGGCGCGGGCATGGCGGGCCACCGTTTCGGGATCGGTCCCCAGACAGCGGTTGCGCAGGAAAGGATGCGTGTCCGGCCCCGCGATGTCGGCACAGGGGGCGCAGTTGCTGTCGATGCCCACCGCGTGCAGTTCCGCCGCGATGATCCGGGCCACGATCCACAGGCTGCGGGCCGCCGCCTCGGCGCCCTGACCTGCCGTGACCGCCTCCACCTGATCCAGAGGCGCGGACCACTCGCGCCAATGCGGGCCGCGCAACCGCTGCACGCGGCCACCTTCCTGATCGACCGTAATCAGCGCCTCGCGCCCCACAGCCGCGCGCAAATCACCCGTCAGGCGGCTCAGTTGATCGGGGCTTTCGACGTTGCGCGCAAAGAGGATGAAGCCGAAAGGATCGACCTCCCGGAAGAACGCCGCCTCCTCCGGCGACAGGCGCGGCCCCTCACATCCGAGGATCGCCGCCCCCTGCGTCGCTGTCATCGCACCGTGACCGGAATGCAGGCCGCCTGTTCCGACAGAAGCGCCGAACAGAACCGGCGCTGGTCGGCCTCGTCGGCAAAGCCATTGGCGCGCAGCCGATAGAAGGTGCGCCCGCCGCTTTGCGCCGCCTGCACGATCCGCGACTTGCCGATCAACAGATCGCCGAACCGCGCCCCGAGCCTGTCCCATTCCTGCCGGGCGGTTTCCACGCTGTCATAGGCCCCGAGCTGCACAAGCCGGGTGCCGCTGGCAAGGCCTGCGCCATCGTTTTCCACCGTGGCCGGGGCAGAGGCCAGGACGACAGCCCCGGCACTGGCACTGGCACTGGCATTCGCGGGGCGGCTGCCGGGACGCGGCATGGGTCGGGGCGATGCCGCCATCGCGCCACGCGGCAGGGCCACGCGCGGGGCCTGAATGGTCGCTGTGGCAGCATCTTCCAGACTGGCCGACAGGGGAACCGCCTCTGCACCAAGCGCCTCGGCCAAGGCGTTCATCACCGCGTCTTCGGTGCTGATCGCAGGACGTTCCTCGACCACCAACGCGATCTCGGGTTCGGACGGGTCGGACAGTCCGGGCGCCAGATCAAGCCCCGGCATGGCGGAGGCCCGGGCCGAAACCGGGGCCACCTGCGCGGCCAGCGTTCCGGCCTCGTCCTCTGCCGCCAGCGCCGTGGGGCCAGGGGCCAGAACCAGCCGGTCCGCAGGCGGCAAGGCCGCACCATCCTCGGCCACGGCACTGACCGACAGGCCCTGATGCGCCGCGATCACGCCCCCCGGATCCTGGGGCGCAATGCGCATCGGCCCCTCCAGCGCGCGCACCACCGGGATGCCATGCACATCACGCACCGCGAGCTTGTAGCCCCAGAAGCCCAGCCCCAGCACCAGTGCCACCGAGGTCAGCGCCCCCGCAACACTCACGAAACGCGATCCACCCCGCATGGGGGCACCGCCTTCGAACCCGTCGAATTCCACATCTGCCATGCTCTGCCTCACTGCACCGGTTTGCCCGGCACTGTCTTGCCTGTTCGCACTTCGGACGGGGCGCCTGTTGTCAGCGCATTTCCTCGACCGGAGTAACACCCAGAATAGCAAGACCGGCGCAAATCACAACGCCTGTGGCACGCGCGAGGGCGATTTTCGCCGCCATTGTGGCCGGATCGTCCTGAACGAAGCGCAGGGATGGCTCATCATTGCCGCGATTCCACAGCCCGTGCAGGTCAGAGGCGAGTTCATAGAGGTAGAAGGCCACCCGATGCGGCTCATTCGACCGCGCCGCCACATCCACCAGACGCGGCCATTCGCCGATCTTGCGCGTCATGGCGATTTCGGCCGGATGCGAGAGCTGCGCCAGATCGGCCGTGGCCAACGCGGTGTCGGAAATATCAAGCCCGGCCTCGGCCGCCTTGCGCAGCACCGAATTGATCCGCGCATTGGCATATTGGACATAGAACACCGGATTGTCCTTGGACTGGTCCAGCACCTTGTCGAAATCGAAATCCAGCGTCGCGTCATTCTTGCGCGTCAGCATCACAAAGCGCGTCACATCCGCGCCGACCTGTTCCACCACATCGCGCAGCGTGACAAAGGTGCCCGCCCGTTTCGACATCTTGAACGGCTCGCCGTTCTTCCAGAGCTTCACCAACTGGATCAGCTTGATGTCCAGCGGCACCCTGCCCTGCGACAGTGCCGAAACGGCAGCCTTCATGCGCTTGACATAGCCGCCATGATCGGCCCCGAAAATGTCGATCAACTGGTCGAAGCCGCGTTTCACCTTGTTGTGGTGATAGGCAATGTCGGGCGCGAAATAGGTCCAGGCGCCATCGGATTTCATCACCGGGCGGTCCACATCATCGCCATGCGCGGTGGACCGGAACAGGGTCTGCACGCGCGGCTCCCAATCCTCGGGCGTCTTGCCCTTGGGCGGTTCCAGCACGCCTTCATAGATCAGGTCCATCCCGCGCAGGGTTTCGATCGCGGCCTCGATCTCGCCCGTGCCATACAGCGCCTTTTCGCTGGAATAGACATCCATCGACACACCAAGCGCCGCCAGATCCTCGCGGATCATCGCCAGCATCATGTCGGTCGAGAAGTCCCGCACATCCTCCAGCCAGACGGATTCGGGCTGGTCCAGCAGGGCAGCCCCGAATTTTTCCTTCAGCGCCTCGCCCACGGGAATAAGGTAATCGCCGGGATAAAGCCCCTCGCGGATTTCAGGCTCCAGCCCATGCGCCTCGCGGTAGCGTTCATAGGCCGAGCGCGCCAGCACATCGACCTGCGCGCCGCCATCGTTGATGTAATATTCCCGCGTCACATCCCATCCGGCAAAGGCCAGAAGGTTCGCCAGCGCATCTCCCACGACCGCGCCGCGCACATGGCCCACATGCATCGGGCCCGTCGGGTTGGCAGAGACGAATTCCACATTGACCCGCTTGCCCCGCCCGGTATCGCCCCGGCCATAGTCGAGCCCCTGGGTCAGCACCGCACCCACCAGCCCCTGCCAGACCTGCGGGCGCAGCCGGAAGTTCAGGAACCCCGGCCCCGCCACCTCGACCGCCTCGATGCGCGGGTCGGCAGTCAGCCGTGCGGCAAGGCGGTCGGCAATCGCGCGCGGTGACTGGCCCGCAGGTTTCGCCAGCACCATCGCCGCATTGGTCGCCATGTCGCCATGAGCCGCGTCGCGGGGCGGCTCCACCGTCACGGCGGCAAGGTCAAGGCCCTGCGGCAGCTCGCCCGCTGCCGCCATCGCCTCGGTTTCCGCGATCACAAGGCTGCGGAGTTCTGAAAAAAGGTTCATCTGTCACGTCCCATCTGATCCATGGGATGTGCCAGAGCGGCAAGGCCGGGTCAATGGTCGCGGGATCTCAGCCCCGCGCACCCCGCCAGTCGGCCAGCGCCGGGTTGGTTTCAGGCATGGGGTCGGGGGCTGTTGCCGCCATCCCCGCCACCGCCGCCATCGTGCTGCGCTTGCGGTAGTGGAAGGCCTCGCGCGCGCCGAAATAGAACCCCACGACAGCGCCCAGCAGCCACCAGAGCGGTTCGGGCACATGGTTGAGCCCCACCATGCGGCGCGAGAACCCCTCGGGTTCCACCATCGCATAGACGAAGAGGCCCAAGGTGCCGAAGGCCAGCATCGGGCGCGGGAGGCGGTTCAGCCCGTTCACGAAGCGGTCGAACCAGCCAAAGCCCGGATCGGCATATTCCGCGCCCAACTGGCGCAGGGCCGCCATCTGCGCCTCGGCCGACAGTTCCATCGCGCGGGTGGCGTTGGGGGTCAGCACCTCGGCCATGCCGCGTGCGGCGGACCCCAGCGCCGTGACAGCGGCAGGCCCGCCGATGATGCGAGAAATCAGCCCCATGCCGCGACCCTCGCCTTGTGCTGCGCGTCACTCAGCCGGTAACGGGGGGCAATGAACTCCTCTGCCCGCAGGATCCAGCCGCCCTTGCCGCCATCCCGCCTGCGCGCGTATTTGCGGCTGGCGGGGCGCGCATCGGCCAGACCGTAGTAATAGTTCCGCCGCGCAATCGCATAGGCATCGGCCAGATGCAGCGGTGCCGCCTGATAGGCCAGTTGCGCCGCCCGGATCGTCAGCGGCCCGATGGCCCCGTCGGCCTGACAGGCAAAGCCCATATCGGTCAGCAGCCGTTGCAGGATCTTCACCGCGTTCGATCCGGCATTCACCATCATATCAAAGACCGAAGGCTGCAGCACCTCCGGCAGATGCACAATGCCGGGACGGGTGAAGTAATGTTCGATATAGACATCGACCGCCTGCGCGCGGGTCAGCCGCTTCACATCCTCCACCGTCACCACCCCGTCGCCATCGAGGTCGAGGCCCAGACGGCGCATCGTGTGGATGGTCACGCCATGATTGGTTGCCCCGCCCGGATCATCGGGGTCGTTCACGAAACCGCCCTCCCGGGCGACGATTTCCTCGGCGATCTGGCGGGGTGTTTTCATTTGCTGGCCTCCTTGCGGGTAGCGGCCAGCCTCGTTCAGATCGGGTTAATTTGCGTCAAATCAACCGTTCGGATCCTGATAGACGCCCTGCGCCTTCAGCGCGTCCATGACTTCCTTCGGCATGTAGGCTTCATCATGTTTCGCAAGAATTTCAGTCGCTTCAAAGACGCCATTGATGTAGCGTCCGGTGCCGATCATGCCTGTGTTTTCGGCAAAGAGGTCGGGCAGGATGCCGGTGAAGGTCACCGGGATCGTGGCCCCGCCATCGGTCACGCTGAAGCGCACCGTCTTGCCCTCGCCGCGCACGATGGAGCCTTCCTCGACCAGCCCGCCCAACCGGAACACCTCGGTCGGTTCGGGCGGTTCGGCCATGATCTGCGCCGGCGCGCGGAAGAAGTTGATGCCGTCGCGCATCGCATAGCCGATCAGCGCCGTTGACAGCGCCAGCGCCACGAAGGCCAACACGATGATCTGGACCCGGCGCTGTTTCTTCAGCCCCTTCATGCCCCGGACAGGTGGATTGGCTCTGCTCTGCATGGCGTCTCTCCCGCTCCTCCCACTCGCGCCCCTTACGGGAACACCGGCGCCAGCATCAGCCCCGCCGTCTCCTCCAGCCCCAGCATCAGGTTGGCGTTCTGGATCGCCTGTCCCGAGGATCCTTTGGTCAGGTTGTCCAGCACCGCAATCACCAGCGCCCGCCCGGGGATACGGTCGCCCGCCACCCCGATATGGCAATAGTTGGACCCTGCAATGTCGCGTGTCGAGGGGACTGCGCCAAAAGGAAGCACCTGAAGGAAGGGCTCCTCGGCATAGCGCGCGGCCAGAACCTCATGCACGCGGGCCGGATCGCCCTCGACATAGACCGAGGCGAGGATGCCACGGTTCATCGGCAACAGATGCGGGGTGAACTGCACGCGCACCGGACGGCCCGCAAGCGCGGAAAACTCCTGATCGAACTCGCCCAGATGGCGGTGCTTGCCGCCCGCCGAATAGCTGTGCGTGCCGCCTGAAAGCTCTGCATGCAAAAGGTTCTCCTTGAGCGACCGCCCCGCCCCGCTGACCCCCGCCTTGAGGTCGATAAGGATGCGGTCAAGGTCGATCACCCCCGCCTCGATCAACGGGCGCAGCGCAAACTGCCCGGTTGCGGCATTGCAGCCCGTTCCCGCCACCAGACGTGCAGTGCGGATCTCATCGCGGTAGAATTCGGTCAGGCCATAGACCGCCTCGGCCTGCAGGTCGGGTGCGGTATGGGGCTGGCCATACCATTTTTCATATTCCGCCACGTCCCGCAGCCGGAAATCCGCCGACAGGTCCACGATCCGCAAATCGCGCGGCAGGGCGGAAATCACCACCTGCGTCGTCGCATGGGGCAGCGCGCAAAAGGCAAGATCGACACCGGAGAAGTCGATCTCGTCGATCTTCTGGAGGCGCGGCAGGTCCAGATGGCGCAGGAAGGGGAAAACCTCTGCCATGGTCTGCCCGGCCTTGCGGTCGGCCGAAAGAGCCACGATCTCCATGCCCGGATGAGTCGCGATCAGGCGGACAAGCTCGGCCCCTGTGTAGCCGGACGCCCCGAGAATCGCGATTTTCCTGGCCATGACGGTCCCCTTGCAAAAACTGAGCTTTCTTCTGCGGCGAGAGGCGATGCGATGCAAGGGAAACCGTCGGGGCGCAGGCTCAACTCCGCGCGACGGACCGCTCATCAGGCCCTTGCGGCTGCACCGCCCCGGAACGAGGAAAGCCGTAAGGCTTGACGATTGGTCCCGTTCAGGCCGCCTCGAAACTGATCCGGCGGCGCAGGAACTGGGTGGACTTGTCCGACACTTTCGCCGGATCGCCGGTCGTGAGGAATTTCGACTGCCTGCCCGCCCCCAGAAACTCGGGCCGCCGGGCAAGGTAGTCGGCAAGGCTTTCCGCCACCAGCCGCGCCTGCGAATAGACCGTCACCTCCGGCCCGAGGGCTGCGGCAAAGACCCCTTCCATCAGCGGATAATGTGTGCAGCCGAGGATTGCCGCCTCCGGCTTCGGCATCCGGCGTTTCAGTGCATCGACATGGGACCGCACCAGCGCCTCGGCCAGCAACTCATCGCCCTGTTCGATGGCATCCACCACGCCCCCGCAGGGCTGCGCCTCGACATCGACGCCGATCGCGCGATAGGCAAGCTCGCGCTGAAAGGCGCGGCTGGCCACCGTGGCAGGGGTCGCAAACAGCGCCACATGTTTCACCGCAACCTCGCGCGGGGGGGAATTGTCGCCCCATTGCCGTTCGGTCAGGGCCTCGATCATCGGCACGAACACGCCCAGCACGCGCTTGTCGGCGGGAACCCAGGTTTCCTGCATCCGTTTCAGGGCCGCTGCTGATGCCGTGTTGCAGGCGAGGATGACCAGATCGCAGCCCTCGGCCCAGAGCCGTTCGACCGAGGCGCAGGTGAGGTTGAAGATGTCCTCGGCATCGCGCACACCGTAAGGGGCATGGGCGTTGTCGCCAAGGTAAACCAGCGGCAGGTCCGGAAGGCGCCGCGCGATGGCGTCCAGCACCGTCAGCCCGCCGATACCGCTGTCGAAGATCCCCACCGCCATGGCCTGCCCCCCTTACGGGCGCGACCGATAGCGCGCCTCGAATTCATGGCCATAGTCATAGGATGGAAGCGGTTGCGGCGAAAGGGCATAGGTGACCCGGCGCAGATGCACCATCAACCCCGCCGGATCGGTCGCAAAAGGCGCAAGGCTGGCCGCCGTCATCGGCGTGCCGATCACCACCGGCACCGGCGCATCGGTCCGCGCCCGGAACTCCCGCAGCAAAAGCCCCAGCCGCAGCGAGGCATGCAGATGGCTCGCGATCTGGAAAAGCCGCGAATTCTGCCCGTCGAAATAGACCGGCACCACCGTCGCCCCCGATTTCACGATCATCTTCGCGGTGAAATGCCGCCAGCCCGGGTCCATCGCCCGCGCAAAGGGGCGCGGGGCGGTTGAGACCGTCCCGCCCGGAAACACCCCGACCGCCCCGCCCTGCCCCAGCCATCGCAAGGCCGCCGCCCGGGTCTCGATGTTCTGGCGGGTTGCTTCGGGGGTTCCGTCAAAGCTGATCGGCAGCACCACCCGGTCCACCACCGGCGCCCCATGCAGGATCGAATTGGCAAGGATGCGGAACTCGGGGCGGATGCGGTCCAGAAGATGCCCCATCATCAACCCGTCCAGAAGCCCGAAGGGGTGGTTCGCAACCAGAACCAGCGGCCCGTTGGCCGGGATCGCCGCCAGATCGCCCGCAGCAACCTCAAGGCTCAGCCCGAACCGGTCCGGCACCGCCTGCCAGAAGCTGCGCCCCGCCTCCAGCTCTTCCTCGATCCCGCGCGCACGGCGCAGGAGCGAGAGCCTGCCGGTTGCGTTTTCCACCAACCGGATCACCGCCCGGCCCGCGCGGGTCTGCGCGGCTCCGGCATAGGTGATCTTGCGGGCGGTTTCGGAGGACATGGCGCGCACCGGAGTGATGATCGCCAATCATGCCCCCGCTGCGTGACGCCCGCATGACAGGATCACTCCGCCGCGATGGCCGGTGCGGGTTCGGCCCAAAGGGCAAGGATTTCGGCCCGCCGCGCGGCGGCCCTGGCCGCGTTGGCCTCTTTCACCGGGCCGAAGCCGCGGATCGTCAGCGGCAATTCGGCCCATTCCCGCGCAAGCGCCATCCGGTCCGGCGTAACTCCGGCGAAAAGCTGGTCCATATCCACCTCATATTGTGCGATCAACCCGCGCTCCATCCGCCGTTCCGCGGTGCGCCCGAAGAGGTCGAAGGCCGTTCCGCGCAGCCGCTTCATCCGGGCAAGCAGCCGGAATGCCGGGATCATCCACCCCCCGAAGGCGCGTTTCCTCGGGCGGCCCTGCGCGTCCTTGCCGGGCAGGAAGGGCGGCGCGAGATGGAATTCGGGGCGCAGATCACCGTCGAATTCGGCCCGCGCCTTGTCCAGCGTTTCCAGATGCAGGCGCGCAACCTCGTATTCATCCTTGATCGCCAGGAGCTTGTGATAGCCCTTCGCCACCGATGGCCGCAGCGGTTCCGGCGCGCGCGCCACAAGCGCCAGATAGCGGGCGGCCAGCGCGTCATCCTGATAGGCGCGCAGGTGATCTGCGCGGAAGGCCACCGGATCAATCACCGCAGGGGTCTCGGGCCGGATCAGCCGTGCGGCCTCGGCCGGGTGCAGCACCGCCCAGCGACCGATGGCGAAGGCGCGTTTGTTGGCCTCTGCCGCAGTGCCGTTGAGGTCGATGGCGCGCAGGATCGCGTCCTCGGGCAAGGGGATCAGCCCCTGCTGGAAGGCCGCCCCGAACACCATCATGTTGGAAAAGATGCTGTCACCCAACGTGGCCCGCGCCAGTTCCGAGGCATCGAAGAACGCCACCCGATCCTGAAGCCGTGCCTCAAGAGACAGGCGCAACCTGTCGGACGGTATACGGAATTCTGTATTCCGGGTAAATTCCCCGGTGATGATTTCATGGCTGTTGACCACAGCCCCCGTGCGGCCCGTCGTCATCAGCCCCAGCGTTTTCGCGCCCGCCGACACCACCAGATCGCCGCCGATCACGGCATCGGCCTCCCCCACCGCGACGCGGATCGCGGTGATGTCCTCGGGCCGTTCGGCAAGGCGGCAATGGATATGCACCGCACCGCCCTTTTGCGCGAGGCCAGCCATTTCCATCATCCCCGCGCCCTTGCCCGCGACATGGGCCGCCATGGCAAGGATCGCCCCCACCGTCACCACGCCGGTTCCGCCGACGCCGGTGATGACCACGTTATAGGTGCCCTCCATCATCGGCAGCACCGGGTCCGGCAGGTCCGGCAGATCAAGGCTCGCGGTCGCGGATTTGCGCGGCTTTGCCCCATGCAGCGTGACAAAGGAGGGGCAGAAGCCATTGACGCAACTGAAATCCTTGTTGCAGGAGGATTGGTCGATGGCCCGCTTGCGCCCGAACTCGGTTTCCAGCGGCACAAGGCTGACGCAATTGGACTGCACGCCGCAATCGCCACAGCCTTCGCAGATGTCAGGATTGATCCAGACCCGGGCATCGGGGTCGGGAAACTCGCCCTTCTTGCGGCGGCGGCGCTTTTCGGCAGCGCAGGTCTGGATATAGACAATCGCCGACACGCCCTTGATCCGGCTGAATTTCTCCTGCACGGGCAGGATCTGGTCGCGGGTATGGAATTCCACCTCGCGCGGGAAGGCGGCGCGGCTCACATCCTCCTTGGGATCATAGACCACAGCGACATGCGCGACCCCCATGGCCAGCAATTCCCGCGTGATCCGGGTCGCCTCCAGCCCGCCCTCGTTGGTCTGCCCGCCGGTCATGGCCACAGCATCGTTGAACAGGATCTTGTAGGTGATGTTGGTGCCCGCAGCCAGCGCGGCGCGGATCGCGAGGATGCCGGAATGGTTGTAGGTTCCGTCGCCAAGGTTCTGGAAAACATGGGAAGTTGACGAAAACGGCGCCTCGCCCACCCAGTTCAGCCCCTCGCCCCCCATATGCGTCAGCCCCGAGGTGCCCCGGTCCATCCACAGCGCCATCGTGTGACAGCCGATCCCGCCCCCGGCCCGCGCGCCCTCCGGCAACAGGGTGGAGGTATTGTGCGGGCAACCCGAACAGAAATAGGGCAGACGCGCCGCCAGTTCCTCGGCATTGTCGGCGTGCCGCGCCGCGCGGATACGGGCCAGTGCGCCCTCCAGCGGTTCGGACCCAAGGCCTTCGTCGGTCAGGATCTCGCCCAGTTTCTCGGCAATCATTACCGGGTCGAGCGACATCTGCACCGGAAACAGCACCTCCGCCTCCGGCCCGCCCTTGCGCCCGCCCCAGACGCGCCGGCCGCGACGGTCGTCAAAGATCGCCTCCTTGATCTGCACCTCGATCAGCTTGCGCTTTTCCTCGACCACCACGATCAGCGACAGCCCCTCGGCCCAGTCATGGAAGCTCTGCATGTCCAGCGGCCAGCTTTGCCCCACCTTGTAGGTGGTGATGCCGAGCGCCTCTGCGCGGCTCTCGTCGATGCCCAGAAGCCCGAGCGCGTGGTTGAGGTCGAGCCAGTTCTTGCCCGCCGCCACGAAGCCGATCTTCGCCCCGGCCCGGCCCCAGATACGCCGGTCGATCCGGTTGGCGCGCGAAAACGCCTCTGCCGCGAACCGCTTGTGATTGACCAGCCGATCCTCCTGCGGGATCCAGTGATCGCCGAGCCGGATGTTCAGCCCGCCCGGTGGCAGGTCCATTTCCGGCGCGACAAAGACCATCCGGTCGAGCCGCGCATCGACCACCGAGGTTGCCTCCACCGTGTCCTTCATCAGCTTCAAGCCCACCCAGAGCCCCGAGAACCGCGACAGCGCATAGCCATAAAGCCCGTAATCGAGGATCTCCTGCACCCCGGCAGGGGACAGCACCGGAATCGAGACATTGACGCAGGACCAGTCCGACTGGTGGCAGGTGGTGGAGCTTTCGCCGGTATGGTCGTCGCCAAGCGCCATCAGCACCCCGCCATGGCGCGCGCTTCCCGCCAGATTGGCGTGGCGCATCACATCGCCCGAGCGGTCGACCCCCGGCCCCTTGCCATACCAGAGCCCGAACACCCCGTCGAACCGCCCCGTGCCACGCAATTCCGCCTGCTGGCTGCCCCAGATCGCGGTGGCGGCCAGATCCTCGTTCAACCCGGCCTGAAAGGTGATGTCAGAGGCGTCCAGCAGCTTGTGCGCCCGCATCATCTGCTGGTCCACCGCCCCCAGCGGCGAGCCGCGATAGCCGGTGCAAAGCCCCGCGGTGTTCAGCCCCGCAGCCCGGTCCCGCGCCTTCTGCATCAGCATCAGCCGCACAAGGGCCTGCGTGCCGTTCAGCAAAACCGGCGATTTCGCCAGATCGAAGCGGTCAGTCAGAGAAATATCCTGCCTGCTCATTGTGCATCTCCCCTTGCGAAACGAGCCTCTTGACCGATTATAGGTCAAAAATGCTGACCTATAAAGGGAATTATTGCCCTGAAAGGTCATTTACATGTCAGCATAGCACGGTAGTTAAGCGCAGCACCGTTAGCGCCGGACAAATTGAAAAGAGTTGCGGAATGGATTGGGACAAGCTCAGAATATTTCACGCTGTGGCCGATGCGGGCAGCCTGACCCATGCCGGCGACACGCTGCATCTGTCGCAATCCGCCGTCAGCCGCCAGATCCGCGCACTGGAGGAGTCGCTGAGTGTCACCCTCTTCCACCGCCACGCCCGGGGTCTGATTCTGACCGAACAGGGCGAGCTGCTGTTCGAGGCGACGCAATCCATGACCAAGCGGCTGGAGGCTGCCTCGGCGCGCATCCGCGACAGCGAGGACGAGGTGTTCGGCGAATTGCGGGTGACGACCACAACCGGTTTCGGCACGCTCTGGCTCGCTCCGCGCCTGCCCGCACTTTACGAAAAATACCCCAGCCTGAAGATCGACCTGATGCTGGAGGAACGCCTGCTGGACCTTCCGATGCGCGAGGCCGATGTGGCGATCCGCATGAAGGAACCCTCGCAGGCCGACCTGATCCGCCGTCGTTTGATGAACATCCGCATGCGGCTTTACGCGACGCCCGAATATATCGAACAGGCCGGGATGCCGCAGACCATGGCGGATTTCTCCTCCCATCGGCTGATCTGCCAGCACGCGGGCGCGGCGCAGGTCGCGGCAGGCGCACAGCTCGTGCAGCAGTTGATGGCCAATGACATTCCCTCCACGCTGACCGTCAACAATTACTTCGGTGTTTTGCAGGGCGTTCTCAGCCATCTCGGCATCGGCGTGCTGCCCGATTACCTGACCGAAGATTTTCCGAAACTCGTCCGCGTGCTGCCGGATGTGGAATCGAACGAGGTTCCGGTATTCCTCGCCTATCCCGAGGAATTGCGGCAATCGAAGCGCGTCGCCGCGTTCCGCGACTTCGTGACCGAAGAGATTTTCGCCTATCGCCAGCGCCAGAAGGCGCTTGCCACGGCCTAAAGGGCTAATATTTCGAGAGAATTTACGTCATGCACAAAGTGCATACCGGAAATGCCGCAAATGCGACGCATAATTCCTTGCACCCCACCGGACCAATCCCTAAATCGGTTCTCGAAGGGCGCAATTGAGTTTCTCTTGTGTCTTTCATACCTCCCTGTTGGACTTTGGCCGAGCTTATGCTCGGCCTTTTTTTTGGCCGAACGGCCCTTGCCTGCGAATTGGGCTGTCCGGATGCCGCCCTGACAACAGAAGCGGCAAGGCTGCAACGCCCGCAGTGCGCAGCCCCGTCGAATCGGAGCCCGGTTGCGCGTCACGCCACCTCGCCCCTTCCCCTTTGGCGGGCTTTGTCCTAAGAGCCGCGCATCAGTTGACCCTTGGGGGAAGATGCCATGACCGAACCCGCCATCACGCCGGACCTCGTTGCCGCCCATGGGCTGAAACCCGACGAATGGGACCGGCTTCTGGGGATCATCGGGCGGGAGCCGACCTTCACCGAGCTTGGCATCTTCTCGGCGATGTGGAACGAGCATTGTTCCTACAAATCCTCAAAAAAATGGCTGCGCACCCTGCCGACCACCGGCCCGCAGGTGATCTGCGGCCCGGGGGAGAATGCGGGCGTGGTCGATATCGGCGACGGACAGGCGGTGATCTTCAAGATGGAGAGCCACAACCATCCGAGCTATATCGAACCCTATCAGGGGGCTGCCACCGGCGTCGGCGGCATCCTGCGCGATGTGTTCACCATGGGCGCACGTCCGATTGCCGCGATGAATGCGCTGAGTTTCGGGGAACCGTCGCATCCGAAAACCGCGCATCTGGTCAAGGGCGTGGTCGAAGGTGTCGGCGGCTATGGCAATGCCTTCGGCGTGCCGACCGTGGGTGGCGAGGTGCGGTTTCACCGGTCCTACAACGGCAACTGTCTGGTCAATGCCTTTGCCGCCGGGCTGGCCGATGCCGACAAGATCTTCTATTCCGTCGCCTCCGGTGTGGGTATGCCCGTGGTCTATCTCGGCGCCAAGACGGGCCGGGACGGCGTTGGCGGGGCGACCATGGCCTCGGCCGAGTTCGATGACACGATCGAGGAAAAGCGCCCGACCGTGCAGGTCGGCGACCCCTTCACCGAAAAACGGCTGCTGGAGGCCTGTCTGGAGCTGATGGCCTCGGGGGCCGTGATTTCCATTCAGGACATGGGGGCTGCGGGCCTGACCTGTTCTGCGGTGGAAATGGGCGACAAGGGCGGGCTTGGCATCAAGCTGCAACTCGATGACGTGCCGCAGCGCGAACCGAACATGACCGCCTATGAGATGATGCTGTCGGAATCCCAGGAACGGATGCTGATGGTTCTGAAACCCGAGAAAGAGGCCGAGGCACGCGCGATCTTTGAAAAATGGGATCTCGATTTCGCGATTGTCGGGGAGACCATCCCCGAGGACCGGTTCCTGATCCTGCACGGAAACACGGTCAAGGCCGACCTGCCGCTCTCAAAACTCTCCTCCTCGGCGCCTGAATATGACCGCCCCTGGGTGGAAACACCGCCGGCGGCTCCTTTGGGGCCGATGCCGGACATCGGGACCATCGACGCGCTGAAGGCGCTGATCGGGTCGCCCTCCTATGCCCACAAGGCCTGGGTCTGGGAACAGTATGACAGTCAGGTCATGGCCGACACGATCCGCGCGCCGGGGCTTGGCGCAGGCGTCGTGCGCGTGCATGGCACCGGGAAGGCGCTGGCCTTCACCTCGGATGTGACGCCGCGCTATGTGAAGGCGAACCCGTTTGAAGGTGGCAAGCAAGCGGTGGCCGAGGCGTATCGCAACCTTTGCGCGGTCGGCGCGCGCCCGCTGGCCACGACCGACAACCTCAATTTCGGCAACCCGGAAAAGCCCGAGATCATGGGCCAGCTGGTCGGTGCCATCAAGGGCATCGGCGCGGCCTGCGCGGCGCTCGATATGCCGATCGTGTCCGGCAATGTGTCGCTCTATAACGAGACCGATGGAACCGGCATCCTGCCGACGCCGACCATCGGGGCGGTAGGGCTGCTGGAAACCACCGACGATCTGATCGCCGGACAGCCCGTCGAGGGCGACCTTGCCGTGCTGATCGGCGAGTCGCGGGGGCATATGGGGCAATCGGCCCTGCTGGCGGAAGCCTTCGGCATCGAGTCCGGCGACGCGCCCCCGGTCGATCTGGAGGCCGAGCGCCGCAATGGGGAGTTCCTGCGGACGCAGCGGCAGCTTCTTCGCGCGGCAGCCGATCTTTCGGATGGCGGCCTTGCGCTGGCGGCTTTCGAGATGGCCGAGGCGGCCGGTCTGGGCGTCACGCTGGACGGCACGGTCGAGACGCTTTTCGCCGAGGATCAGGCCCGCTATCTGGTGGCCGCAAGCGCGCAGGATGCCGCGACGCTGATTGCCAAGGGGCGCGCGGCGGGCGTGCCGGTCGCGGTGGTCGGTGGTTTTGGCGGCGATGAGGTCGCGCTCGGGTCTGGCCGCGCCCCGCTGGCCGGTCTTTCGGCGCTCTATCGCAGCGCGCTTGCCTCCACCCTGTCGGTGTAGGTCAGCAGGCCCTGCGCCAGCATCCCGGCGTCGCCGGGGGGCTGTCTGCCCCCCGGACCCCCCGAGGATATTTTCGGACAGAAAAAGGGGGCCGCCTTGCAGCCTTCCGCGACCCGGCCTAGATTGGGGGGGAAGGACAGGAGACGACCCAATGGCGATGGAAGGCAAGGATATAGAGGCGCTGATCCGGGAAAGCTTCCCCAATGCGCAGATCACCATCACCGACCTTGCCGGGGACGGCAACCACTGGGCGGCGGAAGTGATCGACGAAAGCTTCAAGGGCCTGAACCGCGTGCAGCAACAGCGCGCTGTCTATGCCAGCCTCAAGGGCAGGATGGACGGGGCGCAGGGCGAATTGCACGCGCTTGCGCTGACCACCAAGGCGCCGGAGTGATCCGGCCTGCGCTGCAAGACCTGACAAGCCCCGGTGCGATCCACCCCGGGACAACCCCGATGCAAGCAAGGAACGACAGATGACCGCCGAGGCACAGATCAAGGACATGATCGAAAAGAACGATGTGGTTCTCTTCATGAAGGGCACCAAGATGATGCCGCAATGCGGGTTCTCGTCCCGCGTCGCGGGCGTTCTCAATTTCATGGGCGTGGAGTTCCAGGATGTGAATGTCCTTGCGGATGCGGAGATCCGTCAGGGCATCAAGGATTTCTCGGACTGGCCGACCATCCCGCAGCTTTATATCAAGGGCGAATTTGTCGGCGGCTGCGACATCGTCACGGAAATGACGCTGTCGGGGGAACTCGATCAGCTTTTCGAGGCCAAGGGCGTCGGCTACAACAAGGAAGCCGCCGAAAAGATCCGCGAAGCGAACGCCTGAACGCGGGCAGCGGCCCCGCCCGCAGAAGGCATGTGCCGGTCGATCCTATTGCGACAGGCTGCAGTCTTGCAGGAGCGGGCTTTCGCTGCCATTGGCGCCATCCTTCCAGAAAAGGCTGGCGCCGTCACCCTTCGTCCACCAGACATATCCGGACCCGCCTGAAGGCCATGCATAGCGCGCGCCCGATGCGGCGGGTTCTGCGTAAAGCGCGATCTGACGCCCCTCGACTGTCAGCACGGCAATCGAGTCTTCGCCCCCGGTGACATAGGCCACAGGAACCTCCACGCCACGTTCACAGTGATAGGTCGCGGCATTCAGCGTCAGACCTTCGGCCCATGCCATGCCGGGAAGGGAGAGCGACAGGGCGAGGGAGGCAATGCGGCAATACAGGTTCATCTGCTGGATCCTTTAATGGGGCAAAGGCCAATCCGGCCAAACTCGCAGGCGACGCCCTCCCCTGCAGGCGAGGGGCGCAGCCGCTCAGGAGGCGGCGAGCGCCGCAGATTTCTCTTCGATATCGGCGGCAAGCGCCTCGGTCCGCGCGGCGATCTCGGCCAGGGTCTCGCTGACCCGCGGCGGGATCACCGGCACTTCGACGCGCAGCGGTTCCGGCACAGGGCGCGCCTCCAGTTCTGCGAGCCGCGTCTTGAGCGCGCGCAACTCATCCTCCACCGCCGCCGTCCTGTCGGCCAGCATCAGCCCCGCCATCAGCAGCATCCGCGACTCGGGCAGGCGCCCCATCTGCGTGACCAGAGGTTGCGCCTCGGCATCCAGCATCGCCGCCGCCGTCTGGAGGAAATGCTCTTCCCCCTCCTGGCAGGCTACGGAAAACACCCGTCCGCCGATCGTGATGTCCAGTTCAGCCATGCGCGCGCGCCTCCTCGATCAGGGGTTCCAGTTCGGCGAGGATCTCGTCGACCTCTGCCAGATCGACATGCCGCGCCGCACGCAACGCCTCGAGTTCGGCCAGCATCGCCTTGTTCACCAGATGCGGCTCCGCCAGCCCCTCTGCCGCCGCCTCGTGCAGCACCCGCAGATGTTCGCGCAACTGGATCACCGTCTTGCGCATGCGTTGCAGTTCCAGCCCCTGCACATCCAGTTGGCGGGTCATCTTCTCGACCCTGGCCTCCAGCGCACCCGGCGCGCTGGCGGATTCGCGGTCCCGCGCCAGCCGCAGCTTTGCGGCCATATCCGAGGCTCCGGCCTTTTCCGCCGCCAGCGCGTCGCGCAACCGCAGGATCTCGGCATCCTTTTCGCGGATCAGACGTTCCAGCCGCGCGATCTCGGCCGTTTCCGCCCGCGCAGTCGGTGCGGGTGGCGGCGGTGCTGTGGCAACCGCAGGGCCGGCGGTGGAGGTGTGGGCCGGCGATCTGTCCGCGAGAGCCGCCGCAGGCACCTCGCCGCCACCCTGATCGACCGCATGACCAACCACCGGCGCATCCGTTCCGGGCGACCGGGCCGCCAGCAGGGCCTCTGCCCGTGCCGAAAGCCGTTCCACCCCTGACCCGATCCGACCGATTGCGACGCTGATGCGGCGCTCCAGTTCTGCGATCCCGTCCTGATCCTGCATCGCGATTGCCTCTCTGCGCTGCGTCTTCTCTTCTTTTCAGCCATGACCGGCGGGCGCTCCGGCGGCAGCAACCCGCGCCGCAGCAAGCGCCCGTCCTGCCCGAAGCGAATCGCCAACGACCCGATTGAAGTCGAGTTTAACCGAAAGGAAAAGGAAATTGCGCCCCCCTTTGCTGCCTCGACCATCCCTTTGCCGTCAAGGCCTTGTGCGACGCGCTTGATCTTGCCGACAGGGCTGGTAAGCAAACGGGGCCTGCGTGAAACCGCGCCTCCGGCCGGATCCCGCGCCTCACCTCAGCGTCTGGCCTGTCCGGTCCTGCGCGCGTCACATGAAGGACATTGCCTTGGATATTGCCGCCCTGCGCCAACGCCACCCCGACCACTGGATGAAAGCCTGCGCGATCCGCACGCTGACGCTCGATGCCGTCGCCGCCGCGAATTCCGGCCATTCGGGCATGCCGATGGGCATGGCCGATGTCGCCACCGTCCTGTTCGAAAAGCACCTGAAATTCGACCCGCGCGCGCCGCACTGGCCGGACCGGGACCGTTTCATCCTGTCGGCGGGCCATGGCTCGATGCTGATCTACAGCCTTCTGCATCTGACCGGCTATGAGGACATGACTTTCGATCAGATCCGCAACTTCCGTCAATGGGGGTCCATCGCCGCAGGCCACCCGGAACACGGCCATGCGACGGGCGTGGAGACCACGACGGGACCGCTGGGTCAGGGCATCTCCAATGCCGTGGGTTTTGCGATGGCCGAGGAATCGCTGCGCGCGCATTGGGGCGCGAAGATCCAGGACCATCACACCTGGGTCATCGCGGGCGATGGCTGCCTGATGGAAGGCATCAGCCAGGAGGCCATCGGCCTTGCGGGCAAGCTGCAGCTATCGCGGCTGATCGTGCTGTGGGACAACAATGGCATCACCATCGACGGCAAGGTGTCCCTTTCCGACATCACCGACCAGAAGGCGCGCTTTGCCGCCTCGGGATGGGATGTGTTCGAATGTGACGGCCATAACCCCGAGGACATTGACCGTGCCTTGACGGCGGCCAAGGCCAGCCCGCGCCCGGCCTTGGTGGATTGCCGCACCCATATCGCGCTTGGATCCTCCGCGCAGGACACGTCGAAAGGCCATGGCGCGCTGACCGACGCCAAGCTCATTGCCGACACCAAGGCGGGCTATGGCTGGGATCATCCCGCTTTCCACATCCCGGCGGAGATCAAGGCGGAATGGGAAGCGATGGGCAATCGCGGGCTCGAGGCGCGCAAGGACTGGGAAGCGCGGTTCGCCGCCCTCTCCGACGCCAAGCGCGGCGAGTTCGACCGGATTTTCCGCACCGAGGCCCCGGCGAAACTGGCCTCCGTCATCCGCGCGATCAAGAAGCAGGCCGTGGCCGACATGCCGAAAATTGCGACGCGCGCGGCCTCGGAAAAGGTGCTGGCGGCGGTCAACCCGGTGATGCGCGAGACCATCGGGGGCTCGGCGGATCTTACAGGGTCCAACAACACCAAGACACCCGATCTGGGCGTTTTCTCGCCCGAGGACCGCAAGGGGCGCTATGTCTATTACGGCATCCGCGAACATGGCATGGCGGCGGCAATGAACGGCATGGCGCTGCATGGCGGCATCCGGCCCTATGGCGGCACCTTCATGTGCTTCACCGACTATGCCCGCCCCGCGATGCGCTTGTCGGCATTGATGAAACTGCCCGTCACCTATGTCATGACGCATGACAGCATCGGCCTCGGCGAGGATGGCCCGACCCACCAGCCGGTGGAGCATCTGGCGATCAGCCGGGCGACGCCGAACACGCTGATGATCCGCCCCGCCGATATGGTCGAGGTGGCCGAGGCCTGGGAAATCGCGCTGTCATCGCGCACGAGCCCCACCGTGCTGGCCCTGAGCCGGCACAACCTGCCCGCCGTGCGCAAGACGCATACCAATCAGAACATGGTCGCGAGGGGGGCCTATGTGCTGGAGGAGGCGTCGGCCAAGCGTCAGGTGATCCTGATGGCGACCGGATCGGAAGTGGAAATCGCGCTGAAGGCGCGCGACCTGCTGGAGGCCGGGGGGATCGGGACGCGCGTGGTGTCGATGCCCTGCTGGGAGTTGTTCGAGGAACAGCCCGACGCCTGGCGCCGCAAGGTGCTGCCGCCCGGACCGGTGCGCGTTGCGGTCGAGGCGGGCGTGCGGATGGGCTGGGACCGCTGGCTGTCCGGCGAGGGGGGGCGGCGCGAGAAATCGGGCTTTGTCGGCATGCAGGATTTCGGCGCCTCTGCCCCGGCGGACCGGCTTTACCAGGAGTTCGGCATCACCGCCGAGGCGGTCGCAGCGAAGGCGAAGGCGCTGCTCGGGCTTTGAGCAGAGGCAGGGGGGCGCTGCCCCCCTGCACCCCCCGAGGTATTTTTGCCAGGATGAAGGGGAAGTGTTGGCGCAAACATGACAAGTTTGCGCTAACATGTTGTTTTGGTGCCCTTTTCAGACTTTGAATGACCCGAGGTTCCGTGTAGGCAACCGCCAGTCACGGCATCGGAGGTCAAGGCATGACAATCACCATCGGGATCAACGGGTTCGGGCGGATCGGGCGCTGCACCCTCGCACATATCCACGAGGCGGCGCGCAATGACGTGCAGGTGGTGGCGCTCAACGCGACCGGGCCGATCGAGACCAATGCACATCTGTTGAAATATGACTCCGTCCATGGGCGTTTTCCCGGCACGGTGCGGGTATGGGAAGGCGCGCTCGATCTGGGCCGCGGGCCGATCCGGGTGATGTCGAGCTACACCCCCGAGGATCTGGACTGGGAGGGGGTCGATGTCGTTCTGGAATGCACCGGACAGTTCAATGACCGCGACCGCGCGGCGGTGCATCTGGGGCGCGGAGCGAAGCGGGTTCTGGTGTCAGCCCCGGCGAAGCGGGCCGACAAGACCGTGGTTTACGGGGTGAACCACCGGCAGTTGACGGCAGATCACCATGTCGTCTCGAACGGCTCCTGCACCACCAATTGCCTCGCCCCGCTGGCCAAGGTGCTGAACGACGCCATCGGCATCGAGAGCGGCATCATGACCACGATCCACAGCTATACCGGCGACCAGCCGACGCTGGACCGCCGCCACAAGGATCTCTACCGCGCCCGCGCCGCCGCCATGGCGATGATCCCCACCTCCACCGGGGCCGCGAAGGCATTGGGCGAGGTCTTGCCGGAACTGGCGGGCAAGCTCGACGGCACCGCGATCCGGGTGCCGACGCCGAATGTCTCTGCGGTGGACCTGACCTTCATCGCCGCGAAATCGGTGACGGCACGGGATGTGAACGAGATCATGCGCGAGGCGGCTTCGGGCTATATGGGCATGGTGCTGGCCTATGACCCGGAGCCCAAGGTTTCGATTGACTTCAACCACACGCCGCAGTCGTGTGTCTTTGCGCCCGACCAGACCAAGGTTGTCGGCCGGTCTGTCCGGGTGCTGGCGTGGTATGACAATGAATGGGGCTTTTCCTGCCGCATGGCCGATGTGGCCGGGGCGATGGGGCGGCTGCTGCAGTAAGGGGCAAAATGACCGACCGGATTGCCCTGGGGCTCGGCTTTCTGATCGTTCTGGCGATCGGGCTCGACATCGGGCTGAACGACAGTTCGGCCCTGCTGTTCCTGATGCGGAAATTCGCGGATCTGCTGGAATATCTGTCCTTCTGGCGCTGATGGGTGCAGGCTGCGCTTGAACTTCGCGCGAATTTCGTGATGTTAGCGCTAGCAGCGGGATTGCCCGCCCCATGAAGGAGGTTTCCATGACCGTCAAGGTTGCCATCAACGGATTTGGCCGCATCGGCCGCAACGTGCTGCGCGCGATCATCGAATCGGGGCGCACCGATATCGAGGTGGTCGCGATCAACGATCTGGGGCCGGTGGAAACCAATGCCCATCTGCTGCGGTTCGATTCGGTGCATGGGCGCTTTCCGGCGACCGTGACCACGACCGAAACCACCATCGACGTGGGCCGGGGACCGATTGCAGTGACCGCAATCCGCAACCCGGCCGAACTGCCCTGGGGCCATGTCGACATCGTTCTGGAATGCACCGGCATCTTCACCGACAAGGACAAGGCGAAGATCCATCTGGAAAACGGCGCGAGCCGGGTTCTGGTCTCCGCACCCTCGGCGGGGGCCGACAAGACCATCGTCTATGGCGTGAACCATGAGACGCTGACGAAGGACGATCTGATCGTCTCCAACGCCTCCTGCACAACGAATTGCCTGTCACCGGTCGCCCAGGTGCTGAATGACGCCATCGGGATCACCAAGGGGTTCATGACCACGATCCACAGCTATACCGGCGACCAGCCGACGCTGGACACGATGCACAAGGATCTTTACCGCGCCCGCGCTGCGGCACTCTCGATGATCCCGACCAGCACGGGGGCGGCCAAGGCCGTGGGACTGGTGCTGCCGGAACTCAAGGGCAAGCTCGACGGTGTGGCGATCCGGGTTCCGACGCCGAATGTCTCGGTCGTCGATCTGGTGTTCGAGGCCGCACGCCCGACCACGGTGGAAGAGGTCAACGCGGCGATCAAGGCCGCTGCCGCCGGCCGCCTGAAAGGCATCCTCGGCGTGACCGACCAGCCCAATGTCAGCATGGATTTCAACCACGATCCGCATTCCTCGATCTTCCATCTGGACCAGACCAAAGTTCTGGAAGGCAATATGGTGCGCATCCTGACATGGTATGACAATGAATGGGGTTTTTCGAACCGCATGGCCGACACGGCCGTTGCGATGGGCAAGCTGATCTGACGAACCGGGGTTCGGCTGGAATGACAGCAAAGGGCCGTCCGACCGGGCGGCCCTTGTGCAATTTGCGGCAAGGTTGCGGGCGCGTCACAAAAGGTGATTGGACTGGCCTTTCTGTCCCGCTGCAGCGCGGCTAGGTTCAGGGAATGGACCTGATTGTCATTCTCTCCGTTCTGGCGGCCTTTCTGGTGTTGATCGCGCTCAGCGAGCCGGTCGCCCTGCGCCTGCGCGTGCCACAGACCGTGGTGCTTGCGGGGATCGGCATTGCCATCGGGGCGGGGGCGGCGTTTTTCTGGCGCACCGACCTGACCGATGCGCTCAACCCCATGGCGCTGGCGATCCTGAACCTGCCGATCCGGTCCAATGTGTTCCTGTATATCTTTCTGCCGACGCTGATCTTTCAGGTTGCCCTGTCGCTGGACCTGCGGCGCATGCTGGACGACTGGGTGCCGATCCTGACGCTTGCGGTTCTGGCCGTGGGTGTGGCAACGGTGATCGTGGGCTATGCGCTTTACCCGCTGGCGACATTGCCGCTCACGGCCTGCCTGTTGATCGGGGCCATTGTCTCCACCACCGACCCCTCGGCGGTTGTGTCCATCTTCCGCGCCACCCCTGCCCCGCAGCGCCTTGCCCGGATCGTGGAGGGCGAAAGCCTGCTGAACGACGCCGCCGCCATCGCGCTTTTCGGCCTCTTTCTGGGGCTGACCTCCATCGGGCTGGAAAACCCCAGCACGGTCGAGGCGCTCTGGCGGTTTCCCGGCCTCTTGATCGGCGGGGGCGTCATCGGATGGCTGGCGGCGCTTGTGACGCTCTGGCTGGTCAAGCGGCTGGTGTCCTTCCCGCTGGGGCAGATCTCGGTCACGGTCGCCCTGCCCTATGCCGCCTACATCCTGTCCGAACAGATGTTCGCGGTGTCGGGCGTGGTGGCGGTCGTGTCCGCCGGACTGACCGTGAACCTGCTGGCCGCAGGCCATATGTCCCCCCCGGCCATGGCCAAGCTGCGCGACACCTGGGACCTGCTGGCCTATTGGGCGGGCGGGCTGATCTTCGTTCTGGCCGCGATCCTGATCCCGCGCCTGATGGCGAATGTGACCTGGAAGGATCTCGGGCTGATCCTTGTCACTGTTGCCGCCGCCTTCGTGGCCCGGGCGGTGATCCTGTTCGGCCTCATGCCGTTGCTCTCGCTGATGCGTGCCTCTCCGAAGGTCGAACCGCGCTACCGCGTGGCGATCCTCTGGGGCGGGCTGCGGGGCGCCGTGACCCTTGCGCTGGCACTGGCGGTGACAGAAAGTTTCCGCATCCCGCCCGACATAAAGCGCGAGGTGGGCATCATCGCCACCGGCTTCACAATCTTCACCCTGATCGTGCAAGGGACAACGCTGCGCTGGATGATCGGGCGGCTGGGGCTCGACCGGCTGTCGGCGCTCGATGTCGCGCTGTCGCGGCAGGTGGTGGCCGTGGCGCTGCAAACCGTGCGCGAACAGGTGGCAGAAACCGCCCGGGACTTCGGCCTCTCGCATGACATCGTGCGCGACGAGGCCAAGCGGTTCGCGGCGCGGCTTGATGATGCGGTGGAAAAGGCCGATGCCGAAAGCGACATCCCTGACCGCGACCGCGTCACGCTGGGGCTGATGGCGCTGGCCGGGCGTGAACGCGACCTGATCCTCGAAATCTTCCGCGATCAGGTGATCCCGCCACGCCTCGCCGACCGCCTGCTGACCAATGCCGACCGGCTGCTGGAAGCAACCCGGGCAGGCGGGCGAACCGGCTATCGCACCAGCACCCGCAACGCGCTGCGCGGCGGACGGTCCCTGCGCGCCGCCGAATGGCTGCACAACCGGCTGCGCCTGTCACGATTGCTGACACGGATCACCGCGGACCGGTTCGAGATGATCGTGACAACGGGCCTGATCCTGCCGCAGTTGCACGACTTCATCAATCACCGCATCCTGCGCATCCACGGCCGCCGCGTCGCCGACCTTCTGCATGAACTGGTGAACCGTCGGCAGGAGGAAACCCAGAAGGAACTCGACGGGCTGCGCCTGCAATACCCCGGCTATGCCGAGGATATGGAACGCCGCCTGATCCGGCGCACCGCACTTTTGCTGGAAGAACGCGAATATGACCAGTTGACCGAGGACGGGTTGATCGGCCCGGAACTCCGCTCTGCCCTTGCCACCCAGATCGCGATCCGCCGCAACCGCCTGTCGGACCGCCCCCGGCTGGACCTGCGGCTGCAAAAGGCGGAAATGGTCCGTCTATTCCCGCTCTTCGCTGAAATGGAGGACCGCCCCCGCCGCGACCTCGCCCGCCGCCTGCGCACCGTCTATGCCGCCCCCGGTGATGTGATCCTGCGGCGCGAGGAACGCCCCCGCCGCGTCTGGTTCATCGCCTCGGGCGCAGTGGAGGCGGTCACCGCCTCGCAGAAACACCGTCTGGGACGCGGCGAGATGTTCGGCCAGCTTGCCATGCTGACGCGCACGCGGCGCCGTGCCCAGGTGACGGCAATCACCCATTGCACCC
Source organism: Pseudorhodobacter sp. (assembly GCA_046295215.1). Taxonomy (GTDB): domain Bacteria; phylum Pseudomonadota; class Alphaproteobacteria; order Rhodobacterales; family Rhodobacteraceae; genus Szabonella. Next base: position 1,701 of record JBKBNP010000014.1, on the reverse strand, counting down.
TTCTGGCACTGGACGAGGCGCGGTTTCTCGACCTGATGCAGCGCAATCCTGCGGTGCATTCGGTCGTGCTGGAAAGTGCATCCCGACGCGGGGTCAAACTCGATCTTCCCGGGATGACCCATACCGACCGGAGGCTTTCCGACAACCGCGCCGCACCTGATGCTCCGCCCTCCGCGGACAAGACCGGGGAAACGCCCGCCACCGACAATCCCCCGGCACCCGCCGGATCGGCAGACCGGCCCGCGCCCCCCCCCGCCTCGGCCGCCTGAACCGCGCGGCCACAGCCATGCACCCCGCGCAGACCGGCGCGGCGGGGACGGTCGTTGCGGCGCCGCGCGCCTCCCCCCATATCTGCCGGGTGATCGCGGGCATCCGGCCTGCGGCACCGACGCATGTGAGGAGAACCAGAATGCTGAAGCTTGTCGAAACCGTGAAATCCGCCCTGCGCGACCACGCCCGCTACATCGAAACCCGGCGCGAGATCGAACGCATGCCGCCCGATGTGGCGCTTGACCTCGGGCTGTTCCGCGACGACGCGCATTGCATTGCGCGCAAGGCTGTCTGGGGCTGATCCGCCCCCCTTTCACCCTGGCAGAAATACCTCGGGGTGAGCGGCCTGCGGCCGCGAGGGGCAGCGCCCCTCCCTGTTTCAGCGATAGCGGGCCATGAGCGCGGTATTGACCGCCGGGGGCACGAATTTCGACACATCCCCGCCGAGCCGCGCGATTTCCTTGACCAGCTTCGACGCGATGGCCTGCCGCCGCGCATCGGCCATCATGAACACCGTCTCGATACTGGCATCGAGCGCGCGGTTCATGCCGACCATCTGGAACTCATATTCGAAATCCGCCACGGCCCGCAACCCGCGCACGATCACCGTGGCGCCCACATCGCGCGCGCAATCGATCAGCAGGTTCTCAAAGGGATGCACAAGGATCTCGCCCCCCGTGCGCGCCACGATCCCCGCACATTCGGCCTCGACCATCGCGACCCGCTCCTCCAGGGAAAAAAGCGGTCCCTTGTCCCGGTTGATCGCCACGCCGATCACCAGCCGGTCGACCAGTTGCATTGCCCGCTGGATGATGTCGGTATGGCCGAGCGTGACCGGATCGAAGGTTCCGGGATAGAGTCCGATGCGCATGTCGCCCCCCCTCTCTGGACGCTGGTCACGCAACATTATTGCGCGGAGCTTTGCAAGGCCGAAAACGGCGAGGACGCCATCACCCGGGTTGCCCGTCAGACCGGAACGTCAGAACCCCTTGATCATCCCTTCCAGCGCATCCTTCTCCATCGCCAGTTCCGACAGCCGTGCAGCCACAACATCCCCAATGGAGATCAGGCCGACCATTTCCTCCCCCTCCATCACCGGCATATGGCGGAACCGCCCCTCGGTCATCTTGCGCAGCACGTCATCGGCGGTGTCATTGCGCAAACAGCCCACGATCTTCGACGTCATCACGCGGTCCACCGGATCGGTCATGCAGGCGACGCCGCGACGGCCCAGCTCGCGCACAATGTCGCGCTCCGACAGGATGCCCGCCACCGCCTTGCCATCCGGCGACACGATCACCGCCCCGATCCGTCGCTCCGACAACAGGGCGACCGCTTCCGACAGGGTGCTTGCGGGCGTGATCGTGATGACGCCCCCGGTGGCCTTGGCCGACAGGATTTGCTGAACCAGCATGGTAACCTCCTCCATTT
>JBKBNP010000013.1:0-79396 GCA_046295215.1 Pseudorhodobacter sp. | reverse complement strand
GGACGTCAAACCCCTGCGCCAGCTCGATCAAGGTCTTCTCGCCCTTGATCGCGGCCACCGCCACTCAATCGTCGGGAAAACGATCCACCGGATCGTTTTCTGATCCTCCTCATACCTTGAATGCCGGGCTGTCGATTTCGTCCAAGATCGGTTGTGTGCCCCAGACCCTGAACGACTGGTCAACAAGGCCGGGGTGGACAGCGGCAGGCGGGCCGGCGTCTCCAGCGAGATGGCCAAGCGGATGAAGGCGCTGGAGCGCGAGAACCGCGAGCTGCGCCAGGCGAACGAGATCCTGCGCAAGGGTGAGCCAGTGAAGGCGCCACTGGTTCACGCCCACTGGCGGACGCATGTTTTGCGATGGCGGAGCTCGACCGCCGACACAAGACATGATCGCCTTCATCGAGGATCACCGGGACAAGCACGGGCTGAGCCATTGAAGGCGCCATTGGTTCGAGCCCAATGGCGAAGGCCGATCTGCGAGGTTCTGCCGATCGCCCCTGCCACTTGCTACGACCATCTGACGAAGCTCGCCGATCCGGCGCGGCAGTCGGAGCATGCCAGGCGAGATGAGGCGCTTCGGCCCGAGAACCGCCGTGTTTTCGAGGAGAACCGGAGCGTCTAGGGCGTTCGCAAAGTCTGGCACCAGTTGCGCCGCGAGGGCTTCGATGTCGCCCGCTGCACGGTCGCGCGGCTGATGAAGGGCATGGATATTCAGGGCCTTCGCCAATGGGCTCGAACCAATGGTGCCTCAATGGCTCAGTCCGCGGAAAGCCCCACAAGACGACGATCCCCGACAAGAAGCAGCCCTGCCCGCTGGACCGCGTGAACCGCCAGTTCCGGGTGCCTGCGCCGAACATGTTGTGGGTTTCAGACTGTACCTGTGTCGCCACCTGGAAGGGGTTCGTCTATGTGGCTTTCGTCATCGACGCCGATACCCGCGTTCGGCATGGCCTCGAACCAATGGCGGCGCATGCCTCACCGTCGGCTGGCGCGTCAGCACATCCCCTCATGCCGTCGCCGATCGGGCTTGGACCGATGGCGCCACGATCGGCAACCGTTCTCGATGCCCTCGAACGGGCGGTCCATGAACGGCGCCCGGTCAAGGGTATGGGGCTGGTGCATCATTCGGATCGTGGCTCGCAGTATCTGTCGATCAAATACACCGAACGGCTGGCCGAGGCAGGCATCGAGCCCTCGGTCGGCAGCGTCGGTGACAGCTATGACAACGCGCTGGCCGAAACGATCAACGGGCTCTTCAAGGCCGAGGTCATCCATCGCCGCGGCCCCTGGCGCAGCTTCGAGGCCGTCGAATACGCAACCCTCGAACGGGTCGACTGGTTCAACAACCGCCGCCTGCCGGAGCCGATCGGGAACATCCCGCCAGCCGAAGCCGAGGCAAACTACTACGCCGCTCTGGCAACCGAAGTCAGGGCCGCGTAACGAATGGCAACCAGCCTCCGGCAAACCCGGAGCGGTTCACGGTGCCACGGTCCCGCTTCGATCTGCCGCCGGCACAGGGTGGTGTCGTCCGGCACGGTCCAGTCCAGGCCCGCCATCTTCAGCAGGCTGGCCAGCATCCCGGTCGTTTGCCGCAAGGGTGGCTTGAACAGGGCCTTGATCGTCAGGCAGAACCGGATTGTGAATCTTCAGAGATCAGAGTCGTCCAACAACGCTCCTGCCATCTCGGCCAGCCCTTCGGATTCGAGCGCGGCTATCGAACCACAGGCCACCTTGATGGGAAGAGCGGGGAGCCGCGCGACGCTTCCATCTCCGCAAAGCGATGAAGCAACGGGACAGGGCCGGATGCCGGAAAACCTCTGGTCTCCCGATGCCCCAAACATCGATAGGAGGGGTCATTCAGGCGACAGCCTCTTGCCGTCCGCTGTCTTGAACTGTCATCCGGAGGGCGAAACCCCGGTATCCGAACTGCGGCGGGCGCCTGGGACTATCCTCGCGGATCGACAAGCCGGCCCAAAAGATGCGGGGCGCGCAAGACACCGACCCGCACTCCGCGCTCGGTCACGGCAATTTCCTCCGCGCCGTCGCGCATGGCCTCCATCGCCGCGCGCACCGGGGTTTCGGCGTCCATTTCGAGGCTCGCCCCGGTTTCCCCCGCTTGCATGACGTCGCGCGCGGTCAGAACCGACAGCGGGTTCATGTGGGCCACGAAATCCGCGACATAGTCGGAAACCGGATTGGCGATGATTTCGCGCGCGGTGCCGCACTGCACGATCCGCCCGCCCTCCATCAGCGCGATGCGGTTGCCGATCTTGAAGGCCTCGTCCAGATCATGAGAGACAAAGACGATGGTGCGTTTCAGCCGCGCCTGAAGCTCCAGCAATTCATCCTGCAACCGCGCGCGGATCAGCGGGTCCAGCGCGGAGAAGGGTTCATCCATCAACAGGATCGGCGCATCGGTCACGAAGGCGCGCGCAAGGCCCACGCGCTGCTGCATGCCGCCCGACAATTCGCCCACCTTGCGGTCTGCCCATTGGCTCAGGTTCACAAGCGCAAGCTGCGCGTCGACCTTTTCGCGCCGCTCGGCCGGGGACTGGCCTGCAAGCTCCAGCCCCAGCCCCACGTTTTCGCGCACTGTCCGCCAGGGCAGCAGGCCGAAGGACTGGAACACCATCGCCACACATTCGCGGCGCAACTGCAGCAGGTCGGGCTTCGAGGCCCCGACAACATCGCAGGACCAACCGCCCGTATTCACCCGCACCTGCCCGCGACAGACCGGATTGAGCCCGTTCACCGCCCGCAGAAGGGTCGACTTGCCAGAGCCCGACAACCCCATCAGCACAAGGATCTCGCCCTCCGCCACGCTCAGCGAACAGTCGTGGACCCCAAGGATCTGGCCCGTGGCCTCCTGCACCTCGGCGCGTGACTTTCCCTTGTCCATCAGGGGCAGGGCGCGGTCGGGACTGTCTCCGAAAACAATGGAAACCCGGTCAAACTCGACGGCAGGAACGGTCATTTGCGGCTCACCCTCAGCATGCGGTCCAGAAGGATGGCCACGACCACGATCACGAAACCGGATTCGAACCCAAGCGCGGAATTGACGGAATTGAGCGCCCGCACCACCGGAACACCCAGCCCGTTTGCCCCGACCAGTGCCGCGATCACAACCATCGAGAGCGAGAGCATGATCGTCTGATTCAACCCCGCCATGATCTGCGGAAAGGCATAGGGCAGTTCCACCTTCCACAGCCTCTGGCGCGGCGTGGCCCCGAAGGCCGTGGCGGCCTCCAGCAGGTTCTGCGGCGTCGAGGACACCCCCAGATGCGTCAGCCGGATCGGGGCGGGAAGCACGAAGATCACCGTGGCGATCAGCCCCGGCACCATGCCGATGCCGAAGAACACGATGGCCGGGATCAGATAGACAAAGGTCGGCAAGGTCTGCATCAGGTCCAGAACCGGCACCATCCATTGATAGAGCCGGGGGCGGTGCGCCGCCATGATCCCGACCGGAACGCCGATCGCCATGCAGACCACACAGGCCGACAGCACCAGTGTCAGGCTTTCGGTCGTGGCCTTCCAATAGCCCTGGTTGAGGATGAACAGAAATCCGACCGCCACCAGCAGGCAGGTTTTCCAGGACCGCTGCAAGGCCCATGTCAGGGCGACGAACACGCCCACGACGATCAGGGGATGCGGGCTTTGCAGCACCCACAGGATCGCGTCGATCAGCGCCTCCAGTGCGTCGGCAATCGCGTCGAACAGGGGGGCCGCATTGGCCTGCAACCAGTCGAACACGGTCTTTGCCGACCGTCCGACGGGGATCTTGTGATCGGTCAGCCACTCCATGAAGCGCCTTTCGTCTGTGCCTTGGGATGTGCCGCGATGGGCGAGGGGCGCCGAAGCCCCCCCCTCGGCATCACTTCAGCGCCGCCTCGACCGCTGGCCTTGCGTCGCCGCCCTCTTTCGTGGTCACCCCGGCGAGCCAGCCATCCAGAACGTCGGGATTGGCTGCCAGCCAGCCCTTTGCCGCCGCTGCCGGATCCGCGCCGTCATTGAGGATCGCGCCCATGATCTCGTTTTCCATGGCCAGCGTGAATTCCAGATTTTCCAGAAGTTTGCCGGTGTTCGGACATTCGGCGACAAAGCCCTTGCGCGTATTGGTCGCCACTTCCGCCCCGCCGAAATCCGGGCCGAACCAGTCATCGCCACCGGCAAGATAGGTCAGGTCGAAATTTGCATTCATCGGATGCGGTTCCCAGCCGAGGAACACCACCGGCTGCCCCCGCCCGTCGGCGCGCGCGACCTGTGCAAGCATCCCCTGTTCGGAACTTTCGACCACTTCCCAGCCCTTCAGCCCGAAGGCATCGGCCTCGATCATGTCGAGGATCAGCCGGTTGCCGTCATTGCCCGGCTCGATCCCGTAGATCTGCCCCGAAAGCGCGTCCTTCTGGCCCGCCAGATCCGCGAAATCGGCAATCCCGAGGGCTGCCCCCGCCGCATTGGTGGCCAATGTGTATTTCGCGCCCACAAGGTTGGTGCGCACGGTTTCCACGGTTCCCGCCTCGCGGTAGGGGGCGATGTCGGCCTCCATCGTCGGCATCCAGTTGCCGAGGAACACGTCGATGTCTCCGGCCGCGAGCGACTGATAGGTCACCGGCACCGACAGGATCTTGGTCTCGGTCGCATAGCCAAGCGCCTCCAGCACCACCGAGGCGACGGCGGTCGTGGCGGTGATGTCGGTCCAGCCGACATCCGAAAATACAACCTTGTCGCAATTTGCGGCTGCGGGTCCGGCCAGTGCCACAAAGGCGGCTCCGGTCAGCAGAAGATTTCTCAGGTCCGGCATCGGTCATTCTCCCTGTGTGGTTTTTTGTTGATTGACGAGTCAATAAACTTCAGGATAGCCCGGCTGGCAAGCACTAATCGGGAACCACCGCCAATGCCGAAACTCGGGATGGAGCCTATCCGAAAGGCGGCGCTCGTCAAAGCGACGATCGTCGAAATCGGGCGCGCGGGGTCGCTGGACGTGACGGTCAGCCAGATCGCGCGCCGTGCAGGCATGTCTCCGGCGCTGGCGCATCACTATTTCGGCGGCAAGGAGGCGATCTTTCTGGCCGCGATGCGCCATGTGCTGTCGCTCTACGGGGCCGAGGTGCGTGGCGCGCTGGCGGTGGCCGAAGGCCCGGAGGCGCGGCTTGATGCGATTTTCCGCGTGTCCTTCTCGGCCACGAATTTCCGGCGCGAGGTGGTCAGTGCCTGGCTCAATTTCTACGTTCTGGCACAGAGCCAGACGGATGCGCGCCGCCTGCTGGCGGTCTATCAGCGCCGGTTGCGGTCGAATCTGCTGGCCTGTCTGCGCCCCTTGCACGGTCAGGGGGCAGGGCCGCTGGCCGACAGTCTCGGCGCGCTGATCGACGGGCTTTATCTGCGCGAAGCCTTGAAGGAAGGCCCCCCCGATTCGGGCGCGGCCCTTGCAATGCTGCGCGATCATCTGGCGACCAAGGGAAAGGACGCGAAGCCATGAGGGCACAACCCAAGGCCAGCCATTTTGTGAATGGCGACTGGATGGAAGACACGGACGGCACGCCGCTGGAGGTGGTCTCGCCCGTGACGGGCAGGGTCTGTGCCGAGTTGCATGAGGCGACCCCTGCGGTGATCGAGGCGGCTCTCGCCTCGGCCGGGGCCGCGCAACGCGACTGGGCGCGGCGGCGCCCGGTGGAGCGTGGCCGCATCCTGCGCCGCGCCGCCGATCTGATCCGCGACTATGGCGAAAGCCTTGCGGCGCTTGAAACGCTCGATACCGGGAAACCGCTTCAGGAAACCCGCGTGGCGGACTGGCCATCCGGGGCGGATGCGCTGGAATATTTCGCGGGGCTTGCCCCGACTGTCACCGGGGAAACCGTGCCGCTGGGTCAGGATTTCGTCTATACGCTGCGCGAACCATTGGGTGTCTGTGTCGGAATCGGTGCCTGGAACTACCCGTCCCAGATTGCCTGCTGGAAGGCGGCGCCGGCGCTCGCCATGGGCAATGCGATGGTGTTCAAACCCTCCGAGGTGACGCCGCTGGGAGCGCTGCAACTGGCCGAGATCCTGATGGAGGCGGGCCTGCCGCCGGGGCTGTTCAACGTGGTGCAGGGGCGCGGCGGCGTCGGGGCGGCGCTGGTGCGCGATACCCGCGTGGCCAAGGTCTCGCTGACCGGATCGGTGCCGACGGGGCGGCGCGTCTATGCAATGGCCGCCGAAGGGGTGCGCCATGTCACGATGGAACTGGGCGGCAAGTCTCCTCTCATCATCTTCGACGACGCCGATCTGGACAGCGCCGTGGGGGCGGCCATGCTGGGCAATTTCTATTCCGCGGGGCAGGTCTGTTCCAATGGCACCCGGGTTTTCGTGCAGTCGGGCATCAAGGACGCCTTTCTTGCCCGCCTTGCCGAACGCACTGCAGCCATCACGCTCGGCGACCCGATGGACCTTGACACCCAGATGGGCCCGCTTGTGTCCGCCGCCCAACACCAGAAGGTTCTGGGATATATCGAAACCGCCAAGGCCGAAGGCGCGCGGCTGGTCTGTGGTGGCGATGTGCCGGAACTGGACGGCTGGTTCGTCGCCCCCACCGTCTTTGCCGATGTGACCGATGCCATGACGCTCGCGCAGGAAGAGGTGTTCGGCCCGGTCATGGCCGTCCTCGATTTCGAGACCGAGGAAGAGGCGGTATCCCGCGCCAATGCCACGCAATTCGGCCTTGCCGCCGGTGTGTTCACCGCCGACATCACCCGGGCGCATCGCGTGATTGCCGCGCTGGAGGCGGGCACCTGCTGGATCAACGCCTATAACCTCACCCCGGTGGAAGCACCTTTCGGGGGCTCCAAACTCTCGGGTGTCGGGCGCGAGAACGGCCGTGCGGCCATCGAACATTACAGCCAGATCAAGACGGTCTATGTCGGCATGGGGCCTGTGGACGCGCCCTACTGACCGCCCCTTCATCTTGGCGGAAATACCTTCGGGGGGTCCGGGGGGCAGACAGCCCCCCGGCGTTCCCAGCCCGGAACCAACGGCAGAATGGCGCGCGGGGCCGCGCCCGGGAAAATGACTATGGAAGCGGATTTCGTGATCGTGGGGGCGGGTTCGGCGGGCTGTGCCATGGCCTACCGGCTGGGCGAGGCAGGGGCCTCGGTGCTGGTCATCGAGGAGGGTGGCACGGATGCCGGCCCCTTCATTCAGATGCCCGCCGCATTGTCCTATCCGATGAACATGCGGATCTATGACTGGGGGCTTTCCTCGGAACCCGAGCCGCATCTGGGCAACCGCCGTCTTGCCACGCCGCGCGGCCGGGTCATCGGGGGGTCGTCCTCGATCAACGGCATGGTCTATGTGCGCGGCCATGCGCGGGATTTCGACCATTGGTCGGAGCAGGGCGCGCAGGGCTGGGCCTATGCCGATGTGCTGCCCTATTTCCGGCGGATGGAAAGCGCCCATGGCGCGCAGTCCGAATATCGCGGCACATCCGGACCGCTGCACATCACGCGCGGCCCGCGTTCCAACCCGCTCTTCGACGCCTTCATCGAGGCGGGGCGTCAGGCGGGCTATCCGGTCACCGACGATTACAACGGCGCCGCACAGGAAGGCTTCGGCCCGATGGAGGCGACGATCTGGAAAGGGCGGCGCTGGTCGGCGGCCAATGCCTATCTGCGCCCGGCCATGGCGGGCGGCAATGTCCGGCTTCTCCGGGGCCTTGCGCGCCGCGTGGTGATCGCGGAGGGCCGCGCAACGGGCGTGGAGGTCGCGCGCAGGGGTGGGGTGGAGGTGATCGCCGCCCGGCGCGAGGTGATCCTCGCGGCCTCTTCGCTCAACTCCCCGAAACTGCTGATGCTGTCCGGCATCGGCCCGGCCAACCATCTGGCCGAGCATGGCATCCCCGTCATCGCGGACCGTCCCGGTGTGGGCGCGAACCTTCAGGATCATCTGGAGGTCTACATGCAGTATTCCAGCCGCCTGCCGGTCACGCTCTACAAATACTGGAACCTGATCGGCAAGGGGCTGATCGGAGCGCAATGGTTGTTCACGAAAACCGGGCTCGGGGCGTCGAACCAGTTCGAGGCCTGCGGGTTCATCCGGTCGCGCGCGGGCGTGGATTACCCCGACATCCAGTATCATTTCCTGCCGATCGCCGTGCGCTATGACGGCAAGGTCGCGGCCGGGGGGCATGGCTTTCAGGCCCATGTCGGCCCGATGCGCTCGCCCTCGCGCGGGTCGGTGCGGCTGCGGTCCGCCGATCCCGCCGCCCCGCCCGTGATCCGCTTCAACTACATGTCCACCGATCAGGACTGGCAGGATTTCCGCGCCTGCATCCGCCTCACGCGCGAGATTTTCGGACAGGAAGCGATGGCGCCTTTCGTCAAACATGAAATCCAGCCGGGGCCGGGCCATGACAGCGACGCTGAAATAGATGCCTTCATCCGCGACCATGCCGAAAGCGCCTATCACCCCTGCGGCACGGCCCGGATAGGGCGGCGCGACGATCCGATGGCGGTGGTGGACCCGGAGGCGCGCGTCATCGGGGTTGATGGCTTGCGCCTTGCAGACAGTTCGATCTTTCCGCGCATCCCGAATGGCAACCTGAATGCGCCCTCGATCATGGTGGGTGAAAAGGCGGCAGACCACATTCTCGGTCGCAGGCCGCTGGCACCCCTGAACCTGCCGCCGGTCATCGCCGGGGACTGGAAGGACCGGCAAAGGTAGGGCGGTCACCGGGAAAGGTGGTTAACCTTTCTTAACCAAAGGTTAACAAAATTCTTGCGATTCGGGCGGGATACGCCCATTTCGGAAGGTATGTTAACCTTTCGTTTCCTGTTCATTCCCGTTCTGCTGGGCCTCGCCAGCCTTCCCGCCCCGGTTCTGGGGCTGGAAGGGACGGTGCGTGTGGTGGATGGGGATACGCTTGTGCTTGGGGCGGAACGGATCCGGCTCTATGGCATCGACGCGCCGGAAAAGGGCCAGCGCTGTGACCCTTCGGGCCGCAACTGGGCCTGTGGCGACTGGGCAGCGGCCCGGTTGCGTGCGCTGGTTGCCGGGGGAGTGCGCTGCGAGGCGCTGGACCTTGACCGCTATGGCCGCACCGTTGCGCGCTGCCGCGCAGAGGGGCGCGACGTCGGCGCGGAAATGGTGCGGATGGGGGCGGCCACGGCCTACCGGCGTTATTCCACCGATTACATTGCGCAGGAAGCCGAAGCGAAAGCGGCGGCACGGGGCCTGTGGAACGGGGCCGGTCCGGCCCCGGAAACCTTCCGGCAGGTGCAGAACCGCAGCACCAAAAGCGCCCCGCAGGCGGCGGGCGGATGCACGATCAAGGGAAATATCTCGTCAAAAGGCGAACGGATCTATCACATGCCCGGCCAGCGTTTCTATGAAAAGACCCGGATCGACCGCGGCAAGGGTGAAGCGATGTTCTGCACCGAGGCCGAGGCGCGCGCCGCCGGGTTCCGCCGCGCGAAACGCTGACCGATCCGTTTCACGGCGCGGGCGCGATCTGATAGGGCAGGGTGCCGCGATGGTCCGGATCGACGCTGAGCCGTCGCTCCAGCGGCGGGACGGATCGCTGGTGACAGTCGGGGCGTTCACAGATCCGGCAGGAAATGCCGATGGGTTCGAACTGCCCGCGCAGGTCCAGCCCCTCGGCATAGACCAGTTGATCGGCATGGCCCACCTCGCAGCCGAGCCCGATGGCATAGCGCCGGACCGGCGCGCCGTAAGCCCCGCCCGGTTTCGAGACATCGCGCGCGAGGCAAAAATAGCGGATACCATCGGGCGTTTCGGCAAGCTGGCGCAGGAAGCGGCCCGGCGTCTCGAAGGCCTGATGCACGTTCCACAGGGGGCAGGCCCCGCCATAGCGCGCGAATTGCAGGCGGGTTGCGGAATGGCGCTTGGTGATCGTGCCCGCCTGATCCACCCGGACGAAGAAGAACGGAACACCCTTCGCGCCGGGGCGTTGCAAGGTGGACAAGCGATGCGCCACCTGCTCGATCGAGGCATCGAACAGGTCGCCCAGCCGTTCCAGATCGTGCCGGACCCTGCCCGCCGCCTCCAGAAACGGGCCATAGGGCATGAGCGCCGCCCCCGCAAAATAGTTGGCGAGGCCGATCTTGGCGATGCCGCGCGCCTCGGGTGTCTGGAACTGCGCAAGGTCCAGCGTTGCCTCCAGGAGGTCGTTCTGCGTCAGCAGCGCGACCTGATGCAGGATCTGGAAGCGATGTGTCGGGCCGGAGGCGCTGCGGGCCATGTGCAGATGGCGCGTCTGATTGTCGAAATGGCGCAGCGCACCTTCGGTCGCGGGTCTGATCTTGACTCCCAGCCGGTCAAGCGTGGCCTTTGCGATCTGCATCACATCGCGCAGCCCCCCTTGTGGGCAGGCATAATGTTCGGCGGCGCGGTCGATCGCATCGAGATAATTGTCGCAATAATGGAAGAAATCGCGCACTTCCTCCCAGGGTGACGGGCGCAGGGCGGCATCCTCGCGCCCCAGAGCCTCGTCCAGCGAGGCAAGCCGTTCATGGGTCTGCCGGTAGGCCTGATGCAACGCAAGAAAGGCACGCGCAAGGGCTGGGGCGTTGGAGGCTGCCAGCCGCAGGTCGGCCAGCGGGGGCTGGGCGGAGAACACCGGATCGGCCAGCGCCTCGCGCATGTCCGACACCATGCGCTCGGCATCCCCGGTGGTCAGCTCGGTGACATCCAGCCCGTATTCCTGCGCCAGTGCCAGCACCACGCCCGCCGAGATCGGGCGGTGGTTGTTTTCCATCTGGTTGAGATAGGGCAGCGAGACGCCGAGTTTCTGCGAAAACGACTTCTGCGTCACACCGATCCGGCCGCGCAATTCGCGCAACTTCGCCCCGGCATAGAGTTTCTGCACCGCCATGCCCGTCTCCTCTTTGCAAATCCGACAGTGGCTTTGCAAAGCGTGGGCGTCAAGCGGCGGCGATCCGGCGTTCTCGGTGTTTGACCCAAAGGATGCTCAGGATGGCCCCCGCCGAGGTTGCAAGCATCAGAAGGATCAGCGGCATCGGCCCGGTCTGCGGTCCGAGCAGGAAACCCGCGAGCGCCGAAAGCGCCGCCCCGCCGGCGATCAGGAAGGCGCCGCCAAGACCCGCCGCGGAGCCGGCAAGGTTCGGCCGCACCGAGAGCATCCCCGCGGTGGCATTCGGCATCAAAATTCCGTTGCCGAGCCCGACCGTGATCATCAGGCCGAAGAACCATGCGGGGCCCGCACCGGCAAACAGGTCAACGATGGCCAGCAGGCCCATCCCGCAGGTCGAGAGCATCGCGCCCCAGAACACCATGGCATTGACACCCACGCGGACCGAATAGCGCCCCGACAGGAAGTTGCCGATCATGTAGCCAAGCGCGGGTGCCCCGAAATAGAGTCCCAGCGTCGCGGGGTCCATGGCGTAGAACGTGGTGCCGACATAGGGCGCGCCGCCGAGATAGGCAAAGAAGGCGCCCGATGCGAAGGCCGCCGCAAGGCAATAGCCCCAGAACCGCTGCGAGGAGAGCAGCGCGGGATACTGGCGGAACTGTTCGGTGAAACTGGCGGACCGGTTCACCGCCGTCTCGCCCATATCGGCCCAGATCAGCGCCATCAGCCCAAGCCCGGAAAGTGCCAGAATCACAAAGGAGGCCTCCCATCCGAAGGCTGAATCCAGCGCCCCCCCGATCACCGGGCCGATCATCGGCACGATGGACATGCCCATGGTGACATAGCCGATCATCGAGGCGGCCTGATCCTGCGGGACCATGTCCCGCACCACGGCGCGGGACAGCACGAACCCCGTCGCGATGACCGCCTGCACCAGACGGCAGGTCAGGAAGATCGCGAAATTCGGCGCGACAAGCACCCCGACCGAGGCCAGTGTGAAAATCGCCGTGGCCCCGAGCATGACCGGCCTGCGACCGAAGTGGTCGGAGATCGGGCCGATCAGAACCTGAAGCACCGCAGTCGAGACGAGATAGAGCGACAGCGACAATTGCATCATCGCGTAATCCACCCCGAAGGCGAGGGCCATCGAGGGCAGGGAGGGCAGGAATATATTGAGCGAAAGCGCCGCGATACCCGCGATCAGCACAAGCGTTGTCAGATGGGGCGGGGTGGTCCGGTCGAGATACCGGACAGTCGGGTGCATTGTCATTCCGAAGGGCTACGCCTGTGTCTGCGACCTGTCCATTGCGCAATTGCACAACGGATTGTGCATCGGATCGGCGGCCCGGGAATGAGCCTCGATTTCCGGCAGGGAATTGGCCCGCTTTGCACTGGCCAAAGCGGCAAAATCGGTCTAGTCTTTGCAACAGATCCGGAAAAACCGGGCGTAAGGCAGTATCAGGCACAATCAGGCGGTATTCCATGACGGAAATGGTCTATGGGTCCATGCCCGGACGGGTGGTGGAACCGGTTCTTCCCCGTTGGTGGCGCAGCATCGACCGCTGGTCGTTGTCGGCGGTTTTCATCCTGTTCGGGATCGGCATGCTTCTGGGCCTTGCGGCCTCGGTGCCGCTGGCCGAGCGCAACGGGCTCGATGTTTTCCACTATGTCCAGCGACAGGCGTTTTTCGGGGCGCTGGGGCTTGCTGCAATGGTCGGCATTTCGATGATGCAGCCCGCGATGGTGCGGCGGCTGGGGGTGATCGGCTTCCTTGGCGCCTTTGTCGCGCTGGCTTTGCTGCCGGTCTTCGGCACCGATTTCGGCAAGGGGGCGGTGCGCTGGTTCAGCCTCGGCTTTGCCTCGGTGCAGCCGTCGGAATTTCTCAAGCCTGGGTTCATCGTGCTGTCTGCGTGGTTGATGGCCGCCAGTCAGGAAATCGGTGGGCCGCGCGGCAAATCCCTGTCCTTCATCCTTGCCGCCGTGATCGTTCTGCTGCTGGCCTTGCAGCCGGATTTCGGGCAGGCGGCGCTGATCCTCTTTGGCTGGGGGGTTGTCTATTTCGTGGCCGGTGCGCCGATGGTGCTGATCCTGACGGTGATCGGGCTGGCAGGCGCCGGGGGCTTTTTCGCCTATAACAATTCGGAGCACTTCGCGCGCCGGATCAACGGCTTCCTTTCGCCGGAGGTGGACCCGCGCACGCAGCTCGGCTATGCCACCAACGCCATTCAGGAGGGCGGGTTCTTCGGGGTCGGCGTGGGCGAGGGGCAGGTGAAATGGTCGCTGCCCGATGCCCATACCGATTTCATCATCGCGGTTGCGGCCGAGGAATACGGGCTGGTGCTGGTTCTGCTGATCATCGTTCTCTATTCCACGATCGTCGTCCGGTCCCTGTTCCGGCTGATGCGGGAACGTGACCCCTTCACCCGGCTGGCGGGGGCGGGCCTTGCCGCGATCTTTGCGGTGCAGGCGATGATCAACATGGGGGTCGCGGTGCGGCTTCTGCCCGCCAAGGGCATGACGCTGCCTTTCGTGAGCTATGGCGGATCGTCGTTGATCGCCGCAGGCATCACTGTGGGCATGCTGCTTGCCTTGACGCGCAGCCGTCCACAGGGCGAAATCGCGGAGATCCTGCTGCGACGGGGGCGCTGATGGCGCGGCGCGGACCCGACAGGCCCATGCTTCTGATCGCGGCAGGCGGGACAGGTGGGCACATGTTTCCCGCGCAGGCGCTGGCCGAGGCGATGATCGCGCGCGGCTGGCGGGTGAAGCTGTCCACGGATGCACGCGGGGCGCGCTATGCGGGCGGTTTCCCGCGCGAGGTGCAGATCGAGGAAGTTTCATCGGCCACTTTTGCGCGCGGAGGGTTCGTGGCCAAGGCGTTGGCCCCCCTGCGCATCGCGGGAGGGGGGATTGCGGCCCTGATGGGCCAGTTGCGAGACCGTCCGGCGGTGGTGGTGGGGTTTGGCGGCTATCCCTCGATCCCGGCCCTTGCGGCGGCGACGCTGCTGCGCCGCCCGCGCATGATCCATGAACAGAACGGCGTTCTGGGCCGCGTCAACCAGATCTTTGCCCCCCGCGTCGATGCGGTGGCCTGCGGCACCTGGCCCACGGCCCTGCCCGAGGGCGTGACGGGCACCCATACCGGAAATCCGGTGCGCGCGGCGGTGCTGGAGCGGGCGGGTGCGGGCTATATCCCGCCCGGCGACTATCCGATGGGCCTCTTGGTGATCGGCGGCAGTCAGGGTGCGCGCATCCTCTCGGATGTGGTGCCCGAGGCGGTTGCGGCCTTGCCCGAACCGATCCGCGACCGGCTGCGCGTCGCCCATCAGGCGCGCGCCGAGGATCTGGACAGGGTGGTTGCGGCCTATGCGCAGGCGGGGATCCGCGCCGAGGTCGAATCTTTTTTCAACGACATTCCGCGCCGCCTGTCCGAGGCGCAACTGGTCGTCTCCCGCTCGGGTGCGTCCTCGGTGGCCGATATTTCGGTGATCGGGCGGCCGTCGATCCTGATCCCCTTTGCCGCTGCCACGGGCGACCACCAGACCGCCAATGCGCGCGGGCTGGTCGAGGGCGAGGCCGCCATCCTGATCCCGGAATCCGCGCTTGACGCCGCCACGCTCGCGTCGCACATGGCGGCGGTCCTTGGCCAGCCCGAGGCCGCACAGGCGATGGCGCGCAACGCACTCGCCCTTTCCCGCCCCGATGCGACCGACCGTCTTGTCGAACTCACCGAAAGCCTGACCGAAAGGGCCCGCCCATGAATGCCGCCACGAAACTGCCCGTCGAACTGGGTCCGATCCATTTTGTCGGCATTGGCGGCATCGGCATGTCGGGGATTGCCGAGGTGCTGATGACGCTGGGCTATCGCGTGCAGGGGTCGGATGCGAAGGCGTCCAAGATCACCGCAAGGCTGGAAAAGCTGGGGGCGGTGTTCCACGAGGGCCAGCGCGCCGAAAACCTCGGCGAGGCGGCGGTGGTGGTGATCTCCTCGGCCATCAAGAAGGGCAATCCGGAGCTGGAGGAGGCCCGGCGGCGTGGTCTGCCGGTGGTGCGGCGGGCGGAAATGCTGGCGGAACTGATGCGGCTGAAATCCAACATCGCGATTGCCGGAACCCATGGCAAGACGACCACGACGACCATGGTGGCCACCCTGCTCGACAAGGGCGGGCTTGACCCCACAGTCATCAATGGCGGGGTGATCCACGCCTATGGGTCGAACGCGCGCGCGGGGGCCGGCGAATGGATGGTGGTGGAGGCGGACGAATCCGACGGCTCGTTCAACCGCCTGCCCGCGACCATCGCCGTCGTGACCAATATCGACCCCGAGCATATGGAACATTGGGGCACGTTCGAGAACCTGCGCAAGGGGTTTGATGATTTCGTGTCCAATATCCCGTTTTATGGCCTTGCCGTCTGCTGCACCGATCACCCGGAAGTGCAGGCGCTAGTGGGTCGCGTCACGGACCGGCGCATCGTCACCTTCGGGTTCAACGCGCAGGCCGATGTCCGCGCGATCAACCTGACCTATGACAATGGCGTGGCGCATTTCGATGTGGCCTTGCAGGGCGAGGGGCCGGATGAAAACGGCGCGCCTGTGGTGATCGAGGGCTGCACCCTGCCGATGCCGGGGGATCACAACGTCTCGAACGCCCTGTCCGCCATTGCCGTGGCGCGGTTTCTGGGCATGAAAAAGACCGAGATCCGCGAGGCGCTGGCGGGGTTTGCGGGTGTCAACCGCCGCTTTACCAAGGTGGGCGAGGTCGGCGGCGTCACCATCATCGACGATTACGGCCATCACCCGGTGGAGATTGCCGCCGTGCTGAAGGCCGCGCGACAGGCCACCAAGGGCCGGGTGATCGCCGTGCATCAGCCGCACCGCTACACCCGCCTTGCCAGTCTCTTCGAGGATTTCTGCACCTGTTTCAACGAGGCCGATGTGGTCGCCATCGCCGAGGTCTATGCGGCGGGGGAGGAACCGATTCCCGGTGTCTCCCGCGATGATCTGGTGGCGGGGCTGATCGCCCATGGTCACCGCCACGCGCGCGCCATTCTGAACGAGGATGATCTGGAACGGCTGGTGCGCGAACAGGCGCGGCCGGGCGATATGGTCGTCTGCCTCGGGGCGGGGACGATTTCCACATGGGCGGGGGGCCTGCCTGCCCGCCTGCAAGGCCGGGCCGCATGACCGGGGTGGCAAGACCCTTCATCCGCGCAAGCCAGAGCGCCAGCGTTCCATCCTTCCCCCGCGCGGGTTCGCGCGATACCGGAGGCACCCGATGCACCCGATGCTGACATCCCCCCTGACCCTCGCCTTTCTGTGGCTGATCGCGGCGAACGTGATCGCGATGCTGCCCTCGAAAGACCGCCACTGGCGCGCGGCGGGGGTGCTGATCGCGGTCGGCATCCCGATCCTTGGCTGGGTGACATGGACCGAAGGCCCGGTCTGGGGATTGCTGCTGCTGGCAGGCGCCGCAAGCGTGCTGCGCTGGCCGCTGATCCACCTGTTCCGCAAGCTGAAACGCACCCAGGACGCCCCGGCGGAGTAGGGTTGCGCGAGGCCGGGTGAGCGGCCATTCTGCCGCTGCGTTAAGGCAGGGCGCGCATGGACATTGACGGAATCAAGGACAAGGAAAGCCTTGAGGCGTGGCTGAACACCCGCCCGCGGGAGGATGCGATTGCGCATCGGGCAGCGCTGCGGGTGTTTTCGCTGTTCGGGCGGGCGATGAAGGAGGATTGGGCGCGGCAAAGTGATTTGACAAGCCTTCCGTTTTTCTGGTGTCACTTGATCTCGGGGGTTGCGCGCAAATATCCAACCCCCGAGATCAGTGCCGCCGCCCTCTCCGCCGCCCTCTCCGACGTTTGGAATGCCATTCGAACGGATGCTGCGGTAATCATCGGGGCAAATGATGTTCTTCAGTGCGCCCTCTGGTCCGACACCCCGCCCGACTGGTTTACACAAGCCGACCGTGAAACCCGCGCGATCTGGGCAGAGGCTCCCGAGCATTGGGAGTTCTGGACCCGCTGGTGGGATGCCGTTCTCGCCGGAACCCCGCTTGACTGGGATCTGCAACACGACATTGCGCTGATCCCCGATGAGGTGTGGAAGGAAGGCCCTGGTCCGGTGGCCGAGGCGATACGGGAGATTGAGGCGCGTCATTCTAAAGTGCAGGAAAGCGAGGTGCAGCAGGAGTTGCGCAAACTGTCCGCAGCACCCGCCGAGCGAATTGCGGCGGTGCAAAAGGCGATGGAGGCCAATCGCAAAACCCTGCCGCCCACTTTCGACGCGATCGAAGGTTTGATTTTGCTGGAAATCGAGCGACTTCAGACGCGCAACTATGAAGATGAACTCGACATGTTGGAAAGCCTGCGGCAAATCGCAGTTTTCCTTGCCTTGCACGAGGCTGTCTGTGGCTTGCGAAAGGCCTTGCCGGAAACCGGGCCGATCACTGAAAAGGACGCTGCGAAGTCCGAAAAGCTGATGCGGGTTTACGCGAAAAGGTTTGCCGAATTGCCACACGCCAAGGCTGATGAGGTCGTCGAAGGTGTTTGGGACAGTGCAAAGGGCACGGTTCAGGCTGGCCTTATTCTTGGCACAACAGCGATGGCCATGGGATTTGGCTTACCCGCCCTCGCTGGCGTAACTATTGGTGCAGTGGTTTTTGCACCAGGTAGAACAGCCGACATTGTCAAGGCGGCCAAGGATGCTTTGACATCCGGCAGGGGAGGCTAAGCCATCGCATCCCCCCCTTGCCCTGTGCCTCGGCACCGGGCAGCGCCCGACCCTCTCCCCCACCCACGGGGCGGGCGGTTCACGCCCAACCCGCGCGGGACGGGAAACGGTGTAAGGGGCAAGCGGGGGCTAACCCCTCACTCCAACTCCACCAGCAGATCCTTGGCATCCACCTGCGCGCCGGGGGCGACGTGCAGGGCCTTTACGGTAGCACTCCGGTCGGCGTGAAGCCCGGTTTCCATCTTCATCGCCTCGATGGTCAGCAAGAGATCCCCCGCATTGACCTTCTGGCCCACGGTCACGGCCACGCTCGCAATGGACCCCGGCATCGGCGCGCCGATATGGGCGGGGTTGCCTTCGGCGGCCTTGAGCTTGACCGCCGCCTTGGCCTTGATCGCGCGATTGGGCACGCGCACGACGCGGGGCTGGCCGTTCAACTCGAAGAACACCTTGACGTCGCCATCCTCGCTGGTCTCCCCCATGGTCAAAAGCCGCACCTCCAGCGTCTTGCCGGGGTCGATCTCGGCGGTGATCTCCTCCCCCGGTTCCATGCCGTAGAAGAAGGTGCGTGTGGGCAGGGTGCGGACAGGGCCATAAAGCCGGTGGCGCGCGCGGTATTCGGTGAACACCTTGGGATACATCAGGTATCCGTTCAGATCCTCGTCATCGACGGTTTCCTCCTCGCCATCCTCGGACGCCGCCATCAGATCGGCGATCAGCTTGGCGCGCACTTCCTCAAGGTACGTGGGGGGCAGCGAGGCGCCGGGGCGGGTGGTCAGCGGCGCCTCGCCCTTCAGCACCTTTTTCAGGATGCCGTCGGGCCAGCCGCCGGTGGGCTGGCCAAGATTGCCGCGCAGCATGTCGATGACGGAATCGGGGAACACGACCTCCACACCCGGGTCTTCGACCTGCGCGCGGGTCAGGCCCTGCGCCACCATCATCAGGGCCATGTCACCCACGACCTTGGACGAGGGTGTGACCTTCACGATGTCGCCGAACATCATGTTCACATCGGCATAGGCCTGCGCCACCTGATGCCAGCGTTCCTCCAGCCCCAGGGACCGCGCCTGCGCCTTGAGGTTGGTGAACTGCCCGCCGGGCATTTCATGCAGATAGACCTCGGAGGCCGGGGCCTGAAGGCCGGATTCGAAAGCCGCATAATGCGCGCGCA
This sequence comes from Pseudorhodobacter sp., assembly GCA_046295215.1. Lineage (GTDB taxonomy): Bacteria > Pseudomonadota > Alphaproteobacteria > Rhodobacterales > Rhodobacteraceae > Szabonella. The sequence goes on along the minus strand of JBKBNP010000013.1, from coordinate 60,631 downwards.
CGGTTTCCCAGTAGTTTGAAATCTCGCGCACCGATCTGATGTCCAGCCCGGTGTCGCGGTCGGTATGGGCCAATGCCTCGACGATGGTCCCGAGCGTCGCCTGTGACGTGTTGCCCGAGAGCGCATCCATCGCGCAATCGACCGCATCCACCCCTGCCTCGGCGGCGGCAAGGATCGTGGCGCAGGCGATGCCGGCCGTGTCATGGGTGTGGAAATGGATCGGCAGGCCGACCTCATCCTTCAGCGCCTTTACCAGCTTGCGCGCGGCGGCGGGTTTCAACAGGCCCGCCATGTCCTTCAGTCCCAGCACATGCGCGCCCGCGTCCCGCAACTCCTTGCCCATGGCCACATAATATTTCAGGTCGTATTTGGCGCGCTCGGGGTTCAAAAGGTCGCCCGTATAGCAGATCGTGCCTTCGCAGAGCTTGTTCGCCTCCACCACCGCATCCATGGCGACGCGCATGTTTTCGACCCAGTTGAGGCTGTCGAACACGCGGAACACATCGACGCCGGTTTCAGCCGCCTGCTTGACGAAGGCCTGCACCACATTGTCAGGGTAATTGGTGTAGCCCACCCCGTTGGAGGCGCGCAGCAGCATCTGCGTCATCAGGTTCGGCATATGGGCGCGGATGTCGCGCAGGCGTTGCCAGGGACATTCCTGCAAGAAGCGGTAAGCCACGTCGAAGGTGGCCCCGCCCCAACATTCGACAGAGAAAAGCTGCGAGAGATTGGCCGAATAGGCGGGCGCCACGCGGATCATGTCGATGGACCTCATCCGGGTCGCGAGAAGCGACTGATGCCCGTCGCGCATCGTGGTGTCGGTGATCAGGAGTTTGGTCTGCGCGCGCATCCAGTCGGCCACCGCCTGCGGACCTTTTTGTTCCAGGAGGTTGCGCGTGCCCATCGGGGGCTCCGCCTTTGCCTCGGGGGGCTTTGGCGGGCGGGCCTCGGCCGGGGGCAGGGGGCGGCCTGCGGTTTCGGGATGCCCGTTCACCGTGATGTCCGCGATATAGGTCAGGATCTTGGTCGCGCGGTCGCGGCGCTTCTTGAAGGTGAACAGCTCCGGCGTCGTGTCGATGAATTTGGTCGTATAGGTGTTGTCGAGGAAGGTCGGGTGTTTCAGCAGGTTCTCGACAAAGGCGATGTTGGTCGAAACTCCCCGGATGCGGAATTCGCGCAGGGCGCGGTCCATCCGGGCAATCGCCTTTTCGGGCGTCTGCGCCCATGCCGTGACCTTGACCAGAAGGCTGTCGTAATAGCGCGTGATGACCCCGCCCGCATAGGCCGTGCCGCCATCCAGACGGATGCCCATGCCGGTAGCGGAGCGGTAGGCGGTGAGGCGGCCGTAATCGGGGATGAAATTGTTTTGCGGATCCTCGGTCGTGACCCGGCATTGCAGGGCATGGCCTGACAGGGTGATGTCTTCCTGCCGGGCAACGCCTGTCGCCTCGGCCAGGGTCTTGCCTTCGGCAATGCGGATCTGGGCCTGCACGATGTCGATGCCGGTGACTTCCTCGGTCACCGTATGTTCGACCTGCACGCGGGGGTTCACCTCGATGAAATAGAATTGCTCGTCATCCATATCCATCAGGAACTCGACGGTGCCCGCACATTCGTAATTCACATGCGCGCAGATCCTGCGCCCCAGTTCGCAGATTTCCGCGCGCTGTTCATCCGTCAGGTAGGGGGCGGGGGCGCGTTCCACGACCTTCTGGTTGCGGCGCTGCACCGAACAGTCGCGTTCATAAAGGTGGTAGATCTGGCCATGCTTGTCGCCGAGGATCTGCACCTCGACATGGCGCGCGCGCAGGATCATCTTTTCCAGATAGCCCTCACCATTACCAAAGGCGGCCTCGGCCTCGCGCCGCCCCTCGCGCACCTTGTCGGCCAGTTCCTCGGGGCCGTTGATCGGGCGCATCCCGCGCCCGCCGCCGCCCCATGACGCCTTGAGCATCAGGGGGTAGCCGACCTTTGCCGCCTCGGCCTTGATCGCCTCCATGTCATCGCCCAGAACTTCGGTCGCGGGGATCACCGGCACGCCCGCCTCCACCGCCACGCGCCGCGCCGATGCCTTGTCGCCAAGCGCGCGCATGGTTTCGGCGCGCGGCCCGATGAAGGTGATGCCCGCCGCATCGCAAGCCTCGACAAAATCGGGGTTTTCCGACAGAAGGCCATAGCCGGGATGGATTGCATCGGCCCCCGCCATCTTGGCCACCCGGATGATCTCGGGGATCGAAAGATAGGCGCCGACCGGAGAAAGCCCTTCGCCGATGCGATACGCCTCATCCGCCTTGAAGCGGTGGAGCGACAGCTTGTCCTCCTCGGCATAGACGGCGACGGTTTTCTTGCCCATCTCATTGGCGGCGCGCATGACGCGGATGGCGATTTCACCCCGGTTTGCGACAAGGATCTTGCGAAATTCCGCCATGGTTTCTTTCCCCTCTGAGTCCGATGCGCTCACTCTAGATATGCTGCATCGCAGCGCAATCCCTGTATTGAAAGATTTGTGAAAGGTTCGGCTTTGCGTCCCGCCTATCCGGGCTTCTTCACTTTGGCGTGGGCAAAGAAGCCCGGCAAGGGATGATGAACGGAGGCCCCGTCGGTGAAAAAGATGTGAACATTAAGGGAACAATGCTTTTCTCCCGCCCGCCTTGCGCCTATAGTTCCGCCATGAGTCCCGATGACGCCCCCCCGATCCCGTTGAGCCAGCGCGCCATGATGGCGCGGCCCGCCCCCTATATGGACGGGTTGAACCCCGCGCAGCGCGCGGCGGTCGAGGCGATGGATGGCCCCGTCCTGATGCTTGCCGGGGCAGGGACAGGCAAGACCAAGGCTCTGACCACGCGCATCGCGCATCTTTTGGCCATGGGCAAGGCGCGACCCAATGAAATCCTCGCCGTGACCTTCACCAACAAGGCCGCGCGGGAAATGAAGGACCGCGTGGGCCGTCTGACCGGCGATGTGGCCGAAGGCATGCGCTGGCTCGGAACATTCCATTCGATTTCGGTCAAGATCCTGCGGCGCCATGCGGAACTTGCGGGGCTGAAGTCGAATTTCACCATTCTGGACACGGATGATCAGATCCGCCTGCTGAAACAACTGATCGCCGCCGCGAATATCGACGAGAAACGCTGGCCCGCGCGGATGCTCGCCGGTCTGATCGACGCTTGGAAGAACCGCGCCTGGACGCCGCAGAACGTGCCTTCGGCAGAGGCTTCGGCCTATAACAACCGGGGCACGGAACTCTACGCCGCCTATCAGGACCGCCTGCGCACGCTCAATGCCGTCGATTTCGGCGATCTGCTGCTGCATGTCGTGACGATCTTTCAGGCCCATCCCGACATTCTGGCACAGTATCAGCACTGGTTCCGCTATATCCTGGTGGATGAGTATCAGGATACCAATGTCGCCCAATATCTCTGGCTGCGGCTTCTGGCGCAGGGGCATCGCAACATCTGTTGCGTGGGGGATGACGACCAGTCGATCTATGGCTGGCGTGGGGCCGAGGTGGGCAATATCCTGCGGTTCGAGAAGGATTTTCCGGGGGCGGAGGTCATCCGTCTGGAACAGAATTACCGCTCCACCCCGCATATCCTTGCCGCTGCCTCGGGTGTTATCGCTGCCAATTCGGGCCGTCTGGGCAAGGAGTTGTGGACCGAGGTGGAGGAGGGCGAAAAGGTCCGCCTGATCGGCCATTGGGATGGCGAGGAGGAAGCCCGCTGGATCGGTGACGAGATCGAGGCGCTGACGCGCGGCACGCGGCGGCTCGATCCTGTCTCGCCCGACGGGATGGCAATTCTTGTGCGTGCCTCGCATCAGATGCGCGCCTTCGAGGATCGGTTCCTGACCATCGGTCTGCCTTACCGCGTGATCGGCGGCCCGCGATTCTATGAACGGCTGGAAGTGCGCGACGCGATGGCCTATTTCCGCCTCGCCGTCAGCCCTGCCGATGATCTGGCCTTTGAACGGGTGGTCAATACGCCCAAACGCGGCCTTGGCGACAAGGCGCAGGCAGACATCCAGCGCGAGGCGCGCGCCTCGGGCGTGGGCCTGCTGGAAGGGGCGCAGGAATTGCTGGCGCGCGGCGGCATCGGCGGCAAGGGGGCAGGGCAGTTGCGCGCCTTTGTGGGCGGTGTGGACCGCTGGCACGCGGCTGTGGGGGCAGGGGCCGACCATATCCGGCTGGCCGAGACGATTTTGGAAGAATCCGGCTACACCGCCATGTGGCAGAACGACAAGACACCCGAGGCGCCGGGGCGGCTCGAAAACCTCAAGGAACTGGTGAAGGCGCTGGAGCAGTTCGAGAACCTGCAAGGGTTTCTGGAACATGTCAGCCTCATCATGGAAAACGAGACCGAGGAGGCCGCCCCCAAGGTCACGATCATGACGCTGCATGCCGCCAAGGGGCTGGAATTTCCGGCGGTCTTCCTGCCCGGCTGGGAGGATGGGCTGTTCCCCAGCCAGCGCAGCATGGATGAGTCCGGCAAGAAGGGGCTGGAGGAGGAACGCCGCCTCGCCTATGTCGGCATTACCCGGGCCGAGGAACTTTGCACCATTTCCTTTGCTGCCAATCGCCGGGTTTACGGCCAGTGGCAAAGCCAGTTGCCATCGCGCTTCATCGACGAATTGCCCGAGGCGCATGTCGAGGTTCTGACCCCTCCGGGCCTGTATGGCGGTGGCTTCGGCGCTGCGGCCCCCGCGCAGGTCGAAACCCGCGCAGCCAAGGCCGATGTCTACAATTCCCCCGGCTGGCGGCGGATGCAGGCGCAATCGGCGGCCCGGCCGATGGCGCAGCCGCGCGAGGCCCGCCATCAGGTCATCGACCTCGCCGCCCTGTCGCGCTTTGTCACCGGCGAACGGGTATTCCACCAGAAATTCGGCTATGGCGAGATTACCGGCATCGAGGGCGACAAATTGCAGATCGTCTTTGACCGGGCCGGGGTCAAGCATGTGGTTGCGGGCTTCGTGGTGCCCGCCGATCAGGCGCAGGATGTGCCGTTCTGACAGGCGGTTGACCTGCGGGCGGGCTCGCGGGTCTTGCCGCAGTGACGCGAATCAGACAGGGTTTTCGCATCGGCGTGGACCGTCTGCGCCCGGGTTGAAGGAACCAGTCATGTCATTGCTCAACAACCTCGCCTCTGCGCTGACGGGTGGCTCTGCCTCCTCGGGGGGGATGGCCCAGATCGCCCAGATCGCGATGAAGAACCCGCAGATCCTCAAGGTCGCGGCTTCCATGCTGGCGGCCGACAACAAGCATGGCGGTCTGGCCGGTCTGATGGCGCAGTTCCAGCAAGCGGGCCTTGGCGATGTGGCGCAAAGCTGGGTCGGAGTGGGCGAGAACAAGCCGGTTGCCCCTTCGCAGATCGAACAGGCCTTTGGTCAGACTGGCCTGCGCAGGATCGCGGCCAAATCGGGCGTTTCAGAGGCCGAGGCGCCGGGCCTTCTGGCACAGATCCTGCCGGTGCTGGTCGATCAGATGACGCCCAAGGGCGCCCCGCCGGAACAGGCCCCGCCGAATGCCGATGCGTTGCTGGGGATGCTGGGCGGGCTTCTGGGCAAGCGGTGACATTTCCCGAACCGGAAACGGCGTCCTTGCGGGCGGAACTTCTGACGGTTGAAACAGCGGTCTGGCAGGCACTTGTCACGGGCGATGCTGTGGCCGACCGCGCCTTGCTGGCCCCCGGCTTTCTGGGGGTCTATCCGTCCGGCTTTGCCGGGCGCGAGGATCATGCAGGCCAGTTGGCGGGCGGCCCGACCATCGCTGAGTTCGTCCTTCGGGATGCCTGCGTGATCGAACCTGGCCCCGGCCTTGGACTGCTGGCCTACCGCGCGGAGTTCCGCAGGGTCGGGGCCGCATGTCGCGAAACGATGTTCGTGTCCTCGCTGTGGCGTCGCCGGTGGCCGGGCTGGGTCAATCTTTTCAGCCAGGACAGCCCTGCCGGGACACAGGCGCCTCAACCCGTCCCTTGACCTCCCGCAATGTCAGGCGTAATCGGGCGATTGTGGCGATTTGATCTCCGGATTGCGGGCCACGTTAAACAAGCCGCTAAACAGGAGCCCGGATCGCCCGGTGCCCCTGTCTGATGTCCGGGGCCAGATTTGGGGGTCCGCCATGGCCGGGAAGTGGAAAACGCGCACGCAGCTTGTGCATGAGGGCAGCCGCCGCAGCCAGTATGGCGAGATGGCCGAGGCGATCTTTCTCACGCAGGGCTTCGTCTATGACAGTGCCGAACAGGCCGAGGCGCGGTTCGTCAAGTCGGGGCCGGATGAATTCATCTATGCCCGCTACGGCAACCCCACCACCCGCATGTTCGAGGACCGCATCGCCGCGATCGAGGGCACCGAGGATGCCTTTGCCACAGCCTCGGGTATGGCCGCCGTCAATGGCGCGCTGATGTCGATGCTGCGGGCCGGCGATCATGTGGTGTCGTCGCGCGCGCTCTTCGGCTCCTGCCTCTATGTGCTGGAAGAGGTGCTGATGCGCTTCGGCGTGCAGGTCTCCTTTGTCGATGGTGCGGATCTGGACCAGTGGCGCCGTGCGGTGACGCCCGGCACCAGGGCAGTGTTCTTCGAATCCATGTCGAACCCGACGCTGGAACTGGTGGATATCCGTGCCGTTTCCGACATCGCCCATGCAGCGGGCGCGCTGGTGGTGGTGGACAATGTCTTTGCCACACCGATCTTTTCGCGCGCTGTCGAACAGGGAGCCGATGTGGTGGTCTATTCCTCGACCAAACATATCGACGGGCAGGGCCGCGCCTTGGGCGGCGTGATCTGCGGCACGCGTGACTTCGTGCGGAAGGTGGCCGAGCCCTATCTGAAACACACCGGCGCCGCGATGAGCCCCTTCACCGCCTGGATCATGCTCAACGGCATGGCCACACTCGACCTGCGCTGCCGGGCGATGGCAACGGCCGCGCTGGAAATCGCGACCGCGCTGGAAGGCCATGCAAAACTTGCGCGGGTCATCTATCCGGGTCTGAAATCCCATCCGCAGCAAGCGCTTGCCCTGGCGCAGATGGGGTCGGGCGGCACGATGCTGTCCATCGACATTGTGGGTGGCAAGGAGGCCGCCTTCCGCCTTCTCAATGCGCTGGAAATCATCAAGATCTCCAACAATCTCGGCGACGCGAAATCCATCGCGACCCATCCCGCGACCACGACACATCAGCGCCTGCCGGATGATCAGAAGGCATTGCTGGGCATCACGCCGGGCCTGATCCGGCTTTCGGTCGGGCTGGAAGATCCCGCTGACCTCATCGCGGATCTGATGGGCGCGTTGGAGACCGCCTGACCCGCCCCCTTTTTCTGTCGGAAAATATCCTCGGGGGTGAATTGGCCGTCAGGCCAAGAGGGGGCAGACAGCCCCCTTTCGCCCGGCCGCCGCCGGTGCCTTCGCGCGGCGCAAGCGCGGTATCGGACGCAGATCGGCACAATCGGTCGCAACCGGGCTTTCCAGAATCCCGGCGGCATCCTATCTATCGTCAGGGCGCAGCTTTCCCGCAGCGCCAGAATGATCCGGGCGCGATACCCGCGCGTAATCCCTGCTGACATTGACGGCTGGCCCCGGCCCGCCTGAACCGAAAGGAAACTCCCATGAACGTCCACACGCCCGAGATCGACCGCAAGCCCTCGCGCAAGGAGGCGGAAGCGGCGCTCGCGCTTTTGCGGCAATGGGCGGGCAAGGCCACGGATGCGGAAATCTCGGAACTCGATCCGGCGGCGCTCTCCCTCACGGCGGAGGGGTATCCGGATTATGCACGCACCTATCCGCGCGAATTCCGCGTCGATGATGCCTACAAGGACAGCCTGCCCGACCTTCAGAACGGCCCCGCCAGCCTGATCGTCGGCGAAAAGGCGGTGATCCAGCATGTCGGCATCTCGAATTTCCGCCTTCCGATCCGCTACCGCACCCGCGGCAAGGGCGACATGACGCTGGAAACCTCGGTCACGGGCACGGTGAGCCTTGAGGCGGAAAAGAAGGGCATCAACATGAGTCGCATCATGCGGTCCTTCTATGCCCATGCCGAAAGCGCCTTCAGCTTCGAGGTGATCGAGCGCGCGCTGGATGATTACAAGCGCGATCTGGGCGCCTTCGATGCCCGCATCCAGATGCGGTTCTCCTTCCCGATGCAGGTGGAAAGCCTGCGCTCGGGCCTTTCGGGCTGGCAATATTACGACATCGCACTGGAACTCGTGGAACAGGCCGGTATCCGCAAGAAGATCCTGCATCTCGATTTCGTCTATTCCTCCACCTGCCCCTGCTCGCTGGAACTGAGCGAACATGCCCGCCGCATGCGCGGCCAGCTTGCGACCCCTCATTCGCAACGCTCCGTCGCGCGGCTTTCGGTGGAGGTCCGCCCCGGAAAATGCCTCTGGTTCGAGGATCTGATCGCGCTCGCCCGCGCCGCCGTGCCCACGGAAACGCAGGTGATGGTGAAACGCGAGGATGAACAGGCCTTCGCCGAACTCAATGCCGCGCATCCGATCTTTGTCGAGGATGCCGCGCGGTCCTTCTGTGCGGCGCTCAAGGGGGATGCGCGGATCGGCGATTTCCGGGTGCTGGCGAGCCATCAGGAAAGCCTGCACAGCCATGACGCGGTGAGCCTGCTGACCGAAGGCCAGACCTTTGCGGCGGAAAGCCTTGATCCGCGCCTGTTCCAGTCCCTGATCCACGCAGGCTGATTGTCTACCCCGGCATTGGTGGGGTCTGCCGCTTGCAGGCTTGACAGGCGCAGGGTGCCGGGCCAAGCCTCGGCGCATGATCGACCTGCGCCCTGTCGGATATGTGATCGGACTTCTGCTGGTGGCCCTGGCCGCCATGATGCTGTTTCCGATGGCGCTGGATCTGGCCGCGGGCAACCCGAACTGGGCCAGCTTTCTGGAATCGGGCATCGTCACGGCGCTTTTTGGCGGGCTTCTGGCACTGGCCTGCGCCAATGGCGCGGGGCGGGGGCTGACGCTTCAGCAATCCTTTCTGCTCACCACCGGGACATGGGTGATGATGCCCCTCTTCGGCGCGCTGCCCTTCATGTTCGGGGCGCCCGATGCCGGGTTCACCGATGCGATGTTCGAGGCGATGTCGGGAATGACCACCACCGGCACCACGGCCTTTCCGGCGCTGGACGGCTTGCCGCCCGGCACGAACCTCTGGCGCGGCATCCTGCAATGGCTGGGGGGCCTTGGCATTGTCATCGTGGCGATGATCTTCTTGCCGGTGATGAAGGTGGGGGGGATGCAGTTCTTCCGCTCCGAAGGGTTCGACACGCTGGGCAAGGTGCTGCCGCGCGCGCTGGATATTTCCTCCGCGCTGATCCAGATCTATATCGCGCTGACGATCGCCTGCGCGGTGGTCTATTTCGCGCTGGGGATGTCGGGCTATGATGCGGTCCTGCATGCGCTGACCACCATTTCGACGGGCGGCTTCTCGAATTACGATGCGTCCTTCGCGACCTTCTCGGGGCCGCTGGAATATGTGTCGGTGCTGTTCATCATGTTGGCCTCGCTGCCCTTCATCCGCTTCATCCAGCTTGCGCAGGGCAGTCTTGCCCCCATGTGGCGCGATGCGCAGGTGCGGGCCTATGTGCGCTGGATGGCCTATGCGACGGGGGCGGTCGTGGCCTACCGGGTTCTGGTGCTGGATCACGGCCTGTCGGATGCCTTGCGCGAAAGCCTGTTCAACATCGCCTCTGTGTTTTCCGGCACCGGCTATGCCTCGGCCGATATTCTGGCCTGGGGGGCTTTTCCCTTTGCCGTGGCGATCCTTGTCGGGCTGATCGGAGGCTGCACGTCCTCAACGGGGTGTTCGGTCAAGGTGTTCCGCTATCTGGTGCTGTTCGAGGCGATCCGGGTGCAGATCCGCCGCCTGCACAGCCCTACGGCGGTGATCGAACCGCGCTATGAGGGGCGGCGCATCGGGCTGGATGTGATCGATTCCGTGATCGTGTTCTTCACCTTGTTCATCCTGACCTTTGGCGGTGTTGCCGTTGCCCTGTCCCTGACCGGTCTGCACACGCGCACGGCCTTTACCGCAGCCTGGACTGCCGTTGCCAATGTCGGGCCGGTCTGGGGGCCGGAGGTCAGCGCCAATGGCGCGGTGAACGAGTTTCCCGCAACTGCCCGCTGGATCATGATCTTCGGCATGCTTGTCGGACGGCTGGAACTGCTGTCTGTATATGTGCTTTTCCTCGCACGGTTCTGGCGGGTCTGAACGCCCCTTCGCGGGGTTATTTCCAGCAGGATACGAGAACCGTCATCGAGGTGGCCACTCTCGTCAGGTCTTCGGGCGAGAGGGCTCCGTTGCGTTCCGCGCGGCGTGGCGTCAGATAGGCTCCGAAGATCTGTTCGATCCGGGCCGCAGCGGTGACGAAGGCGACGCCTTCGGGCAGGATACGGCCCTCCGGCGCGCCATCCGGCTGCAGCATCCCCAGAACGGCACCGGCAGCATCAATGACAGGACCGCCCGCATCTCCGGGCATCGTGGAAATGGACAGACGGCTGATCCCCTCCTCGCCCGCAAGGCCGGTGACATCCTCCAGCGCGCCAAAGGTCAGGGTCGGCGCCGGGAGGGCCGACTCGTAGGAATAGCCCGCAACCGCGACCTCCTGGCCTACCCGGCCCTGTCCGTCGGCAAAGCCCGCATAATGGCTTGGGGCAAGGGCGCGCGTCGGGCGCAGGAGGGCAAGGCCCGAGGCCTCGTCAACCGCTGCGACCTCGGCATCGGTGTCACGGTCGATGGTGATGCGCGCGCAGGATTGCAGCGCCTCGGTCGTGGTCAGCACATCGCCGGTGGCGGAGACGAAAAAGCCGGAACGGGACAGGGCCGGGCGCCGCACCTCCATGCCCGCCAGCAGGCCGCGCCGCACCCCATCGTCTAGCGCCACGAGGCCGGGATCGAGCGCACGGCCACCAATGGGACGGAACGTGGCACCGATGGCGGAAATCACGCGGGCGGCGCGGTCCTCCAGCCCCGGGGCGGCGGGATTCCAGATCACCATGTAGCCCTTCACCAGCCCCTGAGAGAGTTCGGCAAAGGAATAGGAGGCGGTCGCACCATTGCGCGCCGAGATGGAAAAGGACCGCTCTCCCAGCATCCGGTCGCCTGTGGCGGGCACGTCGCGCAGGGTTTGCAGCACATCGTAGAGCCCGTTGAGCGCCGCGCGGTCCCCGGGTTTGGAGATCAGCACGACGCGCAATCCGCTGCCGTTCCGTTCGCGGTAATGGACAAAGGGCGGTTCATAGGCGTCGAATTCCACCAGTGCGAGGGGCAGGGAGGCCTCGATCCCGGATTCGTTCTCTGTCACGGTCTCAAGGCCCAGTTCCGCCTCGATGCGGGCCAGTTCCCTCAGCATCTGCGCGCGCTGTGCGGAGGTCATCACGCCGGTTTCCTGATGCCCGTTGGCGGCCTGCCAGGCGGCCATGGAGGCGCGGGTGCCGGGGCCGAAGGCGCCGTCAATGGCGGCGGTGTAGAAGCCGAACCATTTGAGCGCGGCCTGAAGCTCCTCCCGCTCGGCCCGGGACAAAAGCGCCTCCGACGCCCGGGCCTCTGCCGGGGTTTCGTCTGGCAGGGCGGGGGTCGGTTCGGGTGCCGGAAGTGCTGTTGTTTCTGAGGGGGCAGCGGGCAGGTTTTCCTCCGGCAAGGCGGTCGGATCGGTTCCTGCCTCGGGCAGCGGGGTGGCAATGATCTCGGGCACAGTGGCACCGGCTGGGGGGGCGTCGGGGGGGGGCTGGCCGAAGTCCTGCACCGGGGCGGCGGAAGGGTCCGCACCGACGGGCCAGTAGGGCTGGCGGAACAACTGGCCCCCGGCGATGAAACTGTCCGCCGGGATCAGGTTCTCGGCGCGCAGTTGCGCCAGTCGGGCCAGCGCCGCGTCCGGCGTGTAGGGCCCCAGAACAATGGCATACCAGCCCGAGGACATCCGGAAGCCAGCGACATCGGGGAAAGCCTGCGCATAGGCGCGCGCCCGGCTTTCGGCCTGCGCCAGCGTCGGCTGCGCCTCGATCTGCACCCAGGCGCGTTCCTGTGCCGAAACCGCAAAGGCCAGAAACAGACCCGCGCAGAAGGTGAGGAGAAAGGCTGTCTGTCGCATGGGCTGTCCAATCGTCGGTCCGGGTCAATGTCCTTGCGAAACCACAAATCCGCGCATTTGGCCAGAGGGGACGGGTCCGCGCCCTATTGCAAACGCGCGTGGTTGCAGCGACGGAAGCCTCCGGCGGAGGTATTTATGCCAAGATGAAACGGAAAGGGGCTGCGGCGGGTGCGCGTTCACATCTGCGTTGGGTCGTCGGGGCAGCAGTGCGGCGAAGCTGCGCGCGGGCGGGCATGGTGGGGGCGCGCATTGACGCTATCGGCCCTTGCGCCTAAGGAGGGCGCGACAATCCGAGCCGGGAAATCGCCATGACCGATGCAGCAGCAACCCCCCGCAGTTTTCAGGACATCATCCTGCGGCTGATGACCTATTGGGGGGCCAAAGGCTGCGCGGTGCTGCAACCCTATGACATGGAGGTGGGCGCGGGCACGTTCCACCCGGCTACCACCTTGCGCGCCTTGGGCGCGAAGCCCTGGGCTGCCGCCTATGTCCAGCCCTCGCGCCGCCCGACCGACGGGCGCTATGGCGAGAATCCGAACCGGTTGCAGCATTACTACCAGTATCAGGTTCTGATAAAACCCTCGCCCCCGGATATGCAGGATCTCTATCTCGGCTCGCTGAAGGCCATCGGCATCGACACCGACCTGCATGACATCCGCTTTGTCGAGGATGACTGGGAAAGCCCGACGCTGGGTGCCTGGGGTCTGGGCTGGGAGGTCTGGTGCGACGGGATGGAGGTCAGCCAGTTCACCTATTTCCAGCAGGTCGGCGGGCATGATTGCCGCCCCGTATCGGGTGAGCTGACCTATGGGCTGGAACGGCTGGCGATGTATGTGCTGGGCGTCGATCATGTGATGGACATGCCCTTCAATGACCCTGCGAGCCCCATTCCGCTGACCTATGGCGATGTGTTCCGCCAGACCGAGCAGGAATACAGCCGCTGGAATTTCGATCAGGCCGATACCGACATGCTGTTCCAGCATTTCAGGGATGCCGAGGCGGAATGTGAGCGCACCCTTGGAGCAGAGGCCGTGGACAAGGCCGGGCGGCAGATCGTGATGGCCCATCCCGCCTATGACCAGTGCATCAAGGCGAGCCATCTGTTCAACCTCCTCGATGCGCGGGGCGTGATTTCCGTGACCGAGCGGCAGGCCTATATCGGGCGGGTGCGGGCACTGGCCAGGAAATGCGCCGATGCCTTTGTCACCACCGAGGCGGGCCGTTCGGAGGTCGCGGCATGATGGGCAAGGTTCTGGCGGCGGCCATCGTGCTGTCCGGGCTGATCGCCGGGGTGGCGGTCTATTACTTTCAGGTCTACGCCTATTATGACGAGATCGCACCCGGTTCGCCGGACGCTGCGGTGCGACTGACGCTTGCCGATGGCACGGTTGAACAGGTCGCGGTGACCGATTTCCGCGGGATCGATTCCGACAGTTCCCCCATCCGCTATCGCGCCTGTTTCCGGCTGACCGTGACGCCGGGTGCGGCCACGCACCAGCCCTACCCGGGGGCGGAGCCGCTGGTGGCCCCCCGCTGGTTCGACTGTTTCAATGCCCGCGAGATCGGCGAGGCGCTGGCCGCAGGCCAGGCCACCGCCTGGATGGGGGCCGAAAACCACCGCTATGGCATCGACCGGATCGTGGCCGTCATGGCGGACGGCCGCGCTTTCGCCTGGCACCAGATCAATGCCTGCGGGCGCGAGGTGTTTGACGGCAACGCGGCACCCGCCGGTTGCCCGCCGCCGCCCGTCCGCTGACCGCGCCCTTTTCGCCAAGGATCATCCCCGATGCCCGATCTTCTGCTCGAACTCTTTTCCGAGGAAATCCCCGCCCGGATGCAGGCGCGCGCATCCGATGATCTGCGCAGGCTGGTGACGGAGGGGCTGGTCGCGGCGGGGCTGACCTATGCCTCTGCCGGGGTGTTTGCCACGCCACGTCGTCTGGTGCTGGTGCTGGAGGGGCTGTCGGCCCGGTCGGCTGCGGTGCGTGAGGAACGCAAAGGGCCGAAATCGGATGCGCCCGAGGCGGCCCTGCAAGGGTTTCTGCGCTCCACCGGGCTGAGACAGGACCAGTTGGAGCTGCGCGACGACAAGAAGGGGCAGGTCTGGTTCGCGGTGATTGAAAAACCGGGGCGCGAGGCCGCGGCGATTGTAGCCGAGGTGGTCGAGGCGACGATCCGCAATTTCCCCTGGCCGAAGTCGATGCGTTGGGGGTCCGGGGCGCTTCGCTGGGTGCGGCCCTTGCATTCCATCCTGTGTCTGCTGACGGATGAGGCGGGGGCCGAGGTCGTGCCGGTGGTGGTGGATCATCTGGTGGCGGGCAACAAGACCGAAGGGCATCGCTTCATGGCGCCGGGGCGGTTTGCCGTGTCGGGCTTTGACGACTACCGCACCAAACTGCGCCGGGCTTTCGTGATGCTGGACCCTGCCGAACGCGCGGCAACGATTGAGGCAGAGGCCGCCAATCAGGCCTTTGCGCGGGGGCTGGAGGTGGTGCCGGATGCGGGACTGCTGGCCGAGGTCGCGGGGCTGGTCGAATGGCCCGTGGTCTTGATGGGCGACATTGGCACCGATTTCCTGCATCTGCCGCCGGAGGTTCTGCAAACCTCGATGAAGGAACATCAGAAGTTCTTTTCGGTGCGCAACCCGAGGACGGGGCGGATCGAGGCCTATGTCACTGTTGCCAACCGCGAAACAAAAGACCATGGCGCGACGATCCTTGCCGGGAATGGCAAGGTGCTGGCCGCGCGCCTGTCGGATGCGCGGTTCTTCTGGGACAATGACCTGCGGGTCGCCAAGGTGGGGATGGGCGATTGGGCCGAGGGTCTGAAATCCGTGACCTTCCACAACAAGCTCGGAAGCCAGGCCGACCGGATTGAGCGTATTGCCGCGCTGGCGCGCGAGATTGCGCCGATTGTGGGGGCGGAGCCGGATCAGGCGGAACGCGCGGCGCGGCTGGCAAAGCTGGACCTGCGCTCGGCCATGGTCGGCGAGTTCCCCGAATTGCAGGGCGTGATGGGCCGCTATTATGCGCTGGAGGCGGGCGAGGATGCTGCCGTGGCCAATGCCGCGCGCGACCATTATTCGCCGCTGGGGCCATCGGATGCCGTGCCGTCAGAGCCGGTGAGCGTGACCGTGGCGCTGGCCGACAAGCTGGACACGCTGACCGGGTTCTGGGCGATTGACGAGAAACCGACGGGCAGCAAGGATCCCTTCGCGCTGCGCCGCGCGGCGCTGGGGGTGATCCGGTTGGTGTTGGGGAATGGGGTTGGGAACCAATGGCGCGAAATTTTCGAGAAAGGTATTCTATCTGCGCTTTGGATTCATTATCAAATTCCATTCATGCTTGGTTATCAGGTAACAGACGAGAATGGTGACGATTTCTGGACAAGTGGTTACATGTCCGACCCTCTAAATGAGCATCGGGACATTCCGTCACTTTCGTTTGAAATATTTGCATTAAAAGCTGCACAAGGGCGGCTGGCTCTTGAAGTCGACATTGACCTTGCCTCCGAAATTCGACCGTTGCCAATGTTGTCTGAATTCGCTACCAACCTTCTCGCCTTCTTCCACGACCGCCTAAAGGTTTTCCTCCGCGAAGAGGGCATCCGCCACGACATCATCGACGCCTGCATCGCCATGCCGGGCAATGACGACCTCACCCTGCTCGTCACCCGTGCGCGGGCGCTGTCGGACTTCCTGAAATCTGACGACGGCACCAACCTCGTCCAAGGCTTCAAGCGGGCCAACAACATTCTGACGCAGGCTGAGGAAAAGGATGGCGTCGAATACTCCTACGGCGCGGATGTGAAATTCGCGGAAACCGAGGCCGAGCGGGCGCTGTTCGCCGCCCTCGATGCCGCCGAAACCGCCATCGCCCCGGCCATGCAGGCCGAGGATTTCGCCGCCGCTATGGCCGCCCTCGCCCAACTCCGCGCGCCGATTGATGCGTTTTTCGAAACAGTGCAGGTCAATGCCGACAATCCCGTTCTGCGCCGCAACCGGCTCAACCTTTTGCACCGCATCCGCGCCGCCTGCGCGCCTGTCGCCGATCTGACCCGGATCGAGGGCTGAGGCCGGGCAGGGGGCTTTCCGCCCCCTCTGCCTTCGGCATTCACCCCCGAGGATATTTGAGGACAGAAAAAGCCGCCCCTCCTTTTTCTGTCCTCAAATATCCTCGGGGGGAGGATCTGCCGCTTGCGGCAGGTCCGTCGGGGGGCAGACAGCCCCCCGCCCGCGCCCGTGACGCTTGCGTGACGGGCGTTTGGGTCTATGCTGCGGCCACAAACCGGAAGGTGCCGCAGTGCAGAAATTCGACCCTCTCCCCGATTTCGCGGAAATCACGCCATCGGCGCCGATTGCGGCTGACTCCCATGGCTGGCGCGCGAAATGCCTGCAGCGGCTGATCCGGCTGGAAATGCCGGTGCCGAAATCCGTTTCCCTTCCGGCCAGCCTCGTGCGGCGCATTGCGGCAGGACAGGCGATGGATTGCAACCATGTGCTTGCCCTGTTCGGCGAGCGCCCGCTGATTTCGGTGCGTCCCTCTCCGGCCAATCCCGACTGGGGGGGCCCGTCGACGGTTCTCAACATCGGAATGAACGGCGCACGGCATGCCGAACTCGTGGAGCGTCACGGGCAATTCGCCGGAGACGCGCTCTATCTGCGCTTCGTGCAGGGCTATGCGGTGCATGTCGCAAGGCTGGACCCGGACATGTTCGAGGGTGTGGAACCCTCGGCGGCGGCGCTGCGGGAGTCGCTGCGCGTCTATGCCACGGAGATGGAGGAACCTTTCCCCGAGGATCCGGCACGGCAGCTTTCCGAAGTGCTGCGATCCATGGCCCGCGCCTGGGAGGGCACCTCGGCGCGCCTGTTGCGGCAGGCCAAGGGTGCGCCCGAGGATGCAGCCCTCGGGCTGGTGGTGCAGGCGATGGCCCAGGGGATCGGGCAGGGCATTTCGGGGTCCGGCGTGATCCAGTTGGTCGATCCGGTAACGGGTGAGCCGCAGGTGACGGGGCGCTGGATGCGGCAGGCGCAGGGCCGCGCGGCCTTGCTCGACGCCGGCGAGGCGCTCTATCTCACGCGCGATCCGAGGGGGCCTTCGCTGGAGGATATTGCGCCCGAGATCTTTGCGACCCTGTCGCGTCAGGGCAAGGCCTGCCGTGCCAAGCTGCGGGAAGAGATGCAGATCGAATTCACGATCGAGGACGGGCGTCTGGCGGTGATCGACGCTGTGCGCGTGCAAAGATCGAGCCGGGCGGGGTTGCGCATCGCTGTCGATCTTGCGGAGGCGGGGATCATCACGCGGGAGGAGGCGTTGCTCCGGGTCGAGCCGCGTGCCTTGTCGGAGCTTCTGCACCCTCAGGTCAACCCGAGCGGGCCGCGCGATGTCTTTGCGCGCGGAATTGCGGCAAGCCCGGGAGGCGCCACGGGGCGCATCGTTTTTTCCTCGGCGGATGCGCAGGCCAGTGCGGCGCGTGGCGAGCCCTGCATCCTTGTCAAGCGCGAGACGGCCCCGGAGGATATCCGCGGCATGCATTCGGCCGCCGGGGTGCTGACGGAACGGGGGGGGATGACCTCGCATGCGGCGGTGATCGGGCGGGGGCTGGGCCTGCCCTGCATCGTGGGGGCGTCCGACCTGCGCATCGACACGCGGGAGCGCCGGATCACCGGAGTCGGCGGGCGCGTGTTCCGCGAAGGCGATATCGTGACTGTGGACGGCACGACGGGCGAGGTTCTCGCGGGCGCAGCCGAGATGTTGCCCCCGGCGCTGGACGGGCATTTCCGCAAGCTGCTGTCCTGGGCCGATGCCGTGCGCGACATCGGGATCCGGGCCAATGCGGATACGCCGGCGGATGCCAAGACCGCGCGGGATTTCGAGGCGCAGGGGATCGGGCTCTGCCGCACCGAACACATGTTTTTCGAAGAGGCGCGGCTGGTGGCCATGCGCGAGATGATCTTTGCCGACCAGCCCAAGGACCGGGCGGCGGCGCTGGCGCGGATCCTGCCGATGCAGCGCAACGATTTCGTGCAGTTGTTCGAGATCATGGAAGGACTGCCGGTCTGCATCCGGCTGTTCGATCCGCCGTTGCACGAATTCCTGCCCCATTCGCGCGAGGGGATGCGCGAACTGGCCGAGGCGCTGGACCGGCCCCTGTCGGAAGTGACGCGGCGGGCGGAGGCGCTGGCGGAGTTCAACCCGATGCTGGGGATGCGGGGTGTGCGGCTGGGGATCGTCCTGCCCGAGATCTATGACATGCAGGCACAGGCGATCTTCGAGGCGACGATCGAGGTGGCGCGGCGCGGCGGGTCGGTGGTGCCGGAAATCATGATCCCGCTGGTATCGGCCAAGCGCGAGGTGGAACTGGTCAAGACCCGCATTGATGCGGTGGCGGCGAAGGTGCGGACGGCCAAGGCGCGGGAGTTCGACTACAAGCTCGGTGTCATGGTGGAGACGCCGCGCGCGGCGCTGCGCGCGGGCGACATCGCGCAGCATGCGGCCTTTCTGTCCTTCGGGACCAACGACCTGACGCAGATGACCTATGGGCTGTCGCGTGACGATGCGGGGCGTTTCATGAATACCTATGTGCAGCAGGGCGTTTATCCCGAGGATCCGTTTCATATTCTGGATGTCGACGGGGTCGGGGAATTGCTGCTCATGGGCGCCGAAAGGGGACGCCGGACCCGCGAGAAGCTTGTGCTGTCGATCTGCGGGGAGCATGGCGGCAACCCCGAATCAATCGCCTTCTGCCGCAAGGCCGGATTTGACTATGTGTCCTGCTCGCCCTATCGGGTTCCGCTCGCACGTCTGGCGGCGGCGCATCTGGCCCTGCTGGATCCTTTGGGTGGAGTCGTTGAAGAACAATAGGTTAGGTTGAGGCGTAGGCCAGATCCCGCCGACTTGCCGCGAATGGCGTTGCAAAAATGCAACATGTTGTGGACAGTTTGATCTTTTTAGTCTAAGGCTCGCGGTCGCTGCCAATGGGGGCCGGTTCGTCCGGTGTCGGGCGGCTTATTGAAACAAACCGGGAAACTGACCCATGCGTATGCCCAAAAGCATGCTGGGCGGCCTTGTCTTGCTGCTTGCCACAGGTGGGACCGCTATCGCGGATGTCACCATCAGCCAATCCAACGCGCCCGTCGCGCGCCTTTCGAGCCTTCTTAACCTCGAACATTCTGCCTTGGCGCATGTGCCAAAAGCAACGCAGAAGTCGCGCGTTCAGGGCACATCACAGATAAGTTATGACCGGTCATGGCTGGCGGCGCAGCCGTCCGCCAAGGGCGGTGACGAATGGGCCTGCCTTGCCAAGGCGCTCTATTTCGAGGCACGGGGCGAGACGGTGAAGGGCCAATTCGCGGTGGCGGAGGTCATTCTGAACCGGGTTGACAGCCGGGCCTACCCCAATTCGGTCTGCGGGGTGGTGCATCAGGGCAGCGGTCGGCGCAATGCCTGCCAGTTTTCCTTTACCTGCGACGGCAAGGATGACCGCATCCGCGAGGCCGATGCCTATGTTTCGGCGGGCAAGATCGCGCGGGTGATGCTGGAGGGCGGGCCGCGCGCCTTGACGAAAGGTGCGACACATTTCCACACGACGCAGGTCCGGCCCCGCTGGGCGCACCGGTTTCCGCGCACGGCGCAGATCGGGGCGCATCTGTTTTACCGCCAGCCGATCTGACGGCACCCTTCCGGGTGGCAATGCCCTGCCTCCGCGATGTCGCGGGGCTTGCGCAGGGAGGCGGGTTCGGGCAAGCGGAAGCCCTGTGAAGCGGCGATCCTGCCCGCGACCCTGATACTTCGTGCGGAGACGCGGATGACCACCGATATCGGCCTTGCCTTTGCCCACCCCGAAGAACGGGCGGAGGCCTCGGCCAGCGCCGATCCGCGCGACAGGATCAGCCTGCGCGATCATGTGGTCGAGGCGGATATAGGCGCCTTCCAGCAGGAACGCGGGCAGAAACAGCGGTTGCGGTTCAATGTGGTGGTGGAAACACGACCGCATCCCGCACCGCTGGCCGATGATGTCGATCTGATCCTGTCCTATGACCGGATTACCGAGGCCATCGAGGCGGAACTGGCCGAAGAGCGGCTCAACCTTCTGGAAACGCTGGCGGAACGGGTGGCGGAACGGGTGCTGTCGGCACCGCAGGCGATGCGGGCCTTCGTGCGGATCGAGAAACTGGACCGGGGGCCGGGGGCGCTTGGCGTGGAGATCGTGCGGTCGCGGGCGGAAATGCCGCTGCGGGTGGACGAGGCGGCGCTGCATCCGCTGGTCGTGCATCTGGACAATGCGGCGATTGCAGCCCCGGATCTGCCGGCCCGGCTGGACGGGTGGGAGGCCGGGGGATTGCCGGTGATCCTGACCGTGGGCCTGCCGGACCTGCCGCGCGCCGTGACGGGACATGGCCCCACGCAACGCCGCATCGACCTTCTGGCCATGGAACAGAACGCCTGGGCTCTGGCGGCCCGCGATCCGCGCTGCGTGGTCGTGGCAACCCGGACCGAGATCGACTGGGCGATGAAACATGGCCGCACGATCGTCTGGGCGCCGTCGAAACTGGTGCTGGATGCGGTGGACGGGCCACAGACACGCGATCCGGTGGCGCTAGCGCTTTGGCTCGCGGAAATGCTGGCAGCGGACCGGTTGGTCGTTCACGGCGCTGTTTCAGTTCCGGCGGGAAGCCGCGTGCCGGTGGTCCGCGCCTGATCTGCAACCCTTGCCTCGGCCGCGTGCTTGCGGCACATCGGCGGAAAGGCCCCGGGGACAGGGGCGCCACAACGCAGGCAGCATGACCGTTTTCCGACCGATCCCCCAGACCGGGCCTGCGCGGCCCGAGACCGCGCTGACGCTGGCGGGGGGCTGGTGCTGGTTCACCCATGCCGAGGTGCTGGAGCGCGGGCGGCGCGCGGTGGTGATCCCGGTTGCGGATATGCCCGAGGCGGCACTGGTGCGGTTGACTGCGCCACGCCGCGTTCCCGGGCTGTCCGGGCTGGCTCCGGGGCGACCAGCGCTGGTGGGCATCCTGAACGTCACGCCCGACAGTTTTTCCGATGGTGGCCGGTTTCTGGATGCCGGTGCCGCATTGGCACAGGCGCAGGCTTTGATCGATGCCGGGACCGATATGCTGGATATTGGTGGCGAAAGCACGCGGCCAGGGTCGCGCGAGGTTTCGGCCACCGAGGAAATCGCGCGCACAGCACCGGTGATCGCGGCGCTTCGGGCGGCAGGCGTTGCGACCCCGGTTTCCATCGACACCCGCAAGGCCGTTGTGGCAAAGGCCGCACTCGACGCCGGGGCGGGGATGGTGAACGATGTGTCTGCGCTGGCCTTTGACGCGGGGCTGGGTGCCTTGGTGGCGGACCGGGAAGTGCCGGTCTGCCTGATGCATGCGCAGGGCGACCCGGCAACCATGCAGGACGATCCGCGCTATGACAATGTCGTGCTGGATGTGCTTGATTTTCTGGAAGATCGTATTCGATTGGCGGAAGGGCTGGGGATTGCACGAGACCGGATCATCGTCGATCCGGGCATCGGGTTCGGCAAGACGGTGGCCCATAACCTTGCCCTGATCGCCCGGCTTTCGGCCTTTCATGCGCTGGGCTGCCCGATCCTGCTGGGGGCCTCGCGCAAGCGGTTCATCGGCACGCTGACGGGGGAGCCGCAGGCCGACCGGCGCGTGCCGGGATCGGTTGCCGTGGCGCTGGCGGGGGCGGCACAGGGCGCGCAAATCCTGAGGGTCCATGATATGACGGAAACGCGACAGGCGCTGACGCTTTGGGTGGCCTGCATCGAGGAGCATCACATATGAGCCGAAAGCTTTTTGGAACCGATGGCGTGCGGGGGCGTGCAAACAGCTATCCCATGACGGCCGAAACTGCGCTGCGGTTGGGGGCGGCGGCGGGACGCTATTTCCGCCGCGACGGGTCAGTGGCGCATCGGGTGGTGATCGGCAAGGATACAAGGCTCTCGGGCTACATGCTGGAGAACGCGCTGACGGCGGGGCTGACCTCCACGGGAATGAATGTGCTGCTGCTGGGGCCGGTGCCGACGCCGGCGGTGGGGTTTCTCACGCGGTCGATGCGGGCCGATCTGGGGGTGATGATCTCGGCCAGCCACAACCCCGCTGATGACAACGGGATCAAGCTTTTCGGTCCCGACGGGTTCAAGCTGAGCGATGAGGCGGAAGCGGCAATCGAGGCGATTCTGGCAGAAGAGATCATCCCCGCGAAGCCGGAGAATATCGGCCGTGCAAAGCGGATCGACGATGCGCGGGGGCGGTATCAGGAATATGCCAAGACGACCTTTCCCGCCGGGCTGCGGCTCGACGGGCTGAAGGTGGTGGTCGATTGTGCCAACGGGGCCGCCTACCGGACAGCGCCGGAGGTTTTGTGGGAACTGGGGGCGACGGTGGTGCCGGTGGGCGTGGCCCCGAACGGGCGCAACATCAACGACCGCTGCGGGTCCACCCATGTCCAGACGGCCGCCGAGGCGGTGGTGGCGCATGGTGCGGATGTGGGCATCTGTCTGGATGGCGATGCCGACCGGGTGATGATCCTCGACCAGACCGGGACGGTGGCGGATGGCGACCAGATCATGGCGATGATGGCGGCCCGCTGGGCCGACGAGGGGCGGCTGCGCGGGGGGGCGCTGGTGGCGACCGTGATGTCCAACCTCGGGCTGGAACGCTTCATGCAGGCGCGGGGCCTCGGCCTTGAACGCACGGCAGTCGGGGACCGCTATGTGGTGGAGCGGATGCGGGCTGGGGGGTTCAACCTCGGTGGGGAGCAATCGGGCCATATCGTGATGACCGATTTCGCCACCACCGGTGACGGGATGCTGGCGGGACTGCAGTTTCTGTCGGAAATGGTGCGCACGGGGCGGCGGGCGGATGAGCTGACGCACCAGTTCGAAACCGTGCCGCAACTGTTGCGCAATGTCCGTTATGGTGCCGGAGCCGAGCCGCTGGGCGCGGCCAGCGTTCAGGCGGAAATCGCACATTGGGAGGGGCGGTTGCGGGGATCGGGGCGCATCCTGATCCGGAAATCGGGGACCGAGCCGCTGGTTCGGGTGATGGCGGAATGTGAAGATGCCGCATTGGCCGCCGATGCCGTTGGCGGGATCGTCGCGGCGGTGGAGGCGGCGGCGTCCTGAGAGTGTTGCGTGCCTGGCAACAATCGGACTAGAACAATGAGGAAATTGAAACGATAAACAGGCGGCCCGATGCGCAGGACAGAACAACAGGAACGCAATCTCTGGTGTCCTCCGCTTCCCGAAACTTTCCCGAAACATTACAGGCTTGCGGGCTATCCTGAACATCAGGTCGTAAGAATCGCGCAGAAGTATGTGGTGCGGCAGGAAAATCTGCGACGGGCCTGGGCCCGGGTGCATCACCATTTCCCCGAAACCACAACCGGCGGCGCGGCGCTGGACATTCTGGAGTTCTCTACCGCGCATGGCGGGATGCTGGAGGTCTGGGCGCATCTGGGGCACCGGGTGCGTGGAACGGATTTCGGTGGCTGGTCAGAGGACTACAACCCGAAAGCAAAGCGTCACAAGAGCCTCGACAATGTGTTCCGCAAGGCCCATGACAACCCGCGCGCGCCGATGAACCTTGGCTGGATATATCAGCCGATCATCGAAAGCCTCGGGTTTCAGGTCGATATTTTCGATGCGGGCAAGCTGCCCTATGCCTATGCCGACAAGTCGCAGGACATCATCTGCTGTTATCAGGCGATCGAGGCCTATGCGGAGCCCGAAGGCTGGGAAGCGATTGTGGAGGAGTTCTGCCGCATCGCGCGCCGGTCGATTGTTGTCGGGTTCAACCCGCCCCCTCTGAAGCTGCGCCAGAACGAGGGCCACATGGCCCGCGCGCGCGCCGCGACCGAGGCCCTGCGGCTCTGGGATCGCGCGGGGTTCCGCTGTGTTTTCATGGAGTTCGGCGAGACGAATGCGGGCTTTCACCCGACGGCTGTCAAGCTGGTCGCGACCGGGACATGAAGAGCCCGGCGAGGATCAGCGCAAGGGCGGCGGCAAAGCGCAGGGGGATCTCCTCCCCCAGCACGGCGGCGCCGAAGAGGACCGCCCAGACCGGCACCTGATAGCTGGTGAGCGTCATGAAGCCCGACCCGGCGGAGCGGATCACCGAGACGCGCAAAAGGGCGGCCAGGGCGGTGGGAACCAGCCCCAGCACAAGGATGGCGGCGCCCGGCACCGGCCCGGCCCAGACCGGCACGCCTTCGGTCAGCAGCATCGCGGGCAGCAGGACGACCGACCCGACGCCGAGCGACACCGCCGCCAGTGTCACCGGATCGACGGGCGGGCAGCGTCGGGTCAGGATCGAGGCGCAGGCATAGCAGAGTGCAGCCGCGACACAGGCCAGACGCGGCAGGGGACCACTGTCGCCCGCAAGAACATCGGGGCCGAGCAGGACCATTGTGCCGAGAAAGCCGATGCCGAATCCTGCGGCCTTGCGCCCGGTGAGTCGTTCCCCGGCGAACAGCGCCGCAAGCGGCAGCACGAAGAGCGGCACCGAGGCCATGGAAAGCCCCGCAAAGGCGGATGGCACCGATTGCTGGCCCCATCCGAGCAGGAAGAAGGGCAGCGCCGAGGACAGCACCCCGATCGGCAAGAGATGCGCCCAGAGGCGGGCATCACGCCCCGGCAGCGGGCGGCGGAGCGCGACGGCCAGTGCGGCCAGCGCGATGGTGCCCAGAACCACCCTCGCCGTGGCAACCGTCACCGGCCCGTAGCCCCGGAGGGCAAAGGACACGACCATGAAGGTTCCGCCCCAGATCATGCCGAGAAGCAGGATCGACAGCCAGTCACCACGGGTGGGTTCGGGGGTCATGCAGCCACCGGGAATGCGGCTGATCCGGCCTGAGAAGCTGCGCAGGGCACCTGTGACGCCCCGACAGGGAACCAGCGCAAGGGCAGGCCTGTTGGTAGTGCGACGCCCTGATCGAAAGGAGATACCATGACTGCCGCCTTCCTGATCCCGTTGCTTGCCCTGCTGACCCTGCTGTCCGTCATCGTTTTTGCGCTGATCAGCAAGGGCCGTATCGAGGAGCGTCGCCACGACCCGTCCGTTCCGCCCTCGTCACTCGCTCTGGACGGGCCTGTGGGGGGCGTGGCCTTTCTCAACCCGCGCCTTGCGTCGGCGGGGACGCGGCACCGCTGAACGGCATGACACTGAACCGAAAACGGGGCGGCACCGGATGCCGCCCCGTCTGTTTTGTGATACCCCTCGGGGCGTCGGTCAGTTGCGCGCCTTGTCGACCATCTTGCCCTTGGAAATCCAGGGCATCATGCCGCGCAGTTTCTCGCCGACCTTTTCGATCTGGTGTTCGTCATTGATGCGGCGGGTGGCCTTGAACGAGGGCTGGCCGACGGCATTTTCCTGCATGAAGTCGCGCACGAACTTGCCGGTCTGGATGTCGCGCAGGACCGCTTTCATGCGGGCCTTGGTTTCATCATAAGGCAGGATGCGCGGGCCGGAGACGTATTCGCCGTATTCCGCAGTGTTCGAGATCGAGTAGTTCATGTTGGCGATGCCGCCTTCATAGATCAGGTCGACGATCAGCTTGACCTCGTGCAGGCATTCGAAATAGGCCATCTCGGGCTCATACCCGGCTTCCACCAGCGTCTCGAAGCCCATGCGGATCAGTTCGACAAGGCCACCGCACAGCACGGCCTGCTCGCCGAAGAGGTCGGTTTCACATTCCTCGCGGAAGTTGGTCTCGATGATCCCTGAGCGCCCGCCGCCGATGGCCGAGCAATAGGACAGACCGATTTCCAGCGCGCGGCCGGTCGCGTCATTGTGGACCGCCACGAGGCAGGGCACGCCGCCGCCCTTGGTATATTCGCCACGCACGGTGTGGCCGGGGCCCTTGGGGGCCATCATGATGACATCGACGCCGGGCTTCGGCTCGATCAGGCCGAAATGGACGTTCAGCCCATGGGCGAAGGCGATGGCGGAGCCTTCGCGCAGATTGTCGTGAACATGCTTCTTGTAGGTTTCGGCCTGCAATTCATCGGGCATGGTGAACATGATGAGGTCGCACCAGGCGGCGGCTTCGGCGATATCCATGACCTTGAGGCCTTCGGCCTCGCATTTCCTGGCGGATGCCGAACCCGGGCGGAGCGCCACGACGATGTTCTTGGCCCCCGAATCACGCAGGTTGAGCGCATGGGCATGGCCTTGCGACCCGTAGCCGAGAATGGCCACCTTCTTGTCTTTGATGAGATTGATGTCGCAATCGCGATCGTAGTAAACGCGCATGGGCCGGGTTCCTTTGCTGGGGCGGTATGCCTGTGATGGCGGCAGGATACGGATTTACCCAGCAGCATGATCGCATTTTTTTGACATTTCTGCGTGGATCGGGATATTTTCATGCGCAGTATGGACGGATTGTGAAATGGCCATTCAGATCGACGACACTGACCGCAGGATCCTGCGGCACCTCTTGGCCGAACCGGCGCTTGCCGGGGCGGCGCTGGCAGAGCGCGCGGGGGTGACGACGGCGACCTGCTGGCGGCGGCTGGAGCGGCTGCGCGCCGCCGGGGTGATCTGTGCGCAGCAGGCGGTGATCGACTGGCGCGCGCTAGGCTATGAGGTGGAGGTGTCGCTGCGCTTCACGCTGGACAAGACCAATCCGCATGCTTTCAACGAATTTCTGTCGGCCGCGCGGGCGGTGCCGGAAGTGATCGGGATCGAGACCTTTCTGGGCCGGGTCGATGTGCGGCTGACGGTGATCGCGCGGGACATGGGCCATTAT
Organism: Pseudorhodobacter sp.; assembly: GCA_046295215.1. Lineage (GTDB taxonomy): Bacteria > Pseudomonadota > Alphaproteobacteria > Rhodobacterales > Rhodobacteraceae > Szabonella. Next base: position 33,774 of record JBKBNP010000013.1, on the reverse strand, counting down.
CAGGAGATCTACCGCCGCCGCATCCTGACCCTGCCGCATATTGCGGATATCGAGGCGCTGATGCTGGTGGCCACGATCAAGGATGAAAGTGCGTTGCCGCTGTGATGGATCTGGATGACATCGACCGGGGGATCCTGCGTGCGCTGGCGGAGGATGCGACGCAAGGCGCGGGCGAGTTGGGGCGCAGGCTGGGGCTGAGCCAGCCCTCGGCCTGGCGTCGGGTGAAGCGGCTCGAGGATGCAGGGATCCTGGTCGGGCAGCGCATCGTCGTGGACCGTGCGGCGCTGGGATTCGGGGTCACGGTCTTTCTGGGACTGAAGCTGGCGACCAAGGGGCGGGTGAGCCTTGAGGATTTCGAGCGCGCGGTATCGGCCATTCCGGAGGTGCAGGTGGTCCAGCATGTGCTGGGTCTGTTCGATTACCGGCTGCGGGTCGTGGCGCGGGACATTCCGGATTTCGAGCGCGTGCTGCGGCGGCGGATCATGACCCTGCCCGGCGTGGGGCAGGTCGAGGCCAATGTTCTCTTGACCGAGGAGGCGCGTCCCGGGCCGATCGGGTAGAGGGGGCTGTCTGCCCCCTCGCCGCCGCGGGCGGCTCACCCCCGAGGATATTTCCGGACAGAAAAAGCAAGGGGCCCGGGTCGGGGCCGGGGGGCGGTGGAATTTTGTGACCGACCGGAATTTTGCTGGCCGTGCGGGGCATGGGCGCGTTAGGTTCCGGAAAATTTCAGGGAGTTGAACCATGACCCGTTTGCCGCATCCGCATGTCGACCCCGAGGGGCTGGAGGAATTTTCGGTCGTGTTCACCGACCGCTCGCTCAACCATATGTCGGCGCGTTTCCAGGCCGTGATGCGCGACCTTTCGGAAGGATTGCGCGAGGTTTATGGCGCGGCAGCGGTGGCGGTGGTGCCGGGGGGCGGATCCTATGCGATGGAGGCCGTCGCGCGGCAGTTCGGGCGCGGGGCGCGGGTTCTGGTGGTGCGCAACGGCTGGTTTTCCTATCGCTGGAGCCAGATTTTCGAGGCGGGCGGGTTCGCGTCTGCCGTCGATGTGGTGATGGCGCGGCAATCGGGCAATGAGGCGCGGGCGCCCTATGCGCCACCGCCCGTCGAGGAGGTCGTGGCGCGCATCCGTGAGCAGCGCCCCGCGGCCGTATTCGCGCCGCATGTGGAGACGAGCGCCGGGATCATCCTGCCCGACGACTATATCCGCGCCATGGCGGAGGCGGCACATGAGGTGGGCGCGCTGATGGTGCTTGATTGCATCGCCTCGGGCTGCATCTGGGTGGATATGGCGGCGAGCGGGGTCGATGTGCTGATCTCGGCGCCGCAGAAGGGTTGGTCGGCCTCGCCCTCGGCGGGGTTGGTGATGCTGTCGGAGCGGGCGGAGGCGCGGCTGGCGGAGACGGCATCGGACAGTTTTGCGCTGGATCTGAAGAAGTGGCGGGCGATCATGGCAGCCTATGAGGGGGGCGGGCATGCCTATCATGCCACGATGCCGACCGATGCGCTGCTGGGGTTCCGCGATGCGATGGCGGAGACGCGGGCCATGGGATTCGAGGCGGCCCAGGCGGCGCAATGGGATCTGGGCCGGGGCGTGCGGGCGCTGCTGGCCGCGCGCGGCGTGCGGTCGGTCGCGGCCGAAGGGTTTGCGGCGCCGGGTGTGGTGGTGAGCTATACCGACGATCCGGCGATCCAGAACGGGGCACGGTTCCGCGAACTGGGGCTTCAGATCGCGGCGGGTGTGCCCTTGCAGGTGGGCGAGGGCGAGGCGTTCCGCACCTTCCGCATCGGGCTTTTCGGTCTGGACAAGCTCAGGGATGTGCCGGCGACGCTGGCGCGGCTGGAGCGGGCGCTGGACGGGCTGGAGACGCTCTGAGCGTCAGTTGGAGTAAGGCGGGACGCGGCGGGCGGTCAGGGTGACATCGACCGAGACGGAAAAGCCGACGGTCGCTTCGTCTCCATAGCTTTGTCCGATGCCGAAATCGCGGCGGTCGAGGGTGGTACTGCCGGTCATCTGCGCGCTGTCTCCCTCGATGGTGAGGGAAAAGGGCAGGGTGACCGGGTGGGAGATGCCGCGCAGGATGAGCGTTCCGGCTGCGATAGCGCCTGTGTCGCCAGTGGTGATCGCGGCCTCGAACAGCGCTTCGGAATGGTTGGAAATATCCAGAAAATCCGTGCCTTGCGCTTGCGTCGTGACGGACCCCAGGCGCAGGCTTGCCATATCGATGCGGACGCTGACGGTGCCGGTGGGGCTGTTGGCGCGGTCATCATAGCGGATGTCGGCCTGCCAGCGGTCGAATTGCCCGGTGACCGGGGCACCGAGTTGCCGGACGGTGATGGCAAGTTGCCCCTCTTCGACCTGCCAGTTGCCGGTTTCAAGCTGTGTTCTCGCGGCGGTCGGGACTGGGACTTCGGGCTGCGCTGACATCTGCCAGAAGAAAAGGGTGAAGCCCGTGGCGGCTGCAAAGGTCAGGAGGGTGACCAGCGCGGGAAGGGGCGAGCGAGGGTTTGCCCGAGGCCGCGGGCCTGCATCTTCGGGGGAGGTTTGGCCCGAGATCATGCGCAGGAGAGTGCTGTCACGGTCGAACAGGTGGTGCTTCAACGCCCCCGCGACATGCAGGACCACCGAGGCTGCGAGCAGTTTCGTGAAGGTGCCGTGCAGGGAGGCGGCTGCCCCTGCCACGGCTTCGGAGGTCGGAACGAAGGGAAGGCCCTGACCGAGTGGCCAGAGGATCGGCGCAAATCCGGACGTGGCGGCGTGGTGGATCCAGCCAGTCAGCGGCACCGCGAGAAGCGAGACATAGAGCATCCAGTGGACCGCATTGGCCAGCAGGGTCTCGGCGCGACGTTCGGGGTGGAGAGGGGCGGGATGCGTCTGGGTCACGGCCCAGAGAATGCGGGCGAGGCCGGTGAAAAAGGCTGTGATGCCGAATGTCTTGTGCAGCGAGAACATCCAGGCCTTGTGCAGCAGTTCCTCGGAGGTGCCATAGGGAAGATCATTGGCGATCACGCCGAGCGGTAGCGCGGCGAGGATCAGCGCGGCGGTGATCCAGTGCAGGCAGCGCGCGACAGAGCCGTAGCTGTGGGCGGTGTTGGCGAGGGGCATGGTCGGGCTCCGCAATGGGCTGGCTCAGGGCGCAGGTCTGGAAACGGAAAGTAGGGACGATGCCGCATCTGCGAAAGGCCGGGGCTGCACAGCATCTGTGCGGGATGGCGGGACTTGGGGGCGGCCGCGTTGGTCCGGGCTGTATCGCGGGCAAGGTGGGTTGCCGGGCTTGGATCGGGTCGGGACAAGGGCCGGCACGGCGCAGGACAAAGGCCCCGATGGGTTGGGTGATTGCGCGCGAGGGGGCGCTGGGCTATTTCCGGGGATGGTAGTTCAGTGGAGGGCAGATGACGCGGGCATTCGTATTTCCGGGACAGGGGGCGCAGACCATCGGTATGGGTCGGGCGCTGGCCGAGGCCTATCCGGCGGCGCAGGCGGTCTTTGACGAGGTGGACGAGGCGCTGGGCGAGAAGCTGTCCGCGCTGATCTGGGAGGGTGACATCGCGGATCTGACGCTGACCCAGAATGCGCAGCCCGCCCTCATGGCGACCTCCATTGCCGCTCTGCGGGCGCTGGAGGCGGAGGGCTTGCCGCTGGTCGGCACGGCAGAGTTCGTGGCAGGGCATTCGCTGGGGGAGTATTCGGCGCTTTGTGCGACGGGCGCGATCGGGCTGGCGGACACCGCGCGGTTGCTGCGCATCCGGGGTGCAGCGATGCAGGAGGCGGTGCCGGTTGGTGTCGGCGCCATGGCGGCGCTGTTGGGTCTGGACTTCGCGACAGCTCTCGAAGTGGCGGCCGAGGCGGCGCAGGGTGAGGTCTGTCAGGCGGCCAATGACAATGATCTGGCGCAGGTCGTGGTGTCCGGGCATCGCGAGGCGGTGGAGCGGGCGGTGGAGATCGCCAAGGCGCGCGGGGCCAAGCGGGCGATCCTCTTGCCGGTTTCCGCGCCGTTCCATTGTGCGTTGATGGAGCCTGCGGCGGCGGTGATGGGCGATGCGCTGGCGGGCGTGGTGATTTCGGCGCCGAGCGTGCCGGTGGTGGTCAATGTGCGGGCCGAGGCGGTGATGGAACCGGACCGCATCCGCGCGCTTCTGGTGGCGCAGGTAACGGGATCGGTCCGCTGGCGTGAATCTGTCGAATGGATGGTGGGGGCCGGGGTCTCGGAGTTCTGGGAAATCGGCGCGGGCAAGGCGTTGTCCGGAATGATCCGGCGGATTTCGAAAGACGCGGTGACCAAAGCGGTTGGCACGCCGGAGGATATCGCGGCGCTGCGGGGCTGACAGGATCGCAAGGGGGGCGGTCTGCCCCCCGGATTTGCGGGGCAAATGCTCACCCCTGAAGGTATCCGGACCGGGTGAACGCGGCGGGGCGGAATGGAAAAGGAGAGAGGCATGTTCGATCTGACGGGAAAAGCGGCGCTTGTGACCGGGGCATCGGGCGGTATCGGCGCGGAGATCGCGCGGGTTCTGCATGGGGCCGGGGCGGTGGTCGGTCTTTCGGGCACGCGACTGGCGCCGCTGGAGGCGCTGGCGGCGGATCTGGGCGAGCGGGCGCATGTGCTGCCCTGCGACCTGTCCGATGCGGCCTCGGTCGAGGCCTTGCCGAAGGCGGCGGTGGCGACGATGGGATCGGTCGATGTGCTTGTGAACAATGCGGGTATCACGCGGGACAATCTGTTCATGCGGATGTCGGACGAGGAATGGCAGGCGGTTCTGGATGTGAACCTGACATCGACCTTCCGGCTGTGCCGGGGCGTGCTGCGGGGCATGATGAAGGCGCGCTGGGGGCGGATCGTGAATATCTCCTCCATCGTCGGGGCGACAGGCAATCCCGGTCAGGGGAATTACGCGGCCTCGAAGGCGGGGATGGTGGGGATGTCCAAGAGCCTTGCCGCAGAGGTGGCCAGCCGGGGAATCACCGTGAATTGCGTGGCGCCGGGGTTCATTGCGACGGCGATGACCGAAAAGCTGAACGAGGAGCAGAAGGGCCGGATCCTGGGCCAGATTCCGGCCGGTCGCATGGGCGAGGCGGGCGAAATCGCTGCGGCGGTTCTCTATCTGGCGAGTCCGGAGGCGGGGTATGTCACCGGGGCGACGCTGCATGTCAACGGCGGCATGGCGATGATCTGACGCCGTTGCGCGGAGGGCACGGGCAGGATTGACGGGGTGCGCGCCGGGTCCGGCCCCGGGTGCTGGGGCAGGGGCAGATCGGGAAAGCGTTTGCCATGGCTTGCAGCCCTTGCTATAGGCGCGACAGAAGATGCCGGGCACTTTGGTGCGGACCGGAAGTCCCCCGCGGAACAATCGGGGGCAAAACCGCCTTTCGGGGCAAGGGACACCAAGACGGGGCAGAGCCCCCAACTGTGAGGAAGAGACATGAGCGACATCGCGGACCGCGTGAAGAAGATCGTCGTCGAACATCTGGGCGTCGAGGAAGACAAGGTGACCGAGAATGCCTCGTTCATCGACGATCTGGGCGCGGACAGCCTCGACACGGTCGAACTGGTCATGGCATTCGAGGAAGAATTCGGGATCGAGATCCCCGATGACGCCGCCGAAACGATCCAGACCTTCGGCGATGCGGTGAAGTTCATCTCGGCGGCTGCCTGATCTTCTGCCGGATCTGAATTGTGGGAAGGGCGCTCCGTCGGGGGCGCTTTTTCCATTTCGGTGGGCAAGGCGGGGATTGTTGCCCAAATCGCGACCGATTCTTGCGCGCCTTGGTTGTGGCGTGTATCAGGCAAGGCAAGAACGGACCTCGCAACAAGGGTCCGGGCATCAGAAGGAATTGCCATGCGTCGTGTCGTTGTCACCGGATTGGGAATGGTCACACCGCTTGCCTGCGGGGTGGAGGCGACATGGACCCGCCTCGTTGCAGGGCAGTCCGGGGCGGGGCCCATCACCCGGTTCGACGCCTCGGGCGTGGTGACACAATATGCCTGCGAGATCCCTCTTGGTGACGGAAGCGACGGCACGTTCAGGCCCGATGACTGGATGGAGCCGAAGGACCGCCGCAAGGTTGATGACTTCATCCTCTACGGAATGGCGGCGGCACAGCAGGCGGTCACGGATTCGGGCTGGGTTCCACAGACCGAGGAAGAAAAATGCCGCACCGGGGTAATGATCGGCTCGGGCATCGGCGGGCTGACCTCGATTGCGGAAACTGCCGTCCTCATCAAGGAAAAGGGGGCAAAGCGGGTATCGCCGTTCTTCATTCCCGGCGCGCTTATCAACCTTGTCTCAGGGCAGGTGTCGATCCGGTTCGGGTTCAAGGGGCCGAACCATGCGGTTGTCACCGCCTGTTCGACCGGCGCCCATGCCATCGGCGATGCCGCGCGGCTGATCCAGTGGGGCGATGCCGATGTGATGGTCGCGGGCGGCGCGGAAAGCCCGATCTCGGAGATCGGGATTGCGGGCTTCAATGCCTGCAAGGCGCTGTCGACCAAGCGTGCCGACGATCCGACCAAGGCCTCGCGCCCCTATGATGCCGACCGCGACGGGTTCGTGATGGGCGAGGGCGCAGGGGTGGTTGTTCTGGAGGAATACGAACACGCTAAGGCGCGGGGGGCGAAGATCTATGCCGAGGTGCTGGGCTATGGCCTGTCGGGGGATGCCTATCACATCACCGCCCCGTCCGAGGATGGGGATGGCGGCTACCGGTCCATGCAGATGGCGCTGAAACGGGCGGGGCTGGAGCCTGCGCAGATCGACTATATCAACGCCCATGGCACATCGACCATGGCCGACACGATCGAACTCGGCGCGGTGGAGCGGCTGATGGGCGATGCGGCGGCGGGGGCCACGATGTCCTCGACCAAATCCGCCATCGGGCATCTTCTTGGGGCGGCGGGTGCGGTGGAGGCAATCTTCTGCGTGCTGGCGATCCGCGACCAGATCGCGCCGCCGACGATCAACCTCGACAACCCCGCGGTGGAACCGAAGCTCGACCTCGCACCCAACAAGGCGGTGAAGCGGCGGATCGACGTGGCCCTGTCCAATTCCTTCGGCTTCGGCGGCACGAATGCGAGCCTGATCCTCGGACGGGTGGCGGGCTGATGTGGCGGGCCATTGCCTCCAACGCACTGACGCTCATCATCGTTTTGCTGGTGGTGGTTTCGGGTATTCTGGCCTGGGGACGGCAGGAATTCGCCGGGCCGGGGCCGCTGGCGGATGCGGCCTGCGTCCGGGTGGATCGCGGTGCGTCGCTGAGTGCGGTCAGCCGGACGCTGGAAGGACAGGGCGTGATTTCGGACGCGCGCATCTTCCGCATCGGGGCGGATTATTCCGACAAGTCGGGCGGTCTGAAGTTCGGGAGCTATCTTGTGCCCCCGGGCGTATCGATGTCGCAGGTGCTGGACATCATCACGGCAGGCGGACAATCGACCTGCGGACGGGAAGTGAACTTCCGGATCGGTGTCACGCGGACAGATGTGATCCTGCGTGAACTGGATCCGACGCAGAACCGCTATGTCGAGGTGGTGGCGTTTGACCCCTTCGCCGAGGCACTGCCGCAGGATTATTTGGATGCCGCGACCGACCGCGATCTGCGGTTCCGGGTGACGCTCGCCGAAGGTGTGACAAGCTGGCAGGTTCTGGAAAGCCTCAAGCGCGCCGATTTCCTTGATGGCACGGTTGCGGAGCGCCCCGAGGAGGGAAGTCTCGCGCCGGACAGCTACGATGTGGCCAAAGGGGGGGATCGCGCCGCGTTGATCGCGCAGATGCAGGACCGGCAAAAGCGCATTCTTGCCGATCTCTGGGCGGCGCGGCAGGACGGCCTGCCCTATGAGACCCCTCAGGAGGCGCTCATCATGGCCTCCATCGTGGAAAAGGAGACCGGTGTGCCCGAGGAGCGCGGCCAGGTGGCCAGCGTTTTCGTGAACCGGCTGCGCCAGGGCATGAAATTGCAGACCGACCCCACGGTGATCTATGGCGTCACAAAGGGCGAAGGCGTGCTGGGGCGTGGCTTGCGCCAGTCCGAGCTGCGCCGCGAAACCCCCTGGAATACCTATGTCATCAACGGGTTGCCCCCGACACCGATCGCCAATCCGGGTCGGTTGAGTATCGAGGCCACGCTGAACCCCGACGAGACGCCCTACATCTTCTTCGTGGCCGATGGCACGGGGGGCCATGCCTTTGCCGTCACACTTGCCGAGCATAACGAGAATGTCGCGCGCTGGCGCCAGATCGAGGCGCAGCGCGGTCAGGACGGTGTGACGGGCGTGCAGGGCAACTGACCCAAGCTGCGTCTTTTTCTGTCCACAAATATCCTCGGGGGGCGAGCCCGGAACGGGCGAGGGGGCGCGAGCGCCCCCTTCCTGTTTCTCGAAACCTTGACGAAACCTTAAGGGGTGGATCGCAAGTAACTGTTTCCTAACAGAAAAAACTTTGACTTTGCGCGCGGTCCGCGCTAGGACTTTTGACATGCTAGAAGAAGTGGGCAAGCGGCGCAGGGCAACCTGACGCCGCTTTTCCATTTCTCTCGTGCGGGGACGGCATGAGAGGCGGGTGCAGCAGGACATGAACAACGAAATCTCCGAGGGAGAACGACCGCCAGTGGAATTGCTGGCGGTCGCAGAAGGCATTTTTTCACAGGCAGCACTTGTGCTGGGCCGGATGGTTCTGGCGCTGGACGGGCCGGAGGCCGAGGCGGGGCAGGAGGCGCAGGCCAAATCCGCGCTTCAGGCGGTGCGGGATTTCCGCATGGCCTATCAGATCGCCATGGAGGAAAGGACAAGAGTTGACAAACTTCGCAGACAGGTTGCCGGACAGGCCGGACTCGGGGCCGGGAGCGGCGTCGATCTCGACGCGGCGCGCGATGAGATCGGGCGCAGGCTGGCTCGCCTCCGCGACACCGGAAGCGGTGGATGATTTCATTTGCGGTCTCAGTGACAATGCCTTGCTGGCCCTGCCCTGGCTCTTTGAGTTCTGGGCGCTGCCGCATCAGTTGCCGCCCGACGGGGCCTGGAAAAGCTGGGTCATCATGGGGGGGCGTGGCGCGGGGAAAACCCGCGCCGGGGCCGAATGGGTGCGCGCAGAGGTGGAGGGCGCAGGCCCGACCGATCCGGGGCGTGCCCGCCGCATCGCGCTGATGGGGGAAACCGAGGATCAGACGCGCGAGGTCATGATCTTCGGTCCCTCGGGGATCCTCGCCTGTTCGCCCCCCGACCGCCGCCCGCAGTGGGAGGCGAGCCGAAACCGGCTGGTCTGGCCCAACGGGGCGGTGGCGACGGTCTATTCGGCCTCCAACCCCGAGGCGTTGCGCGGACCGCAATTCGATGCGGCCTGGGTCGATGAACTCGCCAAGTGGAAACGCGGCCAGGAAGCCTGGGACATGCTGCAATTCGCGCTGCGTCTGGGCGACAACCCGCGACAGGTGGTCACCACCACACCGCGCAATGTGGGGGTGCTGAAGGCGATCCTGAAAAACCCCTCGACCGTCGTGACCCATGCGCCGACCGAGGCGAACCGCGCCAATCTTGCCGAAAGCTTTCTGGAGGAGGTGCGCAACCGCTATGGCGGCACGGCGCTTGGCCGACAGGAATTGGGTGGCGAGTTGCTGGAGGCGGCGGAGGGTGCGCTGTGGACCACAGCGGCGCTGGATGCGGGTCGGGTCGGGCAACCCCCCGAATTCGACCGGATCGTGGTGGCGGTGGACCCGCCGGTGACCGGCAATGCGGGGTCGGATGACTGTGGCATAGTGGTCGTGGGCGCGGTCACGCAAGGCCCGCCGCAGACCTGGCGCGCGGTGGTGCTGGAGGATGCCAGCGTCAAGGCCGCCAGTCCCGACCAATGGGCGCGTGCGGCCCTGCGTGCGATGGAGCGGCACGGAGCAGACCGGCTGGTGGCAGAGGTCAATCAGGGCGGCGATCTGGTGGAATCGGTGATCCGCCAGATCGACCCGCTGGTGGCTTATCGTGCCGTGCGGGCAAGTCGGGGCAAGGTTGCGCGGGCCGAACCTGTGGCGGCGCTTTATGAACAGGGGCGCGTGGCGCATCTGCCGGGGCTCGGCGCGCTGGAGGACCAGATGTGCCAGATGACGCAGGGCGGCTATCTGGGCAAGGGCAGCCCGGACCGCGTGGATGCGCTGGTCTGGGCGCTCACCGACCTGCTGATTGCTCCGGCAAAGGGCTTTGCGCGGCCCAGCGTCCGGTCGCTTTAACACTCTTAAAACAATTTGTCCGAAAACCGGATGCATGGCGAGACCCGAACGACCCCGAGGGGGCGCGAAGGGGTCCGCAGGGCCGGACGGCCCGAAGGATCGAGAGGAGCTGACCCAGATGGTTTTCGATTTCCTGAAGCGCGGCAATGTCGCCGAAGTGGTGGAGCAGAAGGCGTCCGCCACCGGACCGGTGATTGCCTGGTCCGGCTCTGGCCGTGTGGCCTGGAGTGCGCGGGACACGGTGAGCCTGACCAAGACCGGGTTTCTGGGCAATCCGGTCGGGTTCCGGGTGGTCAAGCTGATCGCGGAGACGGCCGCAGCGATTCCGCTCGTGTTGCAGGACTGCCAGCGCCGTTATGAGGCGCATCCGGTGATGGATCTGATCCGGCGGCCAAACCCGGTGCAGGGGCGGGCGGAGCTTTTCGAGGCGATCTATGGCCAGTTGCTGTTGTCGGGCAATGCCTATGTCGAGGCGGTGCCGGGGACGGGCACGATGCCGGGGGAGTTGCATGTGCTGCGGTCCGACCGCATGGGGGTGGTGCCCGGCCCCGATGGCTGGCCGGTGGCCTGGGATTACACCGTGGGCAACCGCAAGCACCGGTTCGCGGTGGGCGATGGCCCGGCCCCGATCTGCCACATCAAGAGCTTCCATCCGCAGGACGACCATTACGGCTTTTCGCCCCTACAGGCGGCAGCGGTGGCAATTGACGTGCATGTGTCGGCAACCCGCTGGTCCAAGGCGCTGCTGGACAATGCCGCGCGGCCTTCGGGGGCGATTGTCTACCGGGGCGCGGACGGGGCCTCGTCGCTGACCACCGATCAATATGACCGGCTGGTGAGCGAGATGGAAAGCCACCATCAGGGTGCGCGCAATGCCGGGCGGCCGATGCTGCTGGAAGGCGGGCTCGACTGGAAACCGATGGGGTTCAGCCCCTCGGACATGGAGTTCCACAAGACCAAGGAAGCGGCGGCGCGGGAAATCGCGATTGCCTTCGGCGTGCCGCCGATGCTGCTGGGGATACCCGGGGATGCGACCTATGCGAATTATCAGGAGGCGAACCGGGCATTTTTCCGTCTGACGGTGCTGCCGCTTGTGGGCAAGGTGACGGCGGCGCTGTCGCATTGGCTGGCGCAATGGGGTGACGAGGAGGCGGAACTGCGCGCCGATCTGGACCAGGTGCCCGCGCTGGCGGTGGAGCGCGACCAGCAATGGGCGCGGGTCGGGTCTGCCGATTTCCTGACGCCTGCCGAAAAGCGCGCGATCCTTGGCCTGCCTGCCCTGCCGGAGCCCACCCTGCCGGAGGAGGCATGAGCGGGACACGGGGCGGCGGGTCACGGTTTCTATACGACAGTTTCGATGCGGCACAGGCGCGGATCGAGGCGAATGAACGGGTGGCGCAGGAACGCTGGTCGGGGCTGGAATACCGGCTTGGGCAGATCGAAGGCACGCTCGACCGGCTGGAACGGCGGATCTGGCTGGGGGTCTACGGGGTGGCGGCCTTCCTGCTGACGCAGGGGGCAGAGGCGCTTTTGCGCGCGGCGATGAGGTGAGGCAATGACATATCAAGGAATTCACGGCGCCCCGGAGCGCAAGTTCCACGCCCCCGAGGCGGGGATCGTGGTGACGGACGGGGTGACGGTCGAGGGCTATGCGAGCCTGTTCGGCAAGGCGGATCAGGGGGGCGATATTGTCCAGAAGGGGGCCTATGCCGACAGCCTGAAACGGCTGGGCGGGGCCGGGCGGCGGGTCAAGATGCTGTGGCAGCACGACCCCGCGCAGCCCATCGGCATCTGGGATGAGGTGCGTGAGGACAGCGCCGGACTTTACGTCAAGGGCCGCATTCTCGCCGAGGTGGAGAAGGGTCGCGAGGCGGCGGCCCTGCTGGCGGCGGGGGCCATCGACGGGCTGTCGATCGGCTATCGCACCGTCAGGGCGGAACGGGACGGCAAGGGCCGGCGGCTCCTGTCGGAACTGGAGCTTTGGGAGGTGTCGCTGGTGACCTTTCCGATGCTTCCCGAGGCGCGGGTGGCGGCCAAGGGCGATGAGCCTGCCGAAACCTGGCGCAGTCTGGCGCAGATCTTCGAGGATGCGCGGCAGGAACTGGCCGGGCGCTGACCGGCCGCGAACCACAGCAAGTCAGAGGAAAACCGAGATGACCGAGACCAAGGCTCGGGCCGGTGGAGATGTGTCCGCCGCCCAACCAACCGCCCATGAGGTGAAAACCGCGATGGCCGGGTTTCTGAAAGAGATCAACAGCTTTCAGGCCGAAGTGAAGACAGCGTTGCAACAACAGGAAGAGCGACTCACCATGCTGGATCGGAAAACCATGACCTATGCCCGCCCGGCGCTTTCGGCCCAGGCCGAGGCGGATGTGCCCCACAAGAAAGCGTTCGGTGCCTATTTGCGGTCGGGCGATGATGACGGGCTGCGCGGCCTGCATCTGGAAGGCAAGGCGATGACCACCGCCGTTGCGGCCGATGGCGGCTATCTGGTCGACCCGCAGACGGCGGAAACCATCCGCTCGATGCTGGTCTCCACCGCCTCGATCCGCGCCATCGCCAATGTGGTGCAGGTGGAGGCCACGTCTTTCGACGTGCTGATCGACCGCAGCGAGGTCGGGTCGGGCTGGGCCACGGAGGCGGGTCCGCAGACCGAAAGCACGACGCCGCTGCTGGAGCGCATCTCGATCCGCCTGCATGAGCTGTCCGCCATGCCGAAGGCGAGCCAGCGTCTGCTGGATGACAGCGCCTTCAATGTCGAGGACTGGCTGGCGGGCAAGATCGCGACGCGCTTCATCCGCGCCGAGGCCGCGGCCTTTGTGAATGGTGACGGGGTGGACAAGCCGCGCGGCTTCCTGTTGCCGAACAAGATCGACAATGACATCTGGACCTGGGGCAACCTCGGTTATGTGCCCTCGGGGGCTGCAGCGGATTTCCCGTCGGTCAATGCCGCTGATTGCATCGTCAATCTGGTCTATGCGCTGGGGGCGGATTACCGCGCCAATGCGGCTTTCGTGATGAATTCGAAAACCGCGGGCGCGGTGCGCAAGATGAAGGATGCCGATGGCCGTTTCCTGTGGTCGGACGGTCTGGCCGCGGGCGAACCGGCACGCCTGATGGGCTATCCGGTGCTGATCGCCGAGGATATGCCCGATATTGCCGCCGATGCCTATGCGATTGCCTTCGGCGATTTCAACGCGGGCTACACGATTGCCGAGCGCCCCGACCTGCGCATCCTGCGCGATCCCTTCTCGGCCAAGCCGCATGTGCTGTTCTACGCCACCAAGCGTGTGGGCGGCGATGTGACCGATTTCGCGGCGATCAAGCTGTTGAAATTCGCGACCTCCTGACCGGGCATCAGACGGTCCGGCCCTGACGGGCCGGGCCTTTGGGCGCGTATCGGGGGCTTGCCCCGACCGTGTCGTCTAGCTGCTCCCTCCGTCCGAGCGATGCGGGATGCGCGCCCAATCCTTCCGGGGGGCCATGATGAGGAAAGACATGATGCTGATCGAGCTGAGCGAAGTGCCCGGTGCGGTGCTGCCCGTGGCGGCGCTGAAATCCCATCTGCGGCTGGGGAGCGGCTTTGCCGAAGACGGGATGCAGGATGCCCTGATGGCGGGCTATCTGAGGGCCGCGATCGCGGTGGTCGAGGGCCGCATCAACAAGGCGCTGCTGACGCGACGGTTCCGGCTGACGCTGGATTACTGGCGGTCGGACAGCGCGCAGGCCCTGCCGCTGGCCCCAGTTTCCGATGTCCATTCGGTTACATTGCGGGACCGGATGGGCGCGGGCGTCCAGGTGATGGCCGGGCGCTATCGGCTGCGGGCGGATGCCCACCGTCCGCATCTTCTGGCCCTTGGCGGGGTCTTTCCGCAGGTTCCGATGGATGGTCAGGCGGAGATCGAGTTTGACGCCGGTTTCGGGCCGGTCTGGGACGATCTGCCCGCCGATCTGGCGCAGGCGGTGCTGCTGTTGGCCGCCGAATATTACGAGATGCGCCATGAGGGCGGGATGCGCGAGGGCGCGGGCCTGCCGCATGCGGTGGTGCTGCTGCTGGAACGCTGGCGCACGGTGCGGGTGCTGGGCGGGGGCGCGGCATGACCGGGGTGCGGCTCAATCGCGCGCTCGTGCTGGAGGCGCCCGAACGGCTGGCCGATGGCATGGGCGGCCATGCGCTGACCTGGGCTGCGGTCGGACAGGTCTGGGCCGAGGTGCTGCCCGGGTCAGGGCGCGAGGTGGGCGGCGAGGAGATGCTGCTGGCCTCGGTCCCCTACCGTGTCACGCTGCGGGCTGCCCCGGTGGGCGCGCCGCAGCGCCCGGTGCCGGGGCAGCGATTTCGCGATGGAACGCGCATTTTCGACATTCTGGCGGTGACGGAACGCGACCCGGATGGCCGCTATCTGCGGTGCTTCGTGCGCGAGGAGGTGCAGAAATGAGCTATGGCATGGCGGCGGCCCTTCAGGCGGCGATCTATGAGCGGCTCTCGGCCCTGCCGGATCTGGCCGGGGTTCCTGTGCTGGATGCGGTGCCAGAGGGCGGGCCGGGCGGAACCTTCGTGATGATCGGCCCCGAGGAGGTGCGCGAGGCGTCCGACAAGACGGGTGCCGGGGCGGTGCATCGGCTGGTTCTGTCGGTCATCAGCGATGCGGACGGGTTTCTGGCGGCAAAGACCGTGGCGGTGACGGTGTCGGATGCGCTGGATCAGGTGCCGTTGGCACTGGCGCGGGGGCGGCTGGTCAGCCTTGCCTTCCAGCGGGCCAGCGCGCGCAGGCTGAAGGACGGCGCGGTGCGGCGGATCGACCTCAGTTTCCGCGCGCGGGTCGAGGTGTAGCGCGCGCAGAGTTTTCACGGGCGCGGACACTGCGCCACAATCACGATCGGAGATGACCCATGGCGGTTCAGAACGGCAAAGACCTTCTCATCAAGCTCGACATGACCGGCGACGGGTTGTTCGAGACCATCGCGGGCCTGCGGGCCACGCGCATCAGCTTCAACGCGGAAACCGTGGATGTGACCAGCCTTGAAAGCCAGGGCGGATGGCGGGAACTGCTGGCGGGGGCGGGGGTCAAGACGGCCTCGATCTCTGGCTCCGGCGTGTTCCGCGACGCCAACACCGATGAACGCGCGCGCCAGATCTTTTTCGACGGCGAGATCCCCGGATTTCAGGTCGTCATCCCCGATTTCGGCATTGTCGAGGGGCCGTTCCAGATTTCCGCCATCGAATATGCGGGCAGCCACAATGGCGAGGCGACCTATGAGCTGAGCATGGCCTCGGCCGGTGCGCTCAGCTTTGTGGCGCTGTGATGGTGAACCCCTGGGCAGGAGAGGTTGCGTTGACGCTGGATGGGGAACGCCATGTGGCCAGGCTGACGCTCGGCGCGCTGGCCGAACTGGAGGCCGCGCTGGAAACCGGGTCGCTGATCGACCTTGTTGAGCGGTTCGAGGCGGGACGGTTTTCAACCCGCGATGTGCTGGCGTTGATCGTGGCGGGGTTGCGGGGCGGCGGCTGGACGGGAACGGCCGCCGATCTGCGCAGCGTAGAAATCGGCGGAGGTCCGGTGGAGGCGGCGCGGGTGGCGGCGGAATTGCTGGCGCGCGCCTTCGGAGCGCCGCAGGTGCCATGAGCGGTTTCGACTGGCCGGGTCTGATGCGGGCGGGGCTTTGCGGGCTGCAACTGCGCCCTGCGGAGTTCTGGAACCTGACGCCGGGGGAGTTGCGGATCATGCTGGGCGCGGAGGCGGCATCGCCGCCTTTCACCCGCGCAAGGCTGGAAGAATTGTCGCGCGCTTTCCCGGACAGGGGGCCGCGCATGGGGAAGGAGCCGGAACATGGCGGATATTGAGCGGCTTGAGGACCAGATCGCCGCGCTGGAAACGACACTCGGCGGGGCGGCCGGGATGGTCGGGGCCTTTGACGGTGAGCTGGCACGGATGCGCGACAGCCTTGTGTTCACCGGGCGCGAGGTCAACAGCCTGTCCAACGGCATCGGGTCGGGATTGCGGCGTGCCTTTGACGGGCTGGTATTCGACGGGATGAAACTGTCGGATGCGCTGAAGGGTGTCGCGCAGAGCATGGCGAACACGGCCTATTCGGTGGCGATGAGGCCGGTGCAGAACGCGCTTGGCGGCTTTGTGGCGCAGGGGGTGAACAGCCTGCTCGGCGGGCTGATGCCCTTCGAAAAGGGTGGCGCCTTCACCCACGGCCGCGTCATGCCCTTTGCCAAGGGCGGCATCGTGGCCCAGCCGACCGCCTTTCCGATGCGGGGGGGGACGGGGCTGATGGGGGAGGCGGGACCGGAGGCGATCATGCCGCTGGCGCGCGGGCCCGATGGGCGGCTCGGCGTGCAGGCGGGGGGCTGGGGGCGGCCCGTTACGGTGGTGATGAACATTTCCACTCCCGATGTGCAGGGCTTCCAGCGGTCGCAAAGCCAGATCGCGGCGCAGGCGTCGCGCGCGCTCGCCCGTGGCCAGCGCAACAGGTGAGGTGAGGACATGGGATTTCATGAGATACGCTTTCCGGCCAATCTCAGCTTCGGGTCGGTCGGCGGGCCGGAACGGCGCACCGAGATCGTGACGCTGGTCAACGGGTTCGAGGAACGCAACACCCCCTGGGCGGAGTCGCGCCGCCGCTACGACGCGGGGCTGGGATTGCGCAGTCTGGACGATGTGGAAACGCTGATTGCCTTTTTCGAGGCGCGGCGCGGACAGTTGCATGGTTTTCGCTGGAAGGACTGGGCCGATTACAAATCCGGCCGCGCCTCGAAACCTGTCGAGGAAACCGACCAGATCCTCGGGGTGGGGGACGGCCAGCGCAGGGAATTTGCGCTGGTCAAGACCTATCGCTCCGGGGACGAGACCTATGTCCGGCCGATCCGCAAACCTGTCGCGGGCAGCGTGATCGTGGCGCTGGAGGGGGACCGCAAGGTGGAAACGCTGGATTATTCGGTGGATGCCGCAACGGGGCTGGTGCATTTCGTGACGCCCCCCGATACCGGCGTCATCGTGACGGCGGGCTTCGAGTTCGACGTGCCGGTGCGGTTCGATACCGACCGGATCCAGACCTCGGTTGCGTCCTTCCGTGCCGGGGATGTGCCATCGGTCCCGGTGGTGGAGTTGCGGGTATGACGGCGCCCGGCAACGGACTGCTTGCCCATCTGGGGCAGGGGATCACGACCCTGTGCAACGCCTGGGCGATCCGGCGCAAGGACGGTATGGTGCATGGGTTCACCGACCATGACCGCGACATTTTCTTTGACGGAATGGCGTTTCGTGCCGGAACCGGGCTGACGGCGCAGGCCTTGCAGCAGACCAGCGGGCTGTCGGTGGACAACAGCGAGGCGATGGGGGCGCTGTCGGACATTTCGGTGACCGAGGCCGACCTGATGGCCGGGCGGTTCGACGGGGCGGAATTGTCGATCTGGCTGGTGAACTGGGCGGAGCCGGATCAGCGGCGGTTGCAGTTCAAGGGGTCCATCGGGGAGATCCAGCGGGCCGGAGGGGCCTTCAAGGCCGAAATGCGCGGCCTTGCGGAGCTTCTCAATCAGCCGCAGGGACGCAGCTATCAGCGCAAATGTGCAGCGATTCTGGGGGGCCGGTCCTGCCGGTTCGACCTGACGCAGCCGGGTTTCACTGTGGAGGCCGCGGCAGAGGTCCGCCAGGACCGGCTGCGGTTCCATCTGTCCGGCATTACGGATCTTGCGGATCGCTGGTTCGAACGCGGGCGCCTTGAGGTTCTGACAGGGGCTGCGACCGGGCTGGTCGGTGTGGTCAAGCGGGACCGGCTCGACGCGACTGGCCGCACGGTCGAGCTGTGGCAACGTCTGGGCGCGCCGGTCGCGGACGGCGACCTGCTCCGCGTCGAGGCCGGGTGCGACAAATCCGTTGCATCCTGCCGGTTCAAATTCGCGAATTTCCTCAATTTCAGAGGCTTTCCGCACATTCCCGGCGAGGACTGGCTGACCGCCTATCCCGCGTCGGGCAGCCTCAACGATGGCGGGAGCCTGATGCGATGACCCCGCAGCAAGAGCGCATTCTGGACGAGGCCCGGTCCTGGATCGGCACGCCCTATGTCCATCAGGCCAGTTGCAAGGGCGCTGGTGCGGATTGTCTGGGCCTTGTCCGGGGTGTCTGGCGGGGTGTCGTGGGGCAGGAACCCGAAGCCGTGCCGCCCTACAGCCCGGACTGGGGTGAGGCGGCGGGATGCGAATTGCTTCAGGCGGCGGCGCTGCGCTGGCTGGTGCCGTCAGAGGGCAGCACCATTCGCCCGGGCGAGGTCTTGCTGTTCCGCATGCGCGATGGGCGGGTTGCCAAGCATCTGGGCATCGCCTCGGGCCTTGACAGCTTCATCCATGCCTATAGCGGCCATGGTGTGATCGAGAACCGCCTGAGCGGCCCCTGGGCGCGCCGCATCGTGGCGCGGTTCCGCTTTCCCCTTTTGCAAGGAGCCGAATGAATGGCGACACTTCTGCTTTCGGCCGTAGGTGCGGCTGTCGGATCCGGCTTCGGCGGCACGGTTCTGGGTCTTTCGGGGGCCGTCATCGGGCGCGCGGTCGGGGCGACGGTCGGTCGTGCCATCGACCAGCGCCTGCTGGGGGCCGGGTCCGAACCGGTGGAGGTTGGTCGCGTGGACCGCTTCCGGCTGACCGGCGCCTCGGAAGGGGCGGAAATCGCGCAGGTCTACGGGCGGGCGCGCGTCGCGGGGCAGATCATCTGGGCGACGCGATTTGTCGAAAGCTCCACCCGCAGCGGGGGAGGCAAGGGCACGCCGAAACCGCGTGTGACGAGCTATTCCTATTCGGTCAGCTTTGCCGTCGCGCTCTGTGCCGGGGTCATTCTGGGCGTCGGACGCATCTGGGCGGATGGGCAGGAGATCGACCCTGAGACGCTGAATTTCCGGGTCTATCCGGGCGACGAGGACCAGCTTCCTGATCCGAAAATCGAAACCGTCGAAGGAACAGGGCAGGCGCCCGCCTATCGCGGCACAGCCTATGTGGTGATCGAGGATCTGGATCTCGGACGGTTCGGCAACCGGGTGCCGCAACTGTCGTTCGAGGTGATCCGCCCGGCCCAGGGGACGCTTGCCGAAGCCGAGCTGCGGCTCGATCAGGCGGTCAGGGCCGTGGCGATGATGCCGGGCAGCGGTGAATACAGCCTCGCCACCACCCCGGTCCGCTATTCCGACGGGCCGGGACTGGTGCGGTCGGTCAACAGCAACACCCTGTCCGAACGCACGGATTTCGAGTCTGCGCTCGACAATCTGGCGCGCGAACTGCCCGGGGTCGGGTCAGTATCGCTGATCGTGTCCTGGTTCGGGTCGAATCTCAAATGTGCCGAATGCCGGATCGAACCGAAGGTGGATCAGAAGATCGAGGATCCCGCCATGATGCCCTGGCGTGTCGGGGGTCTGACCCGCGCCACGGCCGGGGAGGTCCGCCAGCTCGACGGACTGACCGCCTATGGTGGCACGCCTGCGGATGCCTCGGTGATCGAGGCCATCACGGCGCTGCGCGAGGCCGGGCAGGAGGTCATGTTCTACCCGTTCATCCTGATGGACCAGATCCCCGGCAACGGCCTCGGCGATCCCTGGACCGGGGCGGAGGATCAGCCGGTTCTGCCCTGGCGCGGGCGCATCACCACCTCCGCGGCACCGGGGCGCGACGGGTCACCCGACGCAATGCCGGCGGCGGTCGATGAGGTCGCCGCCTTCTTCGGGACCGCGCAGCCGGCGGAGTTCACCGCGACCGGCGACACGATCCACTATAGCGGCGCGGACGGCTGGAGCTATCGCCGCTTCATCCTGCATTATGCGCATCTGTGCGCGATGGCGGGCGGGGTGGATGCCTTCTGCATCGGGTCCGAGATGCGCGCGCTGACGCAGATCCGCGGGCCGGGCCACAGTTTTCCCGCCGTTGCCGCCTTGCGCGCGCTGGCCGCTGATGTGCGCGACGTGCTTGGCCCGGATGTCGAGATCACCTATGCCGCCGACTGGTCCGAATATTTCGGCTATCACGCGGATGGAAATGTCTATTTCCATCTCGATCCGCTCTGGGCCGACCCGGAAATCGACTTCATCGGCATCGACAATTACATGCCCCTGTCGGATTGGCGCGATGGCGAGGATCATCTCGATGCCTCCTGGGGCTCGACCCACAATCTCGACTACCTGCGCGCCAATATTCTGGGGGGCGAGGGCTATGACTGGTATTACGACAGCCCCGAGGGCGAAGCCGCACAGCGCCGCCTGCCCATCACCGATGGCGCGCATCACGAACCCTGGGTCTTTCGTTACAAGGATCTGCCCGGCTGGTGGTCCAACCTGCATTTCAACCGGATTGACGGTGCAAGGTCCGAAACCGCAACTGGATGGGTGCCGCAATCCAAACCGATGCGGTTCACCGAATATGGCTGTGCCGCGATCGACAAGGGGGCCAACCAGCCCAACAAGTTTCTGGACCCCAAGAGTTCCGAAAGTGCCCTGCCCAAGTATTCGAACGGGCGGCGCGACGATGTGATGCAGATTCAGTATCTGCGTGCCATGGCGGGGTTCTGGGCGGATCCGGCCAACAACCCGGTGTCGGGCCTCTATGCCGCGCCGATGCTGGATATGGCGCGGGGCCATGTCTGGGCCTGGGATGCGCGGCCCTATCCCGCATTCCCGGGGCGTTCGGACCTGTGGTCGGATGGTGACAATCATGCGCGTGGCCATTGGCTGACCGGGCGGGCCACCAATCAGCCGCTTTCGGCGGTGGTTGCGGAACTCTGTGAAACGGCGGGGGTGCGGGATGTCGATCTGCGCGCCCTTCATGGCGTTGTGCGTGGCTTTACCCCGACCGGTGTCGGCACTGCGCGTGCTGCGCTGCAATCGCTGGTCCTGGCCTTCGGACTTGACGTGATCGAGCGGGAGGGTCGGTTGATCTTCCGCAACAGGTCGGGGTTGAAGCCGGTGTTTCTGGACCCGGAACGCCTGGCGCTCAGTCCCGATCTGGAGAGTGGGTTCGAATCCACCCGGGCGGCCGAGGCGGAAACGGCTGGCCGGATCCGGCTTGGCTACCTTCAGGATGGCGGCGATTTCGCGCTTCGCGATGTCGAGGTGTCCTTTCCCGACGAGGATGGTTCGGGCGCAGCACAATCGGACCTGCCGCTGGCCCTTACCGAGGCAGAGGCCCATGGTGTCGCCGAAAGATGGCTGGCCGAGGCGCGGGTGGCCCGAGACAGCGCCCGCTTTGCCTTGCCCCGTTCGGCGGGCGCCCTTGGGGCAGGGGATACCGTAAGGATCGGTGACGACCGCTACCGGATCGACAGGGTGGAGCAGACCACATCCGCGTTGGTCGAAGTGGTCCGCATCGAGCCGGGACTCTACGCCGCGGGCGGTGACATTGCCGAAACCATAACGGCCAAGCCCTTCATCCCGCCTGTGCCGGTCTTTCCCCTCTTTCTGGACCTGCCTTTGCTGCGCGGGACCGAAACACCGGAAGCCCCTCATGTCGCGGCGGTGTCGGTGCCCTGGCCCGGGGCAGTTGCGGTCTGGAAGGGCATCACCGACACATCGCACGAGTTGAACTTGCTGCTGCCCTCGCCCGCGACCATCGGTGTCACCGAGACCTCGCTTGCCGCTGCCCCCTCGGGGCGATGGGACAGAGGCAGCCCGCTGCGTGTCCGGCTTTCGGCTGGCACATTTCAATCGGCTTCCGATCTTGCTGTGCTGGACGGTGCCAATATCGCCTTCATCGGGGATGGCAGCAGCGACAATTGGGAAGTGTTCCAGTTCGGCAATGCCGAACTTGTCGGACCGCGCATCTATGAGTTGAGCCACCGTCTGCGTGGCCAGCTCGGAACCGATGGCATTTTGCCAGCGGAATGGCCGGAGGGGTCAATTGTCGTGTTTTACAACGACGCGCTGGCCCAGCTTGACCTGTCAGCCGCCGAACGCGGACTTGCGCGGCATTACCGGATCGGTGTGGCCGCGCGCGGCGTCGATGACCGGAACACCGTGCATAGGGTCGAAGCATTCAGCGGCATCGGGCTGCGCAGCTATTCGCCGGTTCATTTTCGGCATTTGGTCGCGCCAGATGGCGGCATCGTGACAACATGGATCCGCCGCACCCGGATCGAGGGGGACAGTTGGGAATCGCTCGACGTGCCGCTGGGCGAGGATCGCGAAGCCTATTTGCTGCGCGTCGTGGTGGCTGATGAAATCCGACGCGAAGTTGTCCTGAGCGAACCCCGATGGACATATCCGCTCGCGGCGCGGGTTGCTGACGGGGCGGTTGCAGGCTTCGATCTGAGCGTCGCACAGGTTTCCGACCGGTTCGGCCCCGGCGTCTTTGGCCGGTATTCGGTTCAAGGGTGAAGCCTCCCTTGTCGTCGCGGCAGATTGGCCGCCGCCGCGCGGGCGGGCTTTGTCCGTCTGCCTTGGTCGGGCGGGATCAGGTGCGCTTTGCAACGTCTCGAGCCGGGCGCTCCGCGTCTTGGTCGCGGCCCAGTCCAGGCCAAAGAAAATTTTATGGTATCCCTCTGGACAGCCTTCCGCACCTCGCATAATACCGCGCTTGTGGCCCGGATAGCTCAGTTGGTAGAGCAACGGATTGAAAATCCGTGTGTCGGCGGTTCAAATCCGTCTCCGGGCACCATTGTTTCAATGACTTGGCCGAAGTGAACGCCCTAGGAGTATCACTCAGGGTATCAGCTTTCTGTTCTGTGCCCATTCCGTTCACTGGCGTTTCTCCCGCGCTTGACGCGCCCGCGTCTCCTGCCGGGCCTCGCCTGCATACTTGGCAATCATGGCGATGGTGGCATGGCCGCTATAGGCCGCGATCTCGTCATCCTTACAGCCCGCCCATGCCAATTCTTTGATGCTGCGATAACGCAGGCCGTGAAGGTCATAGGCTTCAAGGCCAAGCCGGACACGCTCCTTTCGCATGGCCTTGGCCATGTAATTGTAGTTCATCGGGTTGCCGTTCGGCTGAGTCAGGATCTGACGCGCGGCAATCGGGGTCGCCCCCAATGAGCGCTTTGCCTGTTCAAGTGCCGCCTTCAAATGGTCGGTGCAGGGCAGAATCAGCGGCGTGTCGGTCTTGCCTTGGCGCAGGCGCAGGCTGTCCCCGTCATAGTCACCCCATTTGAACAGAAGCCAGTCGCTGGGGCGCTGAACGCTTCCAACTGCTATTTCGAAGATCAACCGGCATAGGGGGTTGGCCTCGGCTCTGAATTTGTCAGCCGCCCAATTCGGCCAAGGCAAATGCTCGCGCTGCCTCTCGGTCGGGGTTCTTAGCGCCCGGACACCCTTTGCCGGGTTGTGCTGAACCCAGCCCAGATCAATCGCGTGTTCGAAGAGAACCACCAGCATCTGAGGAATGTAGTTTGCAAACCGGGTGCGGTGCGCGTTGGCCTTCTGCGCCCCGATCACATCGGCCCGGGTCAGCGCCTTCACATCGCGGCTGCCGATCTTCTCGCGCAGATAGTCCATCACCTTGTCGTAATCCTGCCGGGTGCGCGGCTTGAGGCCGGTCCAGCGGTCGGACTTGCGGTAATCGTCCATAAGGACCGCCCATGAGGTTTTCGCCTGCATCCGTTTTCCGGTCAGGATCTCCCAATACTGCCGGTCAAATTCTGCGGTGCCTTCGGCGGCCTTGATCCGATGCAGCTTACCCTTGAGGCGGACATAGATGCGGCCTTCGGGGTGCCGCCAGAGGTATCGCTTCGCTACCATTGCACGTCCCCCATGCCGTCCGAGGCGTCACCGCTGGCGATGCGACGCAGATCGTCGGTCACCCAGCGCAGAACACCGGGGGCAATTTCGCGCCCTCGCGGCAAATGCCCCGCCTCCACCAGCGAACGGAACTCGGCCAGCTTCATATCCAGAAGCTTGGCCGCGCTCGTCTCACTGGCAAGGATCGGGGCGGAGTGGGTCACGCTATCAGTCCCCCACCACGCGGTTTTTGTCAGCTTCGGTGAGATAATGAACGATGCGCGCCCGGTGCCAGTTGAGGTCGATCATTTCGCAGCTGATCACTTCCAGCGCCTGCCTGTCATTGATCATGGTGAAATCTTGTCTCATGTCGAATTCGGACAAATAGTCCGGATCGCCCAGCGGCGTTTTGATGATGAACACACGCGGCGCGCCCGGGCTGACCTGCATGAATTCACGGATCGCGCAGACTTTGGCGCCTGCCGCCGATGCACTCATGCCTGCATCCATTTCGCGCTGATAGAGCCGCAGCGCAACAATATCGTCCACCGCGAACGAGCGGGCCTTGCCCGGCGTCGTCCTGGGGGCGCAGGGATAGAAATTCGCATGGACCGCTTCGTTGAAGCGGTCCGGGTGCGTTTTCGCGATCTCGCAGGCCAGTTTCGTGGTCGCGCGGAGACTGGTTTTCGTGGGCAGATCGGTCATGGGTTACCTCTTGCTGTTTCCCAGAAGGTAGCAGGCCATTTGTAAACTGCAAGAGGTTGTTGAGCATCACCCCTTGCGCAGCCGCTCGATCTGCTTTGCGTTTTGCTCGATCCGGGCGGGGTTGCCCAGAATGTCGGACACGCGGTCAAGGCTTCGCTGCACTCGGCGCAGATCATCCGTGACCGATTCGGCCAGAAAGGCGGCGGCTTCCAAGCCGAAACCTTCCTGTGCTGCGTCGGTTCTCACGATCACCTCGATTGCATAGGCGGTGTAAAGGGCGCGCTCGAAGCCGTCGGGATAGCTCTCGCCTCTGGGGGAAAGGTGCTGCCATGCGGCGCTGATCGCGGCGCTGTCGTCTTGCGGCAGGCTTTCCCTGTAGGCCGCTTGCCGGGCGCGCAATTGCTCGATCTGGGCCAGATCATCTTTCCAGACTCCTTCCCCACAGAGGGCCTTGCCGCCCACCGCGCGATTTTCGTCATAGCTCACTGGTTCAACGCTCATGCCCGCACCCCCATCAAGCGCTCAGTCCGCCGCAGCGCCGCCCGGACGTAGCTGCGCGCCTCGCGTTCGGGCTGGCTGTAGCCGCTCGGGCGCTCTGTAGCGTCCAGGGCAAGGGTCAGCATGTCGTGGATTTCGTGCAGGCTTGCGGCAGGCATGGCCTGTCCGCTATGGCAATGAACAGCCATTCGGTGATCCTCCATAGATCAGCGTTTCGGTTAGGGCCGATGGGGTGTTGACGCACCTTGTCGGCCTGCTTCTTATCTGCCATCATAAATTATGAGGCGTCAAGGGATTTGTTGATGGCTGAAAATGAAAAGCGTCCACGAGGGCGACCGGCGGTCAACTCGACAGCGATCACGTTGCGACTTGCGCCCGACCTTCTGGCATGGGTCGATGCGGAACGCGCGAAGCTCGACCCGGAGCCGTCCCGCCCGGAATTCATCCGGCAACTGATTGAAAGGGCAAAGTAATGGCAAGTTGCTCGAATTGTGGAAAAGATGTCTCGCCCCGCGCGAAGTTCTGTCCAAAGTGCGGAGAACCAGATCCAGTTGTCCGCTGGTGGCAAGTGGTGATCGCACTTGTGGTGCTCTGGGTGTTTGTGAAGTGGGTTTTCTTCAATTGATGCCAAAGCAAAATTGAGAGCCGCGCCTACGGGAAAGGCCGCTCTCTCTCGGGGTTTGCCCACTCACCGAGTAACGGGGATGCATTAACCGGCTTGGCCCTTCGGGAGCGACAAAGCCGATAGGGCGCATCCTGCCCTATTCGTCGTGCCAGTCGATGAAGGCCAGCGCATCCTGCAAGGTCGCGCCCTCGATCCCGGCTTCCTTGGCCGCTGCAAGCGCCATGATCATGGTGGACAGCGCCCGCGCCTTGCCGCCCGCGTCAAAGGCTTGCATCGGTCGCACCACGTCGATCAGGACGCGGCTGCCGAGCTTCGCCCCGGCTTCCTCGGCCACGATCTGGGCCAAGGGTTGCAGCACGATCTGGGCAAGGTGCCGTTGCGCCTCTCGCACCGCGGGGCCGGTCACGGATCGGTTCATCAGGGCAGGCAGAACACCGAAGGCCAGTTGCACGGCATCCCGCGCGGCTGTCAGGCTTTCCCCCGTCATGGATTTCGACAGATCCGGCGAAAGCTGATCGGGGGCCTTGCCGAGCTGCGGATGCATCCCCGCGCCGACCGATTGCGCGACACCTTCGATCACCAGCGCCGCACCCCGCCGCCCTTTGAACGATCCGCGCAAGGATGCCATGTCGTCGGCTGATCCTTCCGGCACCGGCACGATCTGACTGCCAAGGGGCGCATCCCGGTAAACATCGCGCAGGGCGGTTTCCACTTCGGCCAGCAGGGAAGCCGACAGGGGAACGCGCGACAGGGGCGATTTCCCCGCCCAGGGCGTGAACATGTCGGACGCGATCCGCAGGTGCAGCACCTCGGCTGCCAATGCGGTTTCCATCCGCCCGCCGCCCACTTCCGGCACCTGGCCGCGATAGGCGCGCGGAATGCCGTCGCGCGTGGTCAGATCCCAGTCTGTGAAGGGGATAAGCCGATCCCGGATCAGGAACACACATTCCCCGCGCAGGGCAAGGCTGCGACCGATCAGGGCCATGGTCTGCCGGTCCAGCAGGTCGGTTCCCTTCACATCGGCCAGCGTGAACGCGCCTTCCCAAAGGCTGACACAGGCTTGCACCGCCGCTGTCAGTTCGGCCACGGTCAGGTTGCCGCTGATCCAGTTTTCCCGCGCGGCCATGACCTGGGCGGTGTAGCCCGCACCGCTGGACCGCTTTTCAACCTGGGGCGCGGCCCATCGTTTCAACCATCCGAACATCAAAGCCTCCAGCGTTTCAAATGATGGGTCACGATCTGCGCGGCCACGTCGCCCACCGGCTGCCAGTTCCGCGCCTCGATCTGCGCGGCCGGATAGGCGGGGCGGGTGACGGCCGACAGCTCAAACAGCTCGGCCGAGGCGATGGTGCGCAGGATGCCCGCGCCCCGCCGCTCGATCCGTTCCCCGCCGACCGGAACACGGAAACCGGGCGACAGCCCCCGGATCAGGCCCGAGGCATTGGCCGACAGGAAGTCGCGCGCCCAACTTGTGCCGCCCTCGATCCGCGCTTCCAGTGTCAGCGCCTCGTCGGAATCGATGACAGTCAAGGTGCCTGCCGATCTGGACGCCAAGGGCTTTTCAAAGTCATGCCCGGCCAGCAGGTGAATTTCCGCCCCGGCCTCGATCCGGTTGCGGAAAGCGCGGGGGGCGATCACCTCATGCCGCCCCGCCGCGATTTCGGTTTCCCTTCCATAGGGGAAACGGGCCGTCAGGCGGGTTGCCCCGCCCTCCGTCCGCAGCTCAAGGCTGCCAGCGTGATCGCCCCAGAGCATGATCAGCCCCCGGACACGGCGGTTTCAAGGCCGGTCAGGACGCGCAGTTGCACCGGGCGCGCAACGGTCACGTCCATCGTGGCAAGGGCGGTGATCCGCAGCCCGCCCGATTGCGCATCGGTGAAAACGTCCCGAATGACGTCCACCGCGCCCCATGCGCCCACAAAGACCGGGGCCACGCCGCTGGTGGCCGTGGTCAGCAGGCTTGTGCTGGCCAGCGTCGCGCCTGCCAGCGCCGCAAGGGCATTGCTGGACATGGCGATATTGCCTGCCGGGATATGCCGGGTCAGGCGGTCCCATTCGGAAACAGCCGTGCCGGTGATCAGGTCGCCGTCCAGATAGTCCCACAACTCGGGCCGGATCAGGGCGCGGATCGCGGCGGGGCCGGTTGCGGCATTGGCGACCATGAAGGCGGTGACAGCCGCGCGGAACGCAGCCCAGCTTGCCAGCGCATCGACCGGGGTCACGGTGATGCCATAGGTCGCAGCACCAGTGATCACACCCAAGGGTTGCCCGTCTGCACCGGTGCCGAGGAACGTGGCCCGGTCCATCGCCGCACCCATTGCGCCCTGCATGTCGCGCCGGATCGCCGCTTCCAGCGCAGCACCCGACTGTTGCAGCGCCTTGCGGGTGATCCGCATCTGGACGCCCAGATTGTGATCAGGCTTCAGGGCGCGATCCGCAGTCGTGTATTGCGTCGGACCGGCCACGTTCCCGCCTTCGGTCGCGGCCCAGCCTGCCGAGACTGCCGAGGTCGTGACCGGCCATTCCACCGCGCCCGCGTCGATGCTGATCATCTGCGCGCCCATCCGGCCCGCGACCGATTCCGGGAACAGCCGGTCAATGATCGGGCGGGTGCTGATCGGGTCGGGGGTGCCGCTGGACACGGTGTTGCGCAATTCCAGCGCCGCCCAGGGCACGGGAACGCCCCGATAGCCGCCCCGGCTGCGCAGTTCCTCCACCACTTCGGCGGTGCGCCCGTCCAGATTGCGGCCTTCGGACAGGGCAAGGGCCACCTGGCGCAGCTCGAAGCCCTGCACCAGATCATCCCATTCCCGGCCCGTGCGGGTTTCCAGATCGGCACCGGCCTCGCGGCGCTCGGTATCCTCGGCAATGAGGGCCGCGCGATACCGGGTTTCATTGGTGCGGTATTCCGCATCGAGAGTGTCCATCGACCGGGTTTCATCTTCGGTCGGGGTCGGTTTGCCGACCAGCTCGGACAGTTGCTGGCGGATCTCGGACTGACGCCGAGCGATCTTGACGGATTCAAGCATGATTTACTCCTGTGCTTGGGTTGCAGTTTCCGCTGCCAGCTCGGCAACGGCATCGGCCCAAGCTTTCCGCTCGGGGGATTTCTCTTTGTGGCCGCACTCGATCCGGGTCTTTTTCGTGTGACAGGGGCCGCAGAGGGCTTGCAGGTTGCGCGGATCGAATGACAATTCCGGGTGCGTCCGCACCGGCTTGATGTGGTCGATTTCCAGCCGCCGGCGCTCATTGCAGCACCGGCATTTCCAGCCATCCCGTTCAAGGATCTGGTGCCGCAGCACCTGCCAGCGCCGGGTTGACGTGACGCGCTTGGAATGGCGCGCATGTTCCTTGCGGTTCAATCCCATAGCGCCCTCGCCTTCCGGGTCGGGGCGGCTTTCATCCGCGCGCCCTGGGCCACGGCCAGCACGGTTGCCGCCGCCGCGTCGATGCGCCCGAGGCTGCGGGCCTTCGCCAGCTTGTGATTGCCTGCCGGGTCCACCAGCGTGATCGCGTCCGAAAAGGCAAAGCGCAGCAGCATCGAAGGGGCGGCTTTCACTTCGCCGTCAAACAGCGCGCGGCGGAATCGCTCTATGTCCTCTGATCCGTCCTTCCAGCCGAAACCGCGCCAGATGAACGGAACGCGGGACAGCCCTGCCGCCTGCATGGCTTCACTGAATTCGGCATGGCGGAAACGGTCGCCAACGATGCAATCCGGGGTGATGCCGTCCAGGTGCGCCACGATCCGGGCCAGCCATGGGCCGGGCGGCACGGTCGCCTCGCCCATCACGGACAGCTCGCCCCGTTCCTGCATCTGGCAATACCGATCCGACACGCCATCGGACGCGCCCCGATCCGCAAGCGAAGGGGTTGCCGGGAAGGTGCCGAGAGCTTCCAGCCGACCGGTCTCTGGCCAAAACAGCGCAGCCGCCGACATTGAACGCGAGCCGCCAAGGTCGATGCCCAGAACGCAGGGGCCATCCCGCTCGGGCAGATCATCGGGCGCGACTTCGGCGCTCATCCATTCATCGACCGTCACCAGCACAGACCGATCTTCGGTCGAAACCCGTTCATTGCGGTTCAGGTTGCGGAAACTGGACAGGGCCGAACCGCCACGGGCGATTGCGCGTTGCGCCTGCGACACCAGCCATTCCGGGGCCGCGCCAATGCCTTCGGACGCGCCGGGATTGGCGATCAGCAGGCTTTCCAGATCATCGGCAGGCAGGCCGAAGGGCGGGCGGTGTTCCTGCACATAGGTTCCGGGCGGCGGATCATCCAGCCAGCGCGAAAAGGTGTTGGCATCATCCGGGGCGCTGGTGGAAATGATCAGCGCCCGCCCGTCACGCTTGCCAAGCCCGGACAGGATCGCGTTTTCCAGACTGTCGCCTTTCTCGCGTTCCCATGCCGCCCGTTCATCCATGATGGCAAGGGTCGGGGCACCGCCGAGAATGGACTTGCCATCGGCTGCGATCACGCGCGCCAGCCCGCCGCCGTTGCCCTCAAATTCGACTTCCAGCTTTGAGCCGCGCCGGATGATGAACAGCGACTGATCGGGTTCCGGCAGGCCCTGAATGAAGCCCACCAGAAACTGAAAGGCGGTCTTTGCCTGATCCCGGTTCCGGGCTGCGAAGATGATTTCGCGCTTGGGCTGCGGGGTCGCTTCCAGCGCGCCCACCAGCTCGGCCAGCGCCAGCCCCGCCGCAAGGGCCGTCTTGGCATTGCCGCGCCCGATCGACAGCACCCCGACCATGGTTTTCCGGGCCAAAGCGCCCTTGACGAATTGACGCTGAAACTCGGCCAATTTCAGGGGTTTTCCGGCTTTTTTGCCCTCTGGAACATGCAGAAGCCCAAGAAACTGAATGGCGCGAACGGCTTGCGATTTTCCCCCGATTTTTTTCAGGAGAGAGAAAGCAACACTCCCCCCACCGGTCCTGTGGCCGGTGGATCGGGGGGCATTGGGACCAGATCCGCCGAACAGATCGCCAAGTGCTGCCGCGTTGCCGTTCATCGTCTTGCCGTCCTCTCTCATATCAACCGTTGCGCGTTCTGTGTCCCATCCTGCTGGATGGTGAGGGTCGGAGTGATGGGCATAGGACGACAGCCCACAGCGTGAAGCCGTGGCTGTCCCTATGCCCACCGCGATCTTGCTGGCCGGAGCCGGGCCGTCGCTTAGGGCCTCTCTGTGCGCGCGTCCTCGCCAGAGAGTTGACCGCTACTTGCTGCACTCGAACGCTGTGCAGGGGATCGGGCTTCGGTCGTTCGGACTGCCCTTTGCATCTGATCCCACCCCGTGGTATGCTTCCTTCAATGTGAGCGGCCACCGTCTGAACCGTCCCGCGCACATCGGCCCGCCGCGCCAACGGCGGGCTATCTTCTTTCCTCACTCCTTCTCGATCAGCTCCATGTCCGGCTCAAATGCACCGCCGTATTCGTCCAGCATTTGCCGCATGATCCGCTCTTGCTTCGGACTGGGCATCCAGCCGCGCCGCTTGCCGTGCCGGGCGATGGACCGGGCAAAACACTTGGCGAAGTCATCTGCGTCCGCATCGGCCATCACGCCCCGCAGGACGCCCGGCCAGCACATGGTCAGGATCTTGTCCACCTCAAGGGAAGTCATGCCGACACCCCGCGATACCGGGCACCGATCCGGGCCATATGGGGCGACATGGTGAGTTCCTTGGGCGACATGGGGGATCGCCCGTCATAGTGCAGCGCCGCCTGATCCATGACGGCCTGCGCCAGATCGTGCGGGATCGCGATTGCGGTCGCGCCAAAGCCCGCCTGATACTCGATATTGAGCCGCGTCGGGGTCAGGTCATACCAAGGGGCCAGCCACCGCACATAGGGCCGGTTCCCGCCCGTGAAGTCGAAAGCCGTGAAGCCCGCGCCGTCGATGGTGACGGTGATCGTGGCATCATCTGCCACTGGCCCGACCGGCAGGCGCAATCCCATGTCGCGCGGCGGGTCGAAGATGGTGACACGGATGGTTTGCGTCAGCAGCGCGACCTGGGCGAAGTGTTCGATTTCCTCCGCAGCCGTGTGGGCGATGTTGCTGATCGGCGCATCATCATCCTCAAAGGACACCCGCAAGTGCCGTTTCAGCGCGGCCAGATCGAAAGGGGGCCCCTCGACAGTCGAAGCCCGATGCACAAGCATCTTCATGCTGCCACCTCAATTGTGCTGATGTGTTGAAAGAAAGCCGCCTGATCTTGCGGCGTCATCGCCTCGAAGGATGCGAGGGCATAGGCTTTCAGCTCCTCCCGCGTGGCCCGGTTCGCCCAGGTGCGCGCGTCCTCCATGCCGCCAAGGAAGGGCGGCAACGGGCTGCCAGCCGCGGCAAGCGCAAAGCCGGAAATGCTCTCCGCATGGTCGCGGGAAATGGTGTTGAGCATGAAGAAGGCCATCATCGCGCGCTCGGCCTCGGTCATTCTGACCTGTGCCACGCGGCGGAAGCCCTGCCATGCCTCGGGGCTGCCGAGGGTCAGCGCATAACCCAGCATCCGCGACATGCGCTTGTGATCGGGCTTCATGTATTTGGAGAGGATGTAGGCCGATTTTACCTCACTGGCCGGTGTATCACGTTCACCGGGCGTTCGGGCTTTGTCCTGATACTTTTTTGATCCTACGGCGCTGACATTATGAGGAATTTCTTTGGATTGAAAATCCGTGTGTCGGCGGTTCAAATCCGTCTCCGGGCACCACCTAAACCCCTTGAAATACTGACTGAAATGCATTTGAGGGTTGGCTTCGATCGGCTGATCGTGAATTTGGGCTACTTCTGGGCTACATTGTGCTGATGGTGCCCTTCGCCTCGTCAAGAAACTCGGTGACTCGCGTAGAGAAGTGGATCGTGCCAACGGACGAACTGCTTCTGTGGAATCTTGTTTGATTTGCACTTTGGGGAAATAAGCCTCGGAGAGAATAGCGCTACACTAGGAAC
The DNA here is from genome assembly GCA_046295215.1 of Pseudorhodobacter sp. GTDB lineage: Bacteria > Pseudomonadota > Alphaproteobacteria > Rhodobacterales > Rhodobacteraceae > Szabonella. Next base: position 1,114 of record JBKBNP010000013.1, on the reverse strand, counting down.
GTCATGTCCGAGTCTTCTGATATCAAGACCATCTATCTGACAGTAGAGCAGGTCGCAAAACGCTTCGGGTGTTCAACTGACAGCATCTGGCGCTGGAAGCGCAGTGGCAGGTTTCCCGCTGCTGTGAGGGTAGGGCCGGGTTGCACCCGATGGCGCTTAAGCGACATAGAAGAATACGAGAGCCGGCTTGAGGCTTGCTTCGCGTTCGACGCTGGGCTCCTGCTTGATTCGGAGGATGAAGGTGACGAAGACAGGTAGAGCCTGCCGGAGAAAGAGCTGAAGCAATCGTCCCCGCGTCGTCCTCCGGCAGACAGTTTTCGCTGTTCGTTGTGCAAACCCGCAAAGATAGAGAGCCGTCCACCTCCGCGCTTCCCCGCCCCTGGGGAATGGACGCACCTGCCTCCACCCGCTCCTCAGTCAGAATCGAGCAGCTCACGCAGCGCACGGATGCGCTTGGGCGTGATCTTCGGATCCTGTCCGGCCGAGATGACGCGGAGGAATTCGATCCACGCTGTCTCGTTCTCGGTCAGATCCTCCCAGCGACCTGCGGGTGATGTGGGGGCCATGAACATGCGGTCGGTCATTTCGCGAAGATCCCCCGCAGCGTGGCGCGGGACCGGGCGGTGAGCCTCGGATCGCTGTTGTCGGAGGCGTCGCGCAAGGCTTCCAGCCAGCCGAGTTCATTCTCGCTGACCGGGGTGCCGAAGCACTCCACGATTGCAGCCGCTGCCGTTGCCCCGACGGACTGCTCCAGCGACAGACGCATGAGATAATGGTTTTGAGCGTGTTCGCCGAGTTTCGAGCCTTCAGAAGAAATGTCACCTTCCCAGCGGACGAAATCCTTGCTCTCAGTCCTACTGCGACATGATCCGAGATTTCGTATCTCTCGCCAGTCGGCTTAACCGTTCGGAGGGTGGCGTCGTTGAGCTTGCGCTTCTTCTCGGTCAATGGAAGCCTCCACGTGGGCTACATATGGGCTACAGAATAGGTGCTACGGTAATCCCCCCGTTTTTAACGGGGTGCACTCATAGAACTTACGCGGCCATTCTCAGTTTCTGGGCGGGTGTGATGCCGCCGATGCCCATGTTCGGGCGGTCGTTGTTGTAAGTCCAGA
>JBKBNP010000012.1:327-81186 GCA_046295215.1 Pseudorhodobacter sp. | reverse complement strand
CTTGAACCCGGGCGAAACCGCGAAAGGGCACGGGGCAATCCAATGGCGCCGCCGACCCTGCCGGGAAAATTCCGGCACAAGAGCAAGGGGGAGAACCGAAATCACGGCCCACCTTTTCCCCCACCAGCCGACGGAACCAAGCCACCACTCACGGAACACCGCCAATGTGACGGATCTGCTGACGCAGGGTAAGTCAGGAATACCCTACCTTGTCCCCGTTTCCGGCCTGCTCCGGTCCGGAACCGGGCGGGTGAAGATCATGTTGAGAAGCGTGCCCTTGGCCACGGCCTGTGCCGTGGTCTCCACATTCAGCGCCTCCCGCGCAAGACGCAGGTGCTTTTCGACCATTCCCGCCGAAATCGCCATCAGGACCGCGATGTCCTGCGTCGTCTTGCCATCGGCGACCCATTCCAGCGCCTCGCGCTGCCGGTCGGTCAGGCGCTTGCGCGCATAGGCCGGGGGCAGGGTGGCGACGCGGAAATGCAGCATATGGGCGATGGCCTCGATCTCGGCCCCATGATCCGCATGGATCCGGTCCACCGCATCATGGTCAAGCCCCGGATCGGCAATCAGCCCGATCGCCCCCTTCACGCGCCGGTTGTGGGTGGGAAAGCTGATCGTCAGCCCCGCCCGCACCCCCAGCGCATGATTGATCCGCACGGCCTCTGCCTCTCCGGGCGACAGCCGCCCGGCGCCCAGATCCTCGTCCACCCAGCGCCAGGTCGTCACACCCACATTGCCGACCAGCCAGCGGAAGATCGGCGTCCGGGCAAAATGCCCCCCCTTGAAATAGATCCGCATATAGTCAGGCGAGGCGGTCGACAGATAGACCGCATCCGCCGGGTCGCCCATCGACCAGTCCGACCGGAACCGCGTCAATCCGTAGTTCACCCGGCCAAAACCAAGCGCGCAAAAGCGCGGCGTGGCATGGCCCCAGGCCTCGTCGATGCTGGCCGATTGTGCAATCCTGATAAGGCGGGGCAGAACCAATGGACTCTCCGATCGGGGCAGGGGCCGTCGGCTCTCCCTAAGACGGCCCCTCCCCGGATGTCGAGCCTCGATGTGTCGCTTGACGCACGATACCGGCATCCTGTCCCCGCAGGGTCACTCCGACGCGGGGCCGCGCGCTGTCTCGCGTCGGCAGGCGGACAGCGTGCGCGCGGTCAGATCCGGGGCCAGCGCCCGCATCGCGTCATATTGCGTCAGGAACACCCGGCCGGTCAGATCGTCAAGGAAATGGCTGCGCCGCAGCCGGTCCATCACCGGACCTTTCACCTCGGACAGATGCAGCATCACGCCGCTGTCCTTCAGCATCTGGTTGATCGCCTCCAGACTTTCGAGCGCCGAGGCATCCACCTCGTTCACCGCCGGGCACATCAGGACCAGATGCCGGACGTCCGGGTTCAGCGCGATGCGGTCCTGCACGAAGTCCTCCAGAAAGCGGGCATTGGGGAAATAGAGGCTTTCATCCACCCGCACGGTCAGAACATCCGCTGCCGTAATGACGGCGTGCCGTTCCACATTGCGGAAATGCTCGGTGCCCGGCACCTGGCCCACCACCGCGACATGGGGCCGCGAAGTACGGTAAAGATGCAGAAACAGCGACAGCGCGACACCGGCAAGGATCCCCGGTTCCACCCCCAGACCCAGCGTGACAAGGATCGTTGCCCCCATCGCCGCCGCATCCGCCCGGCTATAGGCGAAGGTGCGCCGCAACGCGCCCGGATCGACCAGCGACAGCACCGCGACGATGATCGTCGCCGCCAGCGTCGCCTTGGGCAGAAAGAACAGCAGGGGCGTCAGGAACAGCGTCGCCAGTGCCATGCCGATGGCGGTGAAGGCCCCCGCCGCAGGTGTCTGCGCGCCTGCGTCGAAATTCACCACAGACCGCGCAAAACCGCCCGTCACGGCAAAGCCCCCCGACAGGGCCGAGCCGACATTGCAGGCCCCAAGCGCCACAAGTTCCTGATCCGGGTCGATGCGCTGGCGGCGCTTGGCGGCCAGTGTCTGCGCCACCGAAACCGTCTCGACATAGCCGACAATGGAGATCAGCAGCGCCGGAACCGCCACCTTGGCCCAGAGATCGAGGTCCAGGGGCGGCAGTTGCGGGACCGGCAGGCCCTTGGGCACATCGCCCACAATCGCCACGCCGAGCCCCGAAAGCCCGAGCGCCCAGGTCACAAGCGTTGTCGCCACAACCGCCGCAATGGGCGCTGTGCGCGCCAGAGCGGCTGCTAGGGTGCCAGGCAAGCCTTTGCTTTCAAGCCATTCTTTGAGACTCTTGCGCGACCAGAACAGAAAGCCGGTCGCAAAGACCCCGATCCCCAGTGTCGCCAGCTTGGCACCGGCGAAATTTTCAATGATATTCTTCAACAAATCCGGCAGGTTATGACCGGAAGCCGAGATGCCCAGCAGATGCGGCACCTGTCCCGCCGCGATCAGCAGCGCCGAAGCGGTGATGAAGCCCGAAATCACCGGATGGCTCAGGAAATTCGCGATGAACCCCAGCCGCAGGAAACCCATGGCCAGCAGCATCAGACCCGAAAGAAAGGCCAGCGCAATCGCTGCCCCCAGATATTCCGGCGTGCCGTGCTGCGCCAGTTGCCCGACCGAGGCCGCCGTCATCAAGGAGGCAACCGCCACCGGACCAACCGCCAATGTGCGCGAAGTTCCGAACACGGCATAAAGCAGCAGCGGTGCGATGGAGGCGTAAAGACCGACCTCGGGCGGCAGTCCGGCCAGCAGCGCATAGGCAAGGCTCTGCGGGATCAGCATGATCGTGACGATGATAGCGGCCACCAGATCGGCGGTCAGGGTTTCGCGACCATAGCCGCGCGACCAGAGGAGGATGGGAAAGTAGCGGCGCATGGCAGGGCCTTTGACGCAGGGTTTCCGCCTATGTAGCGTCTACATAACATATTTCAAGTCGTGAATGTGATATTGCCACAAAAGGGAAATCCCCCTCAAGACACAGACATATATTTTACATAATATTGATTATCGGATTACTTGATATGGGCAGGACAGCCTACGGGGTCATCCCGCCAGACCATCCCCCGATCCAGAAGCGCCCTTTGCACCCGGCCCGGATAGTCGGTGATGATCCCGTCCACGCCCAAGTCGATCATCCTTGCGATGTCGTCAGGCTCGTTCACCGTCCAGACATTGACGATCAGGCCTTGTCTGCGCGCGTCCTCGCGATCCTCTGCCGAAAGGTCGCTGTGATGCGGGCACCAGACGGCACCGCCCGCCGCCGCCACCAGATCCGGCAGGCTCGCGCCCTGCAAACCATCCATCCAGTGCGACCCGGGATAGATATTCGCAGCCATCACCCTGTCGGGCCGCCGCAGCAGGCTCAGATAGCTGCGCGGGATCTCCGGGGCCTGCCGCGCGGCCTCATGCACCACGCGCCAGTCGAAGCTTTGCACGATCACCCGGTGCGAAACGCCTGCCGCGCGCAAGGGTGCCAGAACGGCGGCCACCAGATCAGGGATCGGCGGCGTGGCGTCCGGCTGGTCCGGATCCGACTTGATCTCGAGGTTCAGAATGCAGCCGGCCCGGCCCGGCGCGGAAATCAGCGCGCAGACCTCCGCCAGCGTCGGCACCCGCAGCCCGTGAGCCACCGCCTGTTCGGGATAGCGTGCGCCATAGTCGCTGCCGGGTCGCAGCGCGCCGATGTCATGGCTGCGCAGGTCCGCCAGCGTCATTTCCGCAATCAGCGGCCCGTCCACCGCCAGCCAGCGCCCCGAAGCGTCGCGCGTGCAATCGGCCTTCAGCGCGGGATTGTGCGTGACCACAGCCACCCCGTCCACCGTCACCAGAACGTCGAGTTCCACGACCTGAAGCCCCATGTCAAAGGCCAGCGCAAAACCCGACAAGGTGTTTTCCGGCCAGATCCCCCGCGCACCGCGATGGCCATGGACCCGGATCAGCCCCGGCCCGCCGCGCAGATCCGCCAGAACGCCCATCAGCCGTCCGCCCGTTTTCCCGTTGCCGCGTCAAAGACATGCGTCGCCTCGGGCGGAATGTGAAAGCGCATCTCCGGCGCCAGACCGGACTCGCGGTGGATGCCGGGAAGCGAGGCCACCACCTCATCCGCCATGCCCGGCACCGCACCATGGATCAACGTATTGGCCCCCAGAGGTTCGGCCATGCGCACCGTCAGCACCAGCGTGCCGCCCGGATCGGCCACCATATGTTCGGGCCGGAAGCCCAGTTTCACGGCCCCTTTTGCACGGCTGGTCGTGGCCATCACCGTGCCATTGGCAAGACGCACGGACCCTGCCCCGTCTGCCTCGCCCGCCACCACATTCATTGCGGGCGATCCGATGAACTGCGCGGCAAACAGCGTCTCGGGGCGCTCGTAAACCTCCAGCGGCGTGCCGATCTGTTCGGCGACGCCCTCATTCATCACGATCATCCGGTCGGCCAACGTCATCGCCTCCACCTGATCATGGGTGACATAAAGCGCGGTCACATCAAGTTTGCGCTGCAAGGCCTTGATTTCAAGCCGCATCTGCACACGCAGCTTGGCATCGAGATTGGACAGGGGCTCATCGAACAGGAACACCGCCGGGTCGCGCACGATGGCCCGGCCCATGGCAACCCGCTGGCGCTGCCCGCCCGACAATTCGCGCGGCTTGCGGGTCAGATAGGGATCGAGTTGCAGCATCCGCGCCGCTTCCGCCACCCGTTCGGCAATCTCGGCCTTCGGCTTGCCCGCGATCTTCAGCCCGTAGGCCATGTTGTCGAAAACCGACATATGGGGGTAGAGCGCATAATTCTGGAACACCATGGCGATGTTGCGTTCCATCGGTTCCAGATCGTTGACGCGGTTGTCACCGATCTTCAACTCGCCCGAGGTGATCCGCTCCAGCCCCGCCACCATGCGCAAGAGTGTCGATTTCCCGCAGCCCGAGGGGCCGACGATCACGATGAATTCGCCATCTGCGATGTCGATGGACACGCCATGGATCACCGCCGTCGTCCCATAGGTCTTGTGGATGCCGTCAAGGGTTACAGTCGCCATTTATTTCTCGCTGTCCACTAGTCCGCGGATGAAAAGCCGCTGCATGAAGATCACCACCAGCACCGGCGGCAGCATCGCCAGGATCGAGGTCGCCATGATGACCGGCCAGTTCGCCAGATCGTCGCCGGAGGGAAACATCTGCCGGATCCCCATGACGATGGTGTTCATCGAGGGGTCCGTGGTGATGAGAAGCGGCCAGAGATACTGGTTCCAGCCATAGATGAAGAGGATCACGAAGAGCGCCGCGATGTTCGTGCGGCTCATCGGCACCAGAATGTCCCAGAAGAACCGCATCGGCCCTGCCCCGTCCACCCTTGCTGCCTCGGCCAGTTCGTCCGGCACGGTCATGTAGAACTGCCGGAACAGGAACGTGGCGGTGGCCGAGGCGATCAGCGGAAAGATCAGCCCGGAATAGCTGTTGAGCATCCCGAACCCCGCGATCACCTCATAGGTCGGCACGATCCGCACCTCCACCGGCAGCATCAGCGTGAGAAAGATGAGCCAGAAGAACAGCTTGCGCCCCGGAAAGCGGAAATAGACGATGGCAAAGGCCGAGAGCAGCGAAATGATGATCTTGCCGAAGGAAATGCCAAGCGCCATGACCATGGAATTGAACAGCATCTTGGCGACCGGCGCATTGACACCCGACACCAGTGCATCGCGGTAATTGTTGAAGAACTGGTCCCCCGGCAGCAGGGGCATCGGCGGGCGCACGATCTCCTGTTGCGTGACGGTGGAGGCGACAAAGGCCAGCCAGATCGGAAAGAAGATCACCAGCACGCCCGCGATCAGCCCCAGATGGGTGAACACATGCCCCCAGCCGCGTTTTTCGACCATGCCGCCGCCCTGCCCCGCCATCAGTAATGCACCTTCCGCTCGATGAACTTGAACTGCACCACGGTCAGCAGCCCCACGACAGCCAGCAGGATCACCGATTGCGCAGCGGATGACCCCAGATCCTGCCCCACGAAGCCGTCGGAATAGACCTTGTAGACAAGGATCGTGGTGGCCTGTTGCGGCCCGCCCGCCGTGATCGTGTGGATCACCCCGAAGGTTTCAAAGAAGGCATAGACGATGTTCACCACCAGCAAGAAGAACGTGGTGGGCGACAGAAGCGGCCAGACGATCGTGCGGAACCGCGTCCAGAACTGCGCGCCGTCGATGGCCGCGGCCTCGATCACCGAGCGCGGGATGGCTTGCAAACCGGCCAGGAAGAACAGGAAGTTATAGCTGATCCGCCCCCAGCTTGACGCGACCACGACCAGCCCCATCGCCTCGGCCTCGTTCAGCACATGGTTCCAGTTGTAACCAAGCTGACCCAGATACCATGAAACGACCCCGACGCGGGTGTTGAACATGAACATCCACAACACCCCCGCCACCGCAGGCGCCACCGCATAGGGCCAGATCAGGAGTGTGCGGTAGGTGCCGGACCCCTTGATGAGCCGGTCCGCCAGCACCGCAAGATAAAGCGCGATGCCCATGGAAACGACCGTGACGGAGACGGAGAAAACCGCCGTGGTGATGAAACTCGCGCGGTAATAGCGGTTTCCGAGCAGATATTCGAAATTGCCAAGGCCCACGAAACGGGTCGAAAGCCCGAAGGGATCGGGCAGGAACATGGATTGCCAGATCGCCTGCCCGGCAGGGTAGAAAAAGAAGACAGCCGTGATGAACACCTGCGGTGCCACCAGCAAAAGGGGCAACCAGATGCCCCGGAACGTCACGCGCTTTTCCATGTTCCCCCCCGGAAATGTGGAAGGGGGGCGGCACGGTGCCGCCCCCCTTCCCTGCCCGCCTCAGCGGTTGGCAGCCTCGAAGCGGCGCAGCAGTTCATTGCCCCGGCTCACGGCGGAGTCCAATGCGGCCTGTGCCTCTTTCTGCCCGGCCCAGACGGCCTCCAGTTCCTCGTCGATGATCGTGCGGATCTGGTCGAACGATCCCAGCCGCAGCCCCTTGGAATTTTCCGTCACGGGCTTGGCGCTCATCTGGTTTCCGGCGATTTCCGTGCCGGGGTTGGCGGCATAGAAGCCCTGGCTTTCGGTCAGTTCGGCGGCGGCAGGTGTTGCGGGCAGATAGCCGGTGTCCTGATGCCATTGCGCCTGCACCTCGGGCGAGGAGAGGAAGTTCATGAAGGCGGCAACGCCCTTGTAATCCGCATCCGACTTGCCCGCCATGACCCAGAGCGAGGCCCCCCCGATGAGGGTGTTCTGCGGGGCGGCCTCGACGCTGTCCCAATAGGGCAGCGGGCGGATGTCCCATGCGAATTGCGCCTCGGATTTCACGCCCGCATATCCGGCCGAGCTTTCGGTGAAGATCGCACATTCGCCGCCACGGAAGTTCGCGCCCGCCTCGTTGCGCCGCCCGCCATAGAAGAATTTGCCTTCCTGCGCCCATTTGCCCATCTGCGCGATATGCGCCGCCTGAACCGGGCCGTTGAAGGTCAGTTCGGTGTCCAACCCCTCGAATCCGTTGGCGCGGGTGGCAAAGGGCACGTCGTGATAGGCTGAGAGGCTTTCGAGATGCACCCAGGATTGCCAGGCGGTCGTCAGCGGGCAGCCGATGCCGGCGGCCTTCAGCGCATCCACCACCGGGATAACCTTTTCCCAGGTGGTCAGGTCAACGTCCGGGTCGATCCCGGCCTCGGTCAGCTTGTCGCGGTTGACATACATCACCGGGGTCGAGGCATTGTAGGGGAAGGACAGCATCAGGCCATCCGGCGTGGTATAATAGCCCGTCACCGCCGAGATGAAGCCTGCCGGATCGAACGGCAGGCCCGCTTCCGACATCACCTCATGGACAGGTTTGACAGCACCCTTGGCGGCCATCATCGTGGCGGTGCCCACCTCGAACACCTGAAGGATATGCGGCTGTTCCCCGGCGCGGAAGGCCGCGATCGCGGCATTGAGCGTCTCGGAGTAATTGCCCTTGTGGCTCGCCACGACCTTGTAGTCGGACTGGCTTGCGTTGAATTGCGCCACCTGCGCATCCAGCAAATCGCCCAGACGGCCGGTGAAGGCGTGCCACCACTGGATTTCGGTCTGGGCCATCGCGGGGGCGGCCATCTGCATTGCGGCGGCAAAGGCCAGCACGCTCATCGAATAGCGGGTCATGTCATCCTCCTGAATGGGGCGCGAGTTTGGCAGCAGCGCCCTCTGCCTTCAGTGGAAACCGAAGTGTGACATAATTCAAGTAAAACTTTTATTGCACGTATATAATCTCATGTTATGAAATTCGCCTTGTAAACAGGCAGGAAACCACGCCATGAGCTTCCCCCTCCGCCAGCTCGAAGCCTTCCATGCGGTCTGCCGGACCGGTTCCGTCACCCGCGCGGCAGAGAAGCTGTCGATCTCCCAGCCTGCGGTCAGCCGGCTTCTGGCCAGCTTCTCCGGCGCTGTCGGGTTCGAGCTGTTCCAGAAATCCGGGGGCCGCCTCGTGCCCTCGCGCGAAGGCGCGCATCTTCTGCGCGAGGTGGAAAGGCTTCTGGAAACGCTGGACAATATCGACCGGCTTTCCACCGACCTGACCGACCGGCGCGCGGGCCATCTGCGCATCGCCTGTCTCACCGGCTTTGCCACCAGCCATCTGCCGCAGGTGCTGGCGGAATTTCTGGCGGACCGCCCGCGCGTGCGCGTCACGCTGGAACCCGACCGCCCCGACCGGATTCTGGACTGGATCGTGGACGAACATTACGATTGCGGCGTGTCGGACGCACCCTCCACGCATCCGATGGTGGATTGCACCATGGTCCACATGCGCACGGTCTGCATCCTGCCCGAAGGTCACGCGCTGGCCGCGAAATCCGAGATCCGCCCCGAGGATCTGGCCGCCGAGCCGATCATCCATACCCGCCGCGACAGCATCTTCTACCAGCAATTGAACGAGACCTTTGCCGCGCGCGGGGTCAAGCTGGGAACACGGATCGAGACACGCCAGTTCACCGCCGCCGCGATGCTGGTGGCCGCAGGGGCGGGCGTGTCGGTGATTTCCGAAATGGACGCCCGCGAATACGAACATCACGGGCTGACGATCCGCCCCTTCCGCCCCGTTGTGCCGCATCGGCTGGCGTTGCTGCGCCCCACCGCCGCGCGCTCCAGCCTGCTCGCGCTCGATTTCATGGAGGTGTTCGAGGCCAGCCTCGCACCCTTCCGGCTCAACTGACCCGGATGCGGAACGGGCGGGCCTGCAAGGGATTGCTCCGCTCCGCCGATCAGGCAATCAGCCTCAGAATTCCAGCTTCATCCGCGCCGTGATCCGATGGGCGCGGAAATCCTTGCGCCCGACAGTGCCGCTGTATTCGATACTGCCCGAGAGATTGTCCCTGCGCGTCATCCCGAGCGTGGCCCGCACCCGCAGAACATTGCCGTCGACCGCATCCGCCACGCGCGTCAGCACCGCGCCGCCAGCGGTGGTCTGGGTCGCGCGGTAGCCCTTGTCCCCCGTCTCGAACAGGGCCGCCACGTCAAAGCGGGCAAAGGTGGTCAGATCGCCGCTCCGCCGCGCCGTATCGAAGCGCAGCCCGACGCCCGCCATCGACTGCCTGTCCGAGAATGAGGAGGTCGCAAGCCCGTTCAGCGTCTCCGTCGCGGCCGAGATCTTCGTGCGGTTGCGCGACACTTCACCATAATAGGAAAGCTGGTTGATCGTGCCTTCTGCCGCTGCCAGTTGTTGCGCATAGCCAACGCGCAGCAGCGCGCCTGCCGAGCTTCCCCTGGGGTTGGACACGAACGTATCCATCAGACCCACCCGCCGCTGGGTATAGCTGTGCCGGCCATAGCTCACGAGCCCTTCGGCAAAGATGTTCGACGCCCCGGAAAGCCGGCCATAAAGCACGGTATCGGTCGATTTGGCGTCCAGAGTTCCGAACCCGGTGCCGAGCTTTGCCTTGATGTTCGACCGCCCGATCTGGAGGCCGACAAGCGCCTTTTCCATGCCGCCGATCCCGGTGGCGAAAGCGGTATCAACCGCAAGGCTCAGGCCGCGCTGATTGTAGTCTACGGCCACGTTGTTCGCTGTGCCGCTGAACTTGCCGCTGCCCCCGAAGGCCGAGACATGGAAGTTCACGCGGCGTTTGCCCGCCTCCGGTTCCGCAAGCAGGCCAGCCGATGTCATCAGGTCGCCAAACCCGTTGTCGGCCATGCGGTTGGAGGCTTCGCCCCAGGCGCGTCGGGTAAAGGCCTCCGCGACTTGTGTGAACTGATTGATCGGTGCCGTTGCGCCGCCGCTACCGGGGATCGTTCCATCCGGCAGGACCGGGGTTCCGCCCACTCCGGCAAAGCCGAAGATGAAGGTATTGGGTGCGCCGGTTTCCAGACCTCCCTCGCTGCTCGGTTTGCCAAGCGAGAACACCTCCGCCCCGACCGCCCCGAGGGCAAGCATCGCATCCGCCTCGCTGGCGGCGGCCCCGTAGAAAATGGTGAAATCGGTGCGGGCCCCGGATGCGATCGCCCCGAAGGAGAAGTCGAAGGCCGCGCCGTGGTCACTGGGCCCGTCATTTGCGAAATTGCCGTTCAGCACTGCCGTAGGGGTGATGGTCGTCAGCGGCTGATGTGGATTGCCATCGACAAAGCCATCATTGCTCGATGCGATGAGGCGGGTGGCGGGCCATCCCTGGATCGTGACAAATTCTGAAAATTCGGTCGGGGGAACGTCCCAGTCCATCGCGCGGCGATAGACCAGTTGTCCGATGGGGCCACCGTTGTTGACCACATCCACATCGACTGTATAGAGCGACGGCGTGGCGGAGGGGGCGAAACTGTGCGTCACATTGACGTTGAAGTCGCCCGCAACGACATTCGTCACCGAAACAGCCGCCGATCCGACGGAAAGCCCATGCGTCCCGGCCCCGGATGCGGTCACCGAGGATGAGGCGATATTCGAAAAGCCGAAAGTCTGACCCGCCTTGCCGAAGGATGTGGGAAGGGTCAGATCGGCAATCCCCCAGCCTTCACAGGCGCATCCGGGGGCCAGCGCCTCGCCGCTCGACGGCAGGAATGTCAGGCCGATCCCGCTGCGCACCAGATTGCCGGCCGGATTGATCCCCAGTTGCACGGTGCCATTGTCGATGATGACCTGCGCCAGCGAAAGCGCCGGGACAGAGGTGAGCGCGGTGGTTGCGAACAGGACTTTGAGAAAATGGTGCATGGTCAAGCGGCTCCCCAACATTTTAAAAAATGTTACTTTACCTAACGTAAAGATTAATGCAGCCGCCATTGCGAATCAAGCGCGCCCTTTTCCGGAGTGCCGGGCCGCAACAAATGTTGCAGTTTGGCCGCTAGACCGCCTGCGCCGCCGCCCAGGCCGACGACCAGGCCCATTGGAAATTGTAGCCGCCCAGCCAGCCGGTCACATCCACCACCTCGCCGATGAAATGCAGCCCCGGCACGGGCTTGGCCTCCATCGTGCGGGCGTCGAGCGCATCGGTCTCCACGCCGCCCAGCGTCACCTCCGCCGTGCGGTAGCCCTCCGATCCGACCGGGCGCAGCCGCCAGTCGCGCACCTGTGCGGCCAGATGGTCGAGCCGTGCGTTGCTCTGGTCCGCCAGCGTGCCGGTGATCCCCGCCCGCTCCTCCAGATGCCGGGCCAGCCGTTCGGGCAGGATTTGCGCCAGCGCGGTGCGCGGGGCGATCCGCCCGCCCTGCCCCCGGACACCGCGCAATCCCGCCGCCACATCCCGCCCCGGTGCCAGGTCCAGCGCAATTTCTCCGCCCTCGCGCCAATAGCTTGACACCTGCAGCACTGCTGGTCCCGACAGCCCGCGATGGGTGAACAGCACGGCCTCCTCGAACCGCGTCCGGCCCGTCGTCACCGCCCCCGCCACCGAAACCCCCGCAAGCGGCTTCAACCCCTCCAGCTCCTGTTCGGCGAAGGTCAGCGGCACGAGGCCCGGCCGGGTCTCCACCAGCGGCAGGCCGAAGGTTTCCGCGATCCGGTAGCCCACCCCCGTCGCCCCCATCTTCGGGATCGACTTGCCCCCGGTCGCCACCACCACGCGCGCCGCCTCCACCACGCCGCGCGAGGTGGCAACCCGAAAGCCGCGTGCCCCCCGCTCCACTCCCGCAATCTGGGTGGACAGCCAAAGCTGCACGCCTGTCTGTGCCATATCCTCCAGCAGCATGGCGATGATCTGCGTGGCAGACCCGTCGCAGAACAACTGCCCCAGCGTCTTTTCATGCCATGCGATGCCCGCCGCATCGACCCGCGCGATGAAATCCCATTGCGTGAACCGCTTCAGCGCCGAGATGGCAAAGCGCGGATTGCGCGACAGGAACCGCTCGGGTGCAGTGCCGAGATTGGTGAAATTGCAGCGCCCGCCCCCGGAAATGCGGATCTTCTCGCCCGCGGCTTTCGCGCCCTCCATCACCAGCACGCGCCGCCCGCGCCGCGCCGCCTCGGCCGCGCAGAAAAGTCCCGCCGCCCCGCCTCCGAGTATTGCCACATCCACCTGCATCCACGCCTGTTACCGCCTCCGCCCCGCCCCCGCAAGCGAGCCAGCCTGAAGGCCCCGAGCCTCCCGTATTTTTATGATCCTGCCCCCTTGCAGCCCCCCCACAGCTTCGCTAAACACCGCCGCACGGTTGGGGCGTCGCCAAGTGGTAAGGCATCGGTTTTTGGTACCGACATTCCCAGGTTCGAATCCTGGCGCCCCAGCCAATCCATTTTTGGCTTGAACGTCAGCGCCAAACGGCGCCTGAGCCGGTCTGATTGCTTCGGCCCCGGCGTGTTCCGTTCGGGGCATCCTAGCCGCCCGCGACTCGTCGTGATGAGGGTTCCGGCGGAGGCGTTGTCGCAACGATTGCCCTTGCCGATCATCGACGCCTACAGGCTGGGGACGTGCGCAGGATCTTCCTGTAGTGGTTCAGATACAGCCCGCTTGGTCTTCGGGACGGGCCAGGATGATCGCCACACTGCATTGTATTTGGCAAACGAAGCGGCTGGGACGGGGCCGCAAGCTGCGCGGTTTGTCGGGCATGGCGAACCATGGTCGGTCAGCTCGGAAAGCCTCCACCACCATTCACTGGCGTTTCTGGCCCCGCCGACCCTGCGGCAAAGGGAAGGCTGTTCTGCAAGACAGGTTGCAAAACGGGCCATCCGGAAATCTGCAAGTGATGGTCGGGGCGAGAAGATTCGAACTTCCGACCTACGGTACCCAAAACCGTCGCGCTACCAGGCTGCGCTACGCCCCGACTCCGGCGGTCTTACCCAACTGCGATGGGATTGAAAAGCCTCAACCGTCCGTGCAGGGCAATGCGGCCCGTTCGGTGCTGAAAGCCGGGTGCCGCAGCACCGCCCCGGGGCCGATCCCCATGCGCGCGGCCAGTCCGCCGTTGATTTCCAGCACGGCCAGCACACCCTCGCCCCCGTCGATGCCGGTTTCGTCATGCGGCACCGCTTCTGCATGGACATGGGTCACCGTGCCGGTGTCATCGGCAAAGATCATGTCGAGGGGAATCAGCGTATTCTTCATCCAGAACACTGCGCGCTGCGGGCGTTCATAGATGAACAGCATGCCGCGTGATTTCGGCAAGGACTCGCGGAACATCAATCCGTGCGCCCGGCTCTGCGGCGTATCGGCCAGATCCACCGTGAAACGCGCCACGTTGCCGGAGGTCAGCCGGACTTCCACCTGCCCCGACGCACAGGCCGCCAGCGCCGGAACCGCCGACAACCAGAGCGCCACCACCGCGCCCACCACCTGCGCCAGCAGCCGAGTCCTCACTCCTGCCCCCGCATGCTGTCACCGTCCGCACCTGCTCTTAGCGGAGCCGGCTGCCGCGCGGCACCTTCCGGCGTGGCTCCTCCCCGCGCCGCCTCCCAGGACAGAACCTGTGCCGCCATCCGTCCGCGCTTGCCCTCGATGATCCGGAGCCCGACAGCCTCCCCCGCCGCAAGATCGGCGAATCCGGACATGCGCAGCACTTCGATATGCACGAAAACATCCTCCGACCGGCCAAAGACATTAGCGAAGCCGAAGCCCTTGGCCTTGTCGAACCATTTCACCCGGGCAGGCTCAATGGCCAGGGCATCGATCTCGGCCGGTGTGGCAAGACCGCTTTCCTCGGCCATCGGGAAGGCCTGCGCGGGCGGCGGCTCGATGCTCACCACCTCCACCGCCTGCACTCCGCGCTGGGTGCGCTGCACCTTCACGCAGATGCCCGCGCCATCCGCCACCGTGCTCTGGCCGAAGTTCCGCAACACATTCGCATGCAACAGAATATCGCTCTCCGACCCGTCTGCCACGACAAACCCGAAGCCTTTCACGGCATCAAACCATTTCACGCGGCCCCGCACTTCCAGCGGAACCTTGTCATCGTCTTCCATAAAGAGCCTTTTCCCCAGTCAAGCCCAAAGCCAAACGTGCTGTGACCCGCAGAAGTGGATCAAGCCTGAACCTACACGGAAACTTCACAGTTCATGTGCGAATTCGCACAAAAATCAGGGGTTCAACCGAACAATCGTCCACTCGTTCCCCGGTTCGTCCCTGGTCCATCGGAACCGGTCATGCAGACGGAAGGCGCCGTCCGCCCAAAACTCTATCTCGCCGGGAATGATCCGTATACCCCCCCAATGCGGGGGGCGCACCGGCATCGGTCCCTGCGCTGCGGCCACTCTGGCGACTTCGGCCATCAGCGCGCCGCGCGACGCCAGCGGTTCGGATTGCCGCGACGCCCAGGCGCCCAGACGGCTTTTCAACGAGCGCGATGCGAAATAGGCATCCGCTGCGGCCCCCTCTTCGCGCACCGTCACCCCCCGCACCCGGATCTGCCGGCGCAGGGACTTCCAATGCATCACGAAGGCAGCCTTTGCGCTCGCCTCGAGCTCCTGCCCCTTGCGCGACAGGTAGTTGGTATAGAACACGAAGGCATCTGCTTCGATCGCCTTCAACAGAACCATGCGGACATTCGGCAGGCCCTCGGGGTCCACCGTCGCCAAAGCAATCGCATTCGGGTCGTTCGGCTCCGCGGCCTCGGCCTCCGCCAGCCAAGCTCTCGCTATGGCAAACGGGTCCGTCCCTGCGAATGGTCCCGTCCGGTCCACCTGATCTGCCTCTTTCCGTTCGGTCGTCCTGATTGAAACGCGCCCCATCCGGCAGCACGCGGCCATTTGGTAGACCGTCACCCGCCGGGGTGCAAGGCCCCGACGACGCTTCCCCGACTTCCGCCTCTCCTTCGCCCGCCCTTGATGCCATGGCTTAATTCGCCTAATGCTCCCGGCAAGGGTGTCACGGGTGGAATTCTGGGGGGGGATCGGGCATGTCGACAGGGCTGATGGCAGGCAAGCGGGGGCTCATCATGGGGCTTGCCAATGACAAATCCATCGCCTGGGGCATTGCGAGGGCCTGCGCGGAACAAGGTGCTACACTGGCCTTTTCCTATCAGGGTGAACAGCTCAAGAAACGGGTCGAACCGCTCGCCGCCTCCATCGGCATGACCGAGATGATCGAATGCGACGTAACCGACGAGGCCTCGCTCGATGCGCTCTTCGCCCATCTGGAGAAGGTCTGGGGAACACTGGATTTCGTGGTCCATGCCATCGGCTTTTCCGACAAGAATGAATTGCGCGGCCGCTATGTCGAAACCTCGCGGCAGAACTTCCTGATGTCGATGGATGTCTCCGTCTACAGCTTCACCGCCGTCTGCCAGCGCGCCTGCCGGATGATGCCGCCCGGGGGCTCGCTCCTGACGCTGACCTATTACGGTGCCGAAAAGGTCATGCCACATTACAATGTCATGGGGCTCTGCAAGGCGGCACTGGAGGCGAGCGTGAAATACATCGCCGAGGATCTGGGCAAGGACGGCATCCGCGTCAATGCCATCTCTGCCGGCCCGATCAAGACGCTGGCGGCCTCCGGTATCGGCGATTTCCGCTACATCATGAAATGGAACGAGTTGAACTCGCCGCTGCGGCGCAATGTGACGCAGGAAGAGGTCGGCAAGGCAGCAGTTTTCCTTCTGTCCGATCTCGGTTCCGGCACGACGGGCGAGAACCTGCATGTGGATGCGGGCTACCATGTCGTCGGCATGAAGGCGGTGGACGCCCCCGATATCGATGTGGTGACTGGCCGCAAGGACTGACCCCGCCGCCGCCCTTTGCCGGAGCGCCCCTGATGACCCTCGCCGCCTTCCTTGCCGTCGCCCTCCTGCATCTGATGGCCGCCATCAGCCCCGGCCCTGCTGTCGTCATGGCCGCGCGCACCGGCGTGACCGAGGGACTGCGCACCGGCGTCTTTCTGGCGGCGGGAATCGGGATCGGCGGGGTGATCTGGGCGGCGGCGGCACTCTTCGGTCTCAACCTCCTGTTCCAGACCGCACCGGCGGCGCTCTGGGCGCTGAAAATCGCGGGCGGGCTCTATCTTCTGCATCTGGGCTGGCGGATGTGGCGCGATGCCACCCTCCCGCTGGACATGGGGCAGAGCGCGCGCCTGCCGCGCTCGCCGCTCTCCGCCTTCCGGCTCGGCGTCCTGACCCAGCTCGCCAATCCCAAGCCCGCCGTGCTGTTCTCCGCCGTCTTCATCGGCACCGTGCCACCCGAAACCCCGCTCTGGGTCCATGCCGCCCTCCTTGCCGTGGTCTTTGCCAATGAAACGGGCTGGAACATCCTCGTCGTCCGCCTGTTTTCCTTCGACCGCAGCCGCGTGGGCTATGTCAGCCTGAAAACGCTTCTCGACCGGGCCTTCGGTGGTCTGCTCGGCCTCCTTGGCGTCAAGGTCGCCCTGACATGACAGGCCCCGCAAACACGCCGCTTGCCATGCGCCTTCATCTTGGCGGAAATACCTCGGGGGCGCGGGGGCTGGCCCCCGCTCCCGTGCCCCGCCCCGGAGCCCCAATCACAGGAGCCTGAAATGACTGACCGTCTGCCGCATGAAAAAGGCTTCCACGTCTCCTGGGACCAGATCCACCGCGACGCCCGCGCGCTCGCCTGGCGGCTCGATGGCAAGGGCCCCGAGGAGGGCGGCCAGTGGAAAGCCGTGGTCGGCATCACGCGGGGCGGGCTGGTCCCCGCCGCCGTCGTGGCGCGCGAGCTTGACATCAGGGTGATCGACACGATCTCGGTCAGATCCTACAATCACCAGTCCCAGGCCGAGGCGCGCGTCATCAAGTCGCCGCAACCGGATCTGATGGGCGACGGCTCCGGCATCCTGATCGTCGATGATCTGGTGGACAGCGGCAAGACGCTGGAACTGGTGCGCAGCCTCTATCCTGCCGCGCATTTCGCCACGGTCTATGCCAAGCCCTCCGGCATCCCCCAGGTCGACACCTGGATCACCGAGGTCAGCCAGGACACCTGGATCTTCTTCCCCTGGGACATGGCCCTGCAATATGTGCAGCCCTATCGCGGCACAGACTGAGGCTGCCCGAAAGCCGAATTCTCCGCCCGTGACGCGCGCGCCTGCACAGGGGGACGGACGGTCAACGACAGACAGACAGGGAAAGACACGATGATCCAGCCGCTCAACCCCGCCATGGCCGCAACCGAACCGCCCCCGGTGATGGAGGCGCGGCGCTGGCTCGACGGCGTGACCTTCCCGCCCGACCGCCCGCTATTGAACGTGAGCCAGGCCGCCCCGGTGGAGCCGCCCCCGCTCGCGCTGCGTCAGGCGCTGGCCGAGGCCGCCTTGCACAATGACGCGGCCCATCTCTATGGCCCGGTGCTGGGTCTGCCTGCGCTTCGGGCGGAAATTTCAGCCCAATGGTCAACAGCTTACGGCGGCGAGATCAGCCCCGGACAGGTCGCCATCACCCAGGGCTGCAATCAGGCCTTCACCGCCGTCATGTCCACGCTCGCCGGGGCGGGGGATGAGGTGATCCTGCCTTCGCCGTGGTATTTCAACCACAAGATGTGGCTCGACATGCAGGGCGTGCGCACTGTGCCGCTGGCCACCGGGGCGGGCCTTATCCCCGACCCGGAGGCGGCAGCGGCGCTGATAACATCAAGAACCCGCGCCATCATACTGGTTTCCCCAAACAATCCTGGCGGCGCGGAATATCCGGCCGCGGTGTTGCGCAGCTTCATGGATCTCGCCCGCGCCCATGGTCTTGCGCTCGTCATCGATGAAACCTACCGCGATTTCGACAGCCGCCCGGGGGCCCCGCATGAATTGTTCACCGATCCAGACTGGTCCGATACCCTGGTGCATCTTTACAGCTTTTCAAAGGCCTATCGCCTGACCGGCCACCGCGTCGGCGCTGTCGTGGCCGCCCGAGCCCGTCTGGCAGAAGTGGAGAAGTTCCTCGACACCGTTGCCATCTGCCCCTCGCAACTGGGCCAGATCGGTGCGCTCTGGGGGATGCGGAACCTTGGCCAATGGGTTGCCGGGGAACGCGCGGAAATCCTCTCCCGCCGCGCGGCAATGGTTCAAGGGTTCCAGAACCTTGACGGCTGGTCGCTGATGGGCTGCGGCGCCTATTTCGCCTATGTCGCCCATCCTTTCGCCGCCTCGTCGCAGGATCTTGCACGCCGTCTGGTGTCCGAGGCCGGCATCCTGCTTCTGCCCGGCACCATGTTCCGCCCCACAGGCGAAGGGCAGTCGGAATTCCGCATTGCCTTTGCCAATGTGGATTCAGGCGGCATCGCAGAACTCTTCCGGCGTCTCGCCGCCTTCCGCCCCTGAAGGGCCATGTTCGCGTGACCCGAACCGCTTGATCTTGCCCCGCAGGCAGCAAGGCCCTAGACAACCCCGCATCACGTCACTCCGAAAGGCAGGCATATGACCAAGGACGATCAACAGGACCGCCGCAAGAAAGCCAAGGGCACCTCCGTTGTCGTCTGGATCCTGATGGCGATGCTGGTGCTTGGCCTCGGCGGGTTCGGCGTCACGAATTTCGGCGGCGGGTTGACGGCCATCGGGTCCGTGGGCCAGCGGGAGATCGCGGTCAATGACTATGTCCGGGCCTTGCAGCAGGAAATCAACGCGCTCTCGTCCCAGATCGGACAGCGGGTGACAATGCAGCAGGCACAGGCTTTCGGGCTCGACCGGCAGGTGCGTCAGCAACTGGTGAACACCGCCGCCCTCGACAATGAGAATGACCGCATCGGAATTTCGGCAGGAGATGCCCGCGTGGCGCGGGAGATCACCGAGATGACCACGTTCCGTGGCCCCGGCGGCCAGTTTGACCGTGAAACCTACCGTTTCATGCTGGAACGCAATAATCTGACCGAATCCGCCTTCGAAGCCCGCCTGCGCGAGGATCTGGCGCGCGCGCTGCTGCAAGGCGGGGTCGGCTCGGGGTTCACCGCGCCCTCCGCCCTTGTCGAAACGCTTTACGGCTTCGTTTCCGAACGTCGTGGCTACAGCCTGCTCCAGCTTTCCGAATCCGATCTTGAAACCCCGCTTTCCGATCCGACCGACGAGGATCTGACGCGCTATCACGCTGAGAATACGGACGCATTCATCCGTCCCGAGGCGCGGCGCATCACCTATGCCGCACTTCTGCCCGATGATCTGGCCCCCTCCATGGAGATCGATGACGAGGTTTTGAGCCGTCTCTACAACGAGCGGATCGCGGAATTTGTCCAGCCTGAGCGACGGCTTGTGGAACGCCTCGTCTATCCGTCCGAAGAAGCCGCCATGGCTGCGCGCGCCGAACTCGATGCCGGTGCCGCTTTCGAGGATCTGGTTGCCGCGCGCGGGGTGTCGCTCGATGACATCGACCTTGGCGATGTCGCGCAATCCGAACTCGGCGCGGCGGGCGAGGCGGTCTTTGCACTGACCGAGCCCGGCGTCGTGGGCCCATTTGCCTCCAATCTCGGCCCCGCCTTCTTCCGGATGAACGCGATCCTGTCCGCGCAGGAAGTCACCTTCGAGGAGGCGCGTGACGACCTCGCCACCGAACTCGCCACCGATGCCGCACGGCGCGAGATCGACGCGCGGATCGAAGAAATAGACGACCGCCTCGCCGAAGGTGCGACACTGGAGGATCTGGCCGCGGACGCCGGAATGGTTCTGGATGTGATCGAATTCCATGACGGATCCGATGACCGGATCGCCGGTTACCCCGCCTTTCGTCAGGCCGCCTTCGCCGCGCAGGAAGGCGACTTTCCCGAAGTGATCCGCCTCGGCGACGGCGGAATCGTCGCGCTGCGCCTTGACGCCATCCTGCCCCCCGCCCCCCTGCCGCTGGAGGAAATCCGCGACGTGGTGGCCGAAGCCTGGCGCGCCGCAAGCCTGGCCGCTGCCCTTGGCGAGAAGGCCATCGAAATCAAATCGGCCGTCGAATCCGGCGCCTCGCTCGGCGCTTTCGGCATCGTGGATGTCGCCCCGACCGTGACCCGGTCCACGCGGCCGGCCAACGCGCCGCAATCGGTCGTGGCGGCGCTCTTCCAGATGGAGGAAGGCAAGGTCCGGGTGATCGAGGAAAACGGCTTTACCGCCATCCTGAGGCTCGACAGCGTGACCCCGGGGGCTGGCGAGGGCCCGGATGCCGAGGCCGTGCGCGCCGCAATCGCCATTCAGGCCGAACAGGCCCTGTCGCAGGATGCTTTCACGCTTTTCGTCAACGGGCTGAGCAATTCTGCCGGGATCCGCTTCGACGATGCTGCGGTCAATTCCGTTCATTCGCAGTTTCAGTGACGGTGCGGTGACATGGCGCAACTGACCCCCGATTTCGCGACTTTCGAAAAAGGCTGGGCAGAGGGGCGCAACCAGATCGTCCATGCCCGGCTCGCCGCCGATCTCGACACGCCGGTCTCGCTGATGCTGAAGCTGGGCGAAGCCGGGCGCGATACGTTCATGCTCGAATCCGTGACCGGGGGCGAGGTCCGGGGGCGCTATTCCGTGGTCGGCCTGAAACCCGATCTGATCTGGCGCTGCCGGGGCCGGGTCGTGGACATCAACCGCGAGGCCCGTTTCGATGCCCAGGCCTTCCGCCCGGCCGGAGAGGATCCGCTGGCGAGCCTGCGCGCGCTGATCGCTGAAAGTGCCATCGACATGCCCGAGGGATTGCCTGCCATCGCGGCGGGGCTCTTCGGTTATCTCGGCTATGACATGATCCGGCTGGTGGAACATCTGCCCGATGTGAACCCCGACCCGCTGGACCTGCCCGATGCCGTGCTGATGCGCCCGTCGGTCGTGGCGGTGCTGGACGGGGTGAAGGGCGAGGTGACGGTGGTTGCACCGGCCTGGGTCGCGTCGGGCCTTTCGGCGCGCGCCGCCTATGCGCAGGCCGCCGAACGGGTGATGGACGCGCTGCGCGATCTGGACCGCGCCCCCCCGGCCTTGCGGGATTTCGGCGAGACTTCGGCGGCGGGGGAGGCCGTGTCGAATTTCACGCATGAGGGCTACAAGGCCGCGGTGGAAAAGGCGAGAGACTATATCCGCGCGGGCGACATCTTTCAGGTCGTGCCCTCGCAGCGGTGGAAACAGCGGTTCGACCTGCCACCCTTCGCGCTCTACCGCTCGCTGCGCCGCACCAATCCGTCGCCCTTCATGTTCTTCTTCAATTTCGGCGGTTTTCAGGTCGTCGGCGCCAGCCCGGAAATCCTCGTGCGTCTGCGCGAAGGCGAAGTGACCGTCCGCCCCATTGCGGGCACCCGCAAGCGCGGCGCCACACCGGAAGAGGATCGCGCCAACGAGGCCGATCTTCTGGCCGATCCCAAGGAGCTGGCCGAGCATCTGATGCTGCTCGATCTGGGGCGCAACGATGTGGGCCGCGTGGCAAAGGTCGGCACGGTGCGACCGACCGAGAAATTCATCATCGAACGCTATTCCCATGTGATGCACATCGTCTCCAATGTCGTGGGCGAGATCCGGGAGGGCGAGGATGCGCTCTCGGCTCTGCTGGCGGGCCTGCCCGCAGGCACGGTATCCGGTGCGCCGAAGGTGCGCGCCATGCAGATCATCGACGAGCTGGAACCCGAGAAACGCGGCGTCTACGGCGGTGGCGTCGGCTATTTCGCGGCCAATGGCGAAATGGATTTCTGCATCGCCTTGCGCACGGCGGTGCTGAAGGACGACCATCTCTATACCCAGGCGGGGGGCGGCGTGGTCTATGACAGTGACCCGGAGGCCGAATTCCAGGAAACCGTGAACAAGGCCAGTGCGCTGCGCAAGGCCGCCGAGGATGCCGGTCTTTTCGCCCGGCGTGGCAATTCCTGATCGCCCCGGCCTGATCGCTCAGGCCTGAGCGCTCGGGTCCGATCACTCGGGATTGCCCGGAAAACTGCACCTGCCGCACTTTCACCTGGCCGAAATACCTCGGGGGTGAGGGGCCTGCGGGCCCCGAGGGGGCAGCGCCCCCTGCGCTGCAAGCCGGTCGCTATTGCGATGTCATTGCGGCTGTGACCGGGGCGAGCGCCACCGTATCGGCCCGCCCCTCCACCGTCCATTCGAGAATGGCCGCGACGGTTTCGGGCCGCGTCGTGCCCGCCACGATCACCCGTCCCTCCTGTGCCGCCTTGAACGCCGCCCGGTCGAGATAGCGCCGGATCAACGGCCCGGTCTCGCCCTCGCCGTCCAGGCTGCGAAAGATCACCGCATTCTGCATCCCGTCACGCCGCGCGATCTGCGAGGCCGCGTTCAGCCCCCGTTCCCAGGACAGGATGCCCCTGCCCTGCCCCTTGACGACCGCCAGCACCTGCTGGGCCAGGATCCGGTTGCCCTGCACCCCACCGGATTCGCTGTCCAGAACCGCGACCGCTTCCGCCAGGGTGCGTCCATGGACCTCGAACGTCACCTCGACATCCGAGGCCGTCGCCCCCTGCGGCAGGCCGGTCGCCAGCATCACAACCTCCTGCCCTGCCCTGCGATAGATCGTTGCAGCGGTTTCGGCATCCGGCAGACTGGGGTCGATTGCGAAACTCACCGGAAAGGGCAATGCGGCGAGCGCTTCGCGGTCAATTTCCGGGCCACCGGTATCGCGCAGCACGATTGCAAAGACGGGCTTGGATCCGGGATTCTCGAAGCTGCGGGCGAACTGGATATAGGCAGGGGCTTCGGCCCCGGGCGGCTCCACCGCGCCACCATCCATGGCTTGCGTCGCAGGGGGAGTGGCAGATCCCGCACCGGGCGCTGCGATGCTGGGAAGCCGCCCTGTGGTCACGCCGTCAACAGCGCCCGCAAAACGCGGGGCGGGCGATCCGGCATCCCCTTGTCCGGAAGTGGCACCCGGGCGGCGCACCGGCACCGCATCCGCCGGGCGCGGCTCCGTCAAGGCCTCCGATCCCGGCCGCGCTTCCGCCGCATCGGGGCGTTCGTCTCGGGCGGTTTCGGAGGCGTTGGCAGCCTGCCGTTCCGTGGTCCCGGCATCCATCGGCACCTCCCCGATGACAGCCTCCTCTGCTGCATCGACCACGGCCGGAGGTGGAGCCGGCAGCGATGCCTCCACTTCGGGCTGTGGATCCCCGGCCGGGGCCCCGGGCCGGGCCGGGCCTTCCGGACGGATCACCTGACTGTCGGGCGCAGCACCGGGCGCGGCTGCCTCTGACACCTGGTCCACGGGCACAGGCAGGCTCGCGGAGTCAACCCCGACCGCCACCTCGATCGGGGCATCCGCAGTCTGTGCGGTCGGAGCGGCTTCTGCGAGGTCGGGGCCGTTCAACGGCAGCGGCGCGACCTGTTCCTGCGGAAGCGCCGACCCGGGCTGCGGCAGTCTGGGCAACGTTCCGCTTTCCGGTTGAACAATGTCGGAAATGCTGGCGGTGGCGACATCCGGCCCTGTTCCGGGTTCCGGATCAATCGCCGGGCCGGAGGGTTCTGCGCCTGCACCAAGGGCTTCCACCGGACTGCCGGGATCCGGCACCTCCGCTTCGAACCCGATCAGGGGAGCCGCATCCGCGACACTGTCCGTGGTTGGTGCGACACCTGTTGTGTCCGGTTCGGGCTCAGGCAGCCCGCCCAGCGGTGCGGAAAGGGTGCTGTCTGACCCGGAGCCGACCGGCCCCTCCACCGGCAAGGGCGCAACCAGCGACACTGCGCCCAATCCGAGGCCCGCAACAAGGCCGCCCCAGACCAATCCCGCTCCCAGACCACGCGCCACCGAAACCCTCCTGCCTTGCGAAACAGACATCGCCATCGGAACATGCCCGACCCAAATCGCCCCCCTCTATAGCGCGGGGGCGGAGCCTGTTCACCCCCAAAGACGCAGGTTGCACGCAAGGCCCGGCGGGAATTCGCAAAGCGCCCGGTCTGCCAGCCGCCGCAACGGGGTCGTCCCGGTTTTAGCGGCAGAAATCATCGGCCCTGTCGTTCAGCCGGTCATCCCAACGCGCCTGTCAGCAGACACATTCGATGCGAGCGCAGTCCGGCTTTCAGGGAAAAGGTCGCGCCCCGGACAAATAACCTGACAGTGTATTGGCCCCTGTCAGCGCCCCTCGAACCGCGCCGGGCGCTTCTCCAGAAAGGCCACCACGCCCTCCTTGAAATCATGGGTCAGCCCGCAAGCACCCTGCAACCGCGCTTCCAGCGCGAGTTGCGCGGAAAGGTCATTGGAAAAACTCGCCCGGATCGCGGTCTTGACGCACCGGTAGGCCTCGGTCGGCCCCTGCGCCAGATGCGCCGCGCGGGCCTGCCAATGTGCTGCAAAATCGTCATCAGGGACATATTCATAGATCATGCCCCAGTCGGCGGCCTGTTTTGCGCTGACCTTGTCGGCGAACAGGGCCGCCCCCATGGCGCGCGCGGCCCCGATCTGGCGCGGCAGCCAATAGGTGCCGCCCGCATCGGGGATCAGGCCGATCCGGGTGAAGGCCTGAATGAAGCTGGCACTTTCCGCCGCAATCACCACATCGGCGGCCAGCGCAAGATTGGCCCCGGCCCCGGCGGCCGTTCCGTTCACCGCTGAAATCGTCGGCACCGGGCAATCGTAGATCGCGTTCAGAAGCGGCTCATATTCATCGCGCAGCGTGCGTTCCAGATCGATGGACGCGATGCGCGCCCGGTCCCCGAGATCCTGCCCCGAACAGAAGGCCCGCCCTTCCCCGGTCATCACCAGAACGCGGACCGACTTTCCCGCCTCGCGCACGGCATGCAGCAACTCCGCCCGCATCTGGGATGAGAGCGCATTCATCACCTCGGGCCGGTTCAGTGTGATGAGGCCGATGCCATTCTCGGCGCGGTAGGTGATCGTGGCGTAATCCATGGGCTGCTCCCGCATTTGACCTTTGCCACAGCATAGCGGGGCGTTCGGCGGGGGAAAGCGGGACGGCACGTCACCGATGGCTAACGATCAAGAATTTCCCTGAGCCGCTTTGCCTCATCCGCCGAGAGCGGATCATCCGAGGCGGTTGCGGGGCTGCGGCGACGGCGGATATAGGCGAAGGCCACGCCGCCCCCCAGCAGAAGCATCGCAGGCCCCGCCAGCCACAGCACCAGATTGACACCCTCCCTGCGCGGGTTCAGCAGTACATACTCGCCATAGCGGTCCACCACGAAATCCACCACCGCGCGGTCGCTGTCGCCCTCCACCAGCCGCTCGCGCACCAGAATCCGCAGGTCGCGGGCAAGTTCGGCATTGCTGTCGTCGATATTCTCGTTTCGGCAGACAAGACAGCGCAGATCCCTGGAAATCGCCCGAGCCCGCGCCTCCAGCGCCGGATCGTCGAGGATCTCGTCGGGCTGCACGGCAAGGGCGGGCATCGAAAGCAGCAAAAGCGCGATCAGCGCGGGGGCCAGACGGTTCATTCGGCGGGCACCGTTGCAACGGGTTTGCGCGCCCCTGCCGCGACACGGAACCGCCGGTCGGCAAGGCTGATGAAACCGCCGAGCGCCATCAGGATGGCCCCGCCCCAGATCCAGTTGGCAAAGGGTTTGTGATAGCTGCGCACCGCCCAGCTTCCGTCCCGCTGCGGATCGCCGATGACCAGATAGACGTCGCGCCAGAAGCCATAGTCGATGGCGGCTTCGGTTGTGGGCATGCCGGCCACCGGATAGACCCGCTTTTCGGGGAACAGCGTCGCCACCTCGCGCCCGTCACGTTCCACGATCATCGTGGCCATGGTGGACAGGTAGTTCGGTCCCTCCACCCGGTCGACCGCAACCAATGAGATGTCATAGCCGCGCATCTCGAAGGTTTCACCAATGTCGACCGTGCGGATGTCCTCGAACTGCCAGGCAATCATCGCGGAACAGGCAAAGACCGTGACACCGAATCCGGTATGGGCAACCATCTTGCCCCAATCCGCGCGCGGCAGGCGCAGGATGCGCCCGAACCGCGACCCGATCGCACCGCGCCCGGTGCGCGACCAGATTTCGGTCACTGCCCCCGCCACGACCCAGGCGCCAAGCGCCAGCCCGACCGGACCAAGCGCCGAGCGTCCGGTCTGCATCGCGAAGGCCAACGCCATCAGCGCGACCGCCAACACGGCAGCAGGCCAGAGCGGGCGGACCGTTGCCCCGACCCGACCCCGCTTCCACGGCATCATCGCCCCGATGGGCAGGATCAGCGCAAGGGCCACCATGAAGGGGCTGAAGGCCGCGTTGAAGAAAGGCTCGCCTACCGAAAGCGTCTGCCCCCACAGCATTTCCGCCAGCAAGGGCCAGATCGTGCCGATGAACACCACAAAACAGGACACGGCGAGGATCAGATTGTTCGCCACCAGCGCGCTTTCGCGGCTTATGGGGGCAAAGACGCCCTTGGCCTCCATCACGCCTGCCCTTGCGGCGAAGAGCAGAAGCGCGCCGCCCATAAAGAAGGCGAGGATCATCAGGATGAACACGCCCCGCTCGGGATCATTGGCAAAGGCATGGACCGAGGTGATGACGCCGGAGCGCACGATGAAGGTGCCGATCAGCGAGAAACCGAAGGCAAGGATCGCCAGCAGGACCGTCCAGGCCTTCAGGGCCTCGCGCTTTTCCACCACGATGGCCGAATGGAGCAGGGCAGCAGCGAGCAGCCAGGGCATGAAGGAGGCATTTTCCACTGGATCCCAGAACCAGAAACCGCCCCAGCCAAGCTCGTAATAGGCCCACCACGACCCCAGCGCGATGCCGATGGTCAGAAACACCCAGGCCGCCAGCGTCCAGGGCCGCACCCAGCGGCCCCAGGCGGCATCGACCCGCCCCTCGATCAACGCCGCCACGGCAAAGGAAAAGGCGACCGACAGCCCGACATAGCCGAGATAGAGAAAGGGCGGATGGAAGGCGAGGCCCGGGTCTTGCAGCAACGGGTTCAGATCCTGTCCGTTGAAAGGCGGCACTTCCATCCGCAGGAAGGGGTTGGAGGTCAGCAGCATGAACAGAAGGAACGCCACCCCGATCGACCCCTGCACCGCGATTACGCGGGCGCGCAGGGTCGGCGGCAGGTTGCCCCCGAAAAACGCGACGCAAGCCCCGAACAAGGCCAGGATCAGCGCCCAGAGCAGCAAGGAGCCCTCGTGATTGCCCCAGACGCCCGAGATCTTGTAGATCATCGGTTTCATTGTGTGGGAATTGGCGACCACCAGCCGCAGCGAGAAATCCGACACCACGAAAGCATAGGTGAGGGCGGCAAAGCTGAATCCGATCAGGATGACCTGCACCACCGCCGCAGGCTCGCCCACGGCCATCCAGCCGGTCCAGCGCCGATGCGCCCCGACCAATGGCACAATCGTTTGCACCACGGCCACGCAAAGCGCGAGAATCAGTGCGAAATGCCCAAGCTCGACGATCATGGTCTCTCCCTTGCCTTCTGATCCCGCAAGTTACGCGGAAAAGACCTTGGGGCCAATGGGGATGCGCCAAGGGGCCGCATGCCTCGCGGTCAGGTGATCGCATCACGCCACCGGGCGACGCCCGGGCTTGCGGGTGGACAGAAGAAGGTTGGTTTCCGAGGTGGTGACGCCTTCGATATTGCGGATGCGGAAGATCACCTCATCGAGGTCCAGCAGATTCTGGGTGCCGATTTCCGCAATCAGATCCCATTTTCCATTGGTGGAATGCACCGACTGCACCGCCGCGATTCCCGTCAGCCGCGCCATGATGCGTTCCGCGCCGCGCCCCTCGATCCCGATCATCATCAGCGCGCGCACCGGGGAGGCGCTGACATCGCCGCGTGTCAGGACGGAATAGCCCGCAATCTCGCCCTGCACCTGCAGTCGTTCCATCCGGGCGCGCACTGTGGCCCGGCTGACCCCCAGCCTTGCGGCAAGATCCGACAGCGAGGCCCGCCCGTCGCGGCGGAGTTCGGCAATCAAGGATTGGTCGGTATCGTCCATTCCGGCGATTTTCCTTTGCATTTCGGGCAATCTGCCCTGCACAATGTCAATAATCATGCTTCAACCCGCCACGAAATGATAGTCCTCTGTCCCTGAAAAGGAGATCCCCCATGCCGAAATCCTGTATTCTGATCGGAGCGCCGATTGACGCGGGCCAACGCCGAGCCGGTTGCCTGATGGGGCCTGCGGCCTATCGCGTGGCCGGGCTGGCGCAGGCGATCCGCGATCTGGGCCATGCGGCGCAGGACATGGGCGATCTGGCGATGCGGCCTGTCGAGGAGGCCGCCTGCACCAATCCGGCCGTCCATTCCCTGCCCGAGGTTCTAGGCTGGACAGCGGCGCTGCGCGGGGCGGTGGCCGAGGCGCTGCCGCGCGGCTTTCCCATCGTGATGGGCGGGGATCATTCGCTGGCGCTGGGGTCGGTCGCGGGGGCGGCGGACCATGCGGCATCGGTGGGGCGGCCGCTGTTCGTTCTGTGGCTCGATGCCCATTCGGATTTTCATACGCCGATGTCGACAACATCGGGTAATCTGCACGGCACGCCCGTTGCCTATATCGCGGGGCGCGCGGGGTTTGACGCATTTCCGCCCTTCCCCGCCCCGGTCCCGGCCGACCGGATCTGTCTTTACGGCATCCGCTCTGTCGATCCGGCGGAACATGCGGCGCTTCTGGGCCATGAGATCGAGATCACCGACATGCGGGTGCTGGACGAGTTGGGCATCGTGGCCCCCCTGCGCGCCTTTCTGGACAAGGTGCGCGCGGCGGGTGGCATGCTGCATGTCAGTCTGGATGTGGATTTCCTCGATCCCTCCATCGCGCCCGCCGTGGGGACCACCGTGCCGGGCGGCACCACCTTCCGCGAGGCGCATCTGGTGATGGAATTGCTCCATGAATCCGGTCTCGTGACCTCGCTGGACCTCGTGGAGCTGAACCCCTTTCTCGATGATCGCGGCATGACCGCGAAACTGATGGTTGACCTGGTGGGCTCCTTGATGGGTCGCAAGGTGTTCGACCGCCCCACGCGCAGCAAATGAACCGGAGCCGGACATGACCCTCAACCTCGTGCCTTTCGTCAGCGTGGACAACATGATGAAGCTGGTGCTTCATCTGGGCGTGGAAACCGTGCTGCGCGATCTGGCGGACGGCATCGAGGCCGATTTCCGCCGCTGGCCGGAATTCGACAAGACGCCGCGCATCGCGTCGCATTCCGATGTGGGCGTGATCGAGTTGATGCCGACTTCGGACGGGCAGACCTATGGGTTCAAATATGTGAACGGCCATCCGGCGAACATGAAGCGCGGCCTGCAGACGGTCACGGCCTTTGGTCTGCTGGCGGATGTGGCGACCGGCTATCCGCTCCTGCTGTCGGAAATGACGATCCTGACGGCGCTGCGCACGGCGGCCACCAGTGCCATGGCGGCGAAATGGCTGGCGCCGAAGGATGCGCGCGTGATGGCGATGATCGGCAATGGCGCGCAGGCCGAATTCCAGGCGCTGGCCTTCAAGGCGATCTGCGGGGTGGAGGAGGTGAGGTTCTACGACATCGACCCTGCCGCCACCGCCAAATGCCTGAGGAACCTCGCGGGATCAGGGCTGCGGCTGGTGGGCTGTGCGACTGCGGAAGAGGCCATTCTGGGCGCGCAGATCGTCACCACCTGCACCGCCGACAAGAACCATGCCACGATCCTGACCGACAACATGCTGGGCAGCGGCGTGCATCTGAATGGCGTGGGCGGCGATTGCCCCGGCAAGACCGAATTGCATCGCGACATCCTGATGCGGTCGCGCATTTTCGTCGAATACCCGCCCCAGACCCGGGTGGAGGGCGAGATCCAGCAGCTTGCCCCCGACCATCCGGTGACGGAACTGTGGCAGGTCATTGCGGGTCAGGCGGCGGGACGGCAATCGGCGGATGAGGTGACGCTGTTCGATTCCGTCGGTTTCGCCATCGAGGATTTCGCGGCGCTGCGCTATGTCCATTCGAAGCTGGCAGAGACCGGGTTCTGCGACCATCTGGACATGATCGCGGACCCCGATGATCCGCGCGACCTTTACGGCATGATCCTGCGCGCGGCGTGAGCACACAAGCCCTGCGGGGGCCAGCCCCCGCACCCCCGAGGTATTTCGGCCAAGATGAAAAGGGAAAACACTCCCTTTTGGTCATTTTTCGGGGATAAGCCCCCTCGGGCTGAACCGCAGCACCAGAAGCAGGATCACCCCCATGGTCAGCAGCCGCATATGGGCGGCGGCATCCTGCAGGTGCCCCTTGAGCCAGGACCCGTCCGCCATTCCGGCCGTGATCGCGCCCATGAAGCCAAGGCCGAGCGGTTCGACCATGACCCAGAGCCACCAGATCAGAAAGCCCCCCAGCACCGCGCCCCAGTTGTTGCCCGACCCGCCGACGATCACCATCACCCAGATCAGGAAGGTGAATCGCAGCGGCTGATAGGTGCCGGGCGTCAACTGCCCGTCGAGCGTGGTCATCATCGCGCCCGCCATGCCGATCACGGCCGAGCCGAGAATGAAGATCTGCAGATGGCGCCGGGTCACATCCTTGCCCATCGCCTCGGCCGCAACCTCGTTGTCGCGGATCGCGCGCATCATCCGGCCCCAGGGGCTGCGCAATGCCTTTTCCGACAGCCAGACGACCGCCAGCAGAACCAGAAGGAACAACCCGCAATAGGCCAGCTTGACCACAATGGAGGATCCGGTGACCGGATCGAAGCCCCAGGATTGCGCCGTGGCCAGAAATCCCGGATCGCGTTGCAGGTCGACCTCGTAGGGCACCGGGCGCGGCAGGCCGATCACGTTCTTGACGCCGCGCGCCAGCCAGTCCTCGTTCTTCATCACAGCGATGATGATTTCCGCAATGCCGAGTGTCGCGATGGCAAGGTAATCCGAGCGCAGGCCAAGGGCCGTCTTGCCGATCACCCATGCGGCCCCGGCGGCCAGCAACCCACCCGCCGGCCAGGCCAGCAAGACAGGCAGCCCGAGCCCGCCAAGATTGCCCGCAAAGGAGGGGTTGACCGCCTCCACCGCCGCAACATTGGGATCAAGCACCGAGCGGTAGAGGAAAAACCCACCGATCAGGACGGCCAGCATCGCGACCGTCCGCGTCCGCCCGCGCGCCATGCGTTTGTAGATCTGCACGGCGGCCGCCACCGTGGCCGCCCCCAGCACCAACGCCAGCACGATGCCCGGCCCCCCGGCCCGCCACCCTTCCGGCACGGGTGGGCTGGCCGTCAGGACCACGGCCAGCCCGCCAAGCGCCGCAAAGCCCATGACACCCACGTTGAAGAGCCCCGCATAGCCCCACTGGATGTTCACCCCCAGCGCCATGATTGCCGAGACGAGCGCCATCTGGAGGATCGACAGCGACAGGTTCCAGCTTTGCAGGAACCCGGTCGCGACGAACAAGAGTCCGACCAGGCCGAACAGAAGGATGTTGCGCGGGTTCATACCGATTTCCCCTTGAACAGGCCCGTGGGCATGAACAGCAGCACGATGATAAGAATGGCAAAGCTGACCGCGAATTTGTAATCGGTGGACAGCAGTTGCACCAGGCTGTCCGGCGCCATGCTATCCGGCAGCAGGTAGGTCACCACCTTCTTCCAGGCATAGGTCACCGTCACCTCGGAAAACGCGATGACGAAGCCCCCCACGATGGCCCCCAGCGGATTGCCCAGCCCCCCCACGATGGCAGAGGCGAAGATCGGCAGCAGAAGCTGGAAATAGGTGAAGGGGTTGAAGGACTTGTCCAGCCCGTAAAGCACCCCCGCCGTGGTCGCCAGAGCCGCCGTGATGATCCAGGTCACCGCGACCACACGTTCGGGACTGATGCCCGACAGAAGGGCCAGATCCTCATTGTCGGAATAGGCGCGCATGGATTTTCCGGTGCGGGTGCGGTTGAGGAACCAGAACAGAAGCGCGACCGCAATCACCGCGACCGCCATCGTCACCACCTGGGTGGTGCGGATCGCCAGCCCCTCGGCCAGCCCCGTCGCCTCGCGGAAGCCCCGCGCGGTGATCACGAACCGCTCGCCATCGGCGAAATTCTGATCCTGAACCCCGATGATGAAGCGCGTGATGCCGTTCATCACGAACATCACGCCCAGTGAGACGATCACAAGCGTCGAAGGGCTGGCCTTGCGCGCCCGGTAGAAGCGGTAGACCGCCCGATCCGTGCCCAGAACGAACAGCGCCGTGACGGCGATCGCAAAGGGCAAGGCGAGAAGTGCCGTCGGCAGAGGCCCGAAGCCCACGCCCAAAGCCTGCAACCCCCAGGTCATCAGGATCGCAACGGTGGTGCCAAGCGCCATTGTGTCGCCATGGGCGAAATTGGAAAACCGCAGGATGCCATAGATCAGCGTCACGCCCAGTGCCCCCAGCGCCAGTTGTGCGCCATAGGCTGCCCCCGGGATGAACACGAAGTTCAGAAAGGTGACCAGGCCGTTCAGAATGTCCATCAGAACGCCCCTTTGCGGTTGAGGAGATGGCCGACGAGCCTGCCATCCGTCGGCCAGCTCCATGCTGCCTCGCCGACCACACAGCGCCGGTCGAGATTACAGGTCAGTCCTGCCGCAGCGATGCCGGGCACAAGGGCAAGCGACGCTGCCATGACCAGAGCGCATGTCCACATATCATCCTCCCAGAAAACTGCGGCGAACCTCGGGGTCGGCCATCAACGCCTTGCCGGTATCGGTGAACCGGTTGGCCCCCTGCACCAGAACATAGCCCTTGTCGGCAATCTCCAGCGCCTGTCGCGCATTCTGCTCCACCATCAGGATGGAAATGCCGGTGCGCGCCACCTCGATGATGCGGTCGAACAACTCGTCCATAACGATCGGGGAAACCCCGGCGGTGGGTTCGTCCAGCATCAACACCTTCGGCTGCGTCATCAACGCGCGCCCCACGGCGACCTGTTGGCGCTGCCCGCCCGACAGCTCTCCGGCCGGCTGACGCCGCTTGTCCTTCAGGATGGGAAACAGGTCGAACACCTGCGCCATCGTCCCCGAAATATCGTCGCGCCGCAGGAATGCCCCCATTTCGAGGTTCTCCTCTACCGTCATCGAAGTGAAGATGTTGGAGGTCTGCGGCACGAAGGCCATGCCTTTCGCAACCCGGTCCTGCGGCGAAAGGGCAGTAATGTCCGCCCCGTCAAGCCGCACCTGCCCCGCCCGCAGGTTCAGCATGCCGAACACGGCCTTCATCGCCGTGGACTTGCCTGCCCCGTTGGGCCCGACGATCACCGCGATCTCGCCCTTTTCCACCGCGATGGTGCAGCCATGCAGAATGTCCGCCCCGCCGCCATAGCCGCCCGTCATCGCCTCGCCAATCAGAAAGGGTTCAGCCATGCGCCCGTCCCTTTTTCTGTCCGGAAATATCCTCGGGGGTCCGGGGGCAGACAGCCCCCGGCGTCCGCCACCGCTCGCAACGATCACGCATGGGCAGCCTCTCCCTTCACCTTGTTCTTCAATCCGGTGCCCAGATAGGCCTCGATCACGCGCTCGTCATTCTTGACTTCCTCGACCGTGCCCTCGGCCAGAACCTTGCCTTCCGCCATGCAGATCACCGGATTGCAGAGCCGCCCGATGAAATCCATGTCATGCTCGATCACACAGAAAGTGTATCCCCGCTCCTCGTTCAGCCGCACGATGGCATCCCCGATGGTGTTCAGAAGCGTGCGGTTCACCCCTGCCCCGACCTCGTCCAGAAACACGATCCTCGCGTCCACCATCATCGTGCGTCCCAGTTCCAGAAGCTTCTTCTGCCCGCCGGAAATCTGGCTCGCCTTCTGCTCGGCCAGATGGTCGATGGTGAGGAATTTCAGCACCTCCTGCGCCTTGGCGCGCAGCCGTTCCTCTTCCTCTCGAACGGCCGCACGCCGGAACCAGGCGTTCCATAGCACCTCGCCCATCTGCGCGCCGGGAACCGTCATCAGGTTTTCCAGACAGGTCATCGAGCCGAATTCATGCGCGATCTGGAAGGTGCGCAACAATCCCTTGTGGAACAGTTCATGCGGCGGCAGGCCGGTGATCTCCTCCCCCGCCATCAGAACCCGCCCCGAGGTCGGTTTCAGTCGACCCGCGATCACGTTGAACAGCGTGGTCTTGCCCGCCCCGTTTGGTCCGATCAGCCCGGTGATCGACCGCTCCGCGATGGTGAGCGAAGCCCCGTCCACCGCGTGAAACCCGCCAAAATGCTTGTGAAGCTCGTCAACGACGATCATCCCCATCAACTCCCCTGTCGCTTCCGGTCATTCCGGCCCGTCCCGGGGCCGCCGCCGAAGCTTTTGTTGTGGCAACGGCCCGGAGCGCATCACACCCCGGGCCGTCCCCAGTCTGGTTTCAGGCTGCGATCAACGGAAGCGGACCGTTTCGATCTTGCCGTCCTTGATCTCGATCTCGCGGTAGTTGCCGGCGCTTTCGCCCGGTCCGATCAGTTCCACCGCCGTCGCCCCGACATAATCGATCTCGACGCCCTGCGCGATCAGGTCGAGCGCCTTGCCCAACTCGCCCGGCAGGATCAGCTCGCCCGGCGCATTGGCCAGGTCCATCACCTTGCCGGTCCAGTCCTTGCTGTCGGTCGAACCCGCCGCCGCCATGGCCAGCATGATGAGCGCCGCCGCGTCATAGCTTTCGGGCGCGAAAGCCCCCGTGCCGTCGAAGCCCGCCGCCGTCGCCATGGCCTGGAAGATCTCCGCGCCTTCGCTGTCGGTGCCCGGATACTGGCCGAAGCTGCCGGTCAGGCCCGCACCGAAGTCATCCACGAGTTGCTGCCCCACCATGCCGTCGGGCAGAACGAAGGTGTCGAACGCACCCGAGTCGAGCGATGCCTGGATGATCCCCTTGCCGCCCTTGTCCGTATAGCCTGCAACCACCAGAACCTCGCCACCGGCGGCCGCCAGCGCACCGACCTCGGCCGAATAGTCGGCCTTGTTGTCCTCATGCGCGGCAGAGATGGTGACCTTGCCGCCCGCCGCCTCGAACGCGGCCTGGAAGCTGTCGGCCAGACCCTTGCCATAGTCGTTGTTGGTATAGGTCAGCGCGACGGTCTTGATGCCCTTTTCCATGATGATTTCGGTCATCACGACGCCCTGACGCGCATCGGAGGGGGCGGTGCGGAAGAACAGCCCGTCATCCTCGGCGGTGGACAGGCCGGGCGAGGTTGCGGAGGGCGAGATCATCCCCATCCCGTTCGGGCGCGCGACATTCTGGAGGATCGCGCCGGTCACGCCGGAACAATCGGCCCCCATGATGCCCTTCACCCCTTCGGAGGTGATGAGGCGTTCCGCAGCGGCGGTGGCGGCAGCGGCGTCAACGCAGGTGCTGTCGGCGCGCACCGGAACGACCGCAGCGCCGCCCATGAACTTGCCGGACTCGGTGACTTCCTTCATCGCGAGTTCCGCACCGGCAGCCATGCCGGGCGTGATTGATTCGAGCGGGCCGGTGAAGCCCAGAATGATGCCGATCTTGACATCCTCGGCCATGGCGGCCCCGGCGAACAGTGCGGTCGCGGCGGTAGCGGCAAGCAGTTTTTTCATTGGTCTCTCCCTTTGTTGGACCGTGATCCTGCGCGGCAGGTTAGACGTGACCCGGCCAAAAGAAAAGCATCGAAAAGCAGGGGAAACCTGTCCGGACCCACGGTTTTGTGAGCTTTGGGCCTCGTCCTTTGCGGTTGCCGTCGGGGCAATCCCCCCCATTTTGAACCACAGGCAAATTTCAAGGAGACCTCATGCCCCTGCGCAGAACCCGACTCGCAACCGCGTTCCTTCTCGCCGGATTGCTGGCAGCCCCGCTCGCTGCGCAATCCCTGCGCATCAGTCCGGTGGTGCAGGGACTCGTTGAGCCCTGGGGGCTGGACTTCCTGCCCGATGGCGGTTTTCTGGTGACCGAACGCGGTGGCAGGCTACTGTATTTCGCGGGCAACGGCGCTGCGGTCCAGCCCGTCTCCGGCCTGCCGGACTTTGCCGTGGGAGGCCAGGGCGGGCTTCTCGACGTGATGGTGCCGCGCGATTTTGCAACCAGCCGCCGGGTCTGGATCAGCTATGCCGCCCCGGCTGGCAATGGCGGGACGGGCACCGCCATGGGGTTCGGTCGTCTCTCGGATGACGCCACACGCCTTGAGGAGTTCCGAGTCGTCCATGCCCCGAGTGCGCGCACTGGTGGCCGCCATTTCGGCGCGCGACTGGTGGAGGCAGGCGACGGCTCTGTCTTTCTCACCACCGGGGATCGTGGACAGGACATGCTGGCCCAGGACATTCGTGGCCCCGAAGGCAAGGTTTTGGCCTTCGCCCCCGACGGCACGCCGCAGACAGCGCCCGCCTTCGCCAGCATGGCGAATGCCGTTCCGGGGCTGCACAGCTTTGGTCATCGCAATATCCAGGGGGCGGCGCTCGATGCCTCGGGGCAACTCTGGGTGGTCGAGCATGGTGCGCGCGGCGGCGACGAGGTGAACCGGGTGGAACCGGGCCGCAACTATGGCTGGCCGATAATCTCCTACGGTGTCCATTACAGTGGCGCGAAGATCGGCGAAGGAACGCATCGCGAGGGCATGGAACAGCCCGAACATTACTGGGATCCTTCCATCGCGCCCTCGGGCCTCGCAATCCTGTCGGGCCGGATGTTTCCCGACTGGCAGGGCCATTTCCTGACCGGCAGCCTCAATTCCGGCTTCATCTCGCGGCTCGACCCGGAGGACGGTTTTCGCGAGCATCGCATCAAAACGCCCGAAACCGGGCGCGTCCGGGACGTGGTGGAGGCACCTGACGGCGCAATCTGGTTTCTGTCGGTGACAGATGGTGCCGCCTACCGGATGGCGCCGGGGGGCTGATCCGCTAGAGCCCGACCAGATCCCGGATGTCCTGCGGGCTGGCCCCGTCGGCGCGGAACCTTGCGATTGCCCGCGCGTCGTCTCGCTTGGCCAGCCGCTTGCCCGTTTCATCCCGGACCAGACGGTGATGGTGATAGACTGGCGTCGGCAATCCGAGCAGCCGCTGCAGGACAACCTGCACCGGCGTAAACCCGAAAAGATCCTCGCCCCGGATCACATGGCTGATCTCCTGATCGGCATCGTCGAAGGCCGAGGCAAGAAAATAGGCAACGATCTCCTCGCCCTTCCGGCCCAGCACCACATCCCCGATGGTTGATTGCGCATGCGCGGCGTCGATGCGGTGCAGGCCCGCATGGGAAAGGCCGGTTTCGGTGAACTCCGGCAGGTCGTCCGCCACCCGCGCGAGCGCCGCCCCGAGATCCAGCCGCAGCGCGTCACCCGGCTGCCGGTCCTCCATCCTGCGCCCCCGGCAGGTGCCGGGGTAATGCGGATGCAGGACGCCTTCCTGCGGGGCCGCCACCGCCGCCCGGATATCCCCCCGGGTGCAGGAACAGGGGTAGATCAGGCCCGTCTGCGCAAGCCGTTCCAGCCGCAGATTGTAGTCAGGGATCTTGGGCGACTGGCGCTGAACCGGTCCATCCCATGCCAGCCCGAGCCATGTCAGATCCTCGACAATGGCGGTTTCCCATTCGGCTTTGCAGCGTTGGAGGTCGGTATCCTCCATCCGCAGCAGAAAGCGCCCGCCTCTGGCCCGCGCCATGTCATGCGCCAGAATCGCCGAATAGGCATGCCCCAGATGCAGCGGCCCGGTCGGGGACGGTGCGAAGCGGGTGACGAATTCACCCATCACATCACCTTTGTGCGTCAAGCCATTGTGAAAAAGCCTCTTTCGCCCGTGCGGTATAGGCCATGTAGCGGTCTTTGCGGCCCCGCCGCCCCCCCTTCGCATCAATCGGCGGGAACAGCCCGAAATTCACGTTCATCGGTTGGAAGGTCTTTGCCTCCGCCCCCCCGGTGATATGCCAGACCAGCGCGCCCATCGCGGTTTCGGGCGGCGGGGGCGGCAGATCGCGCCCCAGGATCTCTGCCGCCGCCATCCGGCCCGCCAGCAGACCCATCGCCGCGCTTTCCACATATCCCTCCACCCCGGTAATCTGCCCGGCAAAGCGGATATGCGGGCGTGACCGCAGCCGCATCCGGTCATCAAGCAGCGTGGGTGAGTTGAGGAATGTATTTCGGTGAATGCCGCCAAGGCGCGCAAAGTTGGCGTTCTCCAGGCCAGGAACCATCTTGAAAACAGCGGTTTGCGCACCGTATTTCATCTTTGTCTGGAACCCCACGATATTGTAGAGCGTGCCAAGTTTGTTGTCCCGGCGCAGTTGCACCACAGCGTGAGCCTTGACCTGCGGATCATGGGCATTGGTCAGCCCAACCGGCTTCATCGGCCCATAGCGCAGCGTCTCGCGCCCGCGTTCGGCCATCACCTCGATCGGCAGGCAACCGTCGAAATAGCCCGCCGTCTCGCCCTCATGGAACTCGGTCTTGTCGGCGGCCAGCAGCGCGTCGATGAAGGCCTCATACTGATCCTTCGTCATCGGGCAGTTGATATAGGCGGTCTGTTCTTCCACCGTCTCACCCTTGTCATAGCGGCTCTGACGCCAGGCTACATCCATGTCGATGCTTTCGGCATAGACGATGGGGGCAATCGCATCGAAAAAGGCCAGTGCCTCGGCCCCTGTCTCGGCCCGGATGCTTTCCGCCAGCGCGCCCGAGGTCAGCGGCCCGGTCGCGATGATCCAGTGGCCATCGCCGGGCAAGTCCGTCACCTCCCCCGCAGACAGCGAAATCCGCGGATGCGCGCGCAGCCGCGCCGTCACGGCGGCCGAGAAGGCATCGCGGTCCACCGCCAGCGCGCCGCCCGCTGGCAGCCGGTGCGCCCGCGCGGTCTGCATGATGATCCCGTCCGCCGCCCCCATTTCCCAATGCAACAGGCCCACGGCGTTGCGGTCACTGTCATCCGACCGGAAGGAATTGGAACAGACCATCTCTGCCAGATCACCGGTGCGATGCGCGAAAGTGCCGACCCCGGGGCGCATCTCGTGGATCACCACATCCACGCCCGCCTCCGCCGCCTGCCAGGCGGCTTCCGATCCGGCCATGCCCCCGCCGACAATGTTCAGTTCTTCTGTCATGGCGCCCCCGCTTCGGTCTGCGACCGGGATAGGCGCAAAGTTCGCCAAGGAAAAGACCCGACAAAAAAACCGCCGTCCAATGTGAACGGCGGCCAGGTTGAGAGCGTGTAGCAAACAGATCTACTCGTTACGGATCCGGTCAGAAGGGATTGCGCCAGCCTGCGCGATACAGGCTGAAACGCCCGCCTCCGAAGAAAATCAGGGGCACCGCCGCAAGGATCGCCACGGCAAAAAGCACTTTGCGCTCGGGAAATCCTGGAACAAGCGGGATGATCAGACTGTCCGCATAGAGGCAGGCCAGCCCGATCAGGGCGACAATCCGGGTGCGTATGCCAAACAAGACCCAGATCGCTGCCACCAGCATCAGCGCATGCAGCACGGCAAAGGCTATGCCCGGCATGGTCGGCATCATGCCACTATCCGCCCGCATCGCGAAAATTGTTGATTGGTGAATGGCTTCGACCACAAGGGCAATGCCAAGAACAAGGCGCAGCACAAGCTGCGTGGCCGGTCGTATTTCAATCATGTCGATGCGCCTGTTGTTTGTTCAAGTTCCGACTGCTCATCGGCCCGAGGTTGTATTGGGCTCATTTCATTCACCTTCCGGCACTGGCTTCCATACTTCAACCCTCAAAAAACGGAAGGATGGGTTTGCATTAATTTAATCGTTCATTTCTGGCGAAGCAGGAAATGATCCAGTCCACCGTGGCGCGCAAGGCGCGGTCACCGCTGCGCGTTTCATGGAAGGCAAGCCAGAACTCGGCACTTTCCTCTGCCAGAGGCTGCGCCAGTTCAAGCCGCGGATCCCGGCGCGCCATTACGTCCGGCAAGGGGCCCGGCAGACCTGTCGACAGAATAAGGTCTCGCAGATGGTCGAATTGCGAGACCCGCATGGCCGGAACGCTGTTGAAAACTTCCGCAACCCGCCGCATCGGCCCGAAACTGTCCTGATCCCGCGTCAAGCCGACCCAGCGACGGGATGCCTCTGCGCCCACCGGCTGATAGAGACGGAAGGTCATGGCACCCGCCCGCCGCGCAATGAGCCGACCCGAATCCGGCAGGCCCTGACGCAGCACGATGTCGCAATCGCCCAGTCCCTGATCCAGAAAGCGACTGCTGAGAGTCAGGTCGATATTCTCTGGCAAGCCGCCCTCCACAGTCATGTTCGGCAACAAGATGCAGGAAGCGATGAAGGGCGGGCACCCGACAGAAAGTGCGGTGACAGATCGCGCAGGCCCTGCCCCCAGATTGTTCTTCTGGGCCCGGATCGCCTCTGCAAACTGGCTGATCACCTCCATTGCGGGTTCCAGTTCAGGATTCAGCATCCATGTTTCCCCCTTCTTGCTGAAGGCGGGAACGCCGAAAATATCCCGCGCACGCTCGATCCGGCGTGAGACCGTCGCGGCAGACGTTCCAAGGCTGCGCGCCGCCGCTGCCATAGTGCGGTGGCGATACAGATAAAGCATGAAGCGATAGTCGTCCCAGGAGTCGGGCATGGGTCTTTCATTTCAGCAGGTGACACAGAAAAGCTGCCAAAATGGCGTTACAAAGGAAAACGGGCAGATGCCACAGCACCCGCCCGACATTTCATACAACGCGCAGTTGCGCCAGCCGGTTCCCTGCGTCAGACAGGATCGGCCTGTTCGGCCACACGCGCCACGGACACGACTTCCTCACCCGCGCCGACATTGAACACCCGCACCCCACCCGCCGAACGCGAGCGGAAGCTGATCTG
The DNA here is from genome assembly GCA_046295215.1 of Pseudorhodobacter sp. Lineage (GTDB taxonomy): Bacteria > Pseudomonadota > Alphaproteobacteria > Rhodobacterales > Rhodobacteraceae > Szabonella. The sequence goes on along the minus strand of JBKBNP010000012.1, from coordinate 40,271 downwards.
ATCCACCGGCACCCGGATCGACTGCCCGGTGGAGGTGGCCAGCATGATCTGGTCCGACATCTCGACCGGGAAAGAGGCCACCAGCCGCCCGCCCCGCATCGCCTTGTCCATCGCCATCACGCCCATGCCGCCCCGGCCCCGCACCGGATAGCCGTGACTGGACGAGAGTTTGCCCGCCCCCCCGGCCGAAATCGTCAGGATCAGATCCTCCGCCGCCGACATCTCGGCATAGCGTTCGGGTGACAACTGCCCTGCCGTGACGGCTTCCTCGTCCTCGTCTGCCTCGCCCTCGTCCTCGGTCACGCCTGCCATGAGGCGGCGCTGCTTGAGGTAGGCTTCGCGTTCTTCCGGGCTCGCCTCGAAATGCCGGATGATCGACATGGACACCACCGCATCGCCCGCCGCCAGCCGGATGCCCCGCACGCCCGTTGATCCGCGCGACTTGAACACGCGAATATCCGTGGTCGAAAACCGGATTGCGCGGCCAAGGGCCGTCACCAGCATCACATCGTCCGTGTCATCGGCAATGGCCGCATTCACGAGGCTGACGCCTTCGGGCAGGTTCATGGCGATCTTGCCGTTGCGTTTGACATTGGTGAAATCCGACAGGTCGTTCTGGCGCACGTCGCCATCCGAGGTGGCAAAGACGATCTGAAGGCTCGCCCAGTCCTCCTCCGGCACGTCCACCGGCATCAGCGCGGCAATGGAAATCCCCGCCTGGATCGGCAGGATATTCACGATGGCCTTGCCCTTGGCCGTGCGCCCCGCCAGCGGCAGACGCCAGGTCTTGAGCTTGTAGACCATGCCATCGGTGGTGAAGAACAAGAGCCAAGTGTGCGTGTTGGCCACGAACAGCGTGGTGACAACATCATCTTCTTTGGTCGCCATCGACGACAGGCCCTTGCCGCCCCGGTTCTGCTGGCGGAACTCGGCCAGCGGCGTGCGCTTGATATAGCCGCCGGAGGTAATGGTCACGACCATATCCTCGCGCTCGATCAGATCCTCGTCCATCATGTCGCCGGCCCAGTCGACGATCTCGCTGCGGCGCGGCACGGCAAAAAGGTCGCGCACCTCGCGCAATTCGGTGGAAATGATCGCCATGATCCGCTCACGCGAGGACAGGATGTCGAGGTAATCCTTGATCTTGGCGGCCAGCTCTTCCAACTCGTCCGTGACCTCCTTGACGCCCAGTTGCGTCAGGCGTTGCAGCCGCAGTTCAAGGATCGCGCGCGCCTGCACTTCGGACAGGTTGTAGGTGCCGTCCTCGTTCATCTTGTGGGTCGGATCGTCGATCAGCAGGATGAAGGGCGCGATCTCGCCTGCAGGCCAGCGCCGCGTCATCAGCTTTTCGCGCGCCTCTGCCGCATCGGCACTGGCGCGGATGGTGCGCACCACCTCATCGACATTGGACACCGCCACGGCCAGACCGCACAGCACATGGCTGCGCTCGCGCGCCTTGCGCAATTCGTAGGCCGTGCGACGGGCCACAACTTCTTCGCGGAAGCCGATGAAATGCGAGAGGAAATCGCGCAGGGCAAGCTGTTCCGGCCGCCCGCCGTTCAGCGCCAGCATGTTGCAGCCGAAGGAGGTCTGCATCGGGGTGAAGCGGAACAACTGGTTCAGCACCACATCCGCCGTCGCGTCGCGCTTCAGCTCGATCACCACGCGCACGCCGATCCGGTCGGATTCGTCGGCCACGTTGGAAATGCCCTCGATCTTCTTCTCACGCACCTGTTCAGCGATGATCTCGATCATCCGGGCCTTGTTCACCTGATAAGGGATTTCCTCTACAATGATCGCGAAACGGTCCTTGCGGATTTCCTCGACCCGAGTCTTGGCACGGATGATGACCGAGCCGCGCCCCTCAAGATAGGCTTTGCGGGCGCCCGAGCGGCCAAGGATCAGCGCGCCGGTGGGAAAATCGGGCGCCGGGATGATCTCCATCAGGGCCTCGGTCGAAAGGTCGGGATTGTCGATCAGGGCCAGCGTGCCGTCGATCACCTCGCCCAGATTGTGCGGCGGGATATTGGTCGCCATGCCGACCGCGATGCCCCCCGCGCCATTGACCAGCATGTTGGGAAAGCGGGCGGGCAGGACCGTGGGTTCGCGGTCCTTGCCATCGTAATTGTCCTGGAAATCAACAGTTTCCTTGTCGATATCGGCCAGCAGATAGGCGGCGGGCTTGTCCATCCGCACTTCGGTATAGCGCATGGCGGCGGCGTTATCGCCATCCATCGAGCCGAAATTGCCCTGACCGTCCAGAAGCTTGAGGCTCATCGAGAAAGGCTGCGCCATCCGCACCAGCGCGTCATAGATCGCGGAATCCCCATGGGGGTGGTATTTCCCCATCGTGTCGCCCACGGGCCGCGCGGATTTGCGGTAGGATTTATCGTGACTGTTGCCGGATTCATGCATTGCATAAAGAATACGCCGATGCACAGGTTTCAGCCCGTCGCGCAGATCGGGGATCGCGCGGGAAACGATCACGCTCATCGCGTAATCGAGATAGGCGGTCTTCATTTCCTCAACGATCGAGACGGTGGGGCCGGAAAAGGCAGGACGCTCCGGCGCTTTTTCTGCGTTTTCAGTGTCTTCCGGTGTGTCGGTCACGAGTATTTGCTTTCTGTTCCGGCCTGATGTCAGACCTCTAGATATTGTTGGCGGCAGTATAGACCAAGCAAGATAGGGGGTGCAATGCCACCTTTCCCGAGGCTGGAGGCGCCCCGCAAGCAGCCACAGGGAGAGAGTGACAACATACTGTTTTTGTTGAAACTTAATACGAATCGCGCATCATCGGAGAAAGCAGAAAGCGAGGTGAGCGATGCGCGCGACCGAAACCGAACTGATGTTGAAGGGATACGGGCTGACCACGGCGGAATTCTACTACCGCATGCCCGATTTCCGGAATGTTCTGAACAGCTATATCTGGCAGGACTATGACCTTGCGCCGGACTACCCCAAGCTCTTCGATTTCATCGAGTTCTGGCAGGAAAAGATCGAGGGCCCGCTGCATTCGGTGCGCTTCACCCATCGCAAGCTGATCGCCCCGGGTGAGTGGCGCAATGTTGTCGGGGAGTTCCGGCTGCACTGAGCGGGGCCAGCGGGCTGCCTGCCCCTTGGCGCGGTCGGTGGCTCACTGCGGAATGTATTTCCCACCGGGATGAAAGCCGGAAAGGCAGGCCGGATGCGACATATTTTGTCGCGCATGAACATGCCTTCACCGGGCATGACAGGCCAGTTTGCGCTGAAAGCTGTGCCGGAGGTTTGCCATGAAATCCCATGCCCGTGTCGTCGTCATCGGGGGCGGCGTTGTCGGCTGCTCGGTTCTCTATCACCTGACGAAACTCGGCTGGTCCGATGTCATGCTGATCGAGCGGTCAGAATTGACGAGCGGATCGACATGGCATGCCGCGGGCGGGTTCCACACGCTCAACGGCGATACCAACATGGCAGCGCTACAGGGCTATACCATCCGGCTTTACAAGGAATTGGAGGCGATCACCGGCATGTCCTGCGGGCTGCACCATGTGGGGGGCATCACGCTGGCCGACAACATGGCGCGGTTCGAGATGCTGAAGGCCGAACGCGCCAAGCACCGCTACATGGGGCTGGAGACCGAAATTCTCGGGCCGGAGGAGATCCACAAGCTGACCGACGGCATGGTGAACCTCGAAGGCATCATCGGCGCGCTCTGGGATCCGCTGGACGGGCATCTGGACCCCTCGGGCACCACCCATGCCTATGCCAAGGCCGCACGGATGGGCGGCGCCGAGATCGTGCTGCACAACCGGGTGCTGGAGACGAACCCCACGGCGGAGGGCTGGGAGGTGGTGACGGAGAAGGGCACGGTCCATTGCGAGCATCTGGTGAATGCCGGCGGGCTCTGGGCGCGCGAGGTGGGGGCGATGGCGGGGATCTACCTGCCGCTGTTGCCGATGGCACATCAGTATCTGGTGACGGATGACATCCCCGAGATCATGGAATTCCTGAAACAGGGCCGCGAATTTCCGCATGTGATGGATCCGGGCGGCGAGTCCTATCTGCGGCAGGAGGGGCGCGGCCTCTGCATCGGCTTCTATGAAAAGCCCTGCGAACCCTGGGCGGTGGATGGCACACCCTGGACCTTCGGGCATGAGTTGCTGAACGAACAATTCGACAAGATCGAGGATTCGGTCACCTTCGCCTATCGCCGCTTTCCGGTGCTGGAACGCTCGGGCGTCAAGCGGGTGATCCACGGGCCGTTCACTTTCGCCCCCGATGGCAACCCGCTGATCGGTCCGGTGCCGGGCTTGCGCAACTACTGGTCGGCCTGTGCGGTGATGGCGGGGTTCAGCCAGGGCGGCGGCATGGGCCTCGCGCTGGCGCAATGGATGATCGAAGGCGAGGTGGAACGCGACCCGCGTGGCTTTGACGTGGCGCGCTTCGGCAACTGGACCAGCCCCGGCTATACCGTCCCGAAGGTGATCGAGAATTACCAGATGCGGTTCTCGGTCAGCTACCCCAATGAGGAACGCCCCGCCGCCCGCCCCTTCCGCACCACGCCGATGTATGAGGTATTCGACGGCATGAACGCGGTATGGGGCCAGCAATACGGGCTGGAGGTCGTGAATTACCACGCGCTGCCGGGTGAGCCACGGCTGGAGGCGCCGACCTTCCGCCGCTCCAACGCCTGGGAGGCAACAGCGCAGGAGGTGCGCGCGGTCCGCGAAGGCGTCGGCATCAACGAGGTGCAGAATTTCGGCAAATACCGCGTGACGGGGCACAAGGCGCGCGACTGGCTCGACCGGATCATGGCAGGCCGGATCCCTGCGCCGGGGCGGATGAGCCTGACGCCGATGCTGGCGCCTTCGGGCAAGATCATCGGCGATTTCACGGTGTCCTGCCTCGATCCGGGCAATTTCCGCCTGACCGCCAGCTATGGCGCGCAGGGCTGGCATATGCGCTGGTTCCAGCAGAACGCCGCGCCGGGCGTGCGGGTGGACAATGTGTCGGACCTCAAGTCGGGGTTCCAGATTGCGGGGCCGCAGGCGCGGGAATTGCTGTCGCGTGTCACCCGCGCGGATGTTTCGGCAGAGGCGTTCCGCTTCATGGATGTGCGGCGCATGACCGTGGGCATGGCGAATTGTCTGGTCCAGCGGGTCAGCTATACCGGCGATCTGGGCTATGAGATCTTCACCGACCATATGTCTGTGCGCCATCTTTGGGATGTGCTGAACGCGGCAGGCGCCGACCTTGGCCTGCGCCCCTTCGGGATGCGGGCGATGATGTCCCTGCGGCTGGACAAATGGTTCGGCAGTTGGGGGCGCGAGTTCAGCCCCGATTACACGCCCTGCGAGACGGGGCTGGACCGTTTCACCGCCTGGAACAAGGAGGCTGACTGGATCGGCAAATCCGCCGCCATGGCCGAAAAGGCGGCGGGGCCGAAACGCCGCCTTGTCAGTTTTGTCGTGGAGGCGAACGAGGCCGATGTGGTGGCGTGGGAACCGATCTGGCTCGACGGTGCCGTGGTCGGCTTTTGCACCTCGGGTGGGTTCAGCCACTGGACCGGGCAATCGGTCGCCATGGGGTTCCTGCCCGCAGACAGGGTGCAGGACGGGCTGGAATGTGAGATCGAGATCCTGGGCGAGCGGCGGCCAGCGCGGGTGCATCTGGCGCCTTTGTGGGACGGGGATGGCGCGCGGATGCGGGGCTGAGCGTCAGGAACCCGGCGTCAGGCGGCAGGCCGGATCGCGCGCGCGGCGAGCAGCGTCGCCAGCGACAGGGCAAAACAGGTGGTCACAAGGCCATAGGGACCGAACCCCTGCAACAGGCTTGCCGCCAGCACCGGCGCCATGGCCGATGCCGCCAGCGCCGGGATTGACAGCATGCCGTTGATCGCGCCGAAATGCGCGCGCCCCAGCGTTTCGGCCACAAGGGCCGGGCGCAGGATGGTCAGGATCCCCATGGCCGAGCCTTGCAATGCCGCAAAGGCAAAGACCAGCAGTGGCGCCATCCCCACTGCCAGCAACAGGGTCGAGGCCCCGATCATGCTGCCGAGCATCAGCCACAGCGCGCCCCGGTTGCCCATCCGCGCCTCCACCGTCATCAGGAACAGCCGCCCCAGAGTCTGTGCCGGCCCGATCAGCGCGGCGGCCAGAATCGCGGTGGAAAGCCCGATTCCCAGCCCGGTCAGCAGGGGCACCAGAAAGGCGATCAGCATCCAGTGGTTCAACCCCGCCAGCACCAGAAGGGCGGCAATCGCCAGAAAGGCCGGGTTGCGCAGCATGGGCGCCGGGGCCGCGGCCACCACGCGGGGCTGATCGGCGAGCGCCGTATCGGCCCGGATCCAGGAGGTGCCGAACCCGTGCAGCGGCAGCGTCAGACAGGCCATGGCCCCGGCCGCCACCAAGACCGCAACACGCCAGCCGAAAACTTCGCCCAGGGCCGCCCCCGCCGGAAAGGCCAGCGTCGAGGCCAGTCCCGCGACCAGGGTCACCTTGATGATGCGTGGCCGCGCCTCTGCCCCGTAGCGCCGCACCAGATAGGCGAAACAGACGTCATAAAGGCTCATCGCCTGCGCGACACCGATGCAGGCCCAGGCGGCAAGCCAGGCCCAGGGCACCGTCACCGCTGCAAGCCCCGCCAGCGCCACAGCGCCCAGCAAAGGCCCGGCCGTCAGCAGGATGCGCCCCTTCCCCCGGTCCACCAGCCGCCCGGCCAGCGGCGACAGCACCGCCGTCACCCCGATCGCCAGCATCGGCCCCGCCGCCAGCAGCCGCTTGTCCCAGCCCAGATCGGCCTCGACGAACAGGATCAGCGCGGCAAAGATGTAGAAAAGGCAGGCATAGCCCAGCGTCTGCCCGACCGCCAGCAGCCAGACCCCGGTGGCACCCCGCCCCTTCACGGTTGCACTCCTCTCAAAGCCGGTAGATCGCGCCGAACTTGGCCTCGATGTAATCCAGCAGCGGCTCTGCCGAAGGGGGCTCGCCACAGGCCGCCGCAATCAGATCCTGCGGCTCCATCAGCCCGCCATGGCGCTGCACCTTCTCGCGCAGCCAGCCGGTCGCGCGCGCAGTGTCGCCGCGCGCAAGGTCCGCATCCAGATCGGGCAGGTCCGCGCGCAAGGCCTTGTGCAGACAGCCCGCATAGAGATTGCCCAGACTGTAGGTCGGGAAATAGCCGAAGAGCCCCACCGACCAATGCACATCCTGCAACATGCCAAGCGAGGGGCGCAGCACCTCCAGCCCGAAATCTGCCTTGAACCGGTCGTTCCAGGCGGCTTCCAGATCATCCACCCCCAGATCGCCCGACACCAGCGCGCGTTCCAGATCAAAGCGCAGCATGACATGCAGGTTGTATTGCACCTCGTCGGCTTCGGTGCGGATGAAGCCTGCGCGCAGCTTGTTCACCGTGCCAAAGAACGCATCGGCATCCGCGCTGCCGAAATCGCCGAAGCGTTCGCGCATCTGCGTGTAGAGCCAGCCGGTGAAGGCGCGGGAGCGGCCGATCTGGTTCTCATAGATCCGGCTCTGGCTTTCATGCACGCCCATCGACACGCCTGCGCCCAAGGGCGTCAGCGCATAGTCGGGGTCGATCCCCAGCTCATAACAGGCATGGCCGACCTCGTGGATGGTGGAATAGAGGCAGTTGAACGGATCCGTCTCCACCACCCGCGTCGTGATCCGCGCATCCGACCCGGACCCCGAACTGAACGGATGCACCGCCAGATCCAGCCGCCCGCGCGTGAAATCGTAACCGAAGGCGGCGGCCAGATCATGCGCCAGCCGCATCTGCGCGTCCTGGCCGAAAGACCCTTGCAGATCGGCAGGCTGATGCGGGCTGTCCAGTGCAGCACCGCGCAACTCCACCAGACGCGGGCGCAACGCATCGAACATGGCCGCGAGGCTCGCCGCCGTGGCACCGGGTTCGTAATCGTCGATGAGCGCGTCATAAAGGCTGCGCCCATCGGCGAGACAGGCGGCCTCCTCGCGTTTCAGCGCCACCACCTCGCGCAGGGTGGGCAGGAAAGCCTTCACATCGTCATTCGCCCGCGCCTCGGCCCAGATGCCCTGTGCGGCGGATGTGAGCCGCGCCAGTGCCTGCGCCAGATCCGAGGGGATGCGACTGGCCCGGCCATGGCTGCGCCGGATCAGCCGCACCTGCGCCACCGCCACCGCATCCACCGGGTGAACCTCCTCCAGCCAGCCAGCCAGCCGCGCATCGGTGCGGCGCGCATGCAGCACGCCCTCGATGGCGGCCATTTCCTCGGCCCGCTGTGCAGCCGCCCCGCGCGGCATCACGGTTTCCTGATCCCAGCCTAGACGGCCCGCGATCTGCGCCAGCGCCTCGGTCTGGCGCTGGAAGGCCATCATCTCGTCATAGGCGGAATTGTGGTGTTTCATGCCCTGCCTTCCCGGATTGACCCCTGCCGGGGATAGAGTGCCAGATGCCGCAGCCGCAGGATCAGCACGAACAGCGCCACTGCCCCAAGTTGGTGGCTGATCGCCACATGCCATTGCGCCGCCGTCACCACAGCGCCGATACCCAGCACCATCTGCCCGAACAGCATCACCGCCATCCAGTCCGCCGCGCGCCGGGTCGTGCCATGCGGTGATTTGCGCCCGCGCAGCCAGACCACGATACCAAAGGCGAACAGAAGGTATCCCGACATCCGGTGGATGAACTGCACCAGCCCCGGATTTTCAAAGAAGGCATGCCAGACCGGCAGGCTGCCGCCCTGCCCGTCCGGCACATAGAAGGCATCCGCCGGAAAGAACTGCCCGTTCATCAGGGGCCATGTCGGAAAGCTGCGGCCCGCGTCGATGCCTGCGACCAGCGCGCCGAGCAGGATCTGCAGAAAGGCGAAATGCATCAGCCCGGTGGACATGCCGAACAGCTTTGCCTCCCGCGCCCGCCGCGCCTGCAACAGATCCGCCTCGCTGCGTCCGAGCAGAAAGAAATACCACGCGATGAGCCCGAGGATCACGAAGGCCAGTCCCAGATGCGTTGCCAGCCGGTAGGAGGCCACGCTGACCATCTGCCCGGTCAGCCCCGAGGCCACCATCCACCAGCCGATTGCCCCCTGAAGCCCGCCCAGAACCCCCAGCAGCGCCAGCCGCCCGGTCCAGCCCATCGGGATCTTCCGCGCCAGCAGAAACCCGAAGAACCCCACAGCCCAGACCAGCCCGATCAGCCGCCCCAATTGCCGGTGCCCCCATTCCCACCAGTAGATGACCTTGAAGTCCTCAAGGCTCATGCCCCGGTTCACCAGCTGGTATTGCGGGATCTGGCGGTATTTCTCGAATTCCACGGCCCAGGCTTCCGCACTCAGCGGCGGCAAGGCCCCGGTGACGGGTCGCCATTCGGTGATCGAAAGCCCGCTGTCGGTCAATCGCGTCATGCCCCCCACGGCGATCATCACCACGACCAGCGCGAACAGCAGCAAAAGCCAGGCCCGGATCGCCTGTCGCGCGCCGCCCGTTCCGCGCGCGATCAGCCCACCCTGCGGTGCAGCCGGTTTTTCGGTCGTGGCGACCTCTTCGAAAATGCTGCGTTTGCCGGCCATTTCAGCGCCTCCATCTCGGCCCGGACAGTAGGACGCGCACAAACCCGCTTCAAGACCCCGCGCGAGGCCGACATGCCGCACCCACGCCAACCTCTGCGCCGCCTTGCCGCCGCCGACCGGGACGGAACCGTTTCACGGTCTCGTGCGTTCCCTGACGATTGCCCCGCGTCGCGAAATCCGCTACGCGACATAGAGCATATCTGTGCCCGACCGTCAGGAGTAACCGATGAAACCCGTGTTGTCCGCCCTTGCCCTCGCCAGCCTGATGGTCGCCGCCTCCCAACCCGCCCTTGCCGGAAGCCTTGCCACGGCCAGCGATGCGGTGGTCTACGCCCCCGCGCCCGCCCCGGCCCCCCGCCCCGGTCTTGCGTTCAAGCTGCGCGGCGGTGTCGGCGCGGCCCCCGCCTATTTCGGGTCACGCGACCTCAAGGCAGGTCCCGATTTCGCGCTCAGCTTCGAATTCCTGCGCTTGCCGGGCGGGGCCACGCTCGGCAGCCCCGATCCCCTGACGCCGCAATACGGCTTCGTGCCGCGGGGTTCCTTCCGCTATATCGCCAAGCGCTCCGCCGCCGACCATGCGGAACTTGCCGGGCTCAACGATGTGAAGGCCGCGGTGGAACTCGGCCTCGGCCTTGGTTACACGCAGCGCAATTTCGAGGCCTATGCCGATGTCCGCTATGGCGTGGTCGGCCACAAGGCCTGGGTGGGCGAACTTGGCGCAAACCTCGTGCTGCGTCCCAATGACCGGCTGACCCTGCGCGCAGGTCCGCGCCTGTTCATGGGCAGCAGCGATTATGCCAATACCTATTTCGGCGTGACCCCGGGCGAGGCCTCCGCCGCCCTGCCCGCCTTCCGCGCCAAAGGCGGTGCGTTGAGCGCGGGTATCGAGGTTGGGGCCACCTATGCGATCAACGATCTCTGGGGCATCGACGGGGCAATCCGCTATGACCGCTATCTGAACGATGCCAAGGCCTCGCCCATCGTGCAACAGGGGCGCGACGATGCGCTTAGCCTGCGCATCGGGGTCACGCGGCGTATCTCGCTCGGGTTCTGACCGGCGGGCGGAGCCACAGCCCGCCTCGCGTCAGCCCGCCTCGCGTCAAATGTCCGCTTTCATCCGCCTGATTTCAGATGCCGCGCGATCTGGCGCAGCATGCCGTGAAAGGTCTGCACCTCGGCGCGGGTCAGCCCCAGCCGCGCCCACATGTTGCGCAAGGCAAGCCGCATCCCGGCGGCCTTTGTCGGCGGAAAGAAGAACCCCGCTGCCTCCAGTTTCTCCTCGAAATGGTCGCCCAGCTTTTCGACCTCGATCCTTGTTGCAAACTCGGTGCGCGCCAGTTCCATCACGCGCGGCTCCACCGGCACGCCCTGCCTGCGCCACTCATACCCCATGAGCAGCACGCATTGCGCAAGGTTGAGGCTGGGAAACTCCGGGTTCACCGGGACCGAGACGATGGCATTGGCCAGCGCCACATCGTCATTCTCCAGCCCCGTGCGTTCCGGGCCGAACAGCACCCCCACCCGCTTGCCCGCCGCCGCCAGCGCGCGCGCCTCTGCCATCGCGGCTTCGGGCGTCAGGATCGGCTTGGTCAGCTCCCGCCCCCGCGCCGTGGTGGCAAAGACATAATCGCAATCACTGATCGCATGGGCCACGTCGCGGAACGGCCCGGCATGATCCAGCAGCCGCCCCGCCCCGCTCGCCATAGCCACGGCCTTCGGGCTCGGCCAGCCATCGCGCGGATCGGTGACGCGCAGCCGCTCCAGCCCGAAATTCAGCATCGCACGCGCCGCCGCCCCGATATTCTCGCCCATCTGCGGGCGCACGAGGATGAAAACGGGGGGCACAGGATCGGAGGGAACAGGGTCGGGCATCGGGCCTCTCACGGTTTTGTCGCCTGATACGCGGGCAGGCCCCCCCATGCAAGCCAGCCCCGACAAGCCCAATGGCAAAGCCCCGCAAACTGCGCTAGACCGCGCAGCACCGCAGCGAAGGACCGCATCCATGGCCGATACCGAACGCCCGCAGATCTATCTTGTCACCCCGCCCGCCTTCTCGCTCGACAGCTTCCCCGACCGGCTGAAATCTATTCTGGACGCGGTCGAAATCGCCTGTCTGCGCCTGTCCCTTGCCGCCCGCGACGAAGCCGAGATCAGCCGCGCCGCCGACATGCTGCGCGAGATTGCCCATGCCCGCGACGTGGCCATCGTGCTGGACAACCATGCGCTGCTGGCCGACCGGCTGGGGCTCGATGGCGTGCATCTGACCGACACGCGCCGCAACATCCGCAAGCTGCGCGGGGAAATGGGCGCGGAGGCGATCATCGGCGCCTCTTGCGGCACCTTGCGCCATGACGGCATCACAGCAGCCGAGGCCGGCGCCGATTATGTCACCTTCGGCCCGGTCGGCGAAAGCGCGCTCGGCGATGGCAGCCGTGCTGCGCGCGACATCTTCGAATGGTGGTCCGAAATGATCGAGGTGCCGGTGGTCGCCGAAGGCGCGCTCACCCCCGCGCTTGTCGCAGATTTCGCCCCGATCACCGATTTCTTCGCCTTTGGTCCGGAAATCTGGGGCGCGGACGATGCGCTGGCCACCCTCAGGACCCTTGTCGCCCCGCTCGGCTGACACCGCTTTTTCTGTCCAAAAACATCCCGGGGGGAATCGCGGCCCGCGACGGGGGGCAGCGCCCCCCTGCTTCGGGGTCCAGCAAGGCGACGCAGGATCACCCCGCCTGCCGCACCACCGACTCCAGATGCGCCGCCAGCGGCTTGCGGCCCGCGAAATCCTCCACCGCCACGGGATCGTGAAAGATCACCTCCACCCGCCCCCGCTTCGGCGTGGCAAGCAGTCGCCACAGATGGCCCGCAAACGCCATGTCGCCCCACCAGCCATAAAACCGTGCATCCTCGCCCAAGGGCGCGTGATAGCGCAGCGTTACCGGCTGGATATGCATGATCGCCTCCATCCCATGCGTGAAAAAGGCCGCAAAAAGCGTGGTCTTGAAGGGCAGGATGCGCAAACTGTCAGTGCTGGTGCCTTCGGGAAAGAACAAGAGCCGGTGCCCCGCCCGGAGCCGCGCCTCGAATTGCGCCTGCTGCACCTTCGCCTGTGCCGGATCGCGCGCGATGAACAGCGTCCCCGTCGCCCGCGCCAGCCAGCCGATCCCCGGCCAGGACGCCACCTCGGCCTTGGACACGAAACAGACCCGGTCGCAGGCATTGAGAACGAAGATATCCACCCATGAAGAATGATTGGCAACCAATGCGCCGCGTTCACGCATCGGACGGCCGCGCATCGTCAGCCGCAACCCCAGCAGGATCAATGACAGCCGGCACACGGCCTGCGTGACATGGGGGGACCAAGGCCGCACCGCCCCGTTCAGCGGCGCCTCGACCAGCCGGACCAGCAGGAGAACCGCAAGCCCGCCAAAGACGACAAATCCGAAGGTCCCGAACCGCAGCGCCGCCAATCCCTGTGCCACAAGACCGGGCCGCCGCACCGCCACCCGGTCGCTGCGCCAGTCCGTCATTTCGATGCGGCCTTGCGCGTGTAGAAATCGCGATGCCGCTCGGACATGCGGGCCGTGTCCATCACCAGACAGACATCGGTGGTGTTGAAGGCATGGTCGACAAAGGCCCCCTCCCCGACATGCCCCCCCAGCCGCAGATAGCCCTTTATCAGCGCCGGCGTGCCCAGCATCGCGGTCTTGCGGTCAACCTTGTCGGGCGGCAGCATCGCCATGTCCACCGCCGAGGGCCCGATGGCCCGCACCCGCAGCGTCTCGGGAGAGCGGTGGTTGTGATGCAGGAAGGACAGCGGCTGCGCCAGTGCCGCCAGATCCGTGCCATGGAAACTCGCCACCCCGAACAGGATCTCGATGCCGCGCGACAGCACATACTCCGCCAGCCCGTTCCACAGATGCACCATCGCCGTGCCGCCCCGGTGATCGGCTTCGACACAGGACCGCCCGAGTTCCAGAAGCGGCCGCCCCGACGCCCGCAGCGCGGTCAGATCGAACTCGCTTTCGCTGTAGAACCGCTCCCCCGGTGCCAGCCGCGCGCCCGGCAGCAGCCGGTAGACCCCCACCACATCCTCCAGCGCTTCCGGATCACACCGCCTGTCGACAAGGATCAGGTGGTCCACGATCTCGTCGAATGCGTCCCGCTCCAACCGGTTTTCGTGATCGACCAGCGCCCCGTCGCCGCCCAGTTCCTCGACAAAGACGCGGTAGCGCAGCCGCTGCGCGGCCCGCAGGTCGCGTGCGTCCCGGGCCAGACGGACCGAATAATGACTGTCCCGACCCTTCATCGCACCGCCCCCGTTTCCCTGCTGATTCCCCGACCGGACCAGCCCCCCGCCAGCCCCACAAGGCCGGGCCGTTCTAGAAAGGACGCGACGCGAATGCAACTCTTGCCCGCGAACTGCGCCTGCCTTCCGGCCTTGCGCGGATTACCCGTTGAAATCGGGCGCAAAACGTCCCTAGGTTGAGGCGTTCGGGTCATACACGCGCATGAGTGTGATCCGGCGGCTGTCGATCGTCACCTTGCCGCGATTCTCGAAATTTACGGTAACGCGCGGGCCGATGCTCGACTGCACCTGTCCCAGTCCCCAGTCGGCTTCGCCGGGATGCCGGACGAACATGCCGGGTTCGAGTATCGCGTTCATCTGTCCACCTTTCCGCAGGAGCATCCCATGTCCGACCGTCCCGATCTGACCGCCCTTCTGGGGTCGCGCATCTGCCATGACCTTATCAGCCCGATCGGGGCCATCGGCAATGGGGTGGAATTGCTGATGATGGAGGGTGGCAGCACGACGGGGCCAGAGATTGCGCTGATTTCCGAAAGCGTGGCCTCGGCCAATGCGCGCATCCGGTTTTTCCGCGTGGCCTTTGGCCAATCCTCGCCGGACCAGCGCATCGGGCGGTCCGAGATCCTCTCGATCCTCGCGGATCTCGCACCTGGCTCCCGGCTCTCGATTGACTGGCAGATCGCGCAGGACATGACGCGACAGGATGCGAAACTCGGCTTTCTGGCCTTTCTCTGCCTCGAAACCGCCATGGCTTACGGCGGCAAGGTCACCCTCACCAGCGAAGGCAACCGGCTCACAGTCATCGGTCAGGCGGCACGGATGAAGATCGTGCCCGAGGTCTGGGAATTGCTCTCCTCCCCCGGACGGGGCGAGGTACTGACCCCCGCACTGGTGCATTTCGCCCTTCTGGGCGAGGAAATCACCCGCCAGCGGCGGCGTATTGCGGTCGAATTGCGTGAGACGGAGATCAGGATGGTGATTTGAGGGGGGGGGTGAAGGTAAGAGCCCTAAACAGACAGTCGGCGGTTGCCGGTTCGAAAAGTGTTGGCGGCCGCATGTTCATGCTTTATTCTCGCCGCAAAATGCAGAGAGGTAACCATGCCGATCATCAGCCATATCACGCTCGGGACCAATGACACGGAACGTGCCGGTCGCTTCTATTACAAGGTTCTTGGCGTTCTTGGCTTTGAGCGTTTGCCCAAGCCCCTGGGCAAACCGCCAGCTTATGAGAAAGGAGGAATGCCGACGATTTATCTTTATCCCCCGGAAGATGGCCGTCCTGCCACATGGGGGAACGGCACCCATATCGCCTTTGTCGCGGATACGAAGGAGGCTGTTCACAACTTCCACGAAACTGCACTTCGTATGGGTGGAAGCTGTGCGGGAAAACCGGGTCCGAGGCCGCATTACGGCGATAATTACTACTCTGCATATGTTCGCGATCCTGACGGTAACAAGCTGCAAGCTGTCCATTACGCTGCGGATGATTGAGGGCTGTCGGCTCTGGTCTAACGGCGACTCCGTCCCGCAAAGCGGCCCTTACCGCCGACAAGTCCCATCCCCCGTCACCAGATATTTGAAGCTCGTCAACTGCTCCGCCCCGACCGGGCCCCGCGCGTGCATCTTGCCGGTCGCGATGCCAATCTCCGCGCCCATCCCGAACTCGCCGCCATCGGCAAACTGGGTGGAGGCATTGCGCATCAGGATTGCCGAGTCGAGCCGCTGGAAGAACCGCGCCGCCGTCGCGTCATCCTCGGTCAGGATGGATTCGGTATGGCTGGACCCGTAACGCCGGATATGGGCAATCGCGCCGTCCACCCCATCCACCAGTTTCGCCGCGATGATCATGTCCAGAAATTCCTGCCCGAAATCCTCGGGCCGGGCCGCCACGGTTCCGGGGATCATGGAAAGCTCCCCCTCGGCCCGCACCTCGACCCCTGCAGCCAGCAGATCCTCGATCAGAACCGCGCCATGCGCCGCATAAAACGCGCGGTCGATCAGCAGACATTCCGCCGCGCCACAAATACCGGTGCGCCGCGTCTTGGCGTTCAGAACCACCGCCCGCGCCTTGGCCAGATCGGCGGCCCCATCGGCATAGACATGGCAGATGCCTTCGAGATGCGCAAAGACCGGCACCCGCGCCTCGGCCTGCACAAGGCCCACCAGCCCCTTGCCGCCCCTTGGCACGATCACGTCGATGAATTCCACCGCGCGCAGCATCGCGCCGACCATCGCACGGTCGCGCGTCTGCACCATCTGGATTGCATCTTCCGGCAGTCCCGCCGCCCGCAGCCCCGCGACCATCGCGGCATGAATGGCCTGCGAGGAATGGAAACTCTCCGACCCGCCACGCAGGATCACCGCATTGCCCGCCTTGAGGCAGAGCGCGCCGGCATCCGCCGTCACATTGGGCCGCGATTCATAGATCACGCCGACCACGCCCAAGGGCGTGCGCACCCGCTGGATATGCAGACCCGTCGGCCGGTCCCATTCCGCCATCACCTGCCCCACCGGATCAGCCTGTGCCGCAACGGCCCGCAACCCCGCTGCGATGCCTGCAATCCGGCCCGCTTCCAGCCGCAGCCGGTCGAGCATCGCCGCCGTCAGGCCCTTGGCCTCCGCCTCCGCCAGATCACGCGCATTGGCCGACAAAACCTGTTCAGCAGACCCTTCCAGCGCCTCGGCAGCCGCCATGAGCGCCGCTTCCTTTGCCGCCGCCGGCGCGAAGGCCAGTTCCGCTGCCGCCGCCTTCGCGCGCGCGCCGATCTCTGCCATCATCATTGCCGAATCCTCGGGCACCTTCTGTCCGTCCATTTTTGTCGCCTCGCAGGGGAACCAGATGCCGGTCTAGGGCCTTTTGAAATATCGTGCAACAATGGCAGGCGCACGGACCGGGCTTCCACCTTGGCCCCGAACAGGTGGCATGTTAATCAGCGCCTTCAGTTTCCTTGGACCAATCAAACCCTTGCCCATTCAAACCGCCCCCGCAACGATCCGGATGGAGGATGGCCAGCGGCTCCGGCTCGCGGGGCGCTTCGGGCTGGCCGATCTGACGGCCCTGCACGCGGCGCTGTCCTCCGCCGTGGCGAATGGCGCGCTGGAGGTTGATCTCTCGGACGTCACGCGGCTCGATACCGGGGCGGCCTGGGCGCTGGCGACGGCCGAAAAAAGTGCCGCAGAGGCGGGCCACAATTTCTCGCTCACCGGCGCCGATGCCGACATAACCGCCCTGATCGACACCGTGCGCGAGGCCATGCCCAAGCCCGACGCAGCGCCCGCCCCCCGCACCGGGCTTGCCGACCGGCTGGAATCGGTCGGCCGCGCCGTCACATCGGCGGTTTTCTTTCTGGGCGATCTGCTGGCCTATCTCGGCCTCTTTCTGGCGCGGCTGGCGCGCAGCTTTCTGCACCCGTCCGAATTCCGCCTGACAGCACTTGTGCATCACTGTCAGGAGGTTGGACTGAAGGCCGTCCCCATTGTTGCCCTGATGTCCTTCCTGATCGGGGTTGTTCTGGCCTTTCAGGGCTCCACGCAGTTGCGCCAGTTCGGGGCGGAGGTGTTCGTGGTGGACCTCATCGCCGTGTCGATCCTGCGCGAGCTTGGTATCCTTCTGACCGCGATCATCGTGGCGGGGCGCACGGCCTCGGCCTTCACCGCCGCCATCGGCTCGATGAAGATGCGCGAGGAGATCGACGCCATGCGCACGCTCGGCATTGATCCCGCCGCTGCGCTGATCCTGCCACGGGTCCTGGCGCTCTTGCTGATGCTGCCGATCCTGGGGTTGATCGCCAATGCCTCCGGGCTGATCGGCGGGGCGATCATGGCCTGGGTGGAGCTTGGGATTTCACCCGCCATGTTCCGCTCGCGCCTGATCGAGGGGACGGATATTTCCCATCTTATCGTCGGCATGGTCAAGGCCCCGGTCTTTGCCATCATCATCGGCATTGTCGGCTGCCATGCCGGGATGCAGGTCGGCTCCAACGCCGAATCGCTGGGCCAGAAAACCTCGGCCGCCGTGGTCACCGCGATCTTTTCGGTGATCGTGGCCGATGCGATGTTTTCCATTTTCTTCGCGCAGGTGGGGCTATGACCGGCGAGAAAAAAAAGGATGTGGTGATCCGCCTGCGAGGCATCCGCAACCAGTTCGGCACCCATGTCGTGCATGACGGGCTCGATCTCGATGTCTACCGGGGCGAGATCCTTGGCGTTGTCGGCGGGTCGGGCACCGGGAAATCGGTCCTGTTGCGCTCCATCGCCGGATTGCAACGCCCCGCCGCAGGCGAGATCGAGGTTCTGGGCACCAATGTCCGCACCGCATCCGAGGAGGAACGCACCGCGCTCGAACGCCGCTGGGGCGTGATGTTCCAGGACGGGGCGCTTTTTTCCTCGCTCAATGTGCGCGAGAATGTCGAGGTGCCGATGCGCGCCGTCGAGGGGCTGGACCCCGCGCTGCGCCGCGCCATGGCCGACCTCAAGATCTCGCTGTCCGGCCTGCCCTGGCTTGCGGGCGACAAATACCCGTCAGAGCTTTCGGGGGGGATGCGCAAACGGGCGGGTCTTGCACGCGCGCTGGCGCTGGACCCGGAAATCGTGTTCCTTGACGAACCGACCGCAGGGCTGGACCCGATCGGGGCGGCGGATTTCGACACGCTGATCCGCCAGCTCAGTGATACGATGGGATTGACGGTCTTTCTTGTCACCCATGACCTCGACACGCTGCATGCGATCTGTGACCGCATCGCGGTGCTGTCGGAAAGGAAGGTTCTGGTGACCGGCACGATGGAAGAGATGCTCGAAGTCGACAATCCTTGGGTTCACGATTATTTCCACGGACCGCGCGCGCGAGCCGCGCTGACCGCAAAAGACATGAAGGACGCAGGATAAGCCATGGAAACCAGAGCGAATTATATTCTGATTGGCGCCTTCACACTTGCCGGTTTCGTGGGCATCCTTGCGTTCTTCCTGTGGTTCGCACGGGTCGAGCTTGACCGCCAGTTCGCCTATTATGATGTGCGCTTCACCTCTGTCTCCGGCCTTGCCCGCGCCTCCGATGTGCGCTTTGCGGGGCTGCCGGTGGGTCAGGTCGTTGATGTGCGGCTTTCCCCCGATCAGGACGGCACCGTTCTGGTGCGCATCGAGGTGCGGGCCGATGTGCCGGTGCGCACCTCCTCGGTCGCCACCATCGAATCGCAGGGTGTGACGGGCGTTTCCTATGTCGGCATCAGTGCGGGCGAAAACACCGACCCCCTGCTGCGCACGCCCGGCAGCAACGAAATCCCGCAGATAGAGGCTGGCCGCTCGATGCTGCAAAGCCTGACCGAGGATGCGCCCGAATTGCTGGAGGAGGTGCTGCGCGTGGTGCGCGACATTTCCGACCTGCTCAGTTCAGAAAACGTGCAGCGGGTCGACAATATCCTCGCCAATCTCGAAAGCGCCTCCGAAGGCTTCGCGCAGTCGCTGGACGATTTCACGGTTGTCGCTTCCGCGATTTCCGGTTTTGCCATCGAGATCTCCAACTTCAACGTCATGCTCGAAGGGCTGACCGCCAAGGCCGAAACCCTGTTTGCGACCGCCAATGACACGGTGCAGGAAATCGGTGTTCTGGCGCAGGCTGCCCGCACGACGATGACCACCGGGTCCGAGGCGTTCGCACAGGCCGCGACCACGCTGCGCAGCGCGGATCTGTTCATCAACGAGGACATGAAGCTCAGCGCTGACAGGCTCAACGCAGGTCTGGACGAGTTGCGCGCCCAGATGGCGGCCATCAGCACCGAGGCCACCGCGATGCTGGCCGAATTCCGCGAAACCGGTCAGGTTGCCACCGCCCGTCTGACCGAGGCCGAAGCCACCATCAAGGCGACGGATGCCCTGATCGAGGAACTGTCCGCCACGCTGGAAACCATGGATCGCGCGGCTGAAAACTTTGATCTGCTTGTTACTGTTGATGGCGCGGAACTGGTTGCCGAGGCGCGCGCGGCCCTCAAGCCGATTTCCGAGGCGGCCAATACGGACCTGCCCCTGTTGGTGGCTGACATCCGGGCCGCTACTGAAACCGCCTCGCGCAGCGTGACGGCGATCAGCGAAAGCCTGACCGGTGCGGCGGGCAAGGCCGATGACCTGATGGATGATGCCAGCCGCACACTTTCGGCTGTCACCGCCACCTTTACCGATGCCAATGAAACGCTGGCCGCGATCAATTCGGCCCTTGCTGTGGGCGAACGCACGCTGTCGGCCGCCGAGCGCACCTTTGAAGGCGCGGACCGCATCATCAACGAGGATGTCGCCGTCATCACCACCGACCTGCGCCGCACGATCAATGCCCTCGATCTGGCCATCGCGCAGGTCAGCGCCGACATTCCGGGCGTGACCGCCGACCTCAAGGCCGCCAGCGAGGCCGCGCGCCTGGCCTTCGAGGATGTGGCCCGCACCGTCACCACCTCCGGCGGGCCGATCCGCGACTTCTCCACCACCGCGCTGCCGCAATTCTCGCGGCTGGCGCGCGAAACCCGCGATCTCATCAACAATCTCGACCAGTTGACCCGCCAGATCCAGCGCGACCCCGCGCGGTTCTTTCTGGGGGGCAACACCCCCGCCTATCGCCGCTGAGGCCCCCATAGAAGAAAGGGCACTGCCATGCTCCGTCTGACCCTGATTTCCCTTGCCACAGCGGCGCTTCTGCCGGGCTGTGCCGCCATTTCGGCGCTCAGCGGTGCAGCCACCTCGCTGGAGAATTACGACCTCGCAGCCCCCGCCGACGCGCCACAGGCGCGCCGGACCATTGCGCGGCAGATGGTGGTCGAGGTGCCGACCGCGCCCGGGGCGCTGATGTCCGAACGCATCATGATCCGCCCGCGACCCCTTCAGGCGCAATACCTGCCCGACGGGCAATGGGCGTCCGAGGCCCCGGTGATGCTGCAAACCCTGATCGTGCGCACGCTGGAGGACAGCAATGCCTTCCGCTATGTCGGGCGGCGTCCCATCGGCAGCTTCGGGGATTTCGTGCTGGTGTCCGAACTCACGGATCTGCAGGCCGAGGCACAGCCTGACGGCCCCGGCGCCATGATCCGCGTGCGGTTGACGGCGCGTCTGGTGCGCGAAAGCGATGCGGCCGTGGTGGCAACCCGCACCTTCAACGCAGCCGGCGTGTCGGCCACGACCGAAACGATCGACCTTGTGGAAGGGTTCAATACCGCCACGCAGTCGATGCTGCGCGACCTGTCGACTTGGGTGCTTGGGGCGGTCGGCGCAGGGGTGCGCTGACCCCTGCCCTTACTGTTTGGGGCTTTTCTGCCCCAGATGCTTGCGCAACCGGCTCGGCGTGTGGAATTTCTTGTCCTTGAACGGGTTCTTGTCGCCCTGCCCGCGCAGCGTGATGCGGATCGGAGTGCCCGGCATGTCGAAATGGTCACGCAACCCGTTCACCAGATAGCGTTTGTAGCTGTCCTGCATCTGGTCGGGATGCGAACACATCACCACGAAACCGGGGGGCCGGGTTTTGACCTGCGTCATGTAGCGCAGCTTGATCCGCTTGCCGCCCGGGGCTGGCGGCGGATGCGCCTCGGTCATGGCGGAAAGCCAGGTGTTCAGCCGCGCGGTCGGGATGCGCCGGTTCCAGATGTCATGCGCGCGCAGGATCGCGGCGTTGAGCCGGTCGAGCCCCCGCCCCGTCTTGGCCGAAACCGTAACCAGCGGCGCACCGCGCAACTGCGGCAGCAGACGCTCGAACATCTCGCGCAATTCGGCCAGCTTTTCCTGCTTTTCGCCTTCCAGATCCCATTTGTTCACGGCCAAAACGACCGCGCGCCCTTCGGTTTCCGCGAAATCCGCGATGCGCAGATCCTGCTGTTCAAACGGGATCTCCACATCCAGCAAGACCACGACCACCTCGGCAAAGCGCACCGCGCGCAACCCGTCCGCCACCGACAGCTTTTCCAGCTTGTCCGAAATCCGCGCCTTCTTGCGCATCCCCGCCGTGTCGAAAATGCGGATCGGCGTGCCCATCCAGTCGGATTTCACCGAAATCGCATCCCGCGTGATCCCGGCCTCGGGACCGGTCAGCAGGCGTTCCTGCCCGATGATCTTGTTGATGAGCGTCGATTTCCCGGCATTTGGCCGCCCAATCACCGCAATCTGCAAGGGCTTGGCATCCGTGGGCCGGTGGGCGAGCGGGTCCGCCTCCTCCTCGGCTTCCTCTTCCGAAACATCGACATCGACCAGCGGCGCATCCGCCTCGGCGCGTTCGGCGAATTCCGCGCGCAGGGGGCGCAGCGCGTGGTAAAGGTCGTCCATCCCCTCGCCATGTTCGGCGGAGATGCGGATGGGTTCACCGAGGCCGAGGCTCCAGGCCTCGATCGCGCCGCCATCGCCCGCGCGGCCCTCGGCCTTGTTCACCGCGACCATCACACGCGCATTCTTGCGCCGCAGGATGTCGGCAAAGACCTCATCCGTCGCGGTCAGCCCAGTGCGCCCGTCCACCACAAACAGGCACACATCCGCCAGTTCCACCGCGCGTTCCGTCAGCCGCCGCATCCGGCCCTGAAGGCTGTCATCGGTCACATCCTCCAGCCCCGCCGTGTCGATCACGGTGAAGCGCATGTCAAAGAGCTTGGCATCGCCTTCGCGCAGGTCGCGCGTCACCCCGGGCTGGTCATCGACCAGCGCCAGCTTGCGGCCGACAAGACGGTTGAACAGCGTCGATTTGCCCACATTGGGGCGGCCGACAATGGCGAGCGTAAAGGTCATCAGGCCCTCCGGGGGCAGGGATCATGCGTCAAGCCGTGGGGCTTACACCGCCCGGGCGTCAACGGAAAGCGTGAAGTTGCCCCCGGCTGGAGACGACATACAGCACACCGCCCACCACCGCAGGCGCCGAGGCCGCCCCGCCGGGCAGCGGCACTGTCGCGGTCAACGCCCCATCGGTGGGGCTGAAGAAGCGCAAAAGCCCGTCACCCGAGGCGACAACCAGCCGCCCGCCCGCCAGCACCGGGCCGAAATGCGGCACGATCTCGCCGCGCCGCCGTTCGCGGGTCGAGATGAAATAGGGCATTTCCACCGACCAGATCGCCGTGCCGGTCGAGGCATCCAGCCGCACGAGGCGCGACTCGTCTGAAATCAGGAACACTGAGCCGCCCACCGGAACCACCGGGCCATAGGCGGCCTCGGTCGCGGTCCATCGGCGGGTGCCGGTGGCACTGTCGACCGCAACGGTCCGCCCGCTCTGATTGCCGATATAGGTCACCGCGCCGTCGATCACCGGATCGCCGGTGATGTCCGACATGAAGGTATAGCCGCGCCCGAGCCTGCGGCCCTGCACCTGCGCGTTCCAGACCCGTTCACCGCCCGCGCGCAGCGCCGCGACCACTTCACCATTGCCGAAAGGCAGCAGCACCGTGCGGTCGCCGATGGCGGGTCCCGCCGCCCCGATCATGCCGGTGCGCGACGGCACGCCGGGCAGACGCCAGTCCACCCGCCCGTCCGCCAGCCGGATCGCCCAGGCCGCGCCGTCACGTCCCACCGCAAAGACCAGCCCATCCGCCACCGCGGGCGCACCCGAGGCAGGCGCATCGACTTTCTGCCGCCAGATCACCGCACCGCTGGCGGGGTCGAGCGCCAGAACCTCGCCATAGCCTGTGGTCACGGCAAGCCGACCGCCTCCATAGGCAAGCCCGCCGCCGGACTGATCGCTGCGCGCGCCTTCAGGCTTGGTCGCCATTTGCCAGAGCGTCGCCCCGTTGCTGCCGGTCGCGGTGACGCGCCCCTGCGCATCCATGGTGAAGATCCGCCCACCCGCGACCACGGGAGCCGCCGAAATGCGGAAACGGCGGCTGTCGCCCGTGCCTATATTCGCGCTCCAGACCAGCGCGGGTTGCGGCGAGAGGGCGACATGGCCCGCGAAATGCTGCGCACTTCCTGCGCGATGGGTCCAGTCGGCATTGCTGCGCGGGGATGGCAGGGCGATGGGACGGCTTTCGTTGAAGGTGACAGCCGCCGGGTCGGTGGGCCTCGGGTCTCCCTCGGTCGGGATCGAAGCCTCCAGCGGCGTGCGCGGGTCGAACCGCTCCCCATCGAGGATAACTTCCTTTTCGCAGGCGCCGACCAGCAGAAAAGCCGTCACCAGCGAAAGGCCCCGCAACCCGGTCCGCCGGCTTGCTTGCGAAAAAACCACCATGCCTCGCCTGCCCTTCATCTGTTCGCCTGCCCTACCGGCTGACCAGTCTTGCCGGGCGAATATCCGCACCCGGCCCCGTCACATTCCGCCCGTTCAGCCTTCGACGGTTCCGCCGCCAAGGGCTACAATCATCTGCTCGGCGCGCTGACGCAAGCCCGAGGGCGCTTCCTGATCGGCGGAAAGGGCGCGCAGTTGCGTGATTGCCGCCGCCGGGTTGCCCGCCTCCACCTCAAGATAGGCCATCTGCTCCAGTGCCAGCGTCCGGAACGGCCGCCCCGGAATGGCCAGCGGGTCAAGAGCAGCGCGACGCGCGGCAATCTCCATCTCCGTGCCTGCCAGCAGAACCCGTCGCAGCACGGCAAGGTCGCGGTAGACCTGTGTCACGCCTGGATTGCCCGCAATCCTGTCCAGTGCTGCCAGCGCGGCCGCAGGGTCCGTCTCCGGGTCCGAGGCCGCGAGAAGGTCGCGCACGGCCAGCGCATCGGCGCTGCCTCTGGCTTCCACCGATTGCAAGGCCGCCAGCCGGTCTGCCGGGGCGTCCCGGTCCAGCGCGTCCAGAAGCGCGTCACCGAAGGCGCGCGCCTGATTGCGCGCCTGCGCCTTTTGCCATTCCGTCCAGGCCGCCCCGCCGACAATCAATGCCACCACGACAAGCCCGATCCAGCCATAGCGGCGCAGGATCCCATAGAGCCGGTCGCGGCGGACCTCCTCGGTGACTTCGTCGATGAAACTTTCGGGATTGCTCACCAGGTTCTCCGTTCGTTTGGCCTGTCTTACACGCAAGGGCCGCGCCTTGCCAAGCCCCGGCCCGTCCGCCCGGCGCTCCCCGAAACGGGCCGCCCCCGGGTCTGATCCGGCCTTCGGCATGCGCCATCTCGCCGCTTGCGGCCTCCGCACGAAAAGTTTAATCTGAACCGGACAGTTTAGCGTATGCAGGGTGGACCGCGTAACAGGTCGGCACCGCCCCCTATTTGATGATGTCCGGCAGGCAGGACAGCGGGCCGTGACAACACGAGGCAAGTGATGAGAGTTGTTCCCTTTCTGACGGCTGTGGCGGTGTCCGGATCGCTCTATGTTCTGGTCTTTGAACGCGAGCGGCTTTCGCTCTTCGCTGCCGGGGGAGAAGCCGCGGCGATTGCCGCCCCGTCGCAGACGGCCGATCCCGCCCCGGCCACCCCGCCCGAAACGGTGCGGCGCGTGTCGGTGCTGGTCCAGAAAAGTCTGGCGCAGAATGTCGACAGCGCCGTGCTGGCCCGAGGCCGGACCGAGGCCGCGCGCGAGGTCGAGGTGCGCGCGGAAACATCGGGCCTCGTGAACTCCGCCCCCTTGCGGCGCGGTGCCTATGTTCAGGCGGGCCAGACGCTGTGCGATCTCGACCCCGGCACCCGTCCCGCCATGCTGGCCGAGGCCGAGGCGCGGCTGATGGAAGCCGCCAGCCGACTGCCCGAATCCAGCGCACGGCTGGAAGAAGCCCGCGCCCGGCAGAGCGAGGCCGAAATCAACGAACGTGCCGCCTCGCGGCTTGGCGAAGGCGGATTTGCCTCGGAAACGCGGGTGGCGGGCGCGCAGGCCAGCCTGTCCTCGGCCCGGGCGGGCGTCAGTTCCGCCGAAGCGGGCCTGCAGGCCGCGCAATCGGGCCTGCGCGCCGCCGAAGCCGCCGTCGAGGTCGCGCGGAAGGAGCTTGACCGCCTGACGATCAAGGCGCCGTTCGACGGCCTGCTGGAAACCGATACGGCGGAACTCGGCGCGCTTTTGCAACCGGGGGCACCCTGCGCCACCGTGATCCAGCTCGACCCGATCAAGCTGGTGGGGTTCCTCTCAGAGGCCGATGTGGACAAGGTCAGCGTCGGTGCCTTGGCCGGGGCGCGGCTGGTGTCGGGGCGCGAGGCCATGGGGCGCGTCACCTTCCTGTCGCGATCCGCCGATCCGCTGACCCGCACCTTCCGGGTCGAGGTGACGGTTTCCAATGCCGACCTTGCCATCCGCGACGGCCAGACAGCCGAGATGATGATCGAGACCGAAGGTCGCAACGCGCATCTCCTTCCGGGCTCTGCCCTGACGCTGGATGACGGGGGGCGGCTCGGCGTGCGGCTGGTGGATGCGGACCACCGCTCGGTTTTCGCCCCGGTCACCCTGCTGCGCGACACGGTTGACGGGGTCTGGCTGATGGGCCTGCCCGATACGGCGGATGTGATCGTGGTCGGTCAGGAGTTCGTGACCGAAGGCACCGCGCTCGATCCCACCTGGCGGGAAACCACCCCATGACCGGCATCATCGACTGGGCAGCGTCGCGCGCGCGCATGATCGTGGCCTTCGTGGCGCTTTCGATCCTTGCGGGGGCGTTTTCCTATGTGAGCCTTCCCAAGGAGGGCGAGCCGGATATCGAGATCCCGGCGCTGTTCGTCTCCGTCCCCTTCCCCGGCATTTCCGCCTCCGACAGCGAAACCCTGCTGGTCAAGGTGATGGAAACCGAGATGTCCGGCCTCGACGGGCTGAAGAAGATGACCGGCACCGCGTCGGAAAACTACGCGGGCCTTGCGCTGGAGTTCGAATTCGGCTGGGACAAGTCCAAGATCATCGCCGATGTCCGCGACAAGATGAACACGGCCGAGGGGAAATTCCCGGCCGGTGCGGACAAGTATTCGATCAACGAGATCAACTTTTCCGAATTTCCCATCATCATCGTGGCGCTTTCCGGCGACGTGCCGGAGCGCACCTTGCTGCGCGCGGCCAAGGACATGCAGGACCGCATCGAGGGCATGGACGCGGTCCTGAAGGCCGAACTCGCAGGCCACCGCGACGAGATGCTGGAGGTGGTGATCGACCCCCTGAAGCTGGAGGCCTACAACGTCACGGCAGGCGAGTTGATTTCCGTCGTGCGCAACAACAACCAGTTGATCGCGGCGGGCGAGGTTGAAACCGCCAGCGGCACTTTCGCGGTCAAGATCCCGGCTTCGTTTGACGACCCGAAACAGGTCTATGACCTGCCGGTCAAGGTGAATGGCGACCGGGTGATCCGGCTTGGTGATCTGGCCGACATCCGACTCACCTTCGAGGACCGGACCGGCACCGCGCGCTTCAATGGCGACACCACGGTCGCGATCCAGGTGGTCAAACGCAAGGGCTACAACCTGATCGACACCGCCAACGAGGTCCGCCGTCTGGTGGAGGTCGAACGCGCCACATGGCCCGAACCGCTGCGCGAGGCGGTGGAGGTGCGTGCCTCGCTCGACCAGTCGACGCAGGTGGGCAGCATGGTCAGCCAGTTGGAAGGCTCGGTGATGACCGCCATCGCGCTGGTGATGATCGTCGTGCTGGCAAGCCTCGGCACAAGGTCCGCCTTGCTGGTGGGCTTTGCCATCCCGACCGCCTTCCTGATGACCTTCGCGCTCTTTGCCGTCATGGGCGTCACCGTGTCGAATATCGTGATGTTCGGCCTGATCCTTGCCGTGGGGATGCTGGTCGATGGCGCCATCGTGGTGGTGGAATATGCCGACAAACGCATATCGGAAGGCACCGGCCCCATGGCCGCCTATACCGAGGCCGCCAAGCGGATGTTCTGGCCCATCGTCTCCTCCACCGCCACCACGCTCTGTGCCTTTCTGCCGATGCTGTTCTGGCCGGGGGTGCCGGGGGAGTTCATGGGGATGCTGCCCATCACCCTGATCTTTGTGCTGATCGCAAGCCTTGTGGTGGCACTGGTCTATCTGCCGGTGATCGGCGGCGTGGCGGGGCGGACGAGCCGCCTGCTGGACCGTGCCGCCGCACGGCTTGCGCATCTGCCCTGGGCGGCGCGCGCGGCCCTGGTGCCACCCGCGATGTATCTGATGTTTCTCGGCGCGATGCAGACCATCAACCCGGCCTATCTTCTGGGCTCCGCCGCCCCGACCGGGGGGCTCTCGTTCCTGCCGGGGGCGATCCTGTTCATGCTCGGCGGCTTTGCCTCCTCCATCGCGCTCACCTCCGCGCGGATCGAACGCAAACCGCGCCGCATCGACGGCAGCTATCGCCGCACGCCCTTCGGCTATTTCATCAAGCTGATCGCGGGCAATCCGGTGATGCCGCTCATCTCCATCGCTGCCGTGCTGGGGTTCGTGGTCGCGACCTTCATCTATTTCGGTGAAAACTCGAAAGGGGTGGAATTCTTCGTCGAATCCGAAACCGAACAGGCCATTGTCTATGTCCGCGCACGCGGCAACCTGTCGCTGACAGAAAAGGATAACCTTCTGCGGCAGGTGGAGGCGATCATCCTCGATACCGAAGGCGTGGACAGCGTCTTTGCCTTTGCGGGCACGGGTGGGCTCAACTCCAACACCGGAGGCGCGCGCGCGCCTCTGGATACCGTGGGTCAGGTCCAGATCGAGATGATCCAGTGGAACGACCGCAAGGACCGGCCCGACCTTGACGGCGATGTGGTTCTGGACGGCATCATGGCGCGCCTTGCAGGGATTCCCGGCATCCAGACCGAGGCCCTGAGCCAGAGCCGTGGCCCCGCCTCCGGCAAACCGATCCACCTGCGATTCAAGGCCGACGATTTCGCGGCACTGGAAAAGGCGGTGGAAACGACCATCGCAAAACTCGAAAGCCTTGATGGCATCATCGGCATCGAGGATACCCGCCCCCTGCCCGGCATCGACTGGCAGATCGACGTGGACGTGGCCCGCGCCGGCCGTTTCGGCGCGGATGTGGCGACGGTGGGCGGCATGGTGCAGCTTGTGACGCGCGGTATCCTGCTGGACACCATGCGGGTGGACACTTCCGACGAGGAAATCGAGATCCGCGTCCGCCTGCCTGAATCCGACCGGGTGTTGTCGACGCTCGACACGCTCAAGGTGCGCACTGCCGACGGGCTGGTGCCGCTCTCGAATTTCATCACCCGCACGCCGGTCGCGAAACTGGGCCGGATCGACCGCGTGGATCAGCAGCGCCATTACGACGTCAAGGCCGATGTGACGCCGGGCCTGACCACCAATGATGGCCGCGCGATCAATGCCAATGAACGCATCGCGCTTCTGACCGACTGGCTGACCACCGAAAACCCGCTGCCCAGCGGGGTCAACTGGGAATTCACCGGCGATCAGGAAGATCAGGCCGAAAGTGGCGCCTTCCTCGCCAAGGCCTTTGCCGGGGCGCTCGGGCTCATGTTCATCATCCTGCTGGCGCAGTTCAACAGCTTCTACAATTCCGTGCTGGTGCTGATCGCGGTGGTGCTGTCCACAACGGGCGTGTTGATCGGCATGCTGGTGATGGATCAGACTTTCTCCATCATCATGACCGGCACCGGGATCGTGGCGCTGGCGGGGATCGTGGTGAACAACAATATCGTGCTGATCGACACATATCAGGAATTCAGCCGCTACATGCCGAAGGTGGAGGCGATCATCCGCACCGCCGAACAGCGCATCCGCCCGGTGCTGCTGACCACGATCACCACGATGGCGGGGCTTTCGCCTATGATGCTGGGCATCAGCCTCGATTTCATCAATGGCGGCTATTCGGTGGACAGTCCGACCGCGCTCTGGTGGAAGCAGCTTGCCACCGCTGTCGTGTTCGGCCTCGGCATCGCAACCGTCCTGACGCTGGTGTTCACCCCGGCGCTGCTGGCCCTGCGGGTCTGGTTCGGCATCGGAGCCTATCGAAGTGCTGCCATCCTCATGGCCCTTTCCAGCGGGTCGGACAGTGCCGCTGCCCGCGACCGCGCCCTTGACCGCGCGGCGCGGAAACTGCGCGCACCGCTGATCCTGTGGGAAGAGCCCCCCACGCGACCGGCGGCGGACGCACAGGCAGAAGACGAGGCCCACGCACCCGTTGCCGACCCATCCGACAGGGACGCGACACCCGTTCCGGCCACTTCGCCTCTGCGCGCGGCGGAATAGCCCTCTGCCATCGCCTCCCATGCCCACCCGGACGACTTCGCCCCTGCGCGCGGTGGAATAGGTTTGTTGCCCGATCGGGAACAGTTGGGCAGTTCCGCCGTATTTGTGTCAAATTTCAACCGGGATTGAGAGGTAATCCGGTCGCAACACCGGCTCTTGAGGCACAGCCCATGGAACTCCTGCTCGCGCCCTACCTTGTGCTTTTTCTTGGCTCGCTGGGCATTGATCTTGGGCTTTTCGACCGCGACAGCGAGCCCGAGGACGCATTGCCCGCCGAAGCACAGGATACAGGCAGCAGCGGCCCCGACGTTGCAGAGGAAAGCGCGGCGGACACCGCTTCCGCAATGGGCAGCGATGACGCTGAACCTGTTGAAGCAACCTTCCCCGATCCCACCATTCCCGACGATGCGCCCGGCTATATCGCCGCGAATTACGCCGGCACGATCTTCGGCACCGAGGGCGATGACGACCTGTCGCCCGAGGCCGAACTCGACCTCGCCTATTTTCTGGGCGAGGGGGATGACACGCTCGATGCCGGACCGGGCAATGACTATGCCCATGGCGGGACGGGCGACGATGTGATGTTCCTGCGGCAGGGCGACGACCTCGCCTATGGTGGGGAGGGGAATGACCGGATCGACCTCGGCCTTGGCGCGGATACCGGCTTTGGCGGAACGGGCAATGACACCATCGCCGGAAATGGCGGCAATGACGTGATCCATGGCGAGGCGGGCGACGACCTGCTGCTCGGCGGCACCGGCAATGACATGCTGTTCGGCGGCGATGGCAATGACACGCTTGCGGGGATGTCGCTCGCCCTGTCCACGCCCGCAGGCTCGATCCTGCCGGACGGGTTCGACAGCCTTTACGGGGGGGCTGGCGATGATGTGCTGATCCTCGGCCCCGGTGATCTCGCCATGGGCGGCGAGGGGAACGACCTCTTCGTGATCGACCGCCAGCGCCTTGACCTGACTGCGACCAGCCTCGTGCTGGATTTCACCGAAGGCGACGCGCTGGAACTGCTTTACACCGCCGAAACCGACGCGACAGGGCAGATGATTTCCCCGCTGATCGAACTCGTTGCCGATGCCGCAGGCACCGGCACGGTGATCCTGTTCAACGGCCTGCCCGCGGCGGAACTGCCCGGTGTCCCGGACCTCTCGGCGGATGCGATCCGCCTGACGCCGATGCCGTGACACCGGCACGCAATCCCGCCCCCCTGCTCAGCGCCCCCCCTTCGCCCGGACATTCCCGCACCTGCGGTCCTGTCAGCATGCACCACGCCTCAGCGGCGTCCGGGGCGACCTGCGATCCGGACAGCGATTGCCGCGCGTTCACGGTCGCTTGGCACTTTCCCCCGCCTCTCCGACCCGCTAGCAAGGGGGCGTCACTTACAGGAGGTATCCCCATGTCTGACATCAATCGCATCGGCGTCGGTCCCCGCATGAGCGAGGCCGTCATCCACAACGGCGTTGCCTGGCTCGCAGGGCAGGTCGGCAATCCCGCAGCATCGGTTGCCGATCAGACCCGCGACTGTCTGGCCGAGGTGGACCGCATCCTCGCCGCCTGCGGCAGCGACAAGACCCGCATCCTAAAGGCCCAGATCTGGATGGCCGACATGGCCGATTTTGCCCAGATGAACGCGGTCTGGGATGCCTGGGTTCCGCAAGGCGCCACGCCCGCCCGCGCAACCGGCGAGGCAAAGCTGGCAACGCCGGATTACAAGGTGGAAATCATCGTGACCGCCGCCGTCTGATCGCGCAGCGCATCAACCGAAAGGCCCGGGGCTTGCGTCGCCCCGGGCCTTTGTCATTCAACGGTCACAAGGGCTCCCCTGCACTTGCCCCGTCCGGTCAGTCGGTCGCCCGAAGGTAGTCCAGCAACATCGTGGTCGAGCTGTCCTTGCCATCCGCCGAGGCGCGGCCTTCGAGGATCGGCTGCAGCGCAAGCGCCAGTTCCTTGCCCAGTTCCACCCCCCATTGATCGAAGGAATTGATCCCGAGGATCACGCCCTCGACAAAGACCCGGTGTTCGTAAAGCGCCACGATCTGCCCCAGCGTGAAGGGTGTCAGCTTCGGGATCGCAAGCGTGGTGGAAGGGCGGTTGCCGGGGAAAACCCGGTGGCGGGCCTGACGGTCCAGCTCCGCCCCGGTCAGCCCCTTGGCCGCCATGATCGCCGAGGCCTCCTCCAGCGAACGGCCTTTCATCAGCGCCTCGGACTGTGCAAGGCAATTCGACACCAACAAGAGGTGCTGGTGCCGCAGATGCGGCTCATGCCCCTCGCGCACGAGGATGAACTCGCAAGGCACGACCCGCGTGCCCTGATGGATCAACTGGTAAAAGGCATGCTGGCCATTGGTGCCCGGCTCCCCCCAGACCACCGGGCCGGACTGGAGGTCGAGATCGGAGCCGTCCATCGCCACGCGCTTGCCGTTGCTCTCCATCTCCAGTTGCTGAAGATAGGCGGGGAGGCGCGCAAGCCGCTGGTCATAGGGCAGCACGGCGCGGGTGGCATGGCCGCAGATCTGGTTGTGCCAGATCCCCACCAGCGCCAGCAGCATCGGCAGGTTATGCGCCGGGGCGGCCTGCCGGAAATGCCGGTCCATATCCGCCCCGCCCGCCAGAAACTCGTCGAACGCCTCCGGCCCGATGGCGATCATCAGCGACAGCCCGATCGGGCCCCACATCGAATAGCGCCCGCCGACCCAATCCTCGAACCCGAACACCCGGTCAGGCGGGATGCCGAAGGCAGAGGTGCGGTCGGCCGCCGTGGACACAGCCGCAAATTGCAGCGCCGGTTCGGCGACCCTTGCGCCCATCCAGTCCCGCGCGGTCTGGGCGTTGGTCATGGTTTCGATGGTGGTGAAGGTCTTGGAGGCGACGATGACAAGCGTCGTTTCCGGGTTCAGCCCGCGCAGCGTATCCGCGATATGTGCGCCGTCGACATTGGACACGAAATGCGCGCGCGGCCCATCGGCATAGGGCGACAGCGCGATGGCGGCCATGGCCGGGCCAAGGTCGGACCCGCCGATGCCGATATTGACCACATCGGTATAGGCCCCACCCTGCCCGGTGATCTGCCCGCCCCGGACGTCGCGCGCAAAGTCGCGCATCCGCGCCAGCGTCGCGCGCAGGTCCGGCATCACGTCGCGCCCCTCCACGACAATCGCACCCTCCGGGTTGCGCAAAGCGGTGTGCAGCACCGCGCGGCCCTCAGTTTCATTGATGGCCGCGCCCTCGAACATCGCGGCGCGCTTTGCCTCCACGCCTGCGCCGTCGATCAGCGCCAGCAGCTTCGACAGGCCGGTCGTATCGATATTGGTCTTGGAGAAGTCGAACAGGATGTCGCCATGGCGGGCCGAGAACTCGCCACCGCGCGCGGGGTTTTCCAGCAGCGTGGCGATGGGTCTGTCCTGAACGGATTCGTAATGGTTTCGAATGCCTTGCCAGATTTTCTTCATGTCGTCAGTCCGCCCAATGCACGGTTGCGTTGCCGAGGAACGCGCCGACGGGTGCCTCGGCGGGCGACAGTCCTGCGGCGCTCTCGATGGCTTCACGCTTTTCGGCACCGGTAATCAGGATATGGGTGTGCATCGCATCGCGCAGCACCGGTGCGGTCAGCGTGATGCGCGGCTCACCCGCGCCATCGGCCCGCATCGGCAGGAGGATCGGCGCATCATCGGCCAGCGCCTCGTCAAGACGGTCCGCCCCGGGAAAGAGGCTGGCGGTGTGCATGTCCGCCCCCATCCCCAGCAAGAGGACCGTGATCGGCAGATGCGGGCGCAGCCCTTCGGCCAGCCGGTCGAGCGCCTCTTCCGGCGTTTCGGTCGGCATGTAGAGCGGCACGAGAACCGCCTCTGCGGCCTTTCCCGTCAGCAGACGTTGGCGCAGCAGCCGCGTGTTGGACCGGGGGCTGTCCTCGCCGACCCAGCGTTCGTCATTCAGGAATACCGCCACATTGGCCCAGTCCAGATCGACCGCCGAAAGCATGTCGAACACCGGCCCCGGCGTGCTGCCCCCCGGCACGCAGAGGCTGGCCCGCCCCTGTGTCCGCAAGGTTTCGCCCAACTGGCCCGCGATCTTGCCGGCAAGGGCAATCATCATCATGTCGCGGTCAGGATAGTCCTTGAAGTTCATTCCCGGATCTCCCTCCATCGCCGCCCGTCACGGTGCATCAGCATCAGCGCATCCTCCGGCCCGGACGAGCCCGGATCATAACCACGCGGACGATCCCCGCGTTTTTCCCATCCCTCGATGATCGGGTCGGTCCAGGCCCAGGCCGCCTCCACCTCGTCGCCGCGCATGAACAGCGTCTGGTTGGCGCGGATCACATCCATGATGAGCCGCTCATAGGCATCCGGAATATCCGCACCTTCCTCGCCAAGCGCTGTCGCAAAGGACATGTCCAGCGGCACCTGGGTCAAACGCATCCCCCCCGGTCCCGGTTCCTTGATCATCACCATGAGGTTCATGCCCTCATTGGGCTGGAGCCGGATCACCAGCACGTTTTCGCGCCAGCCCTCGGCATCGTCAAAGATCGAATGCGGCGGCTCGCGGAAGGTGATGGCAATCTCCGAGGTGCGCGCACGCAACCGCTTGCCGGTGCGCAGATAGAAGGGCGTGCCCTTCCAGCGCCAGTTGGAGATGTTGACTTTCATCGCGACGTAGCTTTCGGTCCGGCTCGCAGGGTTTTCGCTATGCTCGGCATATCCCCCCTGCCCGCCTCCGGCCAGATATTGCCCGCGCACGATGTCCTCGGGGGCCACAGGGTCCAGCGCGCGGATCACCTTGAGCTTTTCGTCGCGCACCGCGTCCGGGTCGAAATGATAGGGCGGCTCCATCGCGATGAGGCAGAGAAGCTGCATCATGTGGTTCTGCACCATGTCCCGCATGGCGCCCGACGTGTCGTAATAGGCGCCGCGCCCGTCCACCCCCACGGTTTCGGCCACCGTGATCTGGACATGATCGACATATTCCGACTTCCACAGCGGCTCGAACAGGATATTGGCAAAACGCACCGCCATCAGGTTCTGCACCGTTTCCTTGCCGAGGTAGTGGTCGATGCGGTAGATCTGGCCTTCGTTGAAATGGCGCGCCAGCACCGCATTCAGCGCGCGCGCCGAGGCAAGATCGCGACCGAAGGGTTTTTCCACCACGATCCGGCTGTCCGCATCCGCAATGCCATTGTCGTGCAGGCGTTCGGCAAGGTCGCCGAAAAGTGAAGGCGCCACCGAGAAATAGAAAGCCCGGACCTTGCCCTTGCGCATCTTGGTTTTCAGTGCGGCCCATCCGCCGGTGCCCTGCGCATCGATGGGCACATAGCTGAGCCGATCCAGAAAGGCATCGATCACCTTTTCGTCGCATTTGTCCGCGGCCACGAATTCAAGAATGGCGGCGCGCGCAAGCGTCCGGAACCCTGCATCATCGAGTTCTGCCCGCGCGGCCCCGATGATCGCACTTTCGCCCGGAATCTGCCCTGCCCAGAAGCGGCGGTAGAGCCCCGGGAGGATCTTGCGTTTTGCAAGGTCGCCCGTGCCCCCGAAAATGACAAGATCGAACGGATCGACCGGAATGACGCGCGAAACCATGGGAAACCTCGCTCTGGGATCTGGTTATGTTAGCGCTAACGACAGCTTTCTAGCCGCTGCGCCGCAGAAAGTCCAGTGCCCCGGATGCTCCGTTTCGGGGAAAGTCCGGTGTCAGAAAATTGGCGTCAAGGTCGCGCAAGGTTCCGGGATTGTCAAACGCCCCGGGGCGTCATGCGTCCAGTTCCGCATCCCAGTATAGATAATCCGTCCAGCTGTCATGCAGGTAGTTCGGCGGAAAGCGGCGACCATGGGCCTGCATTTCCTCGGCATTCGGTGCGCGCGGCACCTTGGCCAGATGGAACCCGACCTGCCGCAAGGAGCGCGATCCCTTGCGCAGATTGCAGGGCGAACAGGCCGCCACGACATTCTCCCAGCTTGTAATCCCGCCCCGGGCGCGCGGCACCACATGATCGAAGGTCAGATCGCCCTTCGACCCGCAATACTGGCAACAGAATTCATCCCGCAAGAAAAGATTGAAGCGCGTGAAGGCCACGCGCTTCTGGGGTTTTACGTAATCTTTCAGCACGACAACCGAGGGGATGCGTATCCCCGACCTCTGGCTTCGGACGATCTGGTCATATTCGGCCACGATCGTCACCCTGTCGAGATAGGCGGCCTTCACCGCCTCCTGCCAGGGCCAGAGGCTGAGCGGATAATAGGAAAGCGGGCGATAGTCGGCATTCAGCACAAGCGCCGGAAACTGTTTCAGCGCCGCCGGATCGCGCACAAAGCCTGTTCTGAAATCGCCATCCATCCTGCGAGACTCCCGTTCCACCCCGTTTGCCCATGCGGCACCGCGGCGGGGAGCCCCGCCCCGAATGCCCCGACTATATATCGCGTTTGCCATCTGGCAAGCCCCCCGATCTATGGCGTGATCGTCCGGCGCAGCTTGTCGCTAACAGGAACGCATGACAGGCCGGTGACGTTCCATGCTGGCCCGCATCGCAATCCAACAGGATTTGCCAGATGCCGAAACAGGGATTCCGCAACGCGGCACCGGCGCGAGGGGGGCAAGGCCCAGCACAGCCGGCATCCGCAACCGAAAGCGCAGCCCGGGGTCACCCCCGCGTCGCGCCATCCCCCCCCAGCAGCCGCGCATGTTCCTGGATCGCGAAACGGTCCGTCATGCCGGCGACGTAATCGGCGACGATCCGCGCCAGTTCGGTTTCCGACCGGACCGCCTCGACATCCTGCCGCCATTCCGCGGGCAGGAGATCCGGCTGGCGCATGAACAACGGAAAGAGGGCGTTGACCATCGCCGTCACCCGCGCACGTTCCTTCATCACCGAGGGCGCGCGATACATCCGGGCAAAGAGGAACGACCGGATCGCCTTCAATTCCTGATAGAGCGGTTTGGAAAACCGGATCACGGTGCCTTCCATGACGCGGATCTCCTCGACCGATTGCGGCTGTGCCGCATCCAGACGGCCACGCGCCACCGCAATCACATCCTCCACCATCCGCCCGAACACCCGGCGCAACGCTTCGTGCCGCCGCCGCATCGGATCAAGCCCCGGATGCAGCCGGTCCACCTCCTCGAAGGCCGGGCCGGTCACCGGCAGGTCCATCAGGTCGGTCTCGTCGAACAGGCCGGACCGCAGCCCGTCATGCAGGTCATGATGCGAATAGGCCACGTCATCGGCAATGGCCGCCACCTGCGCCTCGGCAGACGCGAAGGTGTGCAGTTCCAGATCCCAGGCGGCATTCACTTCGGCCAGTGCATAGGGCAGATCGTCAGCGCCGCCCGCCCCTGCATGTTTTTCATCGGCAAAGGGGCCGATCACCGGGCCGTTGTGCTTGGCGATGCCTTCCAGCGTTTCCCAGGTCAGGTTCAGCCCGTCGAACCCTGCATAATGCCGTTCCAGCCGTGTCACGATCCGCAGCGCCTGCGCGTTGTGATCGAAGCCCCCATAAGGCGCCATCAACGCGCCAAGCGCATCCTCGCCGGTATGGCCAAAGGGCGTGTGGCCCAGATCATGCGCCAGGGCTATCGCCTCGGCCAGATCGGTGTTCAGCGCCAGAACGCCTGCAATGGTGCGCGCCACCTGCGCCACCTCGATCGAATGGGTCAGCCGCGTGCGGTAGTAATCGCCCTCATGTTCGACAAAGACCTGCGTCTTGTGCTTGAGCCTGCGGAAGGCCGAGGAATGGATGATCCGGTCCCGGTCCCGCTGGAAATCGGACCGGAAGGTGCTCATCCCCTCGGAATGGAGCCTGCCCCGAGAGGCGTCCGGCTGGCAGGCAAAGGGCGCAAGCATGGGCGTATCCATCTGTTCGGGCGTCGTCTGCCCCGTCTGTCGTCTGCCCCGTCTATAGGCGATTCGCAGCCCGATGGCACGGCGCTTGAGCATTGACCGCCGCAACCCTATATTGTTGTCACAGCATCTGGCGGAGCCTGCAATGGACCTGACCCTTCCCCCCCGTGTCACCGACCGCGCCTTCGCGCGGCTGTCGGAGATCATCGAGACGACGGGCGAGGCCAAGGCCCTGCGCATCGCGGTGGAGGGCGGCGGCTGTTCAGGGTTTCAATATGACATCCGGCTGGAGGATGGCGCCCTTCCCGATGATATGGTGCTGGAAAAGGACGGGTTGCGCGTGCTGGTCGATGCCGTGTCCCTGCCCTTTCTTGCCAATGCCGTGATCGACTTTTCCGAAGAACTGATCGGTGCACGTTTCGTCATAGAGAACCCGAATGCCAGCAGTTCCTGCGGCTGCGGCACGTCCTTTTCGGTCTGATCCCTTTTCCCGCTGCGCTGCGGCACTAGCTCCCCGTTGCAACGAGGGAGCTTTGCATGATCGTGCTTGTCCTGGGGTCGGCCCCGAATGTCGTGACCGCCCGCGACTGGCCCCGCGCTGCCTTCGACCGGATCGTGGCGATCAACAACGCCCATCAGGTGCGCCCCGACTGGGATGCCGCGATCTTCCCGCATGATTTTCCCGCCGACCGTCAGCCCCGGCCCGGCCCGGGCCAGCGCCTTGTAACCGAGGCCGATTTCGTGCCCGCCCAGAATGCTTTCGGCGGGTTCGTCTATGCCGGGGGCACCATGGCCTTCACTGCCGCCTATTGGGCGCTGCACGCCTACCGGCCCCGCGTCATCGCCATGATGGGCTGCGACATGCATTACCCGCCGGGGCGCAGCCATTTCTACGGGCAGGGAACGCCTGACCCGCTCCGCCCCGACATCACCCTGCAATCGCTGGAGGCAAAATCGGCCCGGCTGATGCTGCTGGCCGCAGATCACGGCTGCGCCATGGTCAACCTGTCCGACGGCCTATCCCGGCTGATCCTCCCGCGCGCCCGGCCCGATGACCTGCGCGATTGCCGCCCGCTTGCGCCCGATCCCGCCCGAACCGCCGCGCCCCGCGCCCGGGAACGGAGCCTCGGCTATGACTGCCCCTCCGGGCGCTACTGGGAAACGCCCCACCGCTTCGACGCCGCCGAACTTGCCCGGCTCGACGCGCTCTGGCTGGCCGCAATCCCCCGGCCGGTTGCCCGATCCGCCTGACGGCTTGCCGCCCTGCCCGACGCCCCCTAGAAAAGGGGGAACGGAGGATCCTGCCATGAAAATCGCCACCTTCAACATCAACGGCATCAAGGCGCGGATCGAGGCCCTGCCCCGCTGGCTGGAAACCGCCCGGCCCGACGTGGTGACGCTTCAGGAAATCAAGTCGGTGGACGAGGCCTTCCCGCGCGAGATCTTCGAGGATGCGGGCTGGCATGTCGAAACCTATGGCCAGAAGGGGTTCAACGGGGTCGCGATCCTGTCGCGCCTGCCGCTGGAGGATGTGACCCGCGGCCTGCCCGGGGATGACAGTGACGATCAGGCCCGCTGGATCGAGGCGACCGTGATCGGCCCCGCCCATGCCATCCGGCTCTGCGGGCTCTACCTGCCCAATGGCAACCCCGCACCGGGTCCGAAATACGATTACAAGCTGGCCTGGATGGCGCGGATGGAGGCCCGCCTGCGCGACCTGCTCGCCACAGAACAACCGCTTGTCGTGGCGGGCGACTACAACGTGATCCCGCAAGCCGAGGATGCCGCGCGGCCCGATGCCTGGCGCGAGGATGCGCTGTTCCTGCCGCAGACCCGCGCCGCCTGGCGCCGCCTGCTCCATCTGGGCTTCACCGAGGCGTTCCGCACCCGCATCGAGGGGCCCGGACATTATTCCTTCTGGGACTATCAGGCCGGGGCCTGGGAAAAAAACAACGGCATCCGCATCGACCATCTGCTCCTTTCCCCCCAGGCCGCCGACCTGCTGCAGGAGGTGGCCATCGACCGCGAGACCCGCGCCGGTGAAAAACCCTCCGACCATGTGCCGGTCTGGATCGACCTCGCCGCCTGACAGCAGGCCCCCGGCCCCTTTTTCATCTTGGCGGAAATACCTCGGGGGGAAGGCGGCTCCGCCGCCGCGGGGGGCCGCGCCCCCCCCCCGCCCCCCCCCGGCGAGAGCGCCCGCACCG
>JBKBNP010000012.1:0-317 GCA_046295215.1 Pseudorhodobacter sp. | reverse complement strand
GGCCCGGCGGGCGCCGGTCGTGTGGGCCGGCCGCGCCCGCGGCCCCGCCGCCCCCCCCCCCCCCCCCCCCCCCCCCCCCCCCCCCCCCCCCCCGGCCCGGCAGCGGCTAGAGCGCCGTCACGTCATGCGCATGGATCCAGTCGAACCGCCGCAAGGCCAGCCCCGGCGCGATCCGGCCCCCCAGACGCAGGCCGATATGCGCCACCTCCCGCAGGGGCGTGCGCAGGTGATAGGCGCGCGCACTGCGGTTCGCGGCCTCGACCACCGCTGCCGTCCTGTCGCGCCGTGCTTTCTGATAGGCTGCAAACCCGGCTTCC
>JBKBNP010000011.1:0-81204 GCA_046295215.1 Pseudorhodobacter sp. | reverse complement strand
CTGGCCCACCTCAGGGCTTGGCTTGCCTGGATATTCACCGCCATCCTGAACGCAGTCTACCACCCAGATCGCCAGTATCAGGCCGTCACATCAGCCTGAACAGATTGTTCAAGGCGAACGAAATAGTCAAAACTAATGGCAGCGTAGAGACATGCATGTTGGCAGTCTCAAAGTTGCAACAGGATGAGAACTGCAAATAACTGCTCGCAGTGGCATATCCGATTTGAGTTCATGATTTGGCGTTGGGAAATACAGTTTCGATCCATTCACGGTTCAAAACAATAAAGTCCGAAAGCCTGCCCCCGCTACCCCCCGAACAGATCCCCCTGCCCCGGCACTTTCGGGGGCTCCAGCCCCATGTGCCGCCAGGCCCGCGCGGCCAGCATCCGGCCCCTCGGCGTGCGCTGGATCAGGCCCTGTTGCAAAAGGTAGGGCTCGATCACCTCCTCGATGGCATCGCGGGCCTCCGACAGGGCGGCGGCGATGGTTTCCACGCCCACCGGCCCCCCGCCATAGTGATCGGCCAAAAGCGACAGATAGCGCCGGTCGGCCCCGTCCAGCCCGATATGATCCACCCCCAGCCGGGTCAGCGCACGGTCGGCAATCGCCTGCGTCAGGCAGCCATCTCCCTCCACTGTCACGAAATCCACCACCCGGCGCAGCAGACGCCCCGCGATGCGGGGGGTGCCACGCGCGCGCCGCGCGATCTCGCGCGTGCCTTCGGGCTCGGACGCCACCCCGAGCAACCGCGCGGCGCGCGTCACGATCAGGTCCAGTTCGTCCTCGGTATAGAATTGCAGCCGCATCGGAATCCCGAAGCGGTCGCGCAGCGGCGTGGTCAGCAGCCCCAGCCGGGTCGTGGCGCCAACCAGCGTGAAGGGCTGCAATTCGATCCGCACCGTGCGCGCCGCAGGCCCCTCGCCAATCACGAGGTCCAGCGCGAAATCCTCCAACGCGGGATACAGCACCTCCTCGACCACCGGGGACAGCCGGTGGATCTCGTCGATGAACAGCACGTCGCGCGGTTCCAGATTGGTCAGGATCGCCGCCAGATCCCCCGCCTTGGCCAGCACCGGGCCAGAGGTCATGCGGAACCCGACCCCCAGTTCGCGCGCCATGATCTGCGCCAGCGTCGTCTTGCCAAGCCCGGGGGGGCCGTGGAACAGCGTGTGATCCATCGCCTCGCCCCGCATCCGCGCGCTTTCGATGAAGATGCGAAGATTGGCGCGCGCCTCGGCCTGCCCGACGAAATCCGCCAGCACCTGCGGCCGCAGCGCACGGTCGGCATCATCGGGCAATGGGTCGGGGCGAACTGTCGGATCGGGCGTTGTCATGGCCGGAACAATCGCGGAACGTCGGTCCTTTGTCCAGTGGTCGGCAGGACCAGAGCAAGATGAAAGCCAGTGACTTGGCCACCGATTGTCCGAGGCCCAACCCCGGGCGCGGCCCCGGGCGCGGCAAAGATGCCGGACCCAAGGCTGATTTCCGCACATGCATGATGGGAACCCTTGATTCCCGCGACATCCCCCGCCATCGTGACGCTGGGGAAGGCCGGGTCAGGTTCGGCAGCCCATCTTGTGCCCATATCCGTTTTCCTTGTTAAAGCCAGTTTTCCGCAAAATACCGAAAGGCAGATCATGGCCAGACAAACTGCCCCAGACCGCCACCGCCCTGTTGTCGCCTTGCCACTGGTCATTGCCGCCCTGATGGCCATTTCCGCGCCCGCAGTTGCGCAGGAAACGCGCAAGCATCTGACGCTCGTGGGCATACCGTCGGGAACGGTCGCGCCGCATGGCACGGTTTTCGGCAGTCTGGCGCTGACCGACCGTCG
This sequence comes from Pseudorhodobacter sp., assembly GCA_046295215.1. Classification (GTDB taxonomy): domain Bacteria; phylum Pseudomonadota; class Alphaproteobacteria; order Rhodobacterales; family Rhodobacteraceae; genus Szabonella. The sequence goes on along the minus strand of JBKBNP010000011.1, from coordinate 79,373 downwards.
CGCCGGCGCAGCGCTGCGCGACAATGACGGATCCCTGGCGCTCGGCTTCGGCCTTGGCAGTGCGGAGGATGGCATCGGGGTGCAGGTTACCGCCTCCATTGCCTCGCTCAGCCGGAATTTCGGTGATGCGGGATCGTTCAGCGTCAAGGCCTCGCGCCGGATCGGCGCAGGACAATGGACAACCTATCTTGGCGTCTCTGCCGATTACCTCGCCCCCTGGGGCGCGGTGAAGGGGCAAAAGACGTCGCTGACGGCGGCCATCACCAGCTTCACCTCGGTTCGGATCGGTCAGGACAGCTATCCGCTGATGCTGACCTTCGGGGGTGGCTCGCATATCCGCAACGGGGACAAGGATCCCGGCATTTTCGCCGGGGTCGGCCTTGGCCTGACACCCAACCTTGCAGTCAGCGCCGCCTGGACAGGCGAGGCGCTGGACCTCGGGCTTGGCGTAAAAGCCCCCGGAGTGGAGGGATTGAGCTTCACTTTCGCTGTGAATGACGTGACGGACCGCAAATCCAGCCGCCGCGTGACACTGTCCGCGACCTGGGCAGTCGCCAATCTGTTCGGAAGGTAGGACCATGGCCGCAAAAGCACATTCCCTGTTCTGCGCCACAGCCGCACTGTTGCTGGCGGTATCTCCCGCACTGGCCGGCAAGACCGCCGTCGGCGGCATCGGGGGCCTGCCAGTGTTTGTTCCGGACCTGCCACAGGCTGCCCCGGCTGGTGGGGTGGCGAGCCTTGCAACACCCGGCGCGGTCACCTCGCAGATCGAGGCCGCGACGCGGTTCTGCGCGCGCCTGCCCGAACAGGCCTATGTCGTCGATTGCATGGCCGAAAGGCTCGACGCCATTTCCCGCGCGATGCCCTCGACCGGCGATCTGGCCCAGGCCAGGACCCTTCTTGCCGAAGCCTCACGCGATCTTGCGGAACTTGCGCGGGCCAATGCCGATACGACGCTGCCGCGTGCAACAGCGCGCGTGCCGGGCGGCACCGCTACGCGGCGCGCGCTGGTGCCGGTCAATCCGGCACGGCAGGCCGCGGCAAGATCACAGGCCGCCGCGATCCTGGAGCGCACCGAAACGCTGCTGCTGCGTTCCGCCAACCGACCGGTGACGATGGCGGGGTATCGGCAGATCGCGGGGGCCGTCGGGTCGGCCAAGGTGCTGTTGCGTTCGACCTGACACGCCCTCGTCCGTGAGGGGCGGCATCTTCGGTCCGCCCCGCTACGAGGAATCTGGTCAGGACTGAGAAGCGGTCAGGCCCAGGGCCCCGAGCGCTTTGCCTTGCTGCCCGTCGTCATCTGCTGCAAGGCCGCAATCCGGTTTTCCGTGTTCGGATGGGTGGAGAACAGCTTGTCGGCCTTGTGTGTCTCGGGGTGCAGCGGGTTGATGATGAACATATGCGCGGTGGCGGGGTTGCGTTCGGCTGCAGGGTTTTCCACCCGCCCAGCCAGCCGCGCGATCTTGGCCAGCGCCGAGGCGAGCCAATCCGGCCGCCCGCAGATCTCGGCCCCCACCCGGTCCGCCTCATATTCGCGCGACCGCGAAATCGCCATCTGCACCAGCGCCGCCGCCATGGGGGCAAGGATCATCAGGGCCAGTGTCCCGATGATCCCGCCCTGCCGGTTGCGCCCGCCAAAGAACATCGCAAAATTCGCCAGCATGGAAATCGCCCCCGCAAAAGTCGCCGTCATCGTCATGATGAGCGTGTCGCGATTGGTGATATGGGCGAGTTCATGCGCCATCACGGCGGCCACTTCCTCGGGCGACAATTGCCGCAACAGGCCCGTTGTCGCGGCAACAGCGGCGTTTTGCGGGTTGCGCCCGGTGGCAAAGGCATTGGGTTGTTCCGTTTCGATCACATAGACCCTGGGGCGCGGCATCCCGGCCCCGTCGGCAAGACCATTGACCATGCGCACAAGGTCCGGCGCCGTGGCCTCCGTCACTTCCCGCGCGCCATGCATCCGCAGCACGGCCTTGTCGGAATTCCACCAGCCGTAGAGGTTCATCGCACCCGCCACGATAAGCGCGATCACCGCCCCACCCGTGCCTCCGATCAGCGCACCGATCCCCATGAACAGCGCCGTCAGCGCCGCCATCAGCATGAAAGTCCTTGCATATCCTGTCATTGCGGTCTCCTTGGCACCGCCGCCGATATGGGGCGCAGCGGTCAGCCCTGCAAGGCTGCCTGACTATGACTTCGGCGCGAGCAGCCGCAACGCCGCCCGGATCAGCGCCGCCGTTTCCGCCTCGGGGGCCTCGCCCGCCGCCTGCGCCACCGCCTGCGCGGCATCGCCCTGCCCATAGCCGAGGTTGAGCAGCGCCGACAGCGCCTCCGCACTATGGGCCGCGCGCGAAGGGGATGCTGCGGCCAGGCGCGGAGCCGCGGGGGCGATGGTTTCGACCAGGCTGTCATCCTGTTGCGCCGCAGCCGTGGAGCCCGGATTTGCGGCCATGGCCATGGCGGCGGGCGCTTTCGATTTCAGCTCCAGCACCACGCGCTGCGCGATCTTGGGACCGATGCCGGGGGCCGCCTGAATGGCCCGCACATCCCCCAGCGCAATCGCGCGCGCGACACCCTCGGGCCCCAATGTGCCCAGAATGGCCATCGCGGCCTTCGCGCCCACCCCCTGCACGGTCACCAGCAGCCGGTGCCACTCCTTTTCCAGCAAGGTCGGAAAGCCGAAGAGTTGCAGCAGATCCTCGCGCACGAGAAGTTCGGTATAAAGCGCCACCGCCTCCCCCGGCCCCGGCATCGCGGCCAGCGTGCGGTCCGACACATGCACGATATAGCCGACGCCGCGCACGTCGATCAGCACATGATCCGTCCCGCGATAGTCGAGCCGTCCCGCGATCTTTCCGATCATCCTGCCAGCCTCCGCCCGTCAGCCTTCTGCAAAGCGGCCTGCAACCGGCCCGAGGATTGCAGATGATGCGCGTGGCAGATGGCAATCGCCAGCGCATCGGCAGCATCGGGGCCCGCAATCTCCACCCCCGGCAGATGCAGGCGCACCATGTGGTCGATCTGCGCCTTGGCGGCATGGCCCACGCCGACCACCGTCTTTTTCACCGCATTGGGGGCATATTCCCCGACCGCGATCCCCGCCTGCGCCGGCACCAGCAACGCAATCCCCCGCGCCTGCCCCAGCTTCAGCGTCGCCACCGCATCCTTGTTGACGAACGTATGTTCCACCGCCGCTGCCCCGGGCGCGAACCGGGCGACCACCTCGGTCAACTGCCGGTGCAAAGTCAGAAGCCGCATCGCAAGATCGCCATCCGCCGCACCGGAATGGCAGATCCCGTTCGCGACATGGGTGATCCGCGCGCCTGCGACGTCGATCACGCCCCAGCCCAGATTGCGCAAACCCGGATCGATGCCCAGAACCCGCAAGACCGCCCCCTCGTTTTTCTTCTTTCGCAACAGTTAGCACGAAAAGGGAACATCCGCCAAGCGGATTTGCCGGAACCTCGAACCCCACCCCCAACGATGCTGCGGATGCAAAATACGACATCTCGCACAGTGGAAACGACAGGGCTCGTTTGGCCCAACAAAAAAAGGCGTTTCAATGGCGCGGACCCATGCGTTTCCTGCAATCCGGCCATGCCGTTTCCCCGGATTGCTTTGCACCTGCAGCACGCTTATCTGGCGTGTATCGAACAACCCTGCTGCCAATTCAGGCAGTTTATGAACAAGGAAAACCGCCATGGCCGCCTATGAGACGACCCGCACGGCGCCGTTCGGCGCCATCACCACGTTCCGCATCGTGCAATTCTTCGGCAAAGTCTTTGCCGCAGTTTCCGGCTGGAACGACGCCCGCGTGACGCGCAATGCGCTCGGCAAACTGTCGGACCGCGAGCTGGATGATATCGGCCTTTGCCGCGACGACATCAACCGTCTCGGCGCGCTGACCCGGAACTGACATTCCGCAATTGCGCAAGCCTGCGCTGCGAAACACCAAAGGCCGCATCTCCGGATGCGGCCTTTTCAATTCTGTCGATGTCGGGTCACAGGGTCCGGAAGGTCAGAGCAGATCGCCAGCCACCAGTTTTCCGGCATCCTTGCCACGCAGCCGTTCCTGCATCTGCCCGGACAGCCAGACAGTCACCGGATCGGCCTGCATCAGAACCGCGCCCAGACGGTCGAAACCCTCGCCATGGCTCATGGACGATACCCGCGTCTCATAGGTCTGCGCCCCGACATGGTAGTGGATCGTGCCTTTCAGCCCGAACACCGCCATCGCCACGAACAGGACTGGAAGGATCAGCCCGGTGCGCCGTTTCCGGGAACGCCGACTGTAATGGGACCGGCCCAGCGTGCCGATCGCCTCGAAGCCGTATCCGGCCGCATGTGCCTTTTGCAACCGACCGACGCGGTTGTAGAAATCAATCAGATTCGGGTCATGCATCGCAACCATCCACTTCGCTCAACTACCCCAAGTTTAACGCCACAAATGTGGCTTCTGTTGGGCAAAAAGCCCATCTATGGAACCAGAATCGACAAATTTCTGACATATTTACAGATGGTTATTTCCGACGCAGCACCAATGCCGACCATTCGCCCAAATCGTTTCGCGATTGCAGGACAAAGCCTTCGGCCTCATAGGCGGCGATGATCGAATCGGCCTGAACGGTCAGCAGCCCTGACAGGATGCACAGCCCGTCCTCGGCAATATTGAGCGCCATCGCCGGAGCAAGCTCGATCAGCGGGCCTTTCAGGATATTGGCAAAGACCAGATCATAGGGCGCGGCCTCGGCCAGACGCGGATGGTCGAATCCCGCCGCCTCAAGACACTCGACCCGCCCCTCCAGACCATTGATGGCGCAGTTGGCCAGCGCCACATCCACCGCCACCTCGTCAATATCCGAGGCGATCACCAGCGCATCGGGCAGCACGCTGGCGGCGGCCAGCGCCAGCACGGCGGTCCCGCAGCCGATATCGGCAACGCGGGCCGGCTGGAACCCCTGATCGAGCAGCCCGTCGAAGGCCAGAAGGCATCCCAGCGTGGTGCCGTGATGCCCGGTCCCGAACGCCACTGTCGCCTCGATCTGCAAGGCAATGCGCCCCTGCGGCACCTTGTCCGCATCATGGCTGCCGAACACGAAAAAACGCCCCGCATCCACGGGCGACAATTCGCGCCGCACCTTGGCGACCCAGTCAATCTCCGGCAGTTCCGACAGCGCGAAGGGCCGCGCGCCAAAGGCCGCCGCCAGAAGGTCCAGCACCGCCTCCTGCGGCGGGTCCATGAAATAGGCGCCAACTTCCCAGAGACCCGAGCCGTCCTCGATCTCGAATAAGCCGACGCCGGTGGGTTCCGGCTCCATCTTTTCCATGGCCTCGGCCAGCGCCTCGGCGGCGTCCTGTCCGGGCAGGGTCGTCAGGGCGGAATAGGTGGGCATGGCGGGCGTCCTCGGTCAGGAATGGGCAGGGATCGAAAGGGGCGGCGGTCCAGCGCGGCCTAGCCCTCTGCCCGGCCTGCGTCAAGCGCGGTGGGCCGCGGGGTCGGTCCACGCGACAGAAGCGTCTCGTGCCCCGCCTCGGGGTGGCGCGGCACCAGCATGGAAAAGCCCACCGACACCGCCGCCATCCCTGCCGCCAGCAGGAACACCGATATGGGCGACAGGATCCACAGATAGCCCAGCCCCGCAGGCAGGAACACCGCAGCAATATGGTTGATGGTGAAGGCCACCGCCGCAGTCGGGGCAATATCGGCCGGGTCCGCGATCTTCTGGAAATAGGTTTTCAGCGCGAAGGCCATGGCAAAGAACAGGTGGTTCACGACATAAAGCACCGCCGCCATCCACCAGCCCCAGTCGAAAACGTAAAGCCCCGCATAGAACAGGAACACCAGTGCCAGCCCGGTATATTCGACAATCAGCATCCGCCGCTCACCGAACCGTGCGATCCATTGCCCGATCACAGGCGCGATCAGCATGTTGGCAAGGTAGTTGACCAGAAACAGCGCCGTCAGCGCCTGCACATCCATGCCGAAGCGTTCCACCATCATGAAGGCGGCAAAGACGACAAAGATCTGCCGCCGCGCGCCCGACATGAATTGCAGCGCATAATAAAGCCAGTAGCGCCGCCGCAGCACCATGGTCTTGTTCTGCGGATGCGGCGCCTCGAATTGCGGGAAGGCCAGCGCGCAAAAGATCACAATGGCCACCGTCACCAGACCCGCCGCCATGAACACGAAATTGTAGCTCAGATCAAAACTGCGCCATGTCAGCACCAGAAGGCCGTAAGCCACCAGCGACGCCCCCGACCCCACCGCCACCAGCCAGCCGATCACCTGCGGCGCGCGTTTCTTGTCGATCCATTGCAGTTGCAGCGACTGGTTCACCGTCTCGAAATAATGGAACCCGATAGAGGAGATCAGCGTGACGAACAGCAGGCCTCCGAAACTCGGATACCAGGCTGTCACCGCCGTCGCGATCCCCAGCATGGCCAGCGAAACCAGCGCAAGGATCTGTTCGCGCATCACCAGCAGGACCGCAATCACCCCGATGGCAAGGAACCCCGGAATTTCCCGCACCGTATGCAGCCAACCGATCTCTACCCCGGTGAAGCCCGCCGCCTCGATGACGAAATTGTTGAGAAGCGCCGACCATGTGGCAAAGGAAATCGGCAAGGCCGCCGCCATCAGCACCAGAAGAAAGATGGGCCTGCGCCAGAAGGGCAGGAGATGTGCTTCACCAATCGGATAGGTCGCGCGCGCCATCGCGTCTGCTTACGCCCATCTTTTGGGCGGCGCCAGAGGCACGCTCCGCGAAAGCGACCGGTTCCATTCCGGCAGAGACCGCCCCGGAGGCCCACCAATCCGGACAAGGCCATCGCCCTGCACCACCGACGCCCGGCTTCACCCCCGATGCGCGCCTTCGGCCAGTGCCGCCACGCGGGCCAGAACCTCCGCCACCGGCTTGCCGTCGCCAATGTCCTTGACGATGGCAGACCCGACGACGCAGCCATCGGCAATCGCGGCAATGGCCTCTGCCGCCCCGGGGGTGGAAATGCCGAACCCGACGATCACCGGCAGGTCGGTCGCCGCCTTGATCCGCGCCACTTCCGGGGCCACGTCCGAAGCTTCGGGGGCCGCCGCCCCGGTGATCCCGGTGATCGAGACGTAATAGACAAAGCCTGATGTGTTCTGCAGCACCTTGGGCAGGCGCCTGTCATCGGTCGTCGGCGTTGCCAGCCGGATGAAATTCAGCCCCGCCGCCTGCGCCGGCAGGCAAAGCTCGCTGTCCTCCTCGGGCGGCAGATCCACCACGATCAGCCCGTCGATCCCGGCCTCGACCGCTTCGATCAGAAACCGGTCCACCCCGCGCGCGTAGATCGGATTGTAATAGCCCATCAGCACGATGGGGGTCTCGGCATCGGTCTTGCGGAATGCCCGCACCATGCCCAGAACCCGGTCCATGGTCATTCCTCCCTCCAGCGCGCGCTGCCCGGCCAGCTGGATCGTCGGGCCATCGGCCATCGGGTCGGTGAAGGGCATGCCCAGTTCGATGATGTCAACACCTGCGGCGGGAAGTCCCTGCATCACCGCAAGCGAAGTCGCCTCGTCCGGGTCGCCCGCCATGATGTAGGACACGAAAGCCTTGCGGCCTGCGGCTTTCAGCGCGGCGAAGCGGGCGTCGATGCGGGTCATGGGCGTCTCCTCGGGGTTGGGTCCGGTTTGCCCCGGGTCTTGACGGAAGGCAAGCCCTGTGTCGTTCCGGCCGGGTCAGCACAGGAAAGATGCAGGATGGACGAAACGGCGGTGGCCGCGCGCAAGGCCGAGGCGCTGGCGCTGCTGCGCCGGTTCTTCGACGATCCCGATCTGACGGAGGCCGAGACCGATGCACTGTTCTCGCGCCTGACAGACCTGTCGCCCGACCCGGCCATCACCGATCTGGTGTTCTGGCCGCCAGCCGATGCCGGGGATCTTTCGGCGCCCGAGCAGATCATCGAAAAGGCCTTCAGCTACAGACCGATCCTGCTGTGACCCGTCCTGCACCCGGCTTGCACGGAACCGGGGGGCAGGATAGGTAGGCGCCGCAACTTCGGAAAGGATGCGGCGATGGGTTTCAGGATGGGGATCGTGGGCTTGCCCAATGTCGGCAAATCGACGCTGTTCAACGCGCTGACCCGCACGGCTGCGGCACAGGCGGCCAATTTCCCCTTCTGCACCATCGAGCCGAATGTCGGCGATGTGGCGGTGCCCGATGACCGGCTGGAAAAACTCGCCGCCATCGCGGGCAGCAAGCAGATCATCCCGACACGCATGACCTTTGTCGACATTGCGGGCCTTGTGCGCGGCGCGTCCAAGGGCGAGGGCCTCGGCAACCAGTTCCTTGCCAATATCCGCGAATGCGATGCCATCGCCCATGTGCTGCGCTGTTTCGAGGATGGCGACATCACCCATGTCGAAGGCCGGATCGACCCGGTCGCCGACGCGGACACCATCGAGACGGAACTGATGCTGGCCGATCTCGACAGCATCGAACGCCGCCGCGCCAACCTTGCGCGCAAGCTCAAGGGCAATGACAAGGAAGCCGCCGATCAGGACCGTCTGCTGGCGCTTGCGCAAAAGGCGCTGGAGGCGGGCCGGCCCGCCCGCACGGTCGAGGTTTCCGCCGACGACCTGCGCAACTGGCGCCTCCTGCAACTCTTGACCTCCAAACCCGTGCTTTACGTCTGCAATGTCGAGGAAGCCTCGGCCGCCGACGGCAACAGCCAGTCGGCGCGCGTCGCCGAAATGGCAAGGGTGCAGGGGGCGGGCAGCGTGGTGATTTCCGCCCGGATCGAGGAGGAGATCAGCCAGCTTCCCGCAGACGAGGCTGAAATGTTCCTGACCGAGATGGGGCTGGAAGAGGCCGGGCTCGACCGTCTGATCCGGGCGGGCTATCAGCTTCTGGGCCTTCAGACCTATTTCACCGTCGGTCCCAAGGAGGCCCGCGCCTGGACGATCACGAAAGGCACGCTGGCCCCGCAGGCCGCAGGCGTGATCCATGGCGATTTCGAAAAGGGCTTCATCCGCGCCGAAACCGTCGCCTATGCCGATTACATCGCGGGCAATGGCGAGACGGGCGCGAAGGAGGCCGGAAAGTTCCGCGTCGAGGGCAAGACCTACGAGGTCAAGGATGGCGATGTGCTGCACTTCCTGTTCAGCGGCTGACCCTCTCGCAAACGCGGCACCGCATGCCCGTGCCGCTCCGGCCGGGCCGGGATGCTCGGGGACAGACCTTGCATCCGCGTTTTTTCTGTCCGGAAATATCCTCGGGGGGTGAGGATTTGCGTCCCGCAAATCCGAGGGGGGCAGAGGCCCCCCTTCCCCGATCCGGTCACATCCCCGCGTCAGCCAAGCGCATAGCCTGCGCCGCGCACCGTGCGCAGGGGGTCGCCCCCGCCATGCTGCATGAGGGCCTTGCGCAGACGCCCGATATGAACGTCGACCGTGCGGGTATCGACATAGATGTCGCGCCCCCAGACGCGGTCCAGCAGTTGCTCGCGACTCCACACCCGTCCCGGTTTTTCCATGAAGGTCGTGAGCAGGCGGAACTCGGTCGGCCCGAGTTTCAGCACCTTGTCGGCCCGGAACACCCGATGGGTTTCGGTATCCAGCCGGATGTCGCCGAACTCCAGCACCAGCCCCACGGTCGAGGGCCGCGTGCGGCGCAGTTGCGCGCGCACCCGCGCCATCAGTTCGACCACGGAATAGGGCTTGATGACATAGTCATCCGCGCCGGTCTCCAGCCCCCTCACCCGGTCCACCTCCTCGGCGCGGGCCGACAGCATGATGATCGCGACCCCCCGCGTCTCGGGGTTCATCTTCAGCCGCCGGCAGACCTCGATCCCCGAGACATTGGGCAACATCCAGTCCAGCACAATGATGTCGGGCATCGCCTCGTCCACCATCATCATGGCTTCCTCGCCGTCAACGGCCTGCACGACGCGGAAACCCTCGGCCTCCAGATTGTAGGACAGAACCTCGCGCTGCGCGGGTTCGTCCTCCACCAGCAGCACGGTGGGCTGCGCTGTGGGTGACATCACTTCACACCCGGCGGCAGCGCGGTAGAGGTCTGGTCCCCCTTGGGACGGGTTTCCTCCGGCAGGGCACCGGACACCAGATAGATCACCTGTTCCGCAATTCCGGTTGCATGGTCACCCACGCGCTCGATGTTCTTGGCGATGAAATGCAGGTGCATGCAGGCGGTGATGTTGCGCGGATCTTCCATCATATGCGTCAGGAACTCGCGGAACAGCGCATTATACATCTGGTCCACCTCGGCGTCGCGCATCCGCACATCGGCGGCAAGTGCGGCATCACGCTGGATGAAACTGTCCAGCGCATCCTTGAGAAGAACCTCCACCGCCTTGGCCATGCGCCGGATCGCCCCGGTGGACCCGCTGATCGGTGACATCTGGGACAGGACCGAGGACCGCTTGGCGAGGTTCTTGGCATAGTCGCCGCAGCGCTCGAGGCTCGCGGCAATCTTCATAACCGTCAGCACGGTGCGCAGGTCGCTCGCTGTCGGCGCACGCAGCGCGATCAGGCGCGCGGCCTCGACATTGACCTGTTCCTCCAGCGCGTCGATCGCCTTGTCGCCCTTGCGCACGCGCTCGGCCAGATCGTCGTCGCGGGTTTCCAGGGCCTGGGCGGCATCCAGAAGGGCCGCCTCGACCAGCCCCGCCATCTTGAGCATCATGGCCTGGATCGCTTCAAGATCGCGGTCGAAGGCGCGGGCGATATGCGGTTCGTTGGTGATCATCGGTCTCTCCTCAGCCGATCCGGCCGGTGATGTAGCTTTCGGTGCGCGGATCTTGCGGTTTGGTAAAGATTGCGCCGGTTTCGCCGTATTCAACCAGATTGCCGAGATGGAAGAAGGCCGTGCGCTGGCTGACGCGGGCGGCCTGTTGCATCGAATGGGTCACGATCACCACGGAAAAGGAAGCGCGCAATTCGTCGATCAGTTCCTCCACCTGCGCTGTCGCGATCGGATCAAGCGCAGAGCAGGGCTCGTCCATCAGCAGAACTTCGGGAGAGGTGGCAACCGCGCGGGCAATGCACAGGCGCTGCTGCTGTCCGCCCGAAAGGCCGGTTCCGCCTTCCTGCAGGCGGTCCTTCACCTCGTTCCAGAGCGCCGCCTTGCGCAGAGACGATTCCACGATCCCGTCCAGCTCCGCCTTGTTGCTGGTCAGGCCGTGGATCCGGGGGCCATAGGCCACATTGTCGTAGATCGATTTCGGAAAGGGGTTGGGCTTCTGGAACACCATTCCGACCTTGGCGCGCAACTGCACCGGATCGACCTTGCGGTCATAGATATCCTCGCCGTCAAGCAGGATCGAACCCGACACCCGCGCCACGGCCACCGTGTCATTCATCCGGTTCAGGCAGCGCAGGAAGGTCGATTTTCCGCAACCGGACGGACCGATGAAGGCGGTGACCGTCTTGTCAAGAATATCGACATCCACATCACGCAGCGCCTGATTGTCGCCATAGTGGACCTGCACGCCGCGTGCCGAAATCTTGATCTCACGGTTTTCCACGGCTCTCTCCACAATTCGCATGTCATTCATTTCTACTGTCCCCGATTACCATTTCCGCTCGAATCTCGAGCGCAGGAAGATTGCGAGGGCGTTCATCGTCACGAGAAAACCCAGAAGGACCAGAATGGCCGCCGATGTGCGGGAGACAAACCCGCGCTCGGGGCTGTCGGCCCAGATGAAGATCTGTGTCGGAAGCGCGGTCGCGCTGTCGAAGGGCGTGCCGGGGGCCGCGGTGATGAAGGCGTTCATCCCGATCAGGAGCAGAGGTGCCGTTTCCCCCAACGCCTGCGCAAGACCGATGATCGTGCCGGTCAGAATACCCGGCATCGCCAGAGGCAGCACATGGTGGAACACGACCTGCTGCTTGCTCGCCCCGATCCCGAGTGCGGCCTCCCGGATCGAGGGCGGAACCGCCTTCAGGGCCGCCCGTGTCGCGATGATGATTGTGGGCAGCGTCATCAAGGCCAGTGTCATCCCACCGACAAAGGGGATCGACCGGCCAAGCCCGAACCAGCCCAGAAACACCGCCAGTGCCAGAAGGCCGAAGACAACCGAAGGCACGGCAGCCAGATTGTTGATGTTCACCTCGATGAAATCCGAAAGTCGGCTCTTGGGCGCAAATTCCTCAAGATAGATGGCCGCACCGATCCCGATCGGGAAGGACAGCAGGAAGCAGGTCAGCAGCGCGTAGAACGACCCCCAGAGCGCGCCCTGCAAACCGGCGAGTTCAGGGAAACGGGAATCCGCGTTGCGGAACAGCGCCCAGTTGAAGGGCTTGCTGACCAGTCCCTGCTCCACCAGCGTATCGAAGGCTGCGATCTCGGCATCCTTCACCCGGCGGAACTGTTCCGGCGTGTCGCGATCAATCAGCCCCTTGGCCAACTGGTCGTAAGGGTCGGAGACCGGAACGGTCAATTTCACGGTCCGGCCCATCAGCGCAGGATCGGCCACGATCATGTCGCGGATCAGGAACTGCGCGCCGTTGGACAGGATGCCCGCAACCGCACGCGGATCGTCCGCCGAAGGGATCAGCGCCGTCATCGTATCTGCGATCAGGCCGCGATAGTTGGACCTTGCAAGGTTCTCGGGGTTGATATGGTCCGGCCCATAGGTGACCTGGATCGTCACATGGGTCTGGCGAAAGGCCTGCCAGCCCGTCGAAACAAGCGAGCCGATCAGCAGCGCCAGCATGGCGAAGGCAATCGCGATCGCACCGAGGCCGATCAGGCGCAGCCTCAGTTCCGATGACTTGCGCCGGCGGAGGTTTGCCTGCATGTGCGGCTCGGCCCAGTCGACGGAAGGGGTTTGCCGGTTCGGGCCCGTATTCGGAGTAGCATCGGTCATCGTGCCGTCCTCAATCGTAGATTTCGCGGTATTTGTGAACGATGCGCAGTGCCAGCACGTTGATGCCCAGCGTCACGATGAAAAGCATGAAGCCCAGAGCAAAGGCCGCAAGCGTCTTTGGGCTGTCAAAGGACGTGTCCCCGATCAGAAGCGTCACGATCTGCACCGTCACGGTGGTCACGCTGTCCAGCGGATTGATCGTCATCTTTGCGATCAGACCCGCCGCCATGACCACGATCATGGTTTCCCCGATCGCGCGGCTGACGGCGAGCAGCACGCCCCCGACAATACCCGGAATGGCCGCCGGGAACAGAACGTTGAGAACCGTCTCCCCGCGCGTGGCACCAAGCGCCAGCGCCCCGTCGCGCAGGGATTGCGGAACCGCGGACAAGGCGTCATCGGCAAAGGACGAGATGAACGGGATCAGCATGACGCCCATCACCAGGCCCGCCGCCATGGCCGTATTGGGCGCGATGGGAAGGCCGGTCATTTCGCCGAACTGGCGCAGCGCCGGTGCGATGGTCAGCACCGCGAAGAAACCGTAGACGACCGTCGGCACCCCGGCGAGAACCTCCAGAACGGGTTTCGCGACCTTGCGGAAGCCGGGGCTGGCAAACTCGTTCAGATAGATCGCGGAAAACAGGCCCACCGGCACCGCGAAGGTCAGGGCGACCACCGTGATGACCAGTGTGCCGAGAAAGACGGGGATCAGCCCGAACGCGCCCTCGGCGGCGATCTGGTCGGCCCGGATCGGCATCTGCGGTTCCCACCGTGTGCCGAAAAGGAAGTCATACCAGGGCACCATGGTGAAGAAGCGGAAGGTTTCGAACACCAGCGAGGCGATGATCCCGATCGTCGTGAAGATCGCGACGGTGGAACAGAAGATCATCAGGCCCTTGATGATGTTCTCCGACGCCTGCCGGGCGCGGAACTCAGCGCTGACGCGGCGGCGCGCGTTGAACAGAAGGACAGCCAGCAGGGCAAAGAGCAGGGCAATCATCAGGTTTGCAGAGGTGGCCCGCAATCCGACCAGCCTTTCGGCGGCTTCAACCTTGAAGGGCTCTGCCTGACCGAAGATGCGGCCCCCGGCGATGGACTTGATCTCGGCAAGGATCAGTTGGGCCGCGCCTGTTTCAACGCCCTCAGTCTCGACCCGGGGAAGCCCGCCCATCACTAGGCTGTCGATCACCTGGCCCTGGAACACCAGCCACAGCAGGACAAAGACAAAAGCGGGAACGAAAACGGACAGGGCGGCGAATGTTCCGTGAAAACCGGCGAGGGAGTGCAGCCGCGCACCGCCGCCACGAATGCTGCGGGCGGCCTGCAGGTTCAGGACATAGCCGAGGACGGCTGCGGAAAACAAAAGCAAAAATGCGAGCAGGGCCTGGGCGTACCCCGGGACCACGTACCCGCGCCGCCGGGGGGGGCGGGGCGCCGCGGGGGTCCGGCCTTAGCTGGCCGGGGCGTCCATGTTGGACGCACCGGACACGTTCGACTGCATCTTGGTGCGCTGCGCTTCCGGCAGCGGCACGAGGCCACGCTCGGTCAGATAGCCCCCGGGGGCCAGCGCCTCGTCCGAGATGTATTCCTCGATCATTTCCTGCAGGTTCGGGATCACGCCGCGATGAGCGTTCTTGACGTAGAAGTAGAGCGGGCGCGCGACCGGGAAGGAGAAGTCTGCGATGGTTTCGAGGTTCGGCTCGATCCCGTCGAGCTTCACGCCCTTGAGCTGGTCGAGGTTTTCGTAAACGAACGAATACCCGAAGATGCCGATGGCGTTCTGGTTGGCGATAAGCTGCTGAACGATCAGGTTGTCATTCTCGCCCGCTTCGATGAAAGGGCCGTCGACGCGCATCCGCGAACAGTTCTCGTTGACCCAGGCGCTGTCAAATCCGCCCGCCTTGACGAAATCAAGCTGCTTGCAGCCACGGTGCATGGCGATTTCGACCCAGGCGTCGCGGGTGCCGGAGGTGGGCGGCGGCCCGATCACGACGATGTCGGTGTCGGGGAAGTCCGGGTTGATTTCCGACCATTTCTTGAAGGGATTGTCGACCCATGCGCCATTCACTTCGACCTGCGCGCCAAGCGCCTGATACATTTCGCCCAGCGTCATGTCCCAGTCGTAGGTGTTGGCGCGCGACACGGCCATGGACAGGCCGTCAAAGCCGATCAGGGCTTCGGTGATGTCGGTGACGCCATTCCCGGCGCAGAGGTCGTATTCGGATTTCTTCATGGCGCGCGAAGCACCGGTCATGTCGGGATGCGCTTCGCCGATACCCTGGCAGAACGCCTGGAAGCCGCCACCGGTACCGATCGATTCGACGATGGGTGCGGCAACGCCGTTCTGGTTCGCGAATTCTTCCGCAGCCGCCTGGCTGTAGGGGAACACGGTCGAGGATCCGACGATGCGGATCTGGTCGCGGGCGGTGGCGGCCCCCGCCGAAAGCGCGATCATCGCAATCGCGGAAGTGAGCATCTTTTTCGTCATCACAGTCTCCTGTCTGGCATTGGCAGCCGATGGTGGCTTGCGCTGGTTCCTAGCCTGCGGTCGCGAACCTTTTGCAACGCATTTGTAACGAACAGATGACACCTACTATTCCAGCCCCTGCCCGCATTGCCTTTGCGAGGAGGAATGACGCAGGCCATGATATTGAAAGATCGGGAGTCAGGGCGGTTGCATACCCGGGATGCGCGGCCTGGCAGTCAGCGCAGGCCCGAGAATCCGGCGCTTGCCCATGCTGAATTGCGACAGGCACCCAAGGCAAGGCCCGCCCGGGGGAGCATCCATCCCGAACGATTCGATGCGGGTTCAGCCCCCTGTGGCCCAGCGATACTGCGCGTCGGTTTCGACCGCACAGGGGCGGGTCGCCCGAAGGCGCTCCAGTGCCGCCGCGGCGGGCTCACCGGTTTCCACCATGAGGCGCAGCGCCACCATTCCGGTCCGCCCGCAGCCTGCGCGGCAATGGACCGCAACGCGCCCGCCGGATACCAGACTTGCCCGGATTGTAGTGGTAACTTCGGTCCAGACTGACAGTTCACCCGGTCCTTTCAGCGGCGTGCCCAGATCCACCACAGGAAAATGCAGCCATTCAATGCCGCGCGCCGCGAGAATATCCGGCAGATCCGACCCGCCAAGCGCTTCCATTTCTTCCGAGGGGGTCAGGCTCAACACGATCTGCGGCCCCCAGTCCAACAGACGCTCCCGCACCGCCCCTTTCGCGGGGAACGCACAGAGCCCCAGCATCCCGCCCCCCAAAGGCAGTTCCGAAAGCCCGCGATCCGTCACACGGCGCCCGCCCGCACGGCCCGGATGACCGACCAGATCACCACAATGGCCAGCAGTGCCGTCACCAGAAGCGGCACCTGCCCGAGACGACGCATCAAGACCCCGTCGGGCAGGACTCTGGCGGCCCGCCAGCACAGGATCGCCGCCCCGGCTGCCAGAACCTGCGCAAGGATCAGCGCAAGGCCACGACCAAGCGCCACGTCCAGAGGCTCCCCTCCTGCCAATAGGAACCGCAGTGCCAGCGAGCCACTGAACAGCACGATCCAGAAGACCAGCAGGAATTTGACTGATTGCGCTTTCGACATCCGGGCCTCCGGCCTGACCATTTGCCGGAGCATAGTGCAATTCGCCACAGGCCGGGTAGCATCTTTCGGCCTGAAACCGCAGCGACAGACCCACGGGCTCGGGTGGACGCCGGGCCGGTCAGGGCCTAACGTGCGGGGATCGAATCTCCGGGGATTGCATGTCCGACACAGCCGCCCGCACCGAGCCGCCCGCCTATCAGGTTCTGGCCCGGAAATACCGCCCCGCGACCTTTGCCGACCTGATCGGGCAGGAGGCGATGGTGCGCACCCTGCGCAACGCCTTTGCAGCGGACCGGATCGCGCATGCCTTCATGCTGACCGGTGTGCGCGGGGTGGGCAAGACCACCACGGCGCGGATCGTGGCCAAGGGGCTGAACTGTGTCGGCACCGACGGCAGCGGTGGCCCCACGACCGAACCCTGCGGGATGTGCGAGCCCTGCCGCGCCATCGCCGAGGGGCGTCATGTCGATGTGCTGGAAATGGACGCCGCATCGAACACGGGCGTTGCCAACATTCGGGAAGTCATTGATTCCGTTCACTACCGGGCGGCTTCGGCACGCTACAAGATCTATATCATCGACGAGGTTCACATGCTGTCGACCGGGGCGTTCAACGCGCTCCTCAAGACGCTGGAGGAGCCGCCCGCCCATGTGAAATTCATCTTCGCCACCACCGAAATCCGCAAGGTGCCGGTCACGGTGCTGTCGCGTTGCCAGCGGTTCGACCTGCGCCGGATCGAACCCGAGGTGATGATGGCCCATCTGGACCGCATCGCGGGGCTGGAAGGCGCGAGCCTTGCCCCCGAGGCGCTGGCGCTGATCACCCGCGCCGCCGAAGGATCGGTGCGCGACGCGATGAGCCTGATGGATCAGGCGATTGCGCATGGGGCCGGGGAAACCAGCGCCGACCAGGTGCGCGCGATGCTGGGGCTGGCGGATCGGGGCCGCACGCTTGACCTCTTTGACATGGTGCTGCGCGGGGATGCGGCGGCGGCACTGGCGGAACTGTCGGGGCAATATGCTGCCGGGGCCGACCCGATGGCCGTGCTGCGCGATCTGGCGGAAATCACGCATTGGGTCTCGGTGCTGAAGATCACGCCCGAAGCCGCCGACGACCCCACCACGCCGCCCGATGAACGCGCACGGGGGCTGGACATGGCGTCACGCCTGCCGATGCGGGTGCTGTCGCGGCTCTGGCAGATGCTGCTCAAGGCGCTGGAGGAGGTGGGGATTGCCCCCAACGCGATGATGGCCGCCGAAATGGCCGTGATCCGCATGACCCATGTGGCCGACCTGCCCGACCCGGAAACCCTGATCCGCCGCCTGCAATCCGAGGTGCCGCCGCCCGCCCCCGGTGGCGGCAGCGGGGGTGCCCCGGCGGGTGGCGGCGGCGGCATGACCCACATGGCGCGGCTGCACGCCCCGGCCCCGTCGCCCGCACGTGGGCCTTCGATGTCAGGCGCGCAGGTTGCCGTGGCACTGGCCGATCCCGGTCTTGCCGCCTATGCCCGCTTTGACGATGTGGTGGATCTGATCCGCGACCGGCGCGACATGAAGCTGCTGGTCGAGGTGGAAACCTGCCTCCGGCTTGCGAAATATGCCCCGGGCCGGATCGAGTTCCAGCCCACCGAGGACGCGCCGCGCGATCTGGCCGCCCGGCTTGCCGCGCGGTTGCAGGGTTGGACCGGGGCAAGATGGGCGATCAGCCTTGTCAATGAAGGCGGTGCCGCGACCGTCGCCGAAACCCGCGACAGCGCCGAGGCGGCGGCAAAGGCGCGGGTGCTGGACCACAACCCGCTGGTTCAGGCGGTCATGGCCGCGTTCCCGGGGGCGGTGATCCGCGAGATCCGCAAGCCACAGGCCGAGGCGGCGATGGAGGCTTTGCCTGAGGTCGAGGATGAATGGGATCCCTTCGAAGAAGGCTGACCCTTAAATCCCGGGAACGATGCCATCATATACCGGTGGCGACACACAAGACGGAGAGGCAGGATGCTGAAAGGTTTGGGCGGGCTTGGCGACATGGCCAAGATGATGAAGACCGCGCAGGAAATGCAGGTGAAAATGGCCCAGATGCAGGATGATCTGGCCAATATCGTTGTGATCGGCGAAAGCGGCGCGGGGCTGGTGCGCGCACGCGCCACCGCCAAGGGCGAACTCACGGGGCTGGAGATCGACCCCTCGATCTTTGTCGCCTCGGAGAAGGAAGTGGTGGAGGATCTGATCCTTGCCGCGATCAAGGAGGCGCAGGCCAAGGCCGCCGACCGCTCGCGCGCCGAGATGGAAAAGCTGACCGAGGGGCTTGGCCTGCCACCCGGCATGAAACTGCCGTTCTGACCGCCCGGAAATGACCGAAACGCCACGCGACATCGACCATCTGATCGACCTGATGGCCCGGCTTCCCGGCCTCGGGCCGCGCTCTGCGCGCCGCGCGGTTCTGCTCTTGCTGAAAAAGCGCGGCACGGTGATGGAACCTCTGGCACGCGCCATGGCGCGGGTGGCCCAAACCGCGCAGGACTGCCGGATCTGCGGCAATATCGGAGCCGCCGAGATCTGCACGATCTGCGACAACCCTTCCCGGGCGACGGGGGAGATCTGCGTGGTGGAGGATGTGGCCGACCTTTGGGCGATGGAACGCGGCGGCGTGTTCAAGGGCCGCTATCACGTTCTGGGCGGCACGCTGTCGCCGCTGGACGCCGTAGGGCCCGAGGAATTGCGCATCCCCGACCTTTTGTCCCGCGTTCAGGCGGAGGGTGCGCGCGAGGTGATCCTGGCGCTCAACGCCACGGTGGACGGCCAGACCACCGCCCATTACATCGCCGAGATGCTGGAACCGACCGGGGTGGAGGTCAGTTCGCTTGCCCGCGGGGTGCCGGTGGGGGGCGAGCTGGACTATCTCGACGATGGCACGATCGGGGCCGCGCTGCGGGCGCGGCGCAGGGTCTGAGGGCTGTCAGGGTCGGTTGCAGATTTCTGTCCTGACCAGACCCCGGCCCGGGAACCCTTTTCAATTTAAGTTCGGAAAAACTCCGGGTTGTGCTAGCGTGACGCTAGGTCACCGTTCGTGGGCCGCGCACGCCTGAGCGAGTTACCGGCAAGTTTATTTTCAAATTCCATTTCAAAGGATCGATGCCATGGCGGATCTGGAAATCGGCGTCCAAAGCAAGGAAGTCCAGCAACTTCAAAAGGACATCAACAAGCTCTACGGCAAGAAGGTCGTCCCCGAGGATGGCAGCTATGACGAAAAGACCGCCGAGATGGTGGCCGATCTTCAGGCAAAGCTGAACGTCGGCAGTTCCTCCGGCAAGGTGGACCGCAAGACCATGGCGGCGATCGAGGATGCGATGGTCCCGCGCACCCTCATCAATGTCAAAGGCAAGAAATACTGGGTCACGCAGGAAGAATACTACAAGATCATGACCCACGCCTCCAACAAGGCGGTGGCGGTGGTCCAGCCCTATCTGTCGATGGCCGCGGAGTTCGAGACGCTCTGGAAAGCACATGAGTCCGTGCGCAAATCCAACAAGATCACGGCGGCGGTGGTGGATCTTGCCACGGGGGCCAAGTTCCCCGATGCGGCCATGGTGGCGCAGGTCAAGGCGGCAGCCAAGAACATCGAATCGCTTGCCCGCAGCCTGTCGCTCGACCCCGGAACGCTGGACCGCGAAGCCGCAAAGATCCGCAAGGGCTTTGCCGCGATGGACCAGTATCGCGGTGAAACCTTCGTGGGCGGCGATCAACTGGTCAAGAACCTGACCGTCATCCGCGACGGGGCGGTGGTGACGCTCAAGATCCTTGTTGCGATCAAGACCGGGGGCATGTCGCTCAAGGTTCAGGTGGCCGCAGCCGCCGGGGCGGGCGCCTATGAGGGCATCCTCAAGGAGATCGATTCGGCCTCGACCAAGACGAATGTCGATCTCGGGACCTCCGCGCTCAATGTGCTCGAATCGGCGGTGGTGGACGGGGTTGTGGCGCTGATCCTGAAGGGCGGCGCGAAGGGGTTGGAACAAGTCCCGAAGAAGGCCGCCGAAGCCGCCGCGAAAGAGGCTGCGAAGGGCGCCGGGGCAGCCGCAATCGGGGCGCTCAAATCCTACGGGATCAAGGCGATCGGAAGCGGGGTCGAAAACGTGCTCGAGAAAGCCCTGAAGAAGGTGCCGAGCCTCTGGCGCGCGGACAAGGAACTGAAGGAAGGCGAACTTGTCACCGAACTCAAGGAAGCCTTCATCACCGGGCTGGCAATGGGGGTGCTTGGCAAATATCTGGGCGACATGAGCAAGGACGCCACCAAGCTGATCGACGCCAAGGCATTGGCAAAACTCATGGGAGAGCGGGATCTGTCCGACGACATCGTCGAGGCGGTGAAGGAAGGCATCAAGATCACCGGAGAAGCCCATGCCGCTGCCGAGATCGAGAGACTGACCCCGGCCAAGTCCGTGGATACCAGCAAGATCTCGACCAATGTGCAAAAGCGTATGGCCAAGGATCCGGTGATCCGCAAGAAAGTCGAAGCGGCCAAGAAGAAAAAGAAGAAATGATCTGCTGCGCGCTTGGACGGCGAGGAGGACGGACCGGATCACGGCACGCCTGCCCGCCGCTCATGGGCATGGGCATGTTCACGACTTGAAGAGCCGGAGCAAGGCACCCGCAACGCTTTGGATGAGCCGCCCTCCGGGCATCAATGCCTTGTGATCAGGCGGCCCGTGCCGTTTCCGGTCCTCAGGTCAATCAGACGACTCCGGCGCGGCGGGCATTCGCCACGCCGGTCACCCGGGCCTGCCAGAATCACCGGATCGGGCCGCTGTCCTCTTCCTCATCCTCTTCGTCATCCGCCTCCGGCAGGTTGAAAAAGCTGTCCGCATCCGAATAGTCGGCGGGCTTTTCTTCCTGTTCGCTCAGGCTGAAGTTTTCCAGCCCGGCGATGGAAGAAGGCAGTTTCGCGTCCGGTGCCATGCCGAGGCTTTGTTCGGTGGACACCAGCTTGCGGCGTTCGTCGTCGGACATGACCACGCCTTCGGCGGCCTTCTTGCGGGCTGCGACCTGCACGGCCGCGTCAAGTTCCGACTGCCGGCACAGGCCAAGTGCCACCGGGTCGATGGGCGTGATGCTGCCGATGTTCCAATGCGTCCGCTCGCGAATCGACTGGATCGTGGGCTTCGTGGTGCCGACCAGCTTGCCGACCTGCCCGTCGGTCAGTTCGGGATGGAACTTCACCAGCCACAGGATCGCGGCAGGCCGGTCCTGCCGTTTGGAGAGCGGTGTATAGCGCGGACCGCGCCGCTTTTCCTCGCCCACGGCGGCGGCGTTGAATTTCAGCTTCAGCCGATAGGCAGGATCGGCCTGACCGCGCTCGATCTCGATGGGATCGAGTTGGTTGTTGGCGACCGGATCGAAGCCCTTGACCCCGGTTGCCACATCACCATCCGCAATGCCCTGCACTTCAAGTTCATGCATGCCGCAGAATTCTGCCACCTGCTTGAAGGTCAGGGTCGTGTTGTCCACCAGCCAGACGGCAGTGGCCTTGGACATCAGGGGTTTCGACATCGGATCACTCCTTTACAATTCTCCCTCGGGCCGGGAAAACGGCTGCGGGCAGAGGCCCGCGTCTTCTCGTTTTCGGGGAAGTCAGGGCTGCATATAAAGGCTGAACCAGCCAGAGGAAAGAGAAAATGCGTGTGCTGTTGGCGGTGATCGGGTTTGTGGCGCTGATCGGCGGGCCGGGGGCGGCGCAGTCCGACCGGGCGGGGGAATTCGACTATTATGTAATGGCGCTCAGCTGGTCGTCGAACTGGTGCGCGCTGGAGGGCGATGCGCGCGGCGAGACCCAGTGCCTGCCCGGGCGGGGGCTTGGCTTCATGCTGCACGGGCTTTGGCCGCAACACAATTCCGGCTGGCCGGAATGGTGTCGCACAACCGCCCGCGACCCGTCCCGCCGCGAAAGTGCCGCCATGGCGGACATCATGGGCGGCGCGGGACTTGCCTGGTATCAATGGAAGAAACATGGTCGTTGCAGCGGGCTTGCACCGCAGGACTATTTCGCCCTGTCCCGCCGCGCCTTTGACGCCGTGGCCATGCCCGAGGTTTTCACGAAAATCAGCGAGGATCTGAAATTGCCCGCCCGCGTCGTCGAGGCGGCCTTTCTGGAGGCCGATCCGCGTCTTTCGCGCGACATGGTGACGGTCACCTGTCGGGCCGGTCTGATCCAGGAGGTGCGGATCTGCCTCACCCGCGATCTGGAACCCCGCCCCTGCGGGCCGGATGTCCGGCGCGATTGCACCCTGCCCGATGCGGGGCTGAACGCGCTGCGCTAGACTGTCCGGGCCGGGTCGAAAACGCGGGTTTTTCCCCTGTTCCACCGCGCATTCCGTGCCATATTGCGCCCGCGCGGACTGGGCGCAGACGATCAATCGGCCGGGAGAACCCGGCCCGGAAATCACAAGGGACTGGGACATGCTTCAGGAATTCAAGGAGTTCATCGCCAAGGGCAATGTGATGGACCTCGCGGTGGGGATCATCATCGGGGCGGCCTTCACGGCCATTGTCAGTTCGCTCGTCGGCGATCTGATCAACCCGATCATCGGCCTGATCCTCGGCGGGATCGACTTCACCAACATGTATGTGGTGATGAGCGGCAATGTGCCGGACAATGTGGGCCTTGAAACCGCCCGCGAATCCGGGGCCGCCGTCTTTGCCTATGGCGCCTTCATCACCGCCTGCATCAACTTCCTGATCATCGCCTTCGTGGTGTTCATGCTGGTGAAATTCGTGAACCGCATCAAGGACACCGCGATCAGGAAAGAAGCTGCCGAAGCCGCTGCGGCAGCCCCCGCAGGCCCGACGCAAGAGGAACTGCTGGCGCAGATCCGTGATCTGCTGGCCGCAAAATCCTGATCCAAGGGCCCGCCCGCCGGTCGCATCCGGCGGGCGGGCGGGTCTTTACCCGGCCTTCAGCTTTACCCAGCCTTCAACGCTTCCCGGGCATCCTGCACCGGCAGGCCCAGCGCCTCGCCCACCGCGGCATAGGTCAGCTTGCCGGCATGGGTGTTGAGCCCGGCCAGAAGATGCGGATCCTCGGCGCAGGCCTGCCGCCAGCCCTTGTCGGCCAGCGCCAGAAGGAAGGGCAGCGTCGCATTGCCGAGCGCGAGGGTCGAGGTGCGCGCCACCGCCCCCGGCATGTTGGCCACGCAATAATGCATGATTCCGTCCACATCATAGATGGGGTCTTCATGGGTGGTCGCGCGCGAGGTTTCAAAACAACCGCCCTGGTCGATGGCCACATCCACCAGCGCCGCGCCGGGTTTCAGATCGGCCAGTTGCGCGCGCGAGATCAGCTTCGGCGCGGCGGCGCCGGGGATCAGCACCGCGCCGATCACCATGTCAGCCTCGCGCGCCAGATCGGCCGTGCGTCCGGCACTGGCAAACCCGGTCTTGAACTGCGCGCCGAACACGTCGTCGAGATAACGCAACCGCACCAGTGACCGGTCCAGAACCGTCACATCCGCCCCCATGCCGGCTGCGATCCGCGCGGCATGGGTGCCCACGACCCCGCCCCCGATGACCAGAACCCGCGCGGGCCCCACGCCGGGCACGCCACCCATCAGCACACCACGCCCGCCATTGGCCTTTTGCAGCGTCCAGGCCCCCACCTGCGGGGCGAGCCGTCCCGCCACCTCCGACATCGGGGCCAGCAGCGGCAGACCGCCTGTGCGGTCCGTTACGGTCTCATAGGCAATCGCCGTCACGCCGCTTTCGAGCAGATCGCGGGTCTGGTCCGGATCGGGCGCGAGGTGCAGATAGGTGAACAGAACCTGCCCCGCGCGCAGCCGCTTGCGTTCCACCGCCTGCGGCTCCTTCACCTTCACCACCATCTCCGCTTCGGCAAAGACCTCTTCGGCGGTGTCCACGATCCGCGCCCCCGCCGCGCGGTAATCGACGTCGGTGAAACCCGAACCCGACCCGGCCCCGGTTTCCATCAGCACGGTATGGCCGTGGTCCGCCGCCTCGCGCGCGGCATCCGGCGTCATGCCGACGCGGAACTCCTGCGGCTTGATCTCCTTGGGACAGCCGATCTTCATCACAATTCCCCCTGTTCTGGATTATTCCTCCAGCCTCGCGCGAAGCGACAGGGATTGCTTTGAATTCTTGGGCGGTTCATCGTGGGATTTGCGTATATCCTGCGCCCAAAGCACCCCATTTCGAAAGGATCGCCCCTGGAACCGGATCTCGACGCAACAGACCGCCGCATCCTGAGCGTCCTGCAACGCGAGGGACGTGTCACGAATGCCGAGCTTTCCGAGCGGATCAACCTCTCCCCCTCCGCCTGCCACAGACGGGTGCAGCGGTTGGAGCAGGAGCATTTCATCGCGGGTTATGTTGCCCTGCTGGATGCCAGACGGGTCGGACGGACAACGACGGTCTTTGTCGAGATCACGCTTCAGGGCCAGGCCGAGGATCTGCTGGATGCCTTTGAGCGCGAGGTGGCGAAACTGCCGGACCTGCTGGAATGTCACCTGATGGCCGGATCGGCGGATTACCTGCTCAAGATCATCGCCCGCGACGCCGAGGATTTCGCCCGCATCCACCGCCAGTATCTGTCCCGCCTGCCGGGCGTGGCGCAGATGCAATCGTCCTTTGCGCTGCGCACCGTGGTCAGGACGACCGCGATTGCCGTCTGAACCGTCGCCGGACATGGCTCAGCACCGCGTAGAGGACCACCGCCGCATAGGCGATGTCGAGCAGCGACAGCAGCAGCCAGAACCGCGTGACCATCAACCCCACGACCACCGCCGCCCCCAGCAGCACCAGAACCGACTTGTCGCGCGGGATGCGCAGGGATTTCGATGAGGGCGTGGGAACCTTGGAGATCATCAGCCAGGCCACAATGCCCATCCAGATGCCGTAAAGAAACGGATGCTGGCGGGCGTCGATCACCCCGTATTGCGTCAGGAACAGCGGCAACAGCGCCAGCATGGCCCCCCCCGGCGCAGGCACGCCCAGAAAGAACGGCTTGGCCCCGACCGGCAACGGCACATCCCGCGTCACGTTGAACCGCGCAAGCCGCAGGCAGCAGCAGCAGGCATAGATCAGCACGAACATCCAGCCCGTCGCGAAATCGCGACTCAGCGCGAACTGGAAAACGAGGATCGCAGGCGCGACACCGAAATTGACGAAATCCGACAGGCTGTCGAGTTCGCCACCGATCGAGGTCGCGGCATTGAGCCTGCGCGCCAGCAACCCGTCCAGACCGTCGATCAGCGCCGCAAAGACCAGAAGCATCGCCGCAATGTCAAAGCGCCCGACCAGCACGAAGCGGATCGAGGTCAGCCCCGCACAAAGCCCCAGAATCGTGACCATGTTCGGCAAGAGCATCACAAGGGACAGCGTCTCGCGCTTGCGCTCGGCCATGGCCTAGCGCTCCCGGCCCGCGCGGCGCGGCTCGCCCGAGGTCATGTCGGCCAGCACGGTTTCGCCCGAAACCATCACCTGTCCCAGACAGACCAGCGGCTCCACCCCGTCGGGCAGATAGACATCCACGCGCGATCCGAAGCGGATCATGCCGAAACGGTCTCCGGTTTGCAGAACCGCGCCCTCGGGCACCTCGCAGAGGATGCGGCGTGCGACCAGACCCGCGATCTGCACCACCGCCACCTCGCGCCCGTCCGCCATCTGCACCACCAGCGCATTTCGCTCGTTGTCCACACTCGCCTTGTCGAGCGAGGCATTGAGGAACTTGCCCGGCCGATAGGCGATCTTGGTGATCCGTCCCGGCACCGGCACGCGGTTCACATGGCAGTTGAACACATTCATGAACACCGAAACCCGGGTGCGCAGATCCGGGCCCATCCCCAGTTCCGGTGGCGGGGCCGCAGGTTCGATCAGCGAGATCACCCCGTCGGCGGGCGAGATCACCAGCCCCTCGCGCGTCGGCGTCACCCGTTTGGGATCGCGAAAGAAATAGTAGCACCAGATCGTCAGCCCGACCCCGATCCACCCCAGTGGCTGCCAGAGCAGGAACAGAAGGATCGTCACGCCAGCGAACACCGGCACGAACTTCCAGCCCTCCCGGTGCATGGGCTTGAGAACGGTGGACATCATGCTGGCGGACATCGGCGGCCTTTCGGACTGGGTCTGAGGGCCCGTTTTACACGCTTGGCACCACAAGACAACCGCGACGCCATGTCCTGCGGTCGATCAGGGGGGCTGTCTGCCCCCCTCGGCCCGGCAAGCCGGTCCTCACCCCCCGAGGATATTTCAAGACAGAAAAAGCAGCAGCGGCTCTGCTCACCGTTGCCCCGAGCCTCCGATCAGAGGCCCTTGCCCCGGCACTCTGCGAGGGGGCATAAACAGAAAAACCCCCGGCGCCCTGCGGCATCGGGGGTTGATCGTCAGGACGGTCGCCCGTCCCAGCATCGCTTGATGCGTCTCACCGACCTCAGAGCGCGCCTTCGCGTTGCGCCTTCTTGCGCGCGAGTTTGCGCGCACGGCGGATGGCTTCGGCTTGCTCCCGCGCCTTTTTGACGGAGGGCTTTTCGAAATGTTGCTTGAGCTTCATTTCGCGAAACACGCCTTCACGCTGAAGTTTTTTCTTCAGGGCGCGGAGGGCCTGTTCGACGTTATTGTCACGAACGCTGACCTGCATGTGGTTGTCACCACCTTCCTAAGTTAGAATTTGCACGATTGTGCAGGCTCGCGGCCTATAACAAACTGGGGGGGGCCTGTCCACCCGCACCGACGCAAGGAAGAAGGAGCATTACCCATGCAGCATTCCGAAGCCGACCAGCCTGAAGCCATGGAGGCCGTGCGTGCGGCGATCCTCGACGCGGCGCTGCTCCATGTTCCATTCGACGGCTGGTCCGAAGCGACCTTTCGTGCGGCGATCCGCGAGTCGGGCGTGGCGGAGGGGCTTGCCCGCGCGCTGTTTCCACGGGGCGGGGTGGACCTTGCATTGGAGTTTCACCGGGCTGGCGACAGGCAGATGGCCGAACGGCTGGCCAGCGCCGACCTTGCCGGCCTGCGCTACAGCGAAAAGGTCGCCCATGCCATCCGCACCCGGCTCGAGATTGTCGAGGACCGCGAACTGGTGCGCCGGGGCACGACGCTGTTTGCGCTGCCGCGCCATGCGGGCGAAGGCGCGCGGGCGATCTGGGGCACGGCGGATGCGATCTGGCGGGCGCTTGGCGACACATCGCGCGATTTCAACTGGTATTCGAAACGGGCCACACTCTCGGCCGTCTACGGGGCAACCGTGCTTTACTGGCTGGGCGACGACAGTCCCGGGCGGGTCGCGACCTGGGAATTTCTCGACCGCCGCATCGCAGATGTCATGCGGATCGAGAAGGTGAAGGCGGGCCTGCGCGACAACCCGATTGCCCGCGCGATGCGGTCCGGTCCCATCGGGCGGGCCTGCGACAGAGCCGGTGACGCGATGTCAGGAACGCACAGGGCAGGAAAAACGGATCCCGGGGCGGGCCTGCCCGGACGCTGGCGCTGAACCTCCACGGACTGATCCCGAAACCGCAAGGACAGCTCTTTCGATGACAACTCCGCTTCCTGACGCCATGCTCGCCATGGAAATCGCACAGCCCGGCGCGCCGGATGTGCTGCGCCCGGTTTCGGTGCCGGTGCCGGTCCCCGGTCATGGGCAGATCGTGATCCGTGTGGCCTATGCCGGGGTGAACCGCCCCGATGCGCTGCAACGTGCGGGGCTCTACAACCCGCCCGCCAATGCCTCGCCGCTGCCGGGGCTGGAATGTTCCGGCCATGTCGCCGCCATCGGTGCCGGGGTGACGCGCTGGAAGGAGGGTGATGCGGTCTGTGCGCTGTTGCCGGGCGGCGGCTATGCCGAATATGCGGTGACCCAGGCCGATCACGCCCTGCCCATACCACCGGGGCTTTCGTTGAAGGAGGCCGCCTGCCTGCCCGAAACCTGTTTCACTGTCTGGACCAATGTGGTGATGCGCGCGGGCCTGAGGGCGGGGGAGCGGTTTCTCGTCCATGGCGGCACGTCAGGGATCGGCACCACCGCGATCCAGATTGCACGCGCCCTTGGGGCCCGGGTCTTTGCCACGGCGGGCTCGCAGGAGAAATGCGAGGTCTGCCTCCGGCTGGGGGCAGAACGGGCCATCAATTACCATGAAGTTGATTTCGGGATCGAGATGCGCGGCGTCGGCGGTGCGGATG
Source organism: Pseudorhodobacter sp. (assembly GCA_046295215.1). GTDB lineage: Bacteria > Pseudomonadota > Alphaproteobacteria > Rhodobacterales > Rhodobacteraceae > Szabonella. Next base: position 50,736 of record JBKBNP010000011.1, on the reverse strand, counting down.
TGATCCTCGACATGGTCGGAGGCAGCTACCTGCCCCGCAACATCAAGGCATTGGCGAATGACGGGCGGCTGGTGCAGATCGCCTTTCTGACCGGATCGAAGGTGGAGTTGAACTTCGCCGAGGTGATGACCCGCCGGTTGACGATCACCGGGTCCACGCTCCGCCCGCAATCAGATCTTGCGAAGGCGCGACTCGCCGCGCAATTGGAGGCGCAGGTCTGGCCGATGATCGCACGCGGTGCCTTGCGCCCGGTTCTCGACAGCGAATACGGGCTGATGGAGGCACCCGCGGCCCATTGGCGGATCGAAAGCCCCGGACATATCGGCAAGATCGTGCTGCGGGTCGATCACAGGGACTGACATTCTGTGCAGCCCTGACAGGCGACGCTGGCCGGTCGCAAGTGAGGAGCGTCCGACAGGGAGCGACGAGCGGCTTCAGCCGCGGGGCGCAGCCGCCCGGCGCAGCCGGTCGTTGATCGCGCGGCCAAGCCCGGTTTCGGGGATGGGCGCAAAACCGATGATGCGACCATCAGCCAACCTGTCCGCATCGCGCAGAAGGTGGAACAGCGCCGCCGCCGCCTCCACCAGATCACCACCGGGCGAGAGGTTCAATTGCCCTGCCACCGGCCCGAATCCCACCAGCAACATCCCCGGTGCCGCCGCAGTCACCCCCAGCCGCACGGCGGCCTCTGGCGCGTAATGCGACTGCAACTGCCCCGGCGCGGTCGGTTTCGCGGCATCACCTCCGGTCGCGACCGGACCGAGCATCGCCTCCAGCGCCTCCAGCGGCACGCCGCCCGGTCGCAGCAAGACGGGTTCCCCGGCAAGCCCGAGGATCGTGCTTTCCACGCCGACCGCACAGGCCCCGCCATCGACCACAGCGGCAATCCGGCCTGCCAGCCCCTCGATCACATGGGCCGCCCGGGTCGGCGAGACCCGGCCCGAGGGATTGGCGGAGGGCGCCGCCAATGGCCCGCCGAACGCCCGGAGCAGCCCCTGCGCGACAGGATGCGCCGGAACCCGCACCGCAACCGTTTCCAGCCCTGCCGTGACCAGCGGGGAAATGCCCGCGTCAGGCCGCAAGGGCAGGACCAGCGTCAGCGGCCCCGGCCAGAAGGCCGCCGCAACCGCCCGGGCGCGGTCGTCCAGAACCGCCACGCGCTCCACCGCCTCAAGATCGGGCAGATGCACGATCAGCGGGTTGAACCGAGGGCGTCCCTTCGCCTCGAAAATCAGCGCCACGGCCCGGTCGTCGCGGGCATCGCCGCCAAGGCCATAGACCGTCTCGGTCGGGAAGGCGACAAGGCCCCCGGCCCGCAGCAGGTCGGCAGCACGGGCCAGCCCTTCTGCATCAGGGAAAAGGTGCAGGGTTTCGGTCATGGCGTGACGCAGCGTTGGCCTTGAAGGGGGATGCCCTTGGGTTAATCTTGGGACCATCAGACTATTAAGGCCGCGCGACGCGATTGCCAAGCGCGTCCGACCGGGAGAGGAGACCACCCATGCCCTATCGTGCCCCGCTGGCCGATTTCCGCTATCTGCTCGATCATGTCGTGGGCTTCGATCAGGTTGCCGCGACCGACCGCTTTGCCGAGGCCACGTCCGACACGGTGGAGGCGGTTCTGGCCGAGGCCGGGAAGCTCTGTGAAACGGTGCTGTCGCCGCTGCAACGGGCGGGCGACATGCATCCTGCCCGGCTGGAAAACGGCGTGGTGCGCACCTCCCCCGGATTTGCCGAGGGCTACCGCGCGATCGTCGAAGGCGGCTGGGTGTCCATCGCCGCCGATCCGGAGTTCGGCGGCATGGGCCTGCCGATGGCCGTGACCACCGCCGTCAATGAAATGATGGGGTCGGCCTGCCTTTCGCTGCAGCTCAACCCGCTGATGACCCAGGGCCAGATCGAGGCGCTGGAACATCACGCGAGCGAGGAGTTGAAGGCGCTCTATATCCCGAAGCTCGTGTCGGGCGAATGGTGCGGCACGATGAACCTGACCGAACCGCAGGCCGGGTCAGACGTGGGGGCGCTGCGCAGCAAGGCCGAGCCGAAGGGCGACGGAACCTATGCGATCTCGGGCCAGAAAATCTATATCTCATGGGGAGACAATGATTTTTCCGGCAACGTCTGCCATCTGGTGCTGGCCCGCCTGCCCGATGGCGCGCCCGGCACCAAGGGCATCAGCCTCTTCATGGTGCCGAAGTTCATCCCCGATGCAGATGGCACCCCCGGCAAACGCAACAGCCTGTCGGTCGTCAGCCTCGAACACAAGATGGGGCTGCACGGATCCCCCACCGCCGTCATGCAATATGATGGCGCAACCGGCTGGCTGGTGGGCGAGCCGCACAAGGGCATGGCCGCGATGTTCACCATGATGAACAATGCCCGCCTCGGGGTCGGGGTGCAGGGCATTTCCGTGGCCGAAGGCGCCTATCAGCACGCGCTGGCCTATGCGATGGAGCGCAAGCAGGGCAAGACCCCGGTGCCGGGAGCGGAAACGATCCTCGCCCATGCCGATGTGCGCCGGATGCTGGCGGAAATGAAGGCGCAGACCGTTGCCGCACGCGCCATCGCGCTGGCCTGTGCCGTGGCCATCGACATGGGCACCGCAACCGGATCCGCCGACTGGAAGGCCCGCGCGGCCCTGCTGACCCCCATCGCCAAGGCCTTCGGCACCGATACCGGCATCGAGGTGGCGAGCCTCGGCGTGCAGGTCCATGGCGGCATGGGCTTCATCGAGGAAACCGGCGCCGCGCAATATCTGCGCGATGTGCGGGTGACGGCAATCTATGAGGGCACCAACGGGATTCAGGCAATGGATCTGGTGGGCCGCAAGATGATGGATGGCGGCGAGGCCGCCTTTCGCCTGATCGAGGAGGTGGAGCAGAACGCCCATTCCGTGCGCGCGCAATATCCCAACATGGCCACCGCTGTCTGGAACGCCGCCGAATCGCTGCGCGAGGCAACCGAGTGGCTGGTCACGCAGGAGATGAACGACCGTTTTGCCGGGGCCGTGCCCTACTTGCGGGCCTTCGCGCTGGTGCTTGGCGCCCATTACCACCTGAAGGCCGCCATGGCCGAGGGCGAAGATGGCCCCCGCACCCGGCTGGCCCGGATCGCGGTCAAGCGGTTGCTCCCCGCCCATTCCGGGCTGCTTCAGCAGATGCGCGAAGGGGCATCGGGGCTTTACGCGCTCAGCGACGGGGATCTGGCGGCGTGAAACACGATCCTGTGGGCGGGATAAGATACCCGTTCGAAACCCCGCCCGAACCCGGAAAGGCCATCGAGATCGCCGAAGGCGTGTTGTGGATGCGCTTGCCGCTGCCGATGGCGCTGGATCACGTCAATATTTTCGCGCTGGACGATGCCGATGGCTGGACCGTGGTCGATACCGGCTTTGACAGCCGCAAGTCGCGCGCGATCTGGGAAGCGTTGCTGACGGGGCCATTGGCGGGAAAGCCGGTTGCCCGCCTGCTTGTCACCCATCACCACCCCGACCATATCGGCCTTGCGGGCTGGTTCCAGTCGCGCGGCGCGGAACTTCTGACCACCCGCACCGCCTGGCTCTATGCCAGGATGCTCACGCTCGATGCACAGGACCGCCCGGTGGCCGAACAACTGGCCTTCTGGCAGGGGGCGGGCATGCCGCCGGACCTGCTGGAAAGGCGCCGGACCGAACGCCCCTTCAACTTTGCCGATGTGGTGGCCCCCTTGCCTGTCGGGTTCACGCGCATCAGGGATGGCCAGCAGTTGCGCCTCGGCGGGCGCGACTGGCTGGTGCGAACGGGCGGCGGCCATGCGCCGGAGCAGGCGACGCTCTGGCAGGTGGACGGCCCGCTGATCCTTGGGGCAGACCAGCTTTTGCCCTCGATCTCGGCCAATATCGGCGTCTACGCGACCGAGCCCTTGGCCGACCCGCTGGCTGACTGGCTGACAAGCTGCCGCAGCTTCCTGCCCCATGCGCGGCCCGATCACCTCGTTCTGCCCGGTCACAAGCTGCCCTTCACCGGCCTGCCCCTGCGCCTGCGCCAGATGATCGAGAATCACGAGGGCGCACTGGCCCGCCTGCTGGACCACCTGACCGAACAGCAGAGCGCGACCGAGTGTTTTCTGCCTGTTTTCGGCCGCCAGATCGAGGGCGACGCCTATGGGCTCGCACTGGTGGAGGCGGTGGCCCATCTCAATCACCTCTTGCATCAGGGACGCATCACCCGGACCATGGGAACGGATGGTGCGTGGAGGTGGCAGCGATATGAGTGACGAGATCGCAACGATTGCCGAGGCGCATGAACGGACGGCATTGCCGACGGCCCATGTCGTCCATTCCGATCCGGACGCCCCCGAAACGGTCGAGGAGCAGCCTCTGCCGGAGGCCATCGCCAACCGGCCGCTCAGCCAGAAAAGCCCTGCCGAATGGGCCTATGAACGCCTCGTCCTCTACCTGCGGAATTTCGAGGAACAACTCGACCGCGATCAGGAAATCGCCATGGGCTATGCGGGCGGCGAGGCAGGCGTCCTGCGGATCGAGGGGATCGGCTATTTCGACCCCGACATCGTCACCTTTTACGGGCGCGACGATGAAGGACGGCGGATGCAGATCATCCAGCATGTGACACAGCTCAACGTCGCGCTGATCGCGACCCCCAAGAACGCGGACGAAGCGGAACCCGCCCGGCGAATCGGGTTCCGCCTTGTGCGGGATCTGGAAGAAGGGGGCCGCAAGACCCCGTCGCGGCGCAGGCGCAGCGGCAAGCAGGCCGCTACCGGAAAGCCGGATCAGGCTGCCGGGGCGTGATGTCGCGCGCCGCGCCAAGCTGCGTGACAGGCCGGAGTGAATCGGCTAAAGGGCAGGAAAGCGACCGCAAAAAGGGATGCAGAACATGGCCGACCACAAGCACGACAGCGATCACAAGCATGGCAGCATGGATGTGAATGTGCAGGAAAAAACCTTTGCGGGTTTCATCCGCATGACGACCTGGGGTGCGGGCATTTCCATCGGCATCCTGATCTTCATGGCGCTCGTCAACGCCTGATCCGCTTTCACAGTGCCCGCCGGCAATTCCGAAGGATGCCCGATGCGTCGTATGTTTCTGTGCCTTGCGGCACTTCTGATCCTCGGTGCCTGCGGGGCTGCGGAACCGAAATGGGCTCCCGAGGAACAGGTGCAGGCCGCACGCTATGTGCATCCCGGCCCGACGACGATCACGCTTTACACCGTGCTTGCCACCCGTGACCGCAGCGGCGCCCATTCCGCGCTGATGATCAACGGCTCGCAGCGCGTGATGTTCGATCCGGCGGGCACCTGGCATCACCCCAACCTGCCCGAACGCAATGACGTGCATTTCGGCATGACCCCGCGCATGGTGAATTTCTACATCGACTACCACGCCCGCGAAACATTCGATGTGGTGGAACAGGTGATCGAGGTTTCCCCCGCCGTGGCGGAACTCGCACTGCAACGGGTCATGGCCTATGGGGCCGTGCCCAAGGCGCAATGCACCATCGCAACCTCGTCGATCCTGCGCGGCCTGCCCGGCTTCGAACATCTGTCCTCCACCTGGTTCCCCGACCGCCTGATGACCGCATTCGGCAGGATACCGGGCGTGCGCACCAAGGTGTTCACCGACGACGACACCGACGACAATCACGGTGTCCTTCTGGTGCAGGCGGGCGATCCGCGCCTGCAATAGCGCGCGTGGACGTCACCATCCGACACGGCCTGCCGGAGGCCATGATCCCCGAGGCGGCACGACTTTACTGGGAGGCCTTCGGTGGCAAACTGGGCCGGGTGCTTGGCCCCGAGCCGCGCGCGCTGGCGTTTCTGGCGCGCACGATCCGCCCCGATCACAGCCTTCATGCAATCGATGACCACGGACGGATCGTCGGAATTGCGGGCTTCAAATCCCCCGAAGGTTCCTTTGCGGGCGGCAACGGCGCCGATCTGAGGGCGGTTTACGGGATTGTCGGCGGCACTTGGCGCGCGGCCCTGCTGCGCCACCTTCAACGCGAGGTCGAAAACCAGCGGTTCCTGCTGGACGGCATCTGCGTCACGCGGGAGGCGCGCGGCCAGGGCATTGGCACCGCGCTGATGGAAGCGGTGTTCGAGGCAGGCCGGGCGCGTGGCTATCAGTCGATCCGGCTCGATGTGATCGACAGCAACTGGCGGGCGAAGGCGCTCTATGAGCGGATGGGGTTCGTCGTGCTGCGCCATGACCGGATCGGACTGATCGGACATGTCTTCGGGTTCCGGGGCAGTCATGCGATGGTGCGGCCGCTTCAGGCACAGGGGGCTATTCCTCAGCCATGACGGGCTTCATCATTCACGGTCAGAAGGATGAAAGCCCGCAAGCGCCTGAGGACCGGACGGCCGGGCCGGTCAGTCGAAAATGCCCGTCACCCGGCCAAAGAGCATGAAGGCCCTTGCCGTGCGCGTTTCGGTCAGATCGGCCAGTTCGGCATCCGAGGCATTCGCCTCGAACTCGGCAAAGGTCTTGTCGAAACTCCGCAGGAAATGATGTGCCGCGTCCCGGAACACCGGATCCTCGCGCATCCGCGCCGCCGTCAGCGCCAGACTGGACCGGTCACGGATGCCGCCCAGCCCCGCAATCGCCCGCCCCCGCTCCCCGGCGGCGAAACGGCGCCAGACTTCGGGGCGGCAGCGTTCAGGCTTGAGGTCATCCATATAGATGCCCTCCTGGCTCAGCAGGGTCAGCACATCCTGCGCGGCCCGGATCAGGCGCGAGGTCTTGCGATCCTCCAGCGCGAGACGCAGCGCGCGGAACCCGGCCTTGTCATCGGGGCTTTCGGGGAAATGCAGCGCGCGCACGAAATCCGCGACCGAAAGCGGCGCGCGCAGATGTTCGGCGGGCGTGCCAAGCGCCAGTGCGGGCTGTTCATCCGCGGGCGCGGGAGTCGGCACCGAGAGTGCCGCCTTGCGATCCGCCGAAGGCACCGTCAGCGACGTGTCGCGACGCGAGGTGAACATGGCAAGCTGGCTCTCGGTCTTTTTCTGCGCCGCCGCGATTTCCTCGATCTTGCGTTCGACCGAGGGCTTGGCAGTGCCGGTCTGCTGGCCCATCACATAGGCATGGCGCATCGCATCCACCGCGACCTGCAACCGCGCCGCCTCTTCGCGCAACGCGCGGATCGTTCGGGCGGTGGACACGATCCCCCAGATCAGCGCCAAGGGCAGGAACACCACGAGGAGAGTCATCAGGATCGAAAGCGGACCGTTCAGCACGCTTTCCGAGGTCATCGCAAATTGAGCGACCACCGCCGCAACCCAGACCAGCGCCAGAACCAGTGCGACCAGTTCCGACACCGGGCGCCCCTCGGCGCCTTGCGGCGAGGCAAGGCCGATGGGGAGGGAATTTTCCTTCGGTTCGGTCATCTGGACTTCCTGCCCCTGCCCCGCCCCGCCACGACCGGATCAGACGTAGCGGATCGACAGAATCTCGTAGCTGCGTTCGCCACCGGGGGTTTTGACCTCCACGCTGTCGCCTTCGTCCTTGCCGATCAGGGCACGGGCCAGAGGACTCCTGATGTTCAGGAGCCCTTTTTCCAGGTCGGCCTCGGGTTCGCCCACGATCTGATAGGTGCGCTCTTCCTCTGTATCCTCGTCCAGCAGCGTGATCGTGGCCCCGAACTTGATCGGACCGGAAAATTTCGACGGGTCGATCACCTCGGCCAGCGAGATGATCGCCTCGAGTTCCTTGATCCGCCCCTCGATGAAGCTCTGCTTTTCGCGCGCGGCGTGATATTCGGCATTTTCCGACAGGTCGCCATGTTCGCGCGCCTCGGCAATCGCACGAATCACGGCAGGCCGCTCAACGGATTTGAGCTGCTTCAACTCCTCATCCAGTGCGACATATCCCGCACGGGTCATCGGTATCTTTTCCATCGGCCTTCACTCAAAAACAAGAAAGTCACAGCCGTATGGCCATGACCTTGCATCGGTTCCCTTTCGATCACCCAACACCACCGGTCCGGCAAATGCAACAGGATTGGCGCGGGGCCCGGCAAGGAAGCGCCACAGACATGCAAATGTGACGCTGCGATGCGGCATGAGCCGGGACGTCACGATTGACCGCAGGGAAGGCTTGAGGCAAACCCGGTGCGGAACACAAAAGACGCCAGCAGTCAGGGGGAAGCCATGTCCGGTCAGGTGACGCGCGAGCAGATGGAATATGATGTCGTGATCGTGGGCGCAGGCCCTGCGGGTCTGTCAGCCGCGATCCGGCTGAAACAGCTTGACGCCGATCTGTCGGTCGTCGTGCTGGAAAAGGGGTCCGAGGTCGGCGCGCATATCCTGTCTGGTGCGGTGCTGGACCCTGCCGGGCTGGATGCCCTGATCCCAGACTGGCGTGAACGGGGCGCCCCGATCAAGACGCCGGTGGTGGAGGACAATTTCTACGTCCTCGGCCCTGCGGGCCAGATCCGGGTGCCGAACTGGCCGATGCCGCCCCTGATGAACAATCACGGCAATTACATCGTGTCGATGGCCAATGTCTGCCGCTGGATGGCCGAGCAGGCCGAGGCTCTTGGCGTCGAAATCTTCCCCGGCATGTCCTGTTCCGCGCTGGTCTATGACGGCGACCGCGTGGCGGGCGTGGTGGCGGGCGAAATGGGGCTGGCCTCTGACGGAACGCCGGGCCCGCAATACGAGCCGGGAATGGAACTGCTTGGTAAATATGTGTTCCTTTCCGAAGGGGTGCGCGGGTCGCTCGCCAAGGAAGTGATCGCGAAATACGACCTTTCCGCCGGGAAATGCCCGCAGAAATTCGGCCTCGGCATGAAGGAAATCTGGGAGATCGACCCGGAAAAGCACCGGCAGGGCACGGTCACGCATACGATGGGCTGGCCTCTGGGCAGCAATGCGGGCGGCGGCAGCTTCATCTACCATCTTGAGAACAATCAGGTCTATGTCGGCTTCGTGGTCCATCTGAACTACGAAAACCCGCATCTCTATCCCTATATGGAATTCCAGCGGTTCAAGCATCACCCGATGGTCGCGGACCTGCTCAAAGGCGGCAAGCGCGTGGCTTACGGCGCGCGCGCAATCTCCGAAGGCGGCTGGCAGTCGATGCCGAAGATGGTGGCACCGGGTGTCGCGCTGCTGGGATGTTCGGTCGGCATGGTCAACGTGCCGCGCATCAAGGGCAACCACAACGCCATGCTCTCGGGCAAGGCCGCCGCCGAGGCCGCCCATGCCGCGATTGCGGCAGGCCGTTCGGGGGATGAACTGGCCGCCTATGAGACCGAGGTGCGGAGCGGGGCCATCGGCAGGGATCTGAAGAAAGTTCGGAATGTGAAACCCATGTGGTCGAAATGGGGGCTTTTGCCCTCTCTCGCGCTTGGCGGGTTCGATATGTGGACGAACAACATCCTTGGCTTGTCGGCTTTCGGTACGCTGAAACATGGCAGGTCCGATGCCGCCGCCACCGGAAAGGCCGCCGACCACAAGCCCATCGACTACCCCAAGCCCGATGGCGTGCTGTCCTTCGACCGGCTGACCAATGTCGCCTTTTCCTTCACCAATCACGAGGAAAGCCAACCGGCGCATCTGACGCTGAAGGATGCCTCGGTGCCGATTGCCGTGAACCTGCCCGAATATGCCGAACCCGCGCAGCGCTACTGCCCGGCGGGCGTCTACGAGGTTGTCGCGGAAGAGGGCAAGGAGCCCCGCTTCGTCATCAACTTCCAGAACTGCGTCCATTGCAAGACATGCGACATCAAGGATCCGTCGCAGAACATCCACTGGACAGTGCCACAGGGCGGAGACGGACCGAATTACCCGAACATGTAACGGGATTTTGCGCGGCTGGCCCTGCGCAGGCCCCGTCCGGACCCGCTGACGCATTGCCTTGCCCGGTGGGCGGCTCTAGGTTGTTTCCAAGTCAGACGGAGTGCCATGTGTTGACGCGATCGTTCACGCCCTATGTTGCCGCTGCCCTGATGGCGCTTGCTGCGCTGTTTGCCCCCTTGCCTGTGCGGGCCTTCGATGCCGGGGCCTATCTCGCCGCCCGCAGCGCCGGAATGCAGGACGATTTCCGCGAGGCGGCGACATGGTTCGGTCGGGCGCTGGCGGCCGATCCCGAGAACCTCTACCTGATGGAAGGCGCCACCGTGGCGCAGATCGGCATCGGCCGGATGGAGGCCGCGATCGAGATTGCCCGCAGGCTCGATCAGGCGGGCGGCAAGTCGCAGGCGGCCTCGCTGGCCCTGATCGCGGGTCAGGCGCAAAGCGGGGATTTCGAAGCGATCCTGGCCGACATCCGCGCCGGACGGTCTGTCGGTCGGCTCATGGATCAACTTCTGGCTGGCTGGGCAGAATTGGGGGCGGGGCGGGTCTCTGAGTCGCTGGAAGTGTTCGACGCCTTGATCGCCTCGCCCGGGCTGGAGGTCTTCGGCCTTTATCACAAGGCGCTGGCACTGGCCTCCATCGGCAATTTCGAAGCCGCCGAGCGGATCTTTTCGGGCGAGGAGAAGGGGCCGATCCGCATAGTCCGGCGCGGATCGCTGGCGCATATCCAGATCCTGAGCCAGCTTGAGCGCAATGCCGATGCGGCGGAAGTGCTGCGAAACTCTTTCGCCTCGGAATCCGACCCCGCAAGTGCTTCCCTTCTGGCGCGGCTGGAGGGCGGCGAGACGTTGGCCTATGACGTGGCGCGCACCGCCTCCGAAGGGATCGCGGAGGTATTCTTTACCCTCGGCGTGGCGCTGAATGGCGAAGCGGCGGACAGCTATACCCTGCTTTACAGCCGCATCGCGGCCTGGCTGCGGCCTGACCATGGGGATGCGGCGCTGATGTCCGCGGGGATGCTGGAAAATCAGCGGCAGTTCGAACTTGCCACCGAGGTTTACGCAGGCGTCGGCCCGGAGACGGATTCCCATATTCCCGCCGAGGTTGGACGTGCCCGCGCGCTTTACGGGGCGGGCGATTCCGAAGGCGCCATCGCCGTGCTGCGCGATCTCGCCGGGCGCTATCCCGATGTGTTCACCATCCATCTGTCGCTCGGTGACACGCTGCGACGCGCCGAACGCTGGGCAGAGGCGACCGAGGCCTATACGGCGGCGCTCGACCTGGTGGAGGAGCCCGTGGCCGAGGGATATTGGGCCGTTTACTACAGCCGCGCGATCACGCTGGAGCGCCAGAAGATCTGGCCACCGGCCGAGGCCGATTTCCGCCGCGCGCTGGCCTTGAATCCCGGCCAGCCGCAGGTGCTGAACTATCTGGGGTATTCCTTCCTCGAACGGCGCGAGAATATCGAGGAAGCCATGGAGATGATCGAGCGCGCGGTCGCTGCCAGCCCCGAAAGCGGCTATATCGTCGACAGCCTCGCCTGGGGTCTGTTCGTTCTGGGCCGCTATGAAGAGGCGGTGGAGCCGATGGAACGGGCAAGCCTGCTGGAACCCGTCGACCCGGTGGTGACCGATCATCTGGGCGATGTCTATTGGGCGGTCGGCCGGCAGATGGAGGCGCGGTTCCAGTGGCGCCGCGCCCTGTCTTTCGAGCCGGAGGAAAAGGATGCCAACCGCATCCGCCGCAAGCTGGAGATCGGTCTGGATGCGGTTCTGGAGGAAGAGGGTGCCGATCCGCTGAGGCCGGTGGATGCTGCCGTCCGCAACTGAATTCGCACCAGCCAAGATCAATCTTTGCCTGCATGTGACCGGGCAAAGGGCGGATGGCTATCATCTGCTCGACAGTCTGGTGGTGTTCTGCGGCGTGGGGGACAGGATCCGCGCGACCCCGGCAGAGACGCTTTCGCTTGCCCTGACCGGGCCCTTCGCGGCGGGCCTGCCCGTGGGCGAGGACAATCTTGTGCTGCGAGCATCGCGGACCTTCGGGGCGGCGGCTGCCTTCACACTCGAAAAGCACCTGCCGCCCGCGTCGGGCATCGGGGGCGGTTCGGCGGATGCAGCGGCGGCGATCCGGGCCTTGCAGCGGATCACCGGACATCCGGCACCGGATGCCGCGGCGGTTCTGGCGCTCGGGGCGGATGTGCCGGTCTGCCTTGCCGGGCGGCCTGCGCGGATGCGCGGCATCGGGGATCGGCTCGATCCGGTCCCTGCCTTGCCCCCGGCGCATCTGCTGTTGGTCAACCCGCGCGTCGAGGTTCCGACACCCGCCGTGTTTCGCGCCTTGTCGCGCAGGGACAATCCCCCCCTGCCGGAGCGCTTTCCGGACTGGCCCGACTACCCTGCGCTGGCGTCATGGCTTGCCGGACAACGCAACGATCTGGAAGGCCCGGCCATTGCCACGGCCCCGGTGATCGGCGCGGTTCTGGACCGGTTCCGGGCGTTGCAGATCGCCCGTGTGGCGCGCATGTCGGGGTCGGGCGCCACATGCTTTGCCCTTTTCGACCTGGCGGACGAGGCCGCGGCCGCAGCGCGGATCATCCGTTCGGAACAGCCGGACTGGTGGGTGGCCTCGGGGCCGATCCTGCCCTGAAGGAAAGGGGGGCGCTGCCCCCCTCACCCCCCGAGGTATTTCCGCCAGGATGAAGGAGCGGAGGGACGGGTCAGTTGATCCGGGCCACGACATATTCGGCCAGGTCCTGAAGCATGTCGCGCAGATCGTCCGCAGGCAGCGGATCGAGGGCGCTCCGGGCAAGGGTGGTCCAGTCCAGCGCATCGCGACGCGCAGCCTCCAGCGTGCCGTGGCGGGCCATGATCGCCATGGCCTGCTCCAGATCCCCGGGCTCCTGGCGGCCCTTCTCGATGGTGCGCGACCAGAAGGCGCGTTCTTCGGGACTGGCCGCCGCGACCGCCTTGATGACCGGCAGCGTCAGCTTGCGTTCGCGGAAATCGTCGCCTGGGTTCTTGCCGATCACCTCGGCGGTGCCGGTGTAGTCGAGCAGGTCATCGACGATCTGGAAGGCAATGCCGAGCGCGTCGCCATAGGTGAAAAGCGCGCGGACCTGTTCTTCGGGGGCAGCGGCGATAACGCCGCCCACCTCGGTCGCTGCTGAAAAGAGCGCCGCCGTCTTGCCCCGCACCACTTGCAGATAGATGGCTTCGGTCGTTGCCAGATCCCGGGCAGCGGTCAATTGCAGCACCTCGCCCTCGGCAATCGTGGCGGAGGCATTGGCGAGGATGTCGAGAACCCGCAGGTTGCCGGTTTCCACCATCAGCTGGAAGCTGCGGGAAAAGAGGTAATCGCCCACCAGAACCGAGGATTTGTTGTCCCACAGCAGATTCGCCGTGGGGCGCCCCCTCCGGCGGGTGCTTTCATCCACGACATCATCATGCAGCAGGGTCGCAGTATGGATGAATTCCACGGTCGCCGCGAGATGGATGTGGAAGGGACCGTCATAGCCACAAAGCCGGGCCGCAGCGAGGGTAAGGAGCGGGCGCAGGCGCTTTCCCCCCGCCTCGACCAGATGGGCGGTGACCTCGGGGATGCGGGGCGCATGTTCCGACGCCATCCGGTCCCGGATCAGCACATTCACCGCCGCCATGTCCCCGGCGAGCCGCGCGGCCAGCCGGTCCTGCGGTTTGCCCCTTGCCTTGTCCAACACTTGCGCCCCCGCCAGCTTGCCTTCCGGTCGTCCTGCTCCGTCATCTCGACAGATAGCCTGACTGCGGCTATGTGCAAAGACATGAAAGAGCTTTTGCGCAGCACCGACCCGACCGTGATCGCCTTCGCCTCGGCGCTTTTGCAGGGCGAAGGCATCGAGGTCTTCGATCTCGACCTGCATATGAGCGTGCTGCATGGCGGCATCGGGGCTTTTCCGCGCCGCCTGATGGTGCGGGATACCGATCTTTTCATGGCGCGTGCAGTGCTGGCGGACAATGACATTCCGACGGGGCAGTGAATGTTCGGCCCGGACGAGTTGACCGATGACGCCTTTCTTGGTGGACGCCTGAGGCTCTGGCAGCCGCGCCTTGGCTATCGGGCGGCAACCGATCCGGTGCTTCTTGCGGCAGCCTGCGGGGCAGAGCCGGGGCAGAGCGTCCTTGATCTGGGTTGCGGGGCGGGGGCAGCGGCGCTGTGCCTCGGGGTGCGGATCGAAAGCTTGCGACTGACGGGGGTGGAGTTGCAACCGGCCTATGCCGAACTTGCCCGGCGTAATGCCGCGAGGGCGGGGCTTGATCTGGAACTGGCCGTGGGCTCCGTCACCGACCTGCCCATGTCCCTGCGCCGGGACTTCGATCATGTCATCACGAACCCCCCCTATTTTCCGGCCCATGGCACACCTGCACAGGACAACGGCCGGGATCTTTCCCTGCGGGAAGAGGTCAGTCTTGCCGACTGGGTCGATGCCGCTGTGCGGCGTGTCCGGCCCGGCGGATGGCTGACGCTGATCCTGCGGGCCGACCGGCTGGGCGATGCGCTGTCCGCGCTCGGGCCACGGATGGGATCGGTCGCAATCCTGCCGATTGCACCGCGCCGGGATCGTGCGGCGGGACGTGTGGTGATCCGGTCCCGCAAGGGAGGGCGTGCCGGTCTGCGCCTCCTTGCGCCTTTCGTTGTCCACGACCATGACAGCCATCCCGGGGACAGGGACCATCATTCTGCCGGGGCCGAGGCGGTCCTTCGCCATGCTGGCGGATTGTCGCGGCTTTTCGATTGAGCCAAGGCATTCCTCCGCTGGTTGCGTCCGGTTTCAGGTGACACGACTCGGAATTCATGTTGCAATGTTGTTACGTGACCCGAACTCAGGAGGATTGAATGACCGTTGCTTCGCATTTGCAGGAATTGCGCCGTAAGCACGAAAACCTCTCGACCATGGTGGAACAGGCTCAGCGCAGCCCGGCAACCGACGATCTGAAGATCGCCGAACTGAAAAAGCAGAAGCTCCGACTGAAAGAAGAAATCACCCGCCTTTCGCAGTAACCCACGACCGGGCGCTACCGGGCGCGCGCCGCAAGGACGGCGCCGCCTGCGATCAGCAGCGCTGCGAGCCCAAGAACTGGTGTTGGTCTGGCGATACCGGCAAGAACCAGAACTGGCGTCGACAGAAGTGGCGCTGCACAGGAGGCGACACCCGGAACCTGGATGTCGCCTTTTTTCATGCCCAGATCCCAGGCGCAGCGAGAAGGGGGCGCTGCCCCCCGTCGCGTTCCGCGACTCCCCCCGGGATATTTCCCGACAGAAAAAGGGGGCGGCCTGACGGGCGCCCCCCGAAATCAGCCGACCTGCCGCCGGTCAGACGAAGAATTGCGCGCCATTCGCGCTGATGGTCGATCCGTTGATGAAGCCGGCATCCTCGGACACGAGGAAGGCCACGCAGCGTGCGATTTCCTCGGGCTCGCCCAGGCGCCCCGCCGGGATCTGGGCGATGATCGATTCGCGCACCTTTTCCGGCACCGCCATGACCATTTCGGTGGCGATATAGCCCGGGCAGACCGCATTTGCGGTGATCCCGGCGCGCGCGCCTTCCTGCGCGAGGCTTTTCACGATGCCCAGATCGCCCGCCTTCGTGGCTGCATAGTTCACCTGCGCGAACTGGCCCTTCTGCCCGTTGATCGAGGAGATCACCACGACGCGGCCAAACTTGCGCTCGCGCATCCCGGGCCAGACCGGATGGACAGTGTTGAACACGCCGGTCAGGTTGGTGTCGATCACCTGATGCCACTGGTCCGGGGTCATCTTGTGGAAAGGCGCGTCGCGGGTGATCCCGGCATTGGCCACCACGATGTCGATCGGGCCGAGGTCTGCCTCCACCTGCGCGATGCCCGCTTTGGAAGCCTCGTAATCCGCGACATTCCATTTGTAGGTCTTGATGCCCGTTTCGGCAGTGAACTTCGCTGCTGCCTCGTCATTTCCGGCGTAATTGGCCGCAACGGTATGGCCAGCGGCCTTCAGAGCTGCGGAAATCGCTGCGCCAATGCCGCGCGACCCCCCGGTGACAAGGGCTGTTCTGGACATGATTTCTCCTCCACGAGACTTCGTTTGAAATAGTGTTATCGAATTGAAAAAGCAGGCGCAATATTATTGCGCCTGCTTTTCCGGTCTTTCCGTGGGATCAGGCGCGTTCAAGACACATGGCAACACCCATGCCGCCGCCGATGCACAGCGTCGCAAGGCCCTTCTTCGCCCCCGACCGCTGCATCTCGAACAGAAGGGTGTTGAGGATCCGCGCGCCCGAGGCGCCGATGGGGTGGCCGATGGCAATGGCGCCGCCATTCACGTTCACGATGGCCGGATCCCAGCCCATGTCCTTGTTGACCGCGCAGGCCTGTGCGGCGAAAGCCTCGTTCGCCTCCACCAGCCCGAGGTCGCCGACCTTCCAGCCGGCCTTGTCCAGCGCCTTGCGGCTGGCATGGATCGGGCCAACCCCCATGATCGACGGGTCCAGCCCGGCGGTGGCATAGGAGGCGATGCGGGCGAGTGGTGTCAGTCCACGTTTGGCGGCCTCTTCCTCGGTCATCAACAGCACAGCCGCCGCGCCATCATTCAGCCCGGACGCATTGCCCGCAGTGACCGAACCCTCCTTGGCGAAGGCCGGGCGCAGTTTCGTCATCGCATCGACCGTGGCACCGTGGCGGATATATTCGTCCGCATCCACCACGATGTCGCCCTTGCGGGTCTTGATGGTGAAAGCCACGATCTCGTCGGCGAACTTGCCGGCCTTCTGCGCGGCTTCGGCCTTGTTCTGGCTGGCCACGGCAAATTCGTCCTGCATCTCGCGCGAAATCTGCCACTGGTTCGCGACGTTTTCTGCCGTCTGCCCCATGTGATAGCCGTTGAACGCATCCCAGAGCCCGTCGCGGATCATCGAGTCGATGAAGTTCAGATCGCCCATCTTCTGCCCGGCGCGCAGATGCGCGACATGGGGCGACAGGCTCATGTTTTCCTGACCGCCCGCAACGATGATCTTTGCATCGCCCAATTGCACATGTTGCGCCCCAAGAGCCACTGCGCGCAGCCCAGAGCCACAGACCTGGTTCAGCGACCAGGCGCTGGCCTCCTTGGCGAGCCCTGCCTTGATATGCGCCTGGCGGGCGGGGTTCTGGCCCTGCCCCGCAGTCAGCACCTGCCCGAGGATCGTTTCCTCGACCTCGGCCTTGTCCACACCGGCGCGCGCCACGACTTCCCCGATCACGGCGGCACCAAGATCATGCGCGGGGGTATTGGCGAAGGCGCCGTTGAAGCTGCCGACGGCGGTGCGTGCAGCGGATACGATCACGACATTCGTCATGGTTCTGGTCCTCTCCCTTGGCCACGGCGCGGGGGATGTCCCCGAGCCCTTCCTTTCTGGCGTAAGGCGTGAAATGGCTAAAAGCAAGGCCTTGCCGCGCTGCGGAAAGCGGGCCCTCCGGCACGGGGGCGATCAGGCGGATCTCTGCATCCTTGCAGCGCCACCCGCTTCTTTCCAGGCCGGATGCACGGTCGGTGCGCCAAAGAGGAAGCCCTGCATCCCGCCGATCCCCGCCGCGCGCAGCCACTCGGCCTCCAGCGACGATTCCACGGCTTCGGCGACCGTCAACATGTCGAAATGCCGCCCGATGGACAGAAGCGCCCGGATCAATGCCTGATTGTCCGGGTTGCGCTGCACGTCGCGGACGAACTGGCCGTCGATCTTGACAATGTCGAAGCAGAACTCCTTGAGATAACGAAAGGCGGTATAGCCAGCGCCGAAATCATCGAGGGCAAAACAGATGCCCTCGGTCTGCATTTCATCCATGAAGGCGATCACCAGTTCCGGCACCAGCATCGCTGAGCTTTCGGTGATTTCCAGGATCAGCCGCTCCCCGAGCGTCGGATGCGCCGCAAGAGCCCTGCGCAGGATGCGAAGCCAGCGCGGATAGCCGACCGAACGTGCCGACATGTTCACCGACACCCGCAGGCCGGGATAGCGGGCCAGCGCCGAAAGCCCCATGTCAAGCGCTGCGCAATCGATCAGACGGCCGAGTTCATCCGCCTCCACCGCGCCGATGAAATCCCGCGCCGGGATCGGGCGGCCGGTTTCGTCCAGCACGCGAATCAATCCCTCATGGAAGGCCACGCGCGGGGGGTCTGCCGCCGAAACCACCGGCTGCCAGGCCAGACGCAGACGCTTTTCCGCCACGGCTCGGCGCACCATTTCCACAGTTTCCCGGTCACGCGCAGCAATCGCTGCGGCAAGTGGGCTGTCCTGCCCGGGCGCAATCTCTGCCCTGTCCCGTCGGTTCATGCCGCCCTCCGCCCTGACGCTACGACCATTGCCCGGGCAGAGTGCGGCACCCTGCGTAAAGGGCTGGTAAAGCACCGGGATTTGTCGCAAATTTTAGGCAGTTAACTCGGGGGCGGAACATGACGGACGATACGGGACGCTGCCCATGGTGCGGCACGGATCCGCTCTATGTCGCCTATCACGATACCGAATGGGGTGTGCCCGAACGCGACCCGCGCGCCTTGTGGGAAATGCTGATCCTCGAAGGGTTTCAGGCCGGTCTGAGCTGGTTCACGATCCTGAAACGGCGCGAGAATTTCCGGACGGCCTTTCGCGGCTTCGATCCTGCGGAAATCGCGGGATGGGGGGAGCCGGATGTCCTGCGCCTGCTCGGGGACGCGGGCATCATCCGCCACCGGGGCAAGATCGAAGGCACCATCCGTGCCGCGCACTCCTTTCAGGAGATCGAGGCGAGGGAGGGATTTTCCAACTGGATCTGGTCGCATGTCGATGGTCACCCGGTGCAGACGGGACTGGCCTCGATGGCGGATGCACAGGCCCAGACGCCGGGCTCCGTGATCTTGTCCAGAAACCTCAGACAGGCCGGTTTCGGCTATTGCGGCCCGGTCATCGCCTCTGCCTTCATGCAGGCGGCAGGCCTGGTGAACGACCACCTGACAAGCTGTCTGCGCCATGCCGAGGTGGCGGCGATGGGAGCCTGAACCGCATCGCCATATGTCACAATGCAGGACCGGCAGAAAGCGCGCGCAGCACGGCCAGCGCACTGTCGCTGTCCCACTCCGCATCCCCGACCAGACGCGCGACTTCCTGCCCTTCGGGGTTCAGGATGACCGTGACCGGAAGGCCCAGAACAGCCATGCCGCGCGCCAGTTCCGACCTCGGATCGCGCAGCGCAGGCAGGTTCTGCATCCCGATCTCCTCAAAGAACCGCCGGATCGCCGGAACCGCGTTGCGCCCTGTCGCCACGGTGACGACAGCCACCCCGTCGGCAGTCACCTCTGCCGCGAGCCGGTCCAGTGCCGGCATTTCCTTGCGGCAGGGCGCGCACCAGGTCGCCCAGAAATTCACGACAACCCACTGACCGCGCCATTCCTCCAGCGACCGGGGTGCATCGTCCAGATCGACAAGACCGATGGCGGGCACGGCCTGTGCCGTTTCGTGAAACACCAGCTTGCGCATGTCGCCCTCGCGCAGGCCCGCAGCCGCCGGATCGCCAAGGGCGGGATTTGCACCAAGCGCCAAGGCCGTATAAAGCACCACCAGAAATCCGCGCATCCCATTCCCTCCGAAGGGCCGATCCATGACCGATACCCCGTCCAAAAAACCCGAAGCCGCCAACGCGATGTGGGGCGGCCGTTTCGAGGCCGGCAATGACGCCATCATGCAGGCGATCAACGCCTCCATCGGGTTCGATCGCAGACTGGCGCGGCAGGACATCGAAGGCTCCCGCGCCCATGCCGCGATGCTGGCCGCAACCGGTATCATCGGTTCTAAGGATGCCGGGGCAATCCGGGAAGGGCTTCTCACGGTCTTGTCAGAGATTGAGGCGGGCGATTTCCCTTTCCGGGTCGAACTCGAGGACATCCACATGAATGTGGAGGCCCGTCTGAAGGAAATCATCGGTGAACCGGCCGGGCGGCTGCATACGGCGCGCTCGCGCAACGATCAGGTGGCGGTGGATTTCCGGCTCTGGGTGCGCGACCAGTGCGATGCGGCAATTTCGGGACTGGAGGCGCTGATCCGCGCCTTTCTGGCGCAGGCAGAGGCCGGGGCCGATTGGGTGATGCCCGGCTTCACCCATCTGCAAACCGCGCAGCCGGTGACATGGGGGCATCACATGATGGCCTATGTGGAGATGTTCGCCCGCGACCGGTCCCGCTTCATGGATGCCCGCGCGCGCATGAACGAAAGCCCGCTGGGGGCAGCCGCCCTTGCCGGAACCTCCTTTCCCATCGACCGCGACATGACGGCAAAGGCGCTCGGCTTCGACCGGCCCACGGCGAACAGTCTGGACAGCGTTTCCGACCGGGATTTCGCGCTGGAGTTTCTGGCCGCAAGTTCGATCTGTGCAATGCATCTGAGCCGGTTTGCCGAAGAACTGGTGATCTGGTCCTCGGCCCAGTTTCGGTTTGTGCAACTCTCGGATCGCTGGACAACCGGCTCCTCGATCATGCCGCAGAAGAAGAACCCCGATGCGGCGGAGTTGTTGCGCGCAAAACTGGGACGGATCCTCGGGGCAACGGTGGCGCTGTTCACGGTGATGAAAGGCCTGCCGCTGACCTATTCCAAGGACATGCAGGAGGACAAGGAACAGGTGTTCGACGCCGCCGACACGCTGATGCTGGGGCTGGCCGCGATGACCGGGATGGTTTCGGACATGACGGCGAACCGCAAAAGCCTCGCCACCGCCGCCGCGAGCGGTTTTTCCACCGCGACCGATCTGGCCGACTGGCTGGTGCGCGAACTGGGCCTGCCCTTCCGCGAGGCGCATCACGTCACCGGCAGCCTTGTCGCCATGGCCGAAAAGGCGGGCATCGACCTGCCCGACCTCACGCTGACACAGATGCAATCAGTGCATTCCGCCATCCGCGCCGATGTGTTCGATGTGCTGGGTGTTGAAAATTCGGTGCGCAGCCGCATCTCCTATGGCGGAACCGCACCCGATCAGGTGCGCAGCCAGATTGCCCGATGGAAGGCCCTTTTCGCATGATCCTCCCCCGCTTTGCCCCCGCCCTTGTGCTGCTGTCGCTTCTTGCCGCCTGCGGGGCGGATGGCGAACCGGTGGCCCCGAAAGCCGACCTCTCTGTCAGCGGCACGGCCCGCATTGGCGTGACCACCAAATGATTTCGCCCCTGCGCATGGTCTATTTGGCCCTTGCCGTCTGGGGCGCTGTGCATCCGATGTATTGGTTCGTGACCTTCATGCGGCAGGAAGGCACCGGCCTTTCCGGCCTGATCGACGCCTGGTATGTCAATGCCTCCACCACCGGGCTGACATGGGATCTGACCATCGCTGCCATCGCGCTGACGGTCTGGATCATTGCCGAGGTGCGGGTGCGGCGGAACTGGACGGCGCTGATCGCCATTCCCGCCACCTATTGCATCGGCGTGTCCTGCGGCCTGCCGCTCTATCTGTTCCTGCGCACCCGCCCGGTGACCTGACGCGGGCTTACAGCCGGATCACATAATCCTTCAGCGTGGTCTCGATCACCTCCCATGTGCCCTCAAACCCGGGCCGGATGATCCAGCTGTCGCCCGCTTGCAGCCGCGTCTCCTGCCCTTCGGCATCGGTCAGCACCGAAACGCCTTCGAGGATGCGGATATATTCCCATTCGGCATAGGACACGCGCCACTTGCCCGGCGTCGACTGCCAGAGCCCGCAATAGAGCCCGTCCCGATCCTCAAGGTTCCAGCTTGTATGAACCGGGTCGCCCGCAATCAGCCGTTCGGCTGCGGGTCGCTCCACTTCCGGCACCACGGCGTTGCGGTCCAAGCGCAGGATCAGGGGGGTGGTCATGTCAAGCCTCCGGTCAGGGTTCCGCCACCAGCCTTGACCGAAACCATAACGCCGGGCAAGGGAAGGATTTGGCGGAGAGACCGCGCCTGCTTCCCTCTGGCCGCCCGTCCCGCGCCCCGCTATAACAGCCTCGCCCGGCCCTGTTTCCCCACCCTGTCCGGCAGGGGTCAAATCACGGAGAGCCCCCAGGATGAGCGCCCAAGCCCCGGTCCGCCCCATTCTTCCCGCCGAAATCCGCGCCCGCAAGGGGGCTGACCCTCTCGTCTGCCTGACCGCCTACACCACGCCGGTCGCGCGGCTCGTGGACCCCCATTGCGATGTCGTGCTGGTGGGCGACAGCGTCGGAATGGTGCTGCACGGCCTGCCCTCCACGCTTGGCGTGACGATGGAGATGATGGTGCTGCATGGGCAGGCGGTGATGCGGGGCCTCACCCGCGCCATGGCGGTGATCGACATGCCCTTCGGCAGCTACGAGGAAAGCCCGCAGCAGGCCTTCCGCAATGCCGCAACCCTGATGGCCAAAACCGGTGCCCCTGCGGTGAAGCTCGAAGGCGGGCGGCACATGGCCGACACCATCGCTTTTCTGACCGCGCGCGGCGTGCCGGTCATGGCCCATGTCGGGCTGACCCCGCAATCGGTGAACACATTGGGCGGCTACAAGGTCGTGGGCCGCGACGCCGAGGCAGAGGCCGTGATGGCCGATGCCATTGCCACCGAGGCGGCAGGCGCCTTCGCCGTGGTGCTGGAAAAGGTGCCTGTGGGCCTTGCCGGACGGATCACGCAAACCCTCGCCATCCCCACCATCGGCATCGGGGCCGGGGTGGATTGCGACGGCCAGATCCTCGTGATCGACGACATGCTCGGCCTCTTCACCGATTTCCGCCCGAAATTCGTCAAACGCTATGCCACACTTGGCGCAGATGCCGCCACAGCCATCGAAACCTATGCGACAGAGGTGCGCGGCCGCAGCTTTCCCGGGCCGGACCACGGATTTTCCGACATCGCCCCCGCCCCGAAAGGCGCGGGCGCATGACGGTCCCCGTTCTGCGCGATGTGGTCAGCCTGCGGCAGCTTGTGGCAGGCTGGAAACGGGCGGGCGAACTCGTCGCCGTGGTCCCCACCATGGGCGCGCTGCATGACGGGCATCTCAGCCTCGTGCGCGCCGCAGGGCGCGATTGCGCGCGGGTGATCGTGACGATCTTCGTCAATCCCAAACAGTTCAACAACCCCGAGGATCTGGCGAAATACCCCCGCAACGAGGCCGACGATCTGGCGCTTCTCGCCCCCCTCGGCGTCGATGCGGTCTTTGCCCCACCGCCCGAGGAAGTCTACCCGCCCGGCTTTGCCACCAAGGTTTCCGTCGAGGGCCTTTCCGCCCCGATGGAAGGCGAACATCGCCCCGGCCATTTCGACGGCATGGCCACCGTGGTCACCAAGCTTTTCGGCATGACCGAGGCCAACCGCGCCTATTTCGGCCAGAAGGACTGGCAGCAGTTGCAGATCGTTCAGCGCTTCGTGGCCGATCTCAACCTGCCGATCACGGTGGTCGGCTGCGAAACCATCCGCGAGGCGGACGGGCTCGCCATGTCCTCGCGCAATCGCCGCCTGCCCCCCGCCGCCCGCGCCATCGCCCCCGCGTTGCACGGCGTGATGCAAGACACGGCCGCCGCGATCCGCGCGGGTGCCCCGGTGCCTGCCGCCATGAAGGACGCGCGCGCCCGCGTCCTCGCCGCAGGTTTCGAGACGGTCGAATATATCGAACTCAGATCCGCCGCGACGCTCGACCGCGTCCAGGACCTCCACGGTCCCGCAAGGATGCTTGCCGCAGCGCAACTCGGCGGCGTCCGCCTGATCGACAATATCGCCGTCTGACGCCTGCCTTTTCAGCTTGGCCCAAATACCTCCGCCGGAGGCTCCTGCAGCCCGCCAACGGCCGCGCGGCTCAGGCGGCGCGCAATTCCATCGGCCGCTCGCGGATCGGCAGATGCACGATGGCCGAAAACGCCCCCACGCCGACCCCGATCCACCAGACCAGCGTGTAATCCCCGGTGATGTCATACATCCGCCCGCCCAGCCAGACGCCGAGGAAAGACCCGAGCTGATGGCTGAAGAACACCAGCCCGTAGAGCGTGCCCATGTAGCGCAACCCGTAGATATGCGCGACAAGCCCCGAGGTCAGCGGCACTGTTGCCAGCCACAGCGCGCCCATGGAGATCGAGAACAGGATCACCGTCGTCGGCGTCATCGGCAGCATTATGAACAGGGCCGCAATCACTGTCCGTCCCGCATAGATCCCCGCCAGCAGGTATTTCTTGGAATACCGCTTGCCCAGCCAGCCCGCCGTCACCGTGCCGACGATATTGGCGAGCCCGATCAACGCGATTGCCACCGCGCCAAGCGCCGAGGTCGTCGTCACTCCGATCGCGGCCAATGACCCGTTCGGGTCGATTGGCCCGCACATTTCCGTCACGAAAGCCGGGAAATGCGCGGTCACAAAGGCCAGTTGATAGCCGCAGGAGAAAAATCCAAGGAAAATCAGCGTATAGGACGGGTCGCGAAAGGCGCGCACCAGCACCTGCCCCAGCGTTTCCTCCAGTTCGGCCCTGGTCGCCGTGACGGGCGCGCGCATGAAGGGCAGCGCCAGCAGGCTGGCCAGGATGATCGCGGCAAAGATCACGAACACCGCCTGCCAGCTATGGCTTTGCAGCAGGAATTCCGCCGTGGGCGCACCGATCACCTGCCCCGCCGACCCGGCGGCGGTCGCGATCCCGAGGGCCATGGACCGGTTTTCGGCACTCGCCGCCCGACCCACCACCGCGAGGATCACCCCGAACCCGGTGCCCGCGATGCCGAAGCCCACAAAGATCTCCAGAAACTGGTGCTGCCCCGGCGTCACGGCATAGGCCGACAGGATCAGCCCCGCCGCATAGGTCAGCGCCCCGAGGATGATCGCGCGCCGGTCCCCGAACCGTTCCGCCAGCGCCCCGAAAATCGGCTGCCCGATTCCCCAGGCAAGGTTCTGGATCGCAATGGCCATCGAGAAATCCGACCGCAGCCAGCCGAATTCCTCGGCAATCGGGATCTGGAACACCCCGAAACTCGCGCGGATCGCAAAGGACAGCATCAGGATGACGCAGCCCGCGATCAGGACCGGGGTAATGAGCGGAGATCTGTCTTGCATGGAAAGGCTCCTGAACCGGCGCGCAAGGTGAACCTGCGCCGGTCCGGGGTCAACGCCGGAATTGTCTGCGATACAATCCCGCGCTGACCGTCAGTTTTCCTGCCAGAACACCCCGGCGGGCGGCAGGTCCAGCCCCTTGTGGCGCACGGAACTGTCCCCGTAGTTGAACCAGAAAACATGCGCGCCCGCCTCGCGCCGCCGCAGCCCTTCGGGCAGCGGATCGGTGGCAATGCCCTGCTCCGCGCAAAGCCGGGTCAGCATCCGCGCAAGCGCCGCCTCATCCGGCCAACCTGCCAGATAGTGCAGCCCCCCTGCCGCCACCAGGGCGGGCCAGCCATCGGCGCAGTGCTCGACCACCTCCGCCCCGCCTTCCAGCTTCTCGCGCCAGAAGGTGAAATCGCCCCCTTCGGCCAAGGGCACCGGCAGATCGGCAGACAGGCTCTCCACCCGCGCGACACGGCAATCCAGCCCCGGCAGGTTCGGCGGCAGCGGCACCGGCGTTGCAAAGTCGGGCGTCTTTGCATTGCTGCGCGGTCCGATCAGCGCCGCTCCCTCGAACCGGCCCAGAGCCTCAAGCAACGAGGGCGGCATCACCGCCAGTCCCGGTGCCAGCACCAGCTTCCAGCGCGAGAGGTCGGCGGTATCGGGCGGGATGACATCGACCGAAAGCCCCAGCCGCCGCAGCCCCTTGTAATGGGCAAAGACCAGCCGGAAATAGCCGAATTCCCGTCCCTGCGGCTGCACCTCCCAGGCCCAGGCAGAGGCATAGTCGAAAACCAGCGCCACCGGCGCGGCACAGGGTTCGACATCCGGCAGCGCCGCCAGTTCGCGCGCGACCTCTGCCGCCGCATGATAGGCGGGCGCGGGTGCATCGTCCGGGCGCAGCATCCCGGCATGCATCTGTTCCTGCGCGAAAGGCGCCTGCCGCCAGCGGAAATAACAGACCGCCTCTGCCCCATGGGCAAAGGCCTCCCAGGCCCAGAGACGTGCCATGCCGTCAAGCGGGTCAGGGTTTGACGGGGCCCAGTTCACCGGGCCGGGCTGTTGTTCCATCACCCACCAGCGCCCCCGCCCGACAGCGCGGTAAAGGTCATGGTGGAAGGCCTGGAAATCCGGATCGCCCTGCCGGGCAAAACGGCGGCGATGCGCGTCGCTGACCTCCAGCCGGTCGGCCAGAAAGCCCAGCGGATAGGCGTCCCAAGCGGCAATGTCGAGATCGGCCCCGGTCGCGAAATGGTCGAAATCGGTGATCCGGCCCATGTAGTTATGCGCAATCGGCGCGGCGGAATGGCGGCGGATGATCTCGGCCTGCACCCGGTTGAAGCGCACCACCTGATCCGAGGAGAAGCGCCGGAAATCCATCGCATGCGCCGGATTTGCCTCTGTCACGGTCAGATTCGGCAGGCCGATCCCGTCGAAACTGTCATATTCCATCGACCAGAACACATTGCCCCAGGCGCGGTTCAGCGCCTCTGCCGACTGGTATTTCTGCGCCAGCCAGTCGCGGAAAGCCCGAAGTGCGGCGGGCGAGTAGCTGAGGGTCGTATCATGGCAGCCATATTCATTGTCGGTCTGCCAGGCCGCGACATGCGGGTTTGCGCCATAGCGTTCGGCCAGTGCCGCCACAATGCGCGCCGCCTCCGCCCGGTAGCCATCATGCGAGAAACAGTAATGGCGGCGTGACCCGAAGCCACGAGGCCGCCCCTCGGCATCCAGTGCCAGCATGTCGGGGTGACGGTCCAGCATCCAGCGCGGCGGCGTGGCCGTGGGCGTGCCCAGAACGACGCGGAGCCCCGCCCCGCCCAGCACCGCAATCGCGCGGTCCATCCAGCCCCAGTCGAACCGGCCCGGGCGCGGCTCGATCCGGCTCCAGGCAAATTCGCCGATCCGCACCCATGTCAGGCCGATCCCGGCCATGCGCGCGGCATCCCCGGCCCATTTTGACTCGTCCCAATGTTCGGGATAATAGCAGGTGCCAAGCGTGCGTTTCACCGGGATGCCCCCTTGCAGGTCAGAGAATGACCTGATGTTCGTATTGCCCGCGATGGTCCGTTGCGATGCGGAACACCTTGCCGGAATGGGGGGCCGCCGCGCGGTCCGCCTCGGTCATGCCCTTCTGCGCGGAGGTGACAAACAGCGTCGTCATGTCATCCCCCCCGAATGCCGGACAGGAGGGCTGCCGCACAGGCAGGTCGATGCGGGTCAGGGGCCGCCCCGAGCGATCATAGGCCGCCACACATCCCGCCCCCCAATGCGCAACCCAGATATTCCCCGCCCGGTCGATCACCGCGCCATCCGGGCGCAACCCTTCGGCCCGCGTATCCACATGCACCACCGGGTCAACGGCAGGCCAGCCATTGCCATCCAGTGCAACCCGCTGGATGTGGCAACTGTCGGTATCGGTGAAACAGGCGAAATCGCCATCGGGCGAAAAACAGATCGCGTTGGTGATCGAAATACCGGAATAGAGGCGGCGCAATTCCCCGCGATAGTAGCGCCAGATCGACCCGGCCCCCTTTTCCGCCGCCTTGCCCATCGTGCCGATCCAGAACCCGCCGAGCGGGTCCGCCCGCCCGTCATTGGACCGGGTCAGCGGGTTGTCAGCCTCCAGCGCCACCAGATCCTCGCGCGCGCCGGTGACAAGGTCAAAGCGGAACAGCGCGGTTTCAGACGCCACCAGCAGCGCATCGCGCCCGATCCAGCCCGCCGCCGAGACATGTTCGTCGAACTGCCATTCGCGGGGGCTGCCGCCCTCCTGCGTCATCAGGCGTTTGCCAAGGATGTCGAACCAGTAAAGCTGCCCCCGCAGCGGGTGCCAGAGCGGCCCCTCGCCCAGCTCGCAGCGCCGTTCGTCGTGGAAGTCCGTCATGCCATCTCCCTCCATGCGGCGACCAGCGCGCGCGCGTTGGCGGCGACCTCCGCGACCGGCTGGCCGGGGCGGTAGAGTGCGGTTCCGATGCCGAAGCCGTTGGCCCCGGCGTTTCGCCATTCGGCGAAGTTGGACGGCCCTACGCCGCCCACGGCATAGACCTGCGCATCCGCTGGCAGCACGGCGCGGATCGCGCGCAGCCCCTCGGTGCCCATCAGGAAAGACGGAAAGATCTTGATCCCCGTCGATCCGGCAGCAAGGGCCGCGAAACATTCGGTGGGGGTCAGCGCCCCGGGCCAGCTTTGCATCCCGGCCGCCACCGTGGCGCGGATCACGGCGGCGTCGGTGTTGGGGGAAACGACCAGCCGCCCGCCCGCCGCCGCCACATCGGCCACCTGTGCGACCGTCAGCACCGTTCCCGCCCCGATCAGCGCATCCGCGCCGAAATCGCGCGCCATGGCGGCGATGGAGGCCAGCGGATCGGGGGAGTTCAGCGGCACCTCGATGGAGGTGATCCCGGCCTCGATCAGCGCGGCCGCAACGGGCAGCGCCTCGGGCGGGGTGATGCCGCGCAGAATGGCGATCAGGGGAAGGGTCATGGGGCGCTCCGCAGGGTTGCAAGACCGGCAAGCGAGGAGGCCGGACCGGACAGTTGCCGCGCGGTGATGCCCTGGCTCGCCAGCGCGCGGGAGTAATGGGCCGAAAGTTTCTCGGCCCCGATCAGGGTGACAGGCTGGCCCAGCCAATAGGGGCGTGCGGCAGCAAGTTCCATGCCGATCAGCAGCCCCGAAAGCCGGGCACGCCCCGATGCGGGCGCCAGCCCGGACAAAAGCGCCTCGGCGCGCAGACCGAACAGACGCGCGGCAAACCGATGCGGATGCGACAGCGCATCCGACAGGGCCGTGTCGAACGCTTCCGCGTCCCAGCCGTCGCCGCCCGCCAGCCCATGCCGCAGGACGGAATTTTCCGACAGAAGGGCGAACAGCTCCCCCGTCAGAAAGGTCTGGAAACTGACCACCTCCCCCGCGCTGACATGGACCCATTTCGAATGGGTGCCGGGCAGGCAGATCACCCCGTCGAACCCGGAATCAAGCGCCAACGCCCCCGCAATCTGGGTTTCCTCGCCCCGCATCACATCGGCGGGGGCGGCCTGCGACAGCCCGGGCGCGATGCGGACCCTCAGGCGCGGGTCGGCCGTGGCGACCGGCGTCAGCGCGCCCGCATCGAGCGGGGTGCAGGGAACCGGACGATAGCGCGCCTCGGTCCAGCCCTGACGTGACCCGGCCATGCCGCAGACAAGGATGTCAACGCGGCCCTGATCCGGCAGCCAATCCGCGATCAGGCGCAGCAATGCCGCTTCGAACCGGTCAGGGGCAAGCCGCGACATGCCGTCGGACGAGGACCGCGTCGCCAGCGGCCCCTCCGCCCCCATCGCGGTCACGCGCAGGTTGGAGGTTCCCCAGTCCACCGCGATCCATGCGGGGGGCGGGTTCGCGTCACCTGCATTGCCAGGATGCTCGTTCAGGGTCATCCCGTCACCACCACGCCGCCATCCATGACCAGTGCTTGCCCGGTCATCATCCGCGACAGGTTTGATGCGAGAAACAGCACCCCGCCGGTGATGTCGGACGGGGCCAGCGGATCCTTGAGGCATTGCCGGGCGAGATGCGCCTCCAGCCCCTCGGGCGTGACCCAGAGGTCTTTCTGTTTCTGCGTCAGCACCCAGCCGGGCATCAGCGCATTGACGCGGATGCGGTCGGGGCCGAATTCGCGGGCAAGGCTGCGCGAGAGGCTGTTGATCGCGGCATTGGCGGCGGCATAGACCGGATAGCCCGCATTGCCCATCATGTAGCTGATCGATGAGAAATTGACGATCGACCCGCCGCCTGCCACCTTCATGCCCGGAATGACGGCCTGTGTGGCAAAGAAATAGGCTTTGAGATTGATGTCGAGCGACCATTGCCAGAAATCCTCGGTCACATCGAGGGTGGCGTGGCGCTGGTCATTGGCGGCGTTGTTGACCAGAACCGTGATCGGCCCATGCGCCTCGGCGGCCCTCGCGATGGCGGCCTGAAGGGCGGGCGTGTCGGTGATGTCGCAGGGCAGAAAGAGCGGGCGCAAACCGGTTGCGGCCACCATCGCGTCACAAAAGCCTGTGGCATCCGATCGCTGCACAAAGGCCACCCTGGCCCCCTGGCGCAGGAAGGCCTCGGTGATCGCGGCCCCGATGCCGGAACCGCCGCCGGTGATGAAAACGGATTGCCCGCGCAGATCGGGGAATGTGGCATCAGTCATGGTCGGACCTTTCCGGTGTTCAGGAGCCGGAGCGCACGGCGGCGAGGCCCGTCGCCCCTGGCCGGCCAGCGCCTCCGGCGGAGGTATTTTGGCCAAGATGAAACATCACGCGGCGCGACCCGGGTCAAGCCAACCGGGCAGCCAACCGGCATGAGCGGCGATCAGATCGTCGATCAGGGCGCGGATCTGGCGCAGGTCCAGTTCGGCGGCGGTGCGCGGGTCCAGCATGGCGGCGTGATAGATGTGGTCGCGGTTTTCGGTCAGGAGGGCTGCAACGGTGAGTTCCTGCACATTGAGGTTGGTGCGCATCAGTGCGATCAGATGCGGCGGGATGTCGGGGACGGGGGTGGGCTGGATGCCATTGGCATCGACGAGGCAGGGCACCTCGACCGCCGCGCCCTCGGGCAGTTGCGGGATCAGGCCGCGATTGGCAACATTGCCGTAGATCACCGCAGGCTGGCCGGTTTTCACCGCGTTCATGATGGTCGCGGCATATTCATGGCTTTGCGCAACCTCGATGGTGTCCGCCTGCCGGTAGGTTTCGGCCTGCGCCTCCCAGGCTGCGATCTGTTCCTCGCAGCGTTTGGGATATTCGTCCAGCGGGATGCCGTAGCTGTCCACCAGATCGGGGCGGTGCGATTTCAGGAACCAGGGGACGTATTCGGCAAAATGCTCCGAGCTTTCGGTGACGAAATGCCCCAGATGCATCATCGCCTCGTAGCGCACGAGGTTGGGGCAGCGCGGGTTCCAGTGGCTTTCAAGCGGGATGCGCCCCGCAAGATAACCCTCGCGCAGCGCAGGATAAAGGTCGCGGTGGCTGCCATCGGGCTGGCGCTGTTCGAAGTTCAGGAAAAAGGCCATGTGGTTGATGCCGCCCGCCCGGTAGCGCAGCGTGGCGGGGTCGATCCCCAGATCGCGGGCCAGTTCTGCCGCCGTGCCCTGCACCGAATGGCAGAGCCCCACCTGTTTCAGCGCCGGGAAACGCGCGGTCAGCGCCCAGGTGTTGATCGCCATCGGGTTGACATATTGCAGCATCAGCGCGCCGGGGCAGAGATCCGCCATATCCTCGGCGATGCGCCAGAGATGCGGCACGGTGCGCAGGCCCCGCATGATGCCGCCCACCCCCAGCGTGTCGGCGATGGTCTGGCGCAGGTTGTATTTCTTGGGCACTTCGAAATCGGTGACGGTGCAGGGCCTGTAGCCGCCGATCTGAAAGGCGACGATCACAAAATCCGCCCCTTCCAGCGCGCGTCGCTGGTTGGTGTGCGTCTCGATCACGGCGGGGGCGTTAAGCGAACGCGCCAGTTTGCGCGCGACCAGTGCGCTTTCGGCGAGGCGCGTCTCGTCAATGTCCATCAGCGCGATGGTCGCATCGGCCAGGGCGGGATGATGCAGCGCATCGCCGATGATGTTCTTCATGAACACCGTCGATCCGGCACCGATGAAGGTGATCTTCGTCATTTCACCGCCCCGAGGGTCAGACCCGCAATGAAGTGTTTCTGCATCAGGAAGAACATGAGGACAGGAGGCAGAGCCGCGAGGATGGAACCCGCCGACACCAGATGCCAGGCCGCGATCCATTGCCCGTTGAGCGAGGAAAGCCCCGCCGTGATCGGCTGCGTCTCCTTTGAGGTGGTCAGCACCGTCGCCCAGAAGAAATCATTCCAGATGAAGGTGAAGACCAGCACCGACAGCGCCGCGATGGCAGGCCGCATCAGGGGCAGCACGATGAACCAGAAGATGCGCCATTCAGCGACGCCTTCGACCCGCGCGGCCTCGATCAACTCAAACGGCAGCGCACGGATGAAATTGCGCATGAAGAGCGTGCAGAACCCGGTCTGGAACGCGATGTGGAACAGCGCCAGCCCATACCAGGTGTTGTACATGCCCAGATCCACGGTCAGGTCGCGCACCGGCACCATCAGGATCTGGAAGGGCACGAAGTTGCCCGCAACAAACAGGAAAAACACCAGAATGTCAGAGCGGAAGCGGTAGACCCCAAGCGCGAAGCCCGTCATCGTGGACAGGGTCACCGCCCCGATCACCGTCGGAATGGTGACCCAGAGCGAGTTGACCATATAGCGCCCGATGTCGGAATTGCGGAACACATCGACATAGTTCGAGAAAGCGATGGAGGAGGGCATCCCGAAGTAATTGCCCTGCGCAAGATCCGAGGCCGGGCGCACCGAGGTAAGCGCCACCCCGAGCAGCGGCAACAGCCACAGGATCAGCGCCACCGGCAGCGCAACCTTGTAGAGAAGTTGCGTGCCGGGCGGGGCCTTCTCGATGGGGCGGGGAAACATGGCTCAACCCTCGTTCGGTTCGGGCAGGGATTTGCGCAGGCCGGCCGGCAGGCCCGCACGGATCAGCCGGTAGGAGGTGTGGATGCGGTGGCGCAGATCGGCATCCTCCACCGTTTCAGGCAGAAGCACCCAACTGTGATGGAAATAGGGGGCCTTCACCGCCCGGCCCGCCTCGATCAGCAGGGTGGCGGTTTCGGAATCGGGGGTTTTCACGCAGACGCCACGGATTGCCGAGCCGATGCAGGCGAACATCTTGCCGCCGACCTTCCAGGCATCATGGCCACCGCCCCAGGGGTCATCGACGGCAGTGCCGGGAAGGGCGCCCGCAATCCGGGCCACACGCGCGCGGAGGTCATCTGACATCGCCTATCTCTCTGTCTCGTCGCGCCACATCTTCCAGATGAAGCCCGAAATGAAGATCATCATGATCGCGAACAGGATCACCGCAATCGCCGCACCATAGCCCATCCGGTAGCCGTATTCCGACAGCGCCTGTTCATACATATAGAAGGACAGCACGCGGCTCGACCCCCAGGGGCCGCCATCGGTCATGATCGATACCAGATCGAACGAGCGCAGCGCACCGATCACCGTCACCACCACGGCGATGAAAGTGGCCGGGCGCAATTGTGGCAGAATGACATACCAGAGCATCCGCCAGCCGCGCGCCCCGTCCAGCCGGGCGGCCTCCACCTGATCGGGGGCAACATTGTTGAGTCCGGTCAGATAGAGGATCATCACATAGGCGATCTGCGGCCAGAGCCCGGCCACGATGATCCCGTAGGTGACATAATCCTCATCGGCCAATATGGCGATGCCCCGGCCCGTCAGCCATTCGATCAGGTTGTAGAACAGCCCGAAACCGGGGGCGTAGAACCATGAAAACATCAGCCCCACGACGACTTGCGAGATCACGAAGGGAAAGAAGAAGAGCGATTTGTAGATGCGGATGCCCCGCACCGTCTGGTTGAGGAAGATCGCGATGAACAGGCCCGCAGGCACCGCCAGCATATAGAGAACCAGCCAGATCACGTTGTTTTTCAGCGATGTATAGAAGGCCTCGTCATCGAACAGTTCGACGTAATTGTCCGTGCCGATATAGCGCGGCTCCCCCAGCCCGTCCCAGTCGTAGAAGGAGATCGCGATGGACTGGAAGATCGGAAAGATGACGTAGAGCGCGAACATCGCCGCACCGGGCGCCAGAAACAGCCAGGGCGACAGGCGCAACTGGTTGCGGCGCCAGAAACCGCGTCGGGATTGGGGGGCGGGCAGGGTCATCGGATCGGTCCTGATGCGGCGGGTCCGGGACGGGGAGGGCCGTGAGCCCTCCCCGATAGCTTCACTTGTAGATGCGCTGGCGGGCCCGCTCCAGCCGGTCAAGGATCGCATCGACGCGGTCAGGCTTCACCATGAACTCCTGAAAGCCCTCCATGCCGATCTTGGCCATTTCCGCCGGGGCATCCCGGTCGAAGAATTGAGCAAGCGCGTAGGCGGTGGACAGCGTCTCGAACCCGGCCACAAGGAAGGGGTCATCTGCCGGAACCGAGGAATTCTTGTTGGTCGGCAACTGGTTCAACGCGGCGTTGAGCTTGGTCTGCACCTCGGCATCCGCGACAAATGCGAGGAATTTCTTGGCATCCTCGACATTCTTCGCGCCTGCGGTGATGTGGATCGTGTCGGTCGGGGCCTCTTCGGCGCGCGGGATTCCGGAGGTGATTTCCGGAAACACCATGAAGCCGAGCGTGTCATTCGTCATGCCGCCTTCTTTGAAATTGCCGACGGCGAAGTTGCCCATCACATAGTTGGCCGCCTTGCCCTGCACCAGCAAAGCCGCAGCATCCTGCCAGTCGATCGCGGCATGGTTGGCGGTGATATAGCCTGGCTCCGCCAGTTTCGCCCATTCGGCAAAGGTTGCCCTCACGCGGTCATCGGTCCATTCCACCTTGCCCGCCGTCAGGTCCATGTGGAACTCATAGCCGTTGGTGCGCATGTTGATGTAGTCGAAGATCCCCGCCGCGGGCCACAGGGCCTTGGTGCCGGTGGTCAGGCAGTCGATCCCTGCCGCCTTGAACTTCGCACAATTCTCGATGAAGCCTGCCCAAGTGGCGGGCACCTCGACGCCGACCTGCTTGTAGACGTCCTTGTTGTAGTAGATGCCCCATTGGTAATAGGTGTAGGGAACACCCCATTGCTTGCCGTCGATGGTCATCGACGCCTTGGCCGAGGCGAGACTCTCGCCCAGCCCGTTTTCCTCCCACACATCCGACACGTCCATGAACTGACCCGCGTTGACGAAGGGGGCCATGCGGTTGCCCGCATACCAGTTGGCCAGATCGGGGCTGTCGGCGGTCAGGAAATTGCGGATCGCGGTCTTGTAGCCCTCATGGTCGAAATTCTGGAACGTGACCTTCACATCCGGGTTGGCCGCCTCGAAATCCGCGATCAGCGTCTGAAAGGCCGCAAGCGGGATAGGGTCGTAATCAGCGTAATACTTCAGCTCGCGCTGTTGGGCGATTGCGGTCGTGGAGAGCAGAGCGCCCGCCAGCAGCGCCACAGCGCCCGTTTTCAGATGGACCATGGTTTCCTCCCTTTGGTCGATTTTCGAAGTGGTTTCACTATTTGAAACTCTGTCTTGAATATTGAAAGTATGTCTGCGATCATTCAACCTGTCAACGGCGATGGTGCGGCAGATTGCGCGGAAGGTGAGGCATGGCGCGGGATGGCGACGGAACAGTGGGCAAGGCGCTGGATGTGCTTGAAATGGTCTCGGCCGCCGGACGGCCGGTGCGGTTCTCCGACCTTCTGGCGCAGGCGCCCTATCCGAAGGCCACGCTTTACCGCTTCCTGCAGGTGCTGACGCATCAGGGAATGCTCGGCTATGATGCAGAGCGGCAGACCTATACGCCCGGCATGCGTCTGGTGCGGCTCGCCCATGCGGCCTGGTCGCAATCGAGCCTCGCGCCGCTGGCCCGCCCGCATCTGGACCAGCTTTCCGCCGATCTGGGGGAAACCATCCATCTGGCGCAACTCGATCAGGGGCAGGTTCTCTATGTCGACAAGCGCAACGCCGCCCGCCCGGTGGAAATGTTCGCGCAGGCGGGCAAGGTCGGCCCCGCCCATTGCACCGGCGTCGGCAAGGCGATGCTGGCGTATCTGGACGATCCCGCGCTGGAGGCGGCCCTGTCGCGGCAGTCCTTCCACCGCTTCACCGACACTACCATCACCACGCCCGGGGCCTTGCGGGCAGAGCTTTCCGCGATCCGGGCGCGCGGCCATGCCTTCGACCGCGAGGAACATGAGCCCGGCATCATCTGCGTCGCCCTGCCGATCCTGTCGGAGGCGGGCCGGGTCATCGGCGCGTTGTCGGTCACCTCGATCACGGCACGCAACACATTGGCCAGCATGGCCGAACTCGTGCCACGCATCCGCCAGACGGCAGGAGAGATAGCACAGGCCGCGCGCGACTGGCGGTTTCCGGAACAATAAGACCGAAACGGGGGGAGGGGAGAGGAATGACAGGGGTAACCTTGCAGGGAGTCACCAAGCGCTTTGGCGAGGTGCAGGTGATCCACGGGGTCGATCTGACGGTGGAGGACGGCGAGTTCTGTGTTTTCGTCGGCCCCTCCGGCTGTGGGAAATCGACGCTTCTGCGGATGATCGCCGGGCTGGAGGAAACCAGTGATGGCGCCATCCGCATCGGCCCGCGGGACGTGACGCGCGACGATCCCGCCGACCGGGGCGTGGCCATGGTGTTCCAGACCTATGCGCTCTATCCCCATATGACCGTGGCCGAAAACATGGGTTTCGGGTTGAAGATGACCGGCCACCCCAAGGCCGAGGTCGCCGCCAAGGTGGCCGAGGCCTCCCGCATCCTGAAACTGGACCCGATGCTGGATCGCAAGCCCAAGGCCCTGTCCGGCGGTCAGCGCCAGCGGGTCGCCATCGGGCGGGCCATTGTCCGGGGGCCGGACGTGTTCCTGTTCGACGAGCCGCTGTCGAACCTCGATGCGGAACTGCGCGTCGAAATGCGGGTGGAAATCGCGCGGCTGCACCGCGAAATCGGGGCCACGATGATCTATGTCACCCACGATCAGGTCGAGGCCATGACGCTGGCCGACAAGATCGTGGTGTTGCGGGCAGGCCGGATCGAACAGGTGGGCCGCCCGCTCGACCTCTATCACGACCCCGACAACCGATTTGTCGCGGGCTTCATCGGCAGCCCGGCGATGAATTTTGTCACCGCCTCGGTGGAACGGTCGGGGCGGATGCGGGCCGAGGCACTGTCGACCTCCATCGCCACGGACATCGCCCTCCCCTCGACCGGTGCCCCGGTGGTGGTCGGGTTGCGCCCCCAGCATCTGCGCCTGACCGAAGGCAGCACGCACCGGGTGGACATGACCGAGGCCCTTGGCGGCGTGAGCTATATCCACCTTTCCGCCGCCGATGGCACAAAGCTGGTCGCCGAGCTTCATGACGACCCGTCAATCCGCAT
This sequence comes from Pseudorhodobacter sp., assembly GCA_046295215.1. Taxonomy (GTDB): domain Bacteria; phylum Pseudomonadota; class Alphaproteobacteria; order Rhodobacterales; family Rhodobacteraceae; genus Szabonella. The sequence goes on along the minus strand of JBKBNP010000011.1, from coordinate 13,967 downwards.
CGGTGACCGCGTCGGGCTTGCGGTGGACGCGGATCGGGCCCTGTTTTTCAAGGCTGACGAGGGTGGCCGCCGACTGCGTTAGACCGGCAGGGCAGGCGCGTCACCCCTCGCCCAGATGTCGCTTGCCGCGCGCCGCAGCCAAGGCGATCTGGCGGGCGCGCTCGCGGAACCGGTCGCGGTCGGCGTCGCTGTATTCATCCTTGCAGCGGTGGCATTGCGCGCCTTCCTCGAAATCGGGATGCGCGCGGTCCCCGGGCGACAGCGGGCGGCGGCAGGCGTGGCAGGTCGTATGCTGGCCGGGGTGCAGACCATGCCCGACCGACACCCGCCCGTCGAAGACATAACAGTCCCCCTGCCAGAGGCTCGCCGCCTCGGGCACATCCTCAAGGTATTTCAGGATGCCGCCCTTGAGGTGGAACACATCGCGCGCACCCTGCCCCAACAGGTAGTTCGTCGATTTCTCGCAGCGGATGCCGCCGGTGCAATACATTGCAATCCGCTTGCCCCGGAACCGGTCGCGATTGGCCTGCCACCATGCCGGAAAATCGCGGAAACTCGCCGTCCGGGGGTCGATTGCCCCCTCGAACCGGCCGATGCCGACCTCGTAATCGTTGCGCGTGTCGATCACCACCACATCGGGGGCGGAAATCAGGTCGTTCCAGTCGGCGGGCGCGACGTAATGGCCCACCTGCGCAGTCGGGTCGATGTCGGGCTGACCCATGGTGACGATCTCGCGCTTCAACCGCACCTTCAGCCGCCCGAAAGGCTGCGCCTCGGCCCGGCTTTCCTTCCACTCCAGCGCCGCACATCCCGGCAGCCCCCGGATATGCGCCAGCATGGCGTCGATGCCCTCCCGCGATCCCGCAACCGTGCCGTTGATCCCCTCCCCTGCCAGCAGAAGCGACCCCCTGACCCCCTGCGCCACACCAAGCGCCCGCAGCGGCGCACAGAGTGCCCCTGGGTCAGCGAAGCGGGTGAAATGATAGAGGGCGGCGACAACGATCATGCCTGTCCCTTGGCGCGAACGCCCCCGAAATGCAAGGCCCGCGCTTGACGCCCTCCGGTTGGGCGCTTACCCCAAGGGGAGGGGACATTCGAAGGGACAGGCCATGGCCAGACCGGATGCGACGCGGCCGGATGAGGCGCTGATCGTGATCGACGTGCAGAATGATTTCTGTCCCGGCGGCGCGCTCGCCGTGGCGGGGGGCGACGGCATCCTGCCCGGCATCAATGCCGCGATGGCCGGTTTCGGCGCGGTGGTGCTGACACAGGACTGGCACCCGGCAAACCACGCCTCTTTCGCCGACAACCACCCCGATGCCGCACCCTTTTCTGTGATCGACATGCCCTATGGCCCGCAGGTGCTGTGGCCGCGCCATTGCGTGCAGGGAACGGCAGGCGCGCAGTTCCATTCCGGCCTCGACACCAGCCGCGCCGATCTGGTGATCCGCAAGGGCTTCCGCCCCGGCATCGACAGCTATTCGGCATTCTTCGAGAATGACCGGACCACCGCCACCGGGCTTGACGGATACCTGCGTGACCGGGGCATCAACCGGCTGGTTCTCGTGGGTCTCGCCACGGATTTCTGCGTCGCCTATTCGGCACTGGATGCCGCACGCCTCGGCTATGAGGTGACGGTGCGCATGGACCTGTGCCGCGCCATTGACCTTGACGGATCCCTTGCCACCCAGTCCGACCAGATGCGCGCCGCCGGCGTCCGCCTGACCTGACCCGCCGCCGCCCGAACGGAGCCCCCCGATGGTCGATATCGCCACGCGCGTCTATAACCACAAATGGAAGATCGACCCCATCGTGCGGTCGCTGATCGACACCGATTTCTACAAGCTGCTGATGTGCCAGTCGGTGTTCCGCAACAAGCCGGACACGACCGTCACCTTCAGCCTCATCAACCGCACGAAATCCATCCGTCTGGCGGATCTGGTGGACGAAGGCGAATTGCGCGAACAGCTCGACCATATCCGCGGCCTGCGCCTGTCGCGCGGCGAAAGCACCTTCCTGCGCGGCAACACCTTCTACGGCAAGCGCCAGATGTTCCGGCCCGATTTCATGGAATGGTTCGAGGGGCTGCAACTGCCGCCCTACCATCTGGAAAAGCGCGACGGTCAGTATGAACTCACCTTCGAGGGGCGCTGGCCCGAGGTGATGATGTGGGAAATCCCCGCACTCGCCGTGCTGATGGAACTGCGCTCGCGCGCGGTGCTGCGCGGCATGGGCCGGTTCGAATTGCAGGTGCTTTATGCCCGCGCCATGACCAAGCTCTGGGAAAAGGTCGAACGCCTGCGCTCGGTCGAAGGGTTGCGGCTGGCCGATTTCGGCACCCGACGCCGCCATTCCTTCATGTGGCAGGACTGGTGCGTGCAAGCCCTGCAGGAAGGTCTGGGCGGTGCCTTTGCGGGCACGTCGAATTGCCTCATCGCCATGCGCCGCGAGGTGGAGGCGATCGGCACCAATGCGCATGAATTGCCCATGGTCTATTCCGCCCTTGCCGAAACCGATGCCGCCCTTGCCCGGGCGCCCTATCAGGTGCTGGCCGACTGGCACGAGGAACATGACGGCAATCTGCGCATCATCCTGCCCGACACCTATGGCACCAGGGGATTCCTCGACCGCGCGCCCGACTGGCTCGCCGCCTGGACCGGCATCCGCATCGACAGCGGCGACCCGGCCACCGCCGCCGAAACCGCCATCGACTGGTGGACCGCACGCGGCGAGGATCCGCGTGAAAAGCTGGTGATCTTTTCCGACGGGCTGGATGTCGACAAGATCGAGGAATTGCAACGTCGCTTTGCGGGCAGGGTCAAGGTCTCCTTCGGCTGGGGCACGATGCTCACCAATGATTTTCGCGGCCTTGTGGCGGGTGACGGACTCGCCCCGTTCAGCCTTGTCTGCAAGGCAGTCGCCGCAAACGGCCGCCCCACGGTCAAGCTTTCGGACAACCCGAACAAGGCCATGGGCCCGACCGATGAAATCGCCCGCTACAAGCGTGTGTTCGGAGTCGGAGAGCAGACGGCACAAGAGGTCGTGGTCTGACCTGCCCGCCGCGATTTTTTCTGTCCGGAAATATCCTCGGGGGGTGAGGCGCGTCCCGCGCCGAGGGGGGCAGACGGCCCCCCTTGCCCTTCACCGCCCACCGATGCGGCCCGGAAAAAAGAGGCCGGGCACAAGGCCCGGCCAGGTCCAACAGGGAGGATGCCGCGCCATAACCCCGACGCGACAAGGGGATCACTGTTCAACTATACGCCACAAAGTTGCATTCCGTTCCCCATAGCCTGCAAATTGGGCGCCAATATGGCTCTTAGGCAACAAGTCTGTAGCCACCCGACTCCGTGACCAGCAGACGCGCGTTCGAGGGATCGGGTTCGATCTTCTGCCGGAGCCGGTAGATATGCGTCTCCAGCGTGTGCGTCGTCACCCCGGCATTGTAGCCCCAGACCTCATGCAGCAGCACGTCGCGCGCCACGACGCTCTGGCTCGCACGATAGAGGAATTTCAGGATGTTGGTTTCCTTTTCCGTCAACCGGATCTTCCGCTCCTTCTCGTCCAGCAGCAGTTTCTGCGCCGGTTTGAACGTGTAGGGACCAAGCTGGAAAATCGCATCTTCGGATTGTTCGTGCTGGCGCAACTGCGCCCGGATGCGGGCCAGAAGCACCGGAAACTTGAACGGCTTGGTGATGTAATCATTCGCCCCGGCATCGAGGCCCAGAATCGTATCGGCATCCGTGTCATGCCCGGTCAGCATCAGGATCGGGCATTTCACGCCCGCCTTTCGCATCCGGCGGCACAGCTCGCGCCCGTCGGTATCGGGCAGGCCCACATCGAGGATCACCAGGTCGTAAAGACCGGCCTTCGCCTTTTCCATGCCCTCGGCCCCGCTTCCGGCCTCGAAGACATCGAAATCTTCGGTCATCACGAGTTGCTCGCTCAACGCCTCCCGCAGGTCGTCGTCATCATCCACCAGAAGTATCTTGCGCAGCGAAGCCATGTTGTCCTCCTTCAGTTCTTGCAGCGGACATGCGGCCAGAGGTGCGCATCGGCAAGATTTGTGGCAGGAAATTCACGCGCTCGTGTCGCGAACCACCACATTGTTTCAAAAACCCGTGCTTGATCTCAAAAACCCATACTTGCACCCGGATGAAAAGCGCGGAAAGGATGCGGACATGGTTCTCGCACTTTCCACCATCGAACGGCTGACACGTGCGCGTGGCGACCTGCGCATGGGCGTTCCGGTCGTGCTGACGGAACCGGGGGCGGCGGCACTGGTCGTGGCGGTCGAACCCCTGACCGACGTGCGGCTGGCGCAGTTGCGCGCGCTCGGGCGGCCGGAACTGGTGCTGAGTGCGCGACGTGCCTCGACGCTGAAAACGCCCGCCTATGACGAGGACATCGCCCGCTTCGACCTGCCGAAGGACGCAGACCTTGCCTGGCTTCTGGCGATGGCGGATCCCGCACAGGATCTGAAACACCCGATGAAGGGCCCGTTCCATCCCATTCGGGACGGTTCGGCGCGGATGCACCGGGCTGGCCTTGCACTGGTCAAATCGGCGCAGCTTCTGCCCGCGGTCCTGCTGGTGCGGGTCCATGCGCTGACCGATCCCGACCTCACCCGGCTGGCCCTTGGCGACATAGAGCCGGAATTGCTGCGATCCTCGCCGCTGCATCCGGTGGCGGCGGCCCGCCTGCCGATGGTGGCCTCAAAGGCCGGTCGCGTGCATGTGTTTCGCCCCGAGGATGGTGGCGCGGAACATTACGCCATTGAAATTGGCCAACCCGACCGCGCCCGCCCGGTTCTCGCACGGCTCCATTCCGCCTGTTTCACCGGCGATGTTCTGGGCAGCCTGAAATGCGATTGCGGTCCGCAACTGCGCGTCTCTCTGGCGCAAATGGGGGCCGAGGGCGCGGGCGTCCTGCTCTACCTCAATCAGGAGGGGCGCGGTATCGGCCTTGCCAACAAGCTGCGCGCCTATTCGCTTCAGGATCAGGGTTTCGACACGGTGGAGGCCAATCACCGTCTGGGATTCGAGGATGACGAACGCGATTTCCGAATCGGTGCCTCGATCCTGCGGGAAATGGGGTTCGGCTCGGTGCGGCTATTGACCAACAACCCCGCCAAGATCGCGATGATGGAAGCCATGGGCGTGGCCGTCACCGAAAGGGTGCCATTGCAGGTTGGCAAGACCGACCAGAACGCCGGGTATCTGGCAACCAAGGCCCTGAAATCCGGGCATCTTCTGTGAACCGACCCGATCTGGTTGTCACCCGTTGGGGCGCGCGCTTTGCCGGGCGGACCTTTGCCTGTGCCATCGGGCGGGGCGGCATCGTCGCGGCGCGGAAAAAGCGCGAGGGCGATGGGGCAACGCCTGCGGGCGTCCACCGCATCGTGGGGATGCTCTACAGGCCGGACAGGATTGCGGCCCCGGCGCTGCCCGACTGGGCCTTGCCCATCGGGCCGGGGGATCTGTGGTCCGATGACATCCGCGATGCGGATTACAACCTGATGGTGCGCAGACCGCATGGCTTTGGCCATGAGCGGCTGTCACGGCCCGACCCGCTCTATGATCTGATCCTGTTGACCGACTGGAACTGGCCGCAGGCCGTGCCGGGGCGCGGTTCGGCAATTTTCATCCATACATGGCGCAAACCCCGCCATCCGACCGCTGGTTGCGTGGCCTTCGCGCGGGATGATCTGATCTGGATCGCAAACCGGCTCCGTCACCGGACCCGGTTCGTGGTCCGGCCCTAACGGTGCAGGGTAACGGTGAAGCCACCTGCGGAAAGCGCAATCCGGTGCAGCGTGAAAGGCCCCGCCCCGCTGAAATCAAGCGCCATTGCAACCGACCGGAAGCGGAAGGGGGACAGATGCCCCGGCCCGCCGACAACCCGGTAATCCATTGCGCAATGCAGGCTATCTCCAGTCATTTCTTTGTTTTTAAATAATATTTCTATGATTCTCCTGCCATCGTAATAGCGCAGCGCCTCGGGGCAATCGCGCAATCCCGCGATGCGTGCGAATGCTTCCAGCGGGTTGAGGACCTGGCCGGGTACCGCCTCGGGATCCGAAAGGGCGGTGGCATCGGAGGGTGGCTCCACCCGGGTCTGGACCGGCAGCCCCCCGTCTGTCAGGACCGAGATGTTGCGTGCCTTGCCGGGGGACGAGGATTCGCCCAGATATTGCGTGACGGGGCGGCCTTCGGGGGTGATCGCGGGAAAGGAGCGCCCGGTGAAACTGCCATCCGCCAGTCCCAGCGGCGTTGCGTCCAGAAGCGAGGTCAGCGTCAGCGCGCCGTTCGCCCCCCGCTCCAGCGACACGGTTCCGATCTGGCGGTCGCCCAGTGTCACAATCCAGGTCTCGGCCATTGCGGGACCGGAGAGCAGCAGGAGCATCAGGAAAATCAAGCGCATGGGTCAGGCGGAATAGTTGCGCGCGCCAAAGATGGCGGAGCCGACACGGATATGGGTCGCCCCTGCGGCAATGGCCGCGCCGAAATCGCCGCTCATCCCCATCGAGAGGCCCGAAAGCCCGTTTCGTGCTGCAATTTCGGCCAGTTGCACGAAGTGCGGCGTGCTGTCGCCCCCCTCGGGCGGAATGCACATCAGGCCCCTCAACGGCAAGTCGCGGGCGCGGGTCGCCGCAATGAAAGCATCGGCCCCGGCGGGGTCGATGCCTGCCTTCTGCGGCTCCGATCCGGTGTTGATCTGGATGAAAACCTCTGGCGAGGTGCCGCGCGACTGCGCCAGATTTGCCAGCTTTTCCAAAAGACTGGGCCGGTCGAGGCTGTGAATGGCGTCAAACATCTCTACCGCCGTCTTTGCCTTGTTGGTCTGCAAGGGGCCGATCATGTGCAGTTCCACGCCCGCGAAGCGTGCGCGCAGGTCGGACCATTTCCCGGCGGCCTCCTGCACGTAGTTTTCGCCGAAAATGCGCTGGCCTGCCTCCAGCGCCGCCTTGATCCTGTCAAGGGGTTGCACCTTGGAAACAGCGATCAGGGTGACGGAGGCCGGGTCCCGGCCCGCTTCCGTGCAAGCCGTCCGGATGCGGGATCGAATCAGATCGAGAGACATGGAGCGGCCCTTTTGCGGTTGCGGCGAAGTTAGGGGGAGCGGGGGCGGATGGAAAGGTGGCCGGGTCAGTTTCCGCCGATTTCCATGAAAAGCATGGGGGCACCTGCCCTGCACCCCCGGTGCGCCCCCTGTGAAGACGCGAAGCTTCCCCTGCGTTCGCAGCCCGCACCTCCGTTTTCGCCCTGCAACCGGATCTGCGCGCCAAGTTGCACGCCACCATCCGTGACGGCAACGCCGCGCAGATCGAGACGGGAGCGGGTTTGCGGCGTGACGCGGCCAGCGGGGCCAAGGTCCAGCCCCATCGCCGCCTGACCAGACAGGGTGATCTGCGCAGGGGCCGGGCTGACCGCAAAGGCCAAAAGGGCTGACAGGAAAATGAAACCCGCACGCATCATCGCTGCAAGGTGCCTGATCCTCTGTCAGGGGGCAAGTCACAGCTCTGAAAGCAGAAAGGCGGGCCAATGGCCCGCCTTCCCGTAGAGTGACGTCAGATCGTGAGATCAGAAGTCGAAGCGGACGCCAACACCAGCGCGGGTTTTCTTGGCGTAGTTGCGGTGAACGTCGGCCGAGAGACGGGCACCGCCCAGATCGTAGTCGAGGCCCAGACCGAAAGCGGTCTTGGTCGCGTTGGCAGCCAAGTTGTCCCGAGCGATGTAACCACGGTAGGTCATCGCACCCTGGGAGAAGTTCCCGTAGAGGGTGGTGCGGGTCTGAGCCACGTTCGCCGGCTTGTCACGGAAGTGCAGCAGGCCGACGTTGACGTCGGAGTTGACCGCATATTCCGCACCGATGAAGTAGCCCTTGTGGCCGCTGGTGCCGTTCAGGTTGGAACCGTAAGCACCCGAAACGGTGAACTGACCGAACTTGTAGTCAGCCGAGATCGAGACTTCGTTCTTGGTGCCGGCGGGATGCGAGGCAACACGCTGGTCCGGGTTCACGTAGGACATGCGGACACTGCCGTCGCCGAAGGAGTAGCGAGCGAAGATGCCCATCTTGTTGGCCGAACCCGGGGTCGAGGCATAGGACAGACCAACATCGATCGGGTCACCGAAGGAACGGTCCAAGTAGCCCATTTCCGAGTTGTACATCAGAGCGGCGCTATCGAACGCGTTGTTCGAGTTGCCGACTTCCATGCGCAGACCGGCATAGGAACCGTAGAGCATCGCCGCGTTCAGCGTCGCGTCGTTGGAGTTGGTGGAGGACTGCATGCGGATCCGGCCACCGAAGGTCACGCCGGAATCGGTGGTGACCGAACCGTCGATATTGACACGCATACGCATGTTGACCTGGGTCTTGGCGCCAGCGGGACCGCCTACGCCAACAGTGCCGCGATCACCGTGGTAGTCCAGACCGAAGCGGCCGTAGCCGGACAGTTTGACGTCGGCAGCGGCGACGCCAGCGGTTGCCACGAGCGCAGTCGTCGCAATCAGAAGCTTTTTCATGGTTTCCCTCGTTTGTTCAAAGGTGCTGCCCAACTCAGGGAAATCCGAATTGGGTATGGACTGTGTTTCCACCCTGACGCCCCGGAATGCAACGACAGCCGCCGCCCGAAACCGAAAGACGTGAATGATGGTGCAGCTATGCCACAGTCCGGTGGGCAGCCCCCCGTTTCGCGCCGTTTCAACAAGGGCGAGGCATCTATTGCGGGGGGTTTCAGGTGCTTGGACGACCGGAATCCACCGGGCTGGCGCTTCCTGCCACGGTGCCGGGAGGGGCAGGACGACTCGCATGGACGGCGGATCCGGACGATTTGCACAACCGCGCCCGCTGCCGATTGCAAGGCTGGGTCGGGGTGCGATTCTGTGCTGGTTAGCTGGTTATCGGGGATGGCTGACCCGGCGGGCGGCTCTCGCGCGGGACGCAGGAGAGGGCACAGGAGAGGGCAGGAGAAACGCGCGGGCGAAGAGGACAGGGCGCATCCGGCGACCGGACGGGCGAAAGCCCTTGTTCGGCAAGTCGCGCTAAGCTAGACAAAACCGGATAAGAAACGGGGGACCGTATGAGCTTGCACCGCCTTTTGCGCATCAGACTGCTGCGTGCCGGGATTGCCGCCGGAGTTCTGACCAGCCTCGCGGCCTGTGGCGGGATAGGCAGCGGTGACAGCGGACTGTTCCGGCGCAGCGGTGCTGTGCCCACGGAGGCAGCGCTCGATGCGCAGGTTCAGGCGCAGACGGCGGCGGCGGCAGAGCTTGAACGCGAGCGGCGCGGCAACAGCACGATCTGGACGCTGTTCACCAATGCGTCGGACCCCAACACCACGGTCGAGGTCAACAAATACATCTGGAACGCCACGCTGGAAGTGCTGAACTTCCTGCCGATTGAATCGGTCGATCCGTTCACGGGCGTAATCGTGACAGGCTATGGCACGCCGCCGGGCGGCGGGCGCGCCTATCGCGCGACAGCCTATATCCAGGATCCCGCACTGGATGCGCGCAGCCTGAAGCTGGCGCTTCAGACACGCGGCGGCGGCCCGGTCAGCCGCGAAACGGCGCGCGCGGTCGAAGATGCGATCCTGACGCGGGCGCGGCAGCTCCGGGTGCGCGACAGCCGCCTGTAAGGGCCGGTTCCCGGGTCTGGACCTTGGCAGGGCTTGCGGGTTAACTGCGCGCCGGAAATCCCCGGTAAAAGGCCCTGCCCCATGTCGCGCTATGACCCCGCCACCACCGAACCCCGCTGGCAGAAGGCCTGGGAGGATGCGGGCGTGTTCACCGCGCGCCGGGATGCGTCGAAGCCCAAATATTATGTGCTGGAGATGTTCCCCTATCCGTCGGGGCGCATCCATATGGGCCATGTGCGCAATTACACCATGGGCGATGTGGTGGCGCGCACCAAGGCGGCACAGGGCTATTCGGTGCTGCATCCGATGGGCTGGGATGCCTTCGGGATGCCCGCCGAAAACGCCGCGATGGAACGCGGCGGCCATCCGAAAGACTGGACCTATGGCAATATCGCGGACATGCGCGCGCAGATGAAGCCTTTGGGCCTGTCTATCGACTGGTCCCGCGAATTCGCCACCTGCGACCCGGAATATTACGGCCAGCAGCAGGCGATGTTTCTGGACATGCTGGAGGCGGGGCTGGTCTACCGAAAGAACGCGGTGGTGAACTGGGATCCGGTCGATATGACCGTGCTTGCCAATGAGCAGGTGATCGACGGCAAGGGCTGGCGGTCGGGGGCAGCGGTGGAGCGGCGCGAGTTGACGCAGTGGTTTTTCCGCATTTCCGACTATTCGGGCGAATTGCTGTCGGCGCTGGAGGGGTTGAAGGATTGGCCCGAGAAGGTGCGGCTGATGCAGGCCAACTGGATCGGGCAGTCGCGGGGCTTGCAATTCGCCTTTTCCACCGTGGACGCGCCCGAGGGATTCGACCGGCTGGAGGTCTATACGACCCGGCCCGACACGCTGCTGGGGGCGTCCTTTGCCGCCATTTCGCCCGATCACCCGCTGGCGAAACATCTGGAACGCCACGACCCGGAGGTGGCGGCCTTCGTCGCCGAATGTCGCCGCATCGGCACCTCTGCCGAGGCGCTGGAAACCGCCGAGAAACGGGGCTTGGACACCGGCATCCGCGTGCGCCATCCCTTTGATACAGAATGGGAACTTCCCGTCTATATCGCGAATTTCATCCTGATGGATTACGGCACGGGGGCCATTTTCGGCGTGCCCGCGCATGACCAGCGGGATTTCGATTTCGCCACGAAATACGGGCTGGCGGTGCCATCGGTCTTTGTCGCCGAAGGGGGCGAGGAACCGGAGGCCTTGGCAGAGGCCTATGTTCCGCCGAAAGATCTGCCCGTGCGTTATGTCCGGGGCTTTGCAGGCGAGGAGGTGCAGACCGGCGCGCAGGCCGTGGATGCGGCCATCGCCTTCTGCGAGGCGCAAGGCGTGGGGCACGGCGTCACCAATTACCGGCTGCGCGACTGGGGGATCAGCCGCCAGCGCTATTGGGGCTGCCCGATTCCGGTGGTGCATTGCGAGACCTGCGGCGTGGTGCCCGAGAAGAAGGAAAACCTGCCCGTCCGCCTGCCCGATGATGTCACCTTCGACGTGCCGGGCAATCCGCTCGACCGTCACCCGACATGGCGCAACTGCGCCTGCCCGGCCTGCGGCCGCCCGGCGCGGCGAGAAACCGACACGATGGACACGTTTGTCGATTCGTCCTGGTATTTCGCGCGTTTTACCTCGCCCCATGCGGCCAGCCCCACCGATCTGGCCGAAGCCGACTACTGGATGAATGTGGACCAGTATATCGGCGGGATCGAGCATGCGATTCTGCACCTGCTTTATTCCCGCTTCTTTGCCCGCGCGATGCACAAGACCGGGCATCTGCCTGCCAAAGCCATCGAGCCCTTCAATGCGCTGTTCACGCAGGGGATGGTGACGCACGAGATCTACCAGACGCGCGACGACAAGGGCCGCCCGGTCTATCATCTGCCCGAGGATGTGGATGCCGAGGCGGGGACCGTCCGCGCGACGGGCGAAAGGGTTCAGGTCATCCCCTCCGCCAAGATGTCCAAATCCAAGAAAAACGTCGTCGACCCGATGAACATCATCGCGGCCTATGGCGCCGACACTGCGCGCTGGTTCGTCATGTCCGACAGCCCGCCCGAGCGCGATGTGGAATGGACCTCTTCGGGGGCCGAAGCCACGGCGAAACACCTCGCCCGCGTCTGGCGGATTGCCGATGACATTTCCCGCGATGAAACACCCGCCAATGACGCCGACCAAGACCTCGCCCGCGCAACGGCCCGCGCGATTGCCGATGTGACGGCGGGGATCGAGGGTTTTGCCTTCAACAAATCGGTCGCGGCGCTCTACGCCTTCACCAATACCCTGTCGAAATCCACCGCCGGGGGGGCCGCGAAAAAGGACGCCATGCGCGTGATGGCGCAACTGATGCAACCCATGGTCCCGCATCTGGCCGAGGACATCTGGGCCATGCTCGGCGGCGCGGATCTTGTCAGTCAGGCAAGCTGGCCCAAGGCCGACCCTGCCCTGCTGGTCGCCGACACCGTCACCCTGCCGGTGCAGATCAACGGCAAGCGGCGCGCGGAAATCACTGTTCCCGTCGATATGCCCGCCACGGAGGTTGAAAAGATCGCGCTGGCGGATGAAGCTGTGGTCAAGTTCATGGCCGGTGCGCCGGTCAAGAAGCTGATCGTGGTGCCGGGGCGTATCGTCAATGTCGTCATCTGACCGCAGGGATTTTCTGATGCTGCTGCCCGCCGCCGCGCTGGCGGGCTGCGGATTTTCGCCCGCTTACGGCCCCGGCGGGCCGGGGCTGAAACTGCAAAACGCAATTCTGGCGGATGAGCCACGCGATGGATTCGCCTTCGAACTGGTCAAGCGGCTGGAAGAACGGCTCGGCCCCGCACAGGCCGCGCGCTACGGACTCAGCTATGACATCGGGCTGAAATCGACCGGTGTTGCCATCACCACGGCCAATGCGATCACCCGCTACAACCTCAACGGCACGGCGGATTGGGGGTTGCGCGACCTTGCCAGTGGCACGCGGCTGACGGGCGGGCGGGCGGAAAGCTTCACCTCCTATTCCGCGACCGGCTCCACCGTGGCGGGGCTCGCGGCCGAAGGCGATGCGCAGCGCCGCCTGATGCGGATATTGGCCGACCAGATCGTGACGCAGCTTCTGGCAACCTCCGGCCAGTGGTCGGGGGCATGAGGCTCTCAGGCCCACAAGCCGCGCGCTATCTGGCAAAACCCGATGCGGCCAAGGCTGGGCTTCTGATCTTCGGGGCCGATGCGATGCGGGTGGCGATGAAGCGGCAGGAGGCGATCCTTGCCCTGATCGGGCCCGAGGGCGAGGGGGAAATGCGGCTCGCCCGGATCAACGCCGCCGATGCCCGCCGCGATGCCGCCGCCCTGTCGGATGCGATGCGCGCGCAAAGCTTCTTTCCCGGCCCCCGCGTGGCTTTCCTCGAAGATGCGACCGATGGCATGGCGCCCATGGTCGCTGCGGCGCTGTCGGACTGGCGGCCCGGAGACGCGGTTCTGGTGGTCACGGCGGGAGACCTCAAGGGCAAGTCCGCGCTGAAAAAGCTGTTCGAGGATCGCGGCGATTGCGTCTCAATCGGCTTCTACGACGATCCGCCGACGCCCGAGGAGATCGAGGCCGAACTGGCCCGCGCGGGCCTCACCCGGATCGCGCCCGAGGCGATGACCGATCTTGCCGCCCTTGCCCGCGCGCTCGACCCCGGCGATTTCCGCCAGACGCTGGAAAAGATCGCCCTCTACAAATGGGGGGATACGGGTGCGCTGACGCCCGCCGATGTCGCCGCCTGCGCGCCGGGCACGCTGGAGGCCGATGTGGACGAGGTGATCCATGCGGCCGCCGAAAAACGACGCGGGGCCATCGGCACGCTGATGCGGCGGCTTGAAGGTCAGGGCGTGACGCCGGTCACCATCTGCATCATGGCGCTGCGGCATTTCCGATCCCTGCATCTGGCTGCCTCTGATCCCGGCGGGGCAAAGGCGGGGCTTGAACGCATGCGCCCGCCGGTCTTTGGCCCCCGGCGCGAGGCGATGATGCGGCAGGCGCAGGGGCTGGGCCGGGCGCAGGCGGAACGCGCGCTGCAACTGCTGGTCGAGACGGACCTAACGCTGCGCTCCTCATCCCGCGCGCCGGGCATGGCGCTGGTGGAACGCGCGCTGTTGCGCATCGCGTCGGTGCGATGACCTGGCGCGATCCGCGGTTCTGGCGCCCGCTCGGGCCCGTCGTGGCCAACCCGCCCGTCGGTGAAATGATCCGCGCGGCCTTCGGCACCGGTCTGGCGCTGGTCCTCTGTTTCAGCCTTGTCAGCCAGCTTTTTCCGCAGGCGGGCGGGCGCGAGGCCTCGATCTTCCTGATCTCGCCGCTGGCCGCCACGGCCTT
>JBKBNP010000010.1:0-81283 GCA_046295215.1 Pseudorhodobacter sp. | reverse complement strand
ACAAACTGAAGAATGCCCGCCGCGTCGCCACCCGCTACCACAAGACCGCCGAGAGCTTCCTGGGCTTCATTGACATAACGTCGATCCGCCTCTGGCTACGCCATTTGTCAACATGACCTAGTGGCGGAACTCGGACAGACAAAGTAACTAATCCTGACGGCATTCGTCGAAGAGGGCGAACAATGGGTTGGATCGAACATTACCGGATTTTCAGCCAGGTGATCGAAAGCGGCAGCTTCACGCGGGCCGCCGAAGTGCTGCGCCTGCCCCGGTCCACCGTGTCGACCGTGGTGGCGACGCTGGAAGGACGGCTTGGCGTGCGGCTGCTGCACCGGACGACGCGCAGGGTTGGGCTGACGCGCGCGGGCGAGGATTTTCTTGTCCGTTGTCGCGCCCTTCTTGCGGATCAGGCCGAAATGGAAAGTATGTTCAAACCGCTTGACGGCCGCATCTCCGGGCGGGTCGGCGTCAGTGTTCCAAGCCGGATCGGGCGGCTGGTGCTGGCCCCGGCCCTGCCGGATTTCCTGCGCACCTGGCCCGGCATCCAGATCGACCTTGGCATGTCGGATCGCTGCGTGGATCTGCCTGGCGAACAGGTGGATCTGGTGCTGCGCGTGGGGGGCCTTCCCGCCGATGGGCTGATCAGCAAACGGATCGGCAGGATCGAACAGATCAATGTGGCGAGTCCAGCCTATCTTGCGTCCTTCGGCATTCCGGCAAGCCCCGCAGACCTGTCGGAACACCGGCAGGTGGGCTATGGATCGCCCGTCTCGGGGCGGGTCAGCGAATGGGAGTGGGTCGAGGGCGAGAATGTGCGGACCCGACCGGTCCCATGGGCGGTCAATGCCGATACCGCCGAAGGCTATATCGCCTGTGCCCTTGCCGGTCTCGGGATGATCCAGATACCGGCCTATGATGTTGCCGATCATCTGGCCAAGGGAACGCTGGTTGAGGTGATGCGCGATTTCCGCCCTGCGGCCATGCCTGTCAATCTGGCGCTCCGCAGAGTTCAGCCCGTGCCGAGACTTGTCGAACTCTTTGCGGAATGGTTTGAAATGCTGCTTCGGGAGCGGATCCTGCGCTGATGCCGCA
Organism: Pseudorhodobacter sp.; assembly: GCA_046295215.1. Lineage (GTDB taxonomy): Bacteria > Pseudomonadota > Alphaproteobacteria > Rhodobacterales > Rhodobacteraceae > Szabonella. The sequence goes on along the minus strand of JBKBNP010000010.1, from coordinate 80,191 downwards.
TCTGCCGCGCAGGGTTTGAGACGCGCGCAACGCTTGCGTTCGCGGGGCAATCCAGACAACGTCATTAAAACGACCAGGGGCGACTGGCAATGGATGGCGTGACGCACGGCGCGAAAATCGGGGCTCTGGTGGCGCTGGTCGCCTGTGCCGGTCCGGCAGGGGCGCAGTCCGGGGTGCCCGAGTCGACAATCTGCCTCATTCTTCCGCATGAGGTTGTTGAACTGGCGATGCCTGTCGATGGGGTGGTGGAGCAGTTGGCCGTCGACAGGGGCGATCACGTCGAAACACAGCAGGTCGTCGTCCGGCTGGATGTGTCGCTGGAAATGGTCGAACTGGAAGCCGCCCGCGCACGATCGGCCAGTTTCGCGCTCATCGAAGGGCGTCAGGCGCGGCTTGGCTTTCTACAGGCCGAGGCGGAACGCACCGCGCGCCTGGTCGAACGCTCCGCCGCTGCGGAACGGCTGAGCGAGGAGGCCAGAATGAGCGTGGAAACCGCGCGCGCCGATCTGGCCGAGGCGGTGCTGGCGCGGCGGATTGCCGGGATCGACGCCGAGGCCGCCTCGACGCGGATGGAACGCAAGACCATCCGCAGCCCGATCACCGGCGTTGTCACCAAAAGGGACGTGGCGGTGGGGGAGTTTCGGGCGACAGGTGCGCCGCTTCTGACGGTTGCCCGCATCGACCGGCTGCGCGCCGAGGTTTTCGTCCCCATCGCCTTTCACCCTCGTTTGCAGGTCGGACAGGAGGTGACCATCGTTCCGGAAGCCCCGTTCGATGCGGACTACAAGGCCACCATAGCGGTCATCGATCATGTGTTCGATGCGGCGACCGGAACCTTCGGCATCGTCATGGATCTGCCGAATCCGAATCTGACGCTCCCGGCCGGGCTTCGCTGTCGCGTCAGATTCGATTGATCGAAAATCCCGCCGCGCAATTCAAGGTTGAAATACCCGGATCCGCGTGGAACTGGGTTGGCCAAGCTGTTGCTATATCTCGCCTAAATTAAATTGCCCTAGCGTCACTGGTTGATTGACTTTCTGTGGACGCTTGGCAAACATACTTTCAAATGAAAGTCGCTGGATTCTGCGGTTCAATCCCAGCCACGCCGTTTGACACAAGCCTTCTTCTGTCGCGTTCAAGATACCGACCCTGGTCCCAACATTGTGGATGCCATGCCCAAGGATGCGCCCTCCGATCGGACATGCAGCAAGGCCCGGCCTGCCGATGACAATGTGGACAGAGTTTTCATAGAGGCGCTTGAACCGAGGCTGCTGCTGTCGGCGGATCTGCTTCCGGTTGCGGGCACGATCGATCTTCCGGGCGAGGAAGACGCCTATGTCTTCGTTCTGGACGAGGCGACGCAGATCCATGTCGATGCCATTTCCCGGGGCAATTTCGAATGGCGCCTCATGTCCGAAACCGGCGAGACGCTGGCCGGAGCGCGGATCAGCACGACCGACGGGCGGTTCGCCACGGTGCCCGCCGCCATTGCGCTTGGGTCGGGAACCTACCGCTTTTCGGTCAGCGGCATTGGTTCGCAGACCGGGGATTATCGCTTTGCCCTGCGCGATCTTGCCGATGCGATTGCCGTCACACCTGCGGTCCCGGTCGAGGGAACGCTTCCGACAGGGCGGGAAACGCAGAGTTACGAACTGGTCGCGCAGGCGGGGGAGCGGATCACCGCCGACTTCCAGAGCCTGACCGGCACGACGCCCTTCAACCTGCAAATGCGGATCACCGGGCCGACCGGGCAGGAGGTTCTGGACACCATCTTCAGCGCCGGAAGCACCGCACAAAGCCTGCGTCTGTCGGTTTCGGGGCGCTATGTCGTGACCGTCGAGGGCACAGTGCCCGAGGAAACCCCGGTCAGCTATCGCTTCGCCCTGACCCGCGCCGTCGAGGCGGTCAACAATCCGCTCACAGGAACCGAGCCGGTCCTGCCGCTCGACACCCGGATCGACGGGCGGATCGAGGTTGCGGGCGGGACCGCAGATTATCGGTTGTCCTCGGCGACGGGGGGGTTGTTCCTGCTGGATGCGCTTCGCGGCCCTGCCGATGAATTTCCGGCCTCCCCCCTGACCGTTGCCCTGATCGACAAGCACGGAACGACGCTGTTCAGCTATCAACTCCGTTTCAGCGATACCGTGTTCCATGTTCCCGCCGGGGACCATCTGTTTCGCATCAGCAGTGCCGCACCGCTGAACTATTCGCTGTCCGTCAACGATCTGGGGGCCTCGCCGCTGCTGTCTTATGGCGCCGCGCCGACGGCCACGCTGGCCTCGGCCGCAGGCAGCGCCGCCTATCGGTTCGAGGCGGCGACGGGTGACGTGATCCGCGTGGCACCGGTTCCGGCCGGGTCGGGAAGCGGGCCGGTCTGGGAAATCCGCAACGAAGCCGGACAGGTTGTGGCGAGCGGCAACAACGGGATCGGCCGCACCCCGTTGCCGCGGGGCGGAACCTATCACCTGTTGCTGCGCGGCGGGTTGAACGCCGGGGGGGAGCGGAGCTTCGGTTTCTCGCTGGACAGGGTCACCGACCTGACAGCGCCGATTGCGATAGGGGCGGCGCAGTTTGGCACGCTCGCCCCGGGCGGGCGCGACACCTATGATTTCGAGATCGCGGCGGAAACGCTGGTGATCTTTGACAGCCTGATCGCCTCGCCGCTGCGCTACAGCATCGACGGCCCCGACGGCAGGCTGGTGGAGGCCCGCGCGCTGTCGGCGGGATCCGTCTATTCCGACACGATGGTTCTGGGGCCGGGCAGATACAGCGCGACCATCAGCGGGACCGGCACCGATGCCGGGGCCTATGGGTTCAGGATCGTGGACACCGCCACGGCGGCGGCGATTCCGGTGAACGAGAGTTTCGCGGCGAGCATCACCCTCCCCGGCGCGGTGGATGTGCGGCGGATCGACCTGGCCGACGGCGAGACGCTGAGCGTGGAGACCCTGCGGCGCGGCGGTGGAACGGGGTATTTCTCGTTGTTGTCCGAAACCGGCGAAGTCCTGACACGGCAGATCCTGAACGTGAATTTCGGCCCTGTGACGGCGGTGGGCGACAGCACCTATTTCCTGATGGTCGATGTGGCGCACGGGTCGGACGGTGTGGATTATACGCTGATCCCCCGGGTTGCGAATGTCATCCGGGCCGATCTGGTTCTGGGCGCGGTGACGACGGCGGCGCTTGACCGGCCCTACAGTCGCGCCAGCTACGGCTTTTCGCTTGACGCGCCCGGCAAGCTGCATTTCGAAACCTTCATCAGCACGCCGAACGGGACGTTCCGGGTGCTGGACGCGGCCGGGCGTGTGCTGGCCTCGGGGTCGGTGACGGGCGACAATTCGCAGAATTTCCTTGTGCTGGCGGCGGGTGACTACCGGCTGGAACTGGTGCTGAGCGGCTTCAATGCGGCTCAACTGCCATTCCGTCTGACCAGGGTCGATGCCGCCCCGCTTCTGGCCGTCAATGGCGAACATGTCATCGGGCTCGACCCTGCGCGCGGAAACGAGGTGCGCCGGATCGCACTTTCGGCGGGGACGGCGCTCTACCTCGATGTTGTTGCCCGCGTCGGCGGCGCGCATACGCTGCGGCTCTATGATCCGTCCGGGCAGGAAGTGACCCGCAGCGCCGGTGGCGATGTTCAACTTGTGCGGATCGCGGCGGATGGCATCTATTTTCTGGTGTTCGAGGGGGCACAATCCGCCTCGGCGACCGATCCGGGCAGCTTTACCCTCGGCATCTGGGAGCGCCGCGTCGGGACGCAGGCCCTGACCCCCGGCACAAATGTCGCCGGGCAGATAGAACGGCCCGGCGACATCTGGCGCCATGGGTTCGAGACCACGGTGGCGGGGCGGTATCATTTCGATTCCCTGACCAGCCGCGGCGATCTGACCTGGCAGTTGCGCGAGGTTGACAGCGGCATGGTGCTGGCGGGTCAGGCCTTCAATTCGCAGGCCAATGCGCGCGAGACGGTCCTTGATATGTCGGCGGGCCGCTATGAGATTGTGGTGACCGGCACCAATGATGCGGTTGGAGCCTATGGGTTCCGCCTGACCGATCTGGCCACGGCCCCGGTGATTGCGCGGGATGTTGCGACGCCGGTCACACTTGCCGCGCAGGGCAGCACGGTCTTGCGCTTTGCGGCGGAGGTCGGTGACAGGTTTGTCGTGACGCCGGGATCCCTTGCCGGAACCGGCGTTTCCGCAAGCAACCTGCGGATGCGGGTGATCGACCCGCTTGGCAATGAGGTGGTGTCAAGGGCCTTCACCACCTCTGACCCCTTCATTGCGCGCTTCGCCGGGGATTACACGCTGATCCTCGACGCAGTCCATGCTGTTGCCAGCGGGTTCCAGACCTCGGTGACTCTGACCGACAGCGGGCCGGTCGCGCCCATCGTTCCGGCCGGGGTGGCGATGGCGGTCGGCGATCTTGTCGAAGGGTCGATCACCGATCCGGGGGGCACGGCGGCGCATGTCTTTACCCTGACCGAGCGCACGGAGATCCTGTTCGACAGCCGGACGGCCAGCACCTCGCTGCAATGGCGGATCGAGGATGCCTTTGGCCCCCGGACCGAGAACCGGATGCTGGCGGCATCGCTGCTTGGCGGATATTACGGGATCGGGTTCGAGCGTCCGGGGGTGATCGTGCTTGGGCCCGGCACCTACCGTGTCGCCCTGTCGGCGAGCGGTGCGACCACCGGCAGCTATGCCTTCCGGCTGGTGGATCTGGCCGGGGCCGCCGACATCGCGCTGGATGCGACAACCAGCCTGACCATCGACCCGGGAAACGCGGTGCGGGTGCTGGGGTTCGACGCGGGAACGGGGGACAGGCTCTATATCAATGATGTGCTGGTCACCGGCGGCGCATCCACTGCCGGAAACTTTCAACTGATCGGGCCGGATGGCCGGATCGTTCCCTTCGGATCGCAGGACAGTCCGGGCCTGAACGCGACTCAGGTGGCGGAGGCGCCGAGGGACGGGCGCTATCATCTGCTGGTCGCGGGCGCGAACGCGGGGGCGGCCCCGTTCGCCCTGTCCTTCGCGCTGCGCCAGCAGGTGATCCGCGATGCGCCGGTCACGCCTGGGGTGCCGGTGGCGGGGGCATTGACGGCACCTTCGGAAACCGTGCGTCACCGCTTTACGCTGACTGCGCCTGCGGTCCTGATGGTGGACAGCCAGACGGCGCAATCCCAGATCTCATGGGCGCTGTCGGATGCGGCGGGCACGATCGGCGGGGCGGCTTTGTCCCTGACCCGCCCTGTGCCGGGCAATGTCCATCATCTCGGGCCGGGGGATTATGTGTTCACGGTCAGCAACAGCAACGGGGTGACAGGGGATTACCGTTTCACCCTGTTCGACCTTGCCGATGCGCCGGTTCTGCCTGCGCCGGGCAGCGGGCAGACCGTTTCGCTGCCCATCCCGGTCGCCGCCGGGGCCCGCACGGGGCAGGTGCGCGTCGATCTGGTCGAAGGGGTGCGGTATCACGGCTGGTTCGCCGATACGGGCGGGCTTGTGGGGCAGATCGGGGTGATTTCCCCGACCGGCAGCGTGATCCATTCGGGCAGTCAGGGCAATGATCCCGGCAGCTTTGTCGCCGGGCAGAGCGGCGCGCACAGCTTCGTTTTCAACACCAATGCCACGCTGGCATCGGCGGGGGAGGTGATGCTGTCGCTGCGCCGGGCGGAAGTGGAAGCTGTGGCCATCGCGACCGGTGCCACGATCGAGGGACAGATCGGCCATCCCGGTGATGTTGCAGTCCACAGCTTCACCAGAACCAACGGCGGTCAGGTCTATTTCGACAGCCAGACGAACAACAGCGGCCTCGAATGGCGGGTCGATGGACCGGCTGGAACGGTGGCCGGTGGCTCCATGGCCAGCGACAATGGCGCGACGCAGATCCTCGACCTGCCCGCGGGCGAGTACCGGCTGGTCATATCCGGCGCGCGGGGCCTGTTCGGGCAGGACAATTTCACCGGCGATTTCCGGTTCCGGCTGATCGACCTTGCCGGGGCGGTCCGGGTTCTGCCCGGCAGCTATCTTGACGTGACCCTGACCCCCGGCAATGCGACGCGCGCCTTTGTGATCCCCGGCACGGCAGGGGACAGGCTGTTCCTTCAGGTGCTTGAGTCCGATGGCTCGGCCAATCGCCGGCTGTTCAGCCCTTCGGGTCAGGCGCTGGACAGCCTTGGCTTCGGGTCGGCCATCGACGGGCTGCGGTTGCCGGAAACCGGGGATTATCTGCTGGTCGTGGGCGGCACGGCGGGCCGGGTTGCCGAATCCCGCTTTGTCTACAACATCTTTGCCAACCGGGGCGCTGTGCCGCAAAATCTGAACGTCGCGCCTGCTGGTGCCGATCTGGTGCCCTCGATGCTGTCGGTGACGGGCGAGGGCGGGGCTGCGGTGCAGGCAGGAGCGCCGGTGACCGTGCAATGGCGGACCCAGAATGACGGCATCGTCGCGGCGGCGGCCTTCACGGAACGGCTCATCGTTCGAAACCTCGATCTGGGGGCGGTGATCGCGGTGGTGGACGTGCCCGCAGCGGGGCTGGCGGCGGGTGCGGGGCGCAACAGCCAGATCACGCTGACATTGCCGCAAGGGGCTGCGGGCACCGGGAACCTGTCCCTTTCCCTTGCGACGGACATCTTCAACACGGTGCCCGAACCCGGTGCCGTGGCAGGCATCGAAGGCGGCACGGTCAGCACACAGGTCGTCTCGCTCAGCGACCGGTTGCCTGACCTCGTGGTGGCGGATGTCGCGATTTCCCCGCCCGCTGACTGGCGACCGGGCGACCCGGTGACCGTGACATGGGTCACGCGCAATGCCGGTGCCGCAACAGCGACCGGGCCCTGGGGGGAGCAGCTTCGTATCCGCAACAGCCTGACCAATACCGAAATCCTGCTGGTCGAGGTGCCCTATGCGGGCGACCCCATCGCGGCGGGAGCCGAAGTCGCGCGCAGCTTCACCCTGCCCTGGCCGGGCGGGCGGCCCGCAACCGGCGCGTTTCAGGTCACGGTCAGCACCGACACCGATGATGTAGTGGTGGAGGGCAATGACGCGGGCGATGCGGCCTCGAACAACAGTACCACGGCGGTCTTTGTCTCGGCCCCGGATCTGGTGGTCCGCAATCTGCGGATCCTCGAATCCGCCCCTGCTGCCGGGGGCGAGGTCACGATTGTCTGGGAGACTGTCAACCAGGGCAATGCCACCACGCGCGACGGCTGGACCGACCGGGTGAACCTGCGCAATCTGGGGCTGAACAGCGTCATCTTCAATGACGTGCTGGCCTTTGATCCGGCTGTCTCGGGTCCGCTCGTGCCGGGGGAAAGCATTGAGCAGCGAATGACGGTGCGGCTGGCGGATGGCCTGTCCGGGGCGGGAAACATCCGCGCCACGGTGACTGCGAACCGCAATGCGGTCGGGTCCGCCGGTCTGGTCGAGGCGCTGCCCGGCGGGGCAACCGGAGTGAACAACAACGCGGCCACGGTTGACTTTGCCTCGGCCGAGACGGGCCTTGCGGACCTGCGGGTCAGTGGCTTCACCGCGCCTGCCACGGCCCTTGGCGGGACAGCCGTCACCCTGGGCTGGACCGTCACCAATGCCGGGGTTGCCCCCACCGATGCCTCCGTTTGGGTCGACCGGATCGTTCTGTCGCGCGATGCGGTGATCGGCAATGCCGATGATGTCGTGCTGGCCGAGGTGCCGCGCAGCGGGGCGCTGGCCCCCGGTGCCGCCTATACGCGCAGCGTGGAGGTGACGCTGCCGGACAATCTGGACGGGGCCTTCACGCTGGCTGTCATCACCGATGCCGGGCTTGCGGTGACAGAACCCGACACGCGCGCCGACAACCGCGCAACTGCCGCAATCGCCCTGACCGCCCCCGCCGCCGATCTGGTGGTCGAGGCCGTGCTGGGGCCGCAATCGGCGCTGTTCACCGATCCGTTGCAGATTACCTGGCGCGTGCGCAACACTGGCGATTTCGCCGCGACCGGTGTCTGGCAGGACGAGGTGTTCCTGTCCACCGACGCGGTGCTGGGGGCCGGGGATGTCAGTCTCGGCACGGTCACGCGCGACGCCGCGCTGGCCCCGGGCGAGAGTTATACCGCGACGGGCAGTTTCATCGTTCCGGGCGGAATCACCGGGCCCTATTTCGTGCTGGTGCGCAGCAATGCCGATGGTGCGGTGTTTGAAGGCACGGCCACCGCCAACAATACCGGGGCGACCCTGTCACCGACGGTCATCACGATCGGACCCGCCCCCAACCTGACGGCAACCGGCATCACCGTGCCCGCCACCGCCGCGCCGGGGCAGCCGCTGGTCATCGAATGGCGGGTGGAAAACACCGGGGCAGGCCCCGCCCGTGCGCCATGGTCGGACCGGGTGTTCCTGTCATCAGGTGGCACGCTTGCCGGCGCGACGGTTCTGGGAACCGTGGCGCGACCCTTCGACCTTGCCCCCGGCGAAAGCTATACCGCGCAACTGACCGTGCCGTTTCCCGACATTCCGGGCGGAAGCTACACCGTGTTTGTCCAGAGCGATGTGACGAACCGGGTGTTCGAAGGCGGTGCGGAGGCGGACAATATCATTGCCAGCGGCGAAATCGGCGTGGCGCGGCCAGATCTGGTGGTCTCAAACCTGACCGCTCCGGGGGTCGTCACTTCGGGCGATGCCATCGACATCAGGGTCGATTTCGACAATGCCGGGGCGGGACGGGCGGGGCCGGGCCGTGTCGATCTGGTGGTGCTGTCAACCAACGAGACCTTTGACGCGGGCGATCTGGTGCTGGCGCGGTTCGACCGGAACGCCCCGCTGGATCCCGGCGCGCGGCTTTCCGAAACGTTCAGCGCGGCCATCCCCATCGAATTGTCCGGGTCGTATTTCATTCTGGCGGTCACCGATGCCGGGGGGGACGTGATCGAGGCGCAGGAAACCAACAACAGCACCGCAATTCCGCTGATGGTGAACCTTGCCCCGCATGCCGATCTGGTGGTCAGCAATGTCACTGCCCCGGCCTTCACTGCGCGCGACCCGGCCACCATCACCGTGACATGGCGGGTGGACAATGACGGCACCGGAACCGGCGCGGAAACCGGCTGGGTCGACCGGGTCATGGCGTCACGCGATGGGATCATCGGCAATGCGGATGATTTCGAGCTTGGCCGGCTGATCCGCACCGGGGCGCTGGCGGTGGGCGAAGGCTATGACGCCTCGCTCGACATCGTGCTGCCGCCGCGCTTCTCGCAGCGCCTGACCGTCTATGTGCAATCCGATGCGGAGGGCGCGGTGTTCGAGGCGGGCAAGCGCGCAAACAACATCGCCGCCGTGCCCGGCTTCGTCGACATCATGCCCAAGCTCTATGCCGATCTTGTGGTGACCGGGGTCACGGTGGACCCCGAAGGCGACAGCGGCCAGTTGATCGACATTTCCTGGACGGTGGAAAACCGGGGCATCGGCGTGACCGACAGCACGGTCTGGAACGACCAGGTGCTGCTTTACGCCAATCCGGACGGCACAGGCCGCCTGGCCAACACGACCTTCACCCGCGTCGGCGTGCTGGCGGTCGGTGAAAGCTATACGCGCACGGCGCAGATCCGGCTGCCCGACGGGATCGAGGGCACGGTCTATGTCCAGGTCCGCACCGGCGGGCCGTTCGAGTTCATCTTCACCGACAACAACGCCTCTGCCTTTTTGCCGGTTGCGGTGAACCGCAGCCCCTCGCCCGACCTTCGGGTGGTGGATACGGCCCTGCCGGTCACGGCGCTGGAAGGGTCTGCCATCGACATTGCCTGGCGGGTGGAAAACCTTGGCCTGTCACCTGCATCGGGGGTCTGGACGGATGCGGTCTGGCTGGACCCGGTGGGCGGCGGCGCGCGGGTGTTCCTCGGCCGGTTCACCACGGATGCGACGGTGCAGGCGGGGCTTGGCTATCAGCGGACCGAGCGGATCACCCTGCCCGCGCGGCTGGTCGGGGCCTACCGGCTGCTGGTCATCACCAATGACCGCGCGACCCTGTTCGAGGACGGCGCGCTGGGCGACAACAACACGGCGACAAGCGACGCGGTGATGACGATCACGCCGCTGGCCCGTCCGAACCTTCAGGTGGCGTCGGTGGTTGCGACCGACGGGGTCAGCGCGGGCGGCACCGTTTCTGCGGAATACGAGATCATCAATCAGGGCACGGTCACCGCCTCGGGCAACTGGGTTGACCGGGTCTATCTGTCGCTCGATCCGTTCCTGTCCTCCGACGATCTGCTGATCGGCAGTTTCCAGAACGTCTCGGCGCTGGCCCCGGGGGAGCGGTATTCGGGCCTGACCGGGCCGATGGTGGTGCCCTTGCGCTTTGGCGGGCCGGCCTATGTGATCGTGTCCACCGATGCGCTGTCGCAGGTCGATGAGTTCCCGAATGACGGCGACAACAGCGCCGCCACGCAGATCCAGATCACGCCCGCGCCCAAGCCCGACCTGCTGGTGGAACGGGTGATCGCCCCGGTGCAGGCAGTGGCGGGCGCGCAGGTGGAAGTGCGGTTCACCGTCACCAATTCCGGGCTGAACCCGACCTTTGTCGGCAACTGGACGGATACGGTCTGGCTGGCCCGCGATGCGCGCAGGCCCAGCCCGCTGCCCCCCGCCGAACCGGGCGGCGGCGTCGATTTCATCGGGGGCAACAGTGCGATCCTGCTGCGCACGCTGCCGCATTCGGGCGTGCTGGCCCCGGGCGAAAGCTACACCGTCACCACGCTTGTCACCCTGCCGCAGAGCCTTGAAAGCGGGCGCTACTTTCTGACGGCCTGGACGGATTCCACCGATCTGGTGATCGAGGACACGCTGGCGGGCAATGAAAACCCCGACGATCCGGACGAGATCGACAGCAACAACTATCGCGGGCGGGCGATCGACGTCCTCGGCTTCGTGCCGCAGGTGCCGAACCTCGTGGCCGAAAGCGTGGCGGTTGACGGCCCTGTGGTGGCGGGGCAGGCGCCGTTGACGGTGTCCTGGTCGGTGACAAACCGGGGCAACGGCCCGATCAATGCCGATGCGCGCTGGCGCGATCTTGTCTATGTCTCGGACAATGCGGTGTTCGGCGCGCCGGGATCCCAGATCTGGCTGATCGGCGGTTTCGACAACACCGGGCCGCTGGCCGAGAACGAGGGCTATCAGCGCATTGAGACCATCGACCTGCCACCCTCGGTCCGGGGCACGCATGTGCATGTAGTGGTGGACGGGGCGGTGCGCGGGGTTCCGGGGGTCGCGGAATCGGACGAGACCGACAATATTGTCGGCACGACGGCCAGCGTCACGACCTCTGCCGCCGATCTGGTGGTCAGTTCGGTCACCCCGCCCCCCGATGGCACGCGCTCGGGCGCACAGACAAGCGTTTCCTGGACAGTCACCAACCTTGGTGCCCCGGTCTGGGACGGCACCGAACTGTGGCGCGATGCGGTCTGGATCTCGCCCGATCCGGTGCTGGACCTGAGCCGCGCGACCCGGCTGGCGATCCAGACGATCCGGCTGGATGCGCCGCTGGGCACGGGCGAAAGCTATACCGCCTCTGCCGAGGTCACGCTGCCAGCCGGGATCGACGGGCCCTATTTCATCCATGTCTTTGCCGATGCGGAACCGAACGGCACGCGGGCCGAACGCGAACTGGTGGACGGCAATGCGGTTTCCGCCTTTGCGATCTACCGATCCAGCGTGTTCGAGGGGGCGGCGAACGGCAACAACCTCGGCAGCGCCGGGTTCGATGCGGTGTTTTCGGAGCCCGATCTGGTGATCTCGGAGGTGGTTCTGCCCGAAGAGATCGTGTCGGGCGTGCCGGTTCCGATCCGTTTCACCGTTACTAATATCGGCACGCGGGATGCCACGGCGCCCGACTGGGTGGACAACGTGTTCATCTCGCGCGACGGGGCGCTGGATGCGAGCGATCATCTGCTGGCATCGTTCAAGCGGCAAGGCGGGCTTGCCGCCGGGGCCAGCTATGAGGTGGTGGGAAAAATCACCCTGCCGCCCGGCCTTGAAGGGCAGTTCAGCATCCTGATCCAGACCGACAGCGGCACCGGGGCGGGCAGCATCCTGCCCGGCAGCACGGTCGGCCCCGGGCTGGCCGGGGTGCGTGCAACCGGGGTGAACCGGGTTGTCGAATTTCAGGGCGAAGGCAACAATCTGGCGGTTCTGACCCGCACGGTAACGGCGGCGGCGCTGCCCGATCTGCGGGTGACGGCGATCGATGTGCCGCAATCGGTGCTGCGCGGCGCGCCTCTGGCCATCAGCTACGAGGTGACCAATACCGGCGCGGCAACGCCTGCGGGACAGGGCGTCTGGACCGACCTGATCTATCTGTCGCGCGATCAGTCGCTGGACATCACCAAGGATATTTTCCTGGGCGCGGTAGAGCATCGCGGCGGGCTCGGCGCGGGGGAAAGCTATGCCATCGCGCGGGAGTTCACCCTGCGGCAGGTGTTGACGGATGAATATTTCGTCTTTGTCGTCACCGACCGCGCCACGCTGACGGCCCCTGTCGGCGGGGTGTTCGAAGGCGCGGGGGAGACCAACAACACCCGCGCCTCGGCCGCGCCGGTGCGCTTTGCGCCGGTGCCGCCTGCCGATCTGGTTACCTCTGACGTGGCTGTCAGCGGCGATCTGACCGTCGGGCAGGAGATCACGGTGACCTGGCGGGTGACAAACACCGGCGATGCCCCGGCAACGGGAACCTGGGCGGATTCGGTGTTCCTGTCATCGGATGCAACGTGGGATCTGGGGGACCGGCTGGTCGGGCAGGTCACGCGCTCCGGCCCGCTGGCCCCCGGGGAAAGCTATGTCGCCAGCCTGACGACCCGGATGCCTGTGGCGGCGGAGGGCAGCTATCGCTTCATCGTGCGCGCCGATATCCGCGATCAGGTGTTCGAGGATGGCCAGACCGCCAACAACACCGCCGTCACCGCCAACACGGTCTATGTCGTCACCCCGGACCTTCAGATCGGTGTTGCCCGCCCCCTGACGCTCGCGCCGGGGCAGGAGGTGCTGTTCCGGGTGGAAACCGCTCCGGGCAAGACCCTGCGCACAGGGCTGACGGGCGCGGTGCCCGGCGCGCAACTGGAGCTGTTCGTGCGGCGCGGGGCTGTGCCGACAGCCACGCAGTTCGATGCGATCTATGACAACCCGCTGGGGGCCAACCAGAGCGCCACCGTGGGCAGCACCGAAGCCGGGTTCTATTACGTTCTGGCGCGCAATCTGGGGCAGGCGCCGGTGGAGGCTCTGCTGCTGGCCGAGGTTCTCCCCTTCCAGATCACCAATGTCCGGCAAGACCGAGTGGGCGACGGGCGCTATGTGACGACGGTGATCGAAGGCTCGTCCTTCCATCCGGATGCGGTGCTGCGCCTGACCCGCCCCGGTGTCGCCGCGCTGTTGCCCGCAAGGACAGAGGTGGTGGACGGATCGCGCATTGTGGCGGTGTTCGACCTGGAGGGCGCGGATCCGGGGCTCTATGATGTCGAGGTGATAAACCCGGATGGCGCCCGGGCGATTGTGCCCTACCGCTTCCTTGTCGAACGCGCGGTCGAGAATGCGGTCGGTCTGTTGCTGGGCGGGCCGCGCATCGTGCCGGTGGGGGGCACCGGCAATTATGCGCTGACGCTGCGGAACTTCTCCAACGTCGATACACCTTATGTGCATTTCACCTTCGGGGCACCGGAACTGGGGCGGGCGGAGGGGGTCTATGACCTGCCCTTCCTGCAATTCACCACCAATCTGACCGGGGAACCGGCCAGCGGTGCGCGCGCGGATGTTCCCTGGACGCTGGCCGATGCACGGCTGAACAGGGCGGGGCATGTTCTGGCGCCGGGCTTTGCCTATGACCTGCCCAATGGCGGCTTCACGGCCTTCAGCTTCAACGTGCAGACCTATCCGGTGCTTCAGGCGCTGGTGGACCGCGATTTCGAGCAGGTGCGCGAATATCTCTACAACAGCTTTCCCGAGTTGCGGATCGACGGCGCGCTGGATGGCGGGCCGGCGGCGCTGGCATCGGTGGCCCCGGTCTTCGATCTGATCTTCCGCGATCCGAGGGTGCAGGTCATCGACGATGCCGTGCGGCTCTATGCGCCGTTCCAGTTCCATGTGGTCGCTGCCGCCACGCCGATGACGCGGGCGGAGTTCGTGGCCTTCCAGACCGCCGAGGCCGAGGCGCTGCGTCAGGCCGTCCTTGCCGATCCCGGGGCTGGCCCGGCCCTGATCACGCTGGCCGCCGATGCCGAAATCTGGCGGGCTGCCTGGATGACGGCGTTGCGGGATGCGGGCATCCTGCGGGATGAGGGACAGCCCCCCGATCCGCGGGAGCGCGGGCTTGCGGGCAGTCTGGTCAGCACGCTGGCCATGGGGGTTCTGCTGGGGCCCGAGGGCGACCAGATCCGCACCACCGGCGATCTGGTGACATTCTTTGCCAAGCTGCGGGACTGGTATGGCCATGACCCGGCGCGGACGGCTGCGCTTGCTGGTTTCGACATCCGGTTCGATGACAATATCCCGCCACTGGACATACCGGTGCCTGCCTTGCCGCTGGCCGGAATGTTCGACCTTGGCCTGTCCAATCCGACGCTGTTTCAGGCCTTCAATGTCTATTCGCTGCTGGCCGGGGCCGATGGCAGCCTCGGCGATGTGGGCTCGGCCCTGTCCACCGGGGCACTCGACCCGCTGGATCTGGCGCGGTTCCTGCAGGAGCAGGCGGCGGCGGGGCGCAATGCCGCCATCCTGGGGCCTGCGGGCCATGGCGAGAGCCAGTTCGTGCCGGCGGGCACCGTCCTGCCCTATGAAATCCGCTTTGGCGGGGGGGAGAACCTGACTCCGGTCAATGAAATCCGCATTGTCACGCAGCTTGACGCGGCCCTTGATCCGCGCGGGTTCCGGCTGGGGGATCTGCGGCTGGGCGATGTGGTCGTGGATCTGCCAGGGGACCGGGGCCAGCACCAGACCGACATCGACCTGACCGGATCACGCGGCCATGTGCTGCGCGTGTCGGCGGGAATTGACGGGGCCAGCGGCATTGCGACATGGCTGATCCAGGCGATTGACCCGGCGACGGGGGAGGTTGTGGTCGGCGGGCCGGGGCTGCTGACCGGCAGCGATCCGACCGGGGCGCTGCTTTATGGGGTGGTGCCGGTCGCGCAGGCGGTGGATGGCACCGCGATCACGGCCTCGGCCCGGGTCATCTATGACAACCGCCCCCCCGATGACACCAACGAGACGAGGATCACGCTGGACCGCACGCCGCCGCAAACCCTGTTGCAGGTCACGCGGGCAACGGGAACGGATCAGTATGTGCTGGACTGGACGGCCAGCGACAGCCTGTCCGGGCTGCGCCATGTCAGCCTGTTTGTCGCCACCGATGGCGGGCGGTTCGAGCTGTTCCAGGCGCAACTGACCGGCTCGACGGCGCTTTTCCAGGGGACTGCCGGGCGCAGCTATGAGTTCCTGGCGTTGGCCACCGACAACGCAGGCAATGTCGAACGCCCGCCTGCGGGCGTCGGCGTGGCGGGGGACGGCTTTGCGCCGAACCTCGGGGCTGTCGCAGGGTTCGGGGCGCCGACAGCGGCCACGCCGCTTGCGCCCCCCGCCCCGGTCGAGGCGGTCCCGAGCCTGATATTCCTTGAAGTTCTGCAAGGCGTGCCAGCCCCGCAGCCGCCGCGCGTCCCGTCCTTTTTCGATGCGGTCGCGGCCCCTTTCTCGGCGGCGGCCTTTGCGCGGGGGTTCGGCCCGGTCGATGCCGCAGGGATCGGCACGACCGCGCTGGCACAGGCGGCGGACGGGTCGGTTCTGGTGGTGGCGGGGCCGGAGCGCAGCGGGCTTTACCGCATTCCGGCGCAGGGCGATCCGGCGGACGCCCCGCGTGATTTCCTGCGGCTGGAGGCCCCTGTCTACGATCTGGCCTTTGATACCAATGGCCGTCTCTGGGCAATGACGGGCCATGAACTGCTGCAACTCGACCCGGACACGGGTGCCACCCTTGCGCGGTTCGGGGCGGGGCTGACGCAAAGCCTTGCGGTCGATGCCGGGGGCCGGATCTATGTCTCATCCGGCCACGGCATCGAGATCTTCGACCCGGTGACAGGAAGTTTCACCGCCTTTTCCGATACCCGCGTCGGTGACTTGGCCATTGGGCCGGAGGGCAGGCTCTGGGCAACCTCCTGGCCGGTGCGCGGCGATGTGCTGCGCTTTGACGCCGCGGGGCAGCCCGAGATCATGGCGCGTCTCACCATGCCCGCAGATTCGCTGGCCTTCGGGCAACCCGGCAGCGGGCTGGAGGGGCTGCTGTTCATTTCGGGCAATGTCGACCCCACCACCGGGCAGTCTGCGCTTGCCCTGATGGATGTGGCGACGCGCGGGGTTGCGATGCTGGGTTTCGGGGCGGCGCGCGGTGACACGCTCATCACCACCGCGGACGGACGTGTCCTGATCGCCAATGGCGCGGGCGTCGATGTGCTGAACCCCGCGACGGCCCCCCGGATCACCGCGATCAGCCCCGGTCCGGGCGCCGTGCTGACCAGCCCCGTCACAACCGTCCAGATCAGCTTTGACACCGACATGCTGACCGGGGATGCGCAGGAAGCCGGGTCGGTCCTGAACCGTGCCAACTATGTCATGGAAACGCAGGCCGGGACGGTCGTGCCGATCCTTGGCATCAGCTATGATACCACGGCACGGCGGGCCAGCCTGTCTGTCGCCTCGCTGGAAACGGGCAATTTCGTGGTGTCGGTTTCGGGCAAACTGCAAAGCTTCGCAGGGCTTCCGCTCGGGCTCGGCGCAGAAAGCGTGTTTTCAGTGTTGCAGGATCTCGGCGCGATTCTGACGCTCGACTTTTCCGGCACAAGGCGTGACCGGGGCGATGGCACGCTCTCGTTCGATCTGACGGTGACCAATACCGGGACCGACCCGCTGGTGGCGCCTCTGCGTCTGCTCATGGACCCGGCGCGCTATTTCACGGCAGCGCCGGTGGGGGCAACGGGCAGCAACGAATTGTGGGTGATCGACCTTGCGGTTCCGGGGGGCGTGCTGGCACCGGGCGCATCGGTGCCGGTCACGACGACGACATTCATCGCGCCGGCGGCGCTGCATCTTCAGATCGGGTTCGGGCTCTACGCCCTTGCGCCGCTGAACTCCGCGCCGAAGGTGCCGGTGCCGCCGGATGGAATTGCCTTTGCGGGCAGCGACTATGTCGAAACCATTGCGGTGACGGATGCCGAAGGCGGACCTTTCACCTTTGTCCTGCTGGAAGGCCCGGACGGCCTGACCCTGAACGCGACCAGCGGTGAAGTCCGGCTCAGCCCGGATGCCGCAACCCCCGCCTTTGCGCCGGTCGTCGTGCGTGTGTTTGACAGGCTCGGGGCCTTCACCGATGTCGCCTGGATCATCGAGGTGCAGGGCGGCAACCGCCCGCCGCAATTCCTCAGCACGACCCAGAATTTCACTGGTGCCGAAGGCGTGGCCTTCCAGACGCAGTTTCTGGCGCGCGATCCTGATTTCAATGTCGTCACCATGCTGGCCGACAACCTGCCGCCCGGTGCCAGTTTTGACGGGCGCAGCGGCCTGTTGCGCTGGACGCCGGGTTATGGCGATGCCGGGATCCACGACTTTGCCATCATCGCCAGCGATGGCACGCAGAGCGTGCGCCTGCCCCTGACCATCGCGGTCGAGCGCCGCAATGCACCGCCCGAG
This sequence comes from Pseudorhodobacter sp., assembly GCA_046295215.1. GTDB lineage: Bacteria > Pseudomonadota > Alphaproteobacteria > Rhodobacterales > Rhodobacteraceae > Szabonella. Next base: position 62,498 of record JBKBNP010000010.1, on the reverse strand, counting down.
ATCCTGCCCGTTCCCGACCGTCTGGTCCGCGAAGGCGATCCCTTGCGCTTTACCGTGGTGGGGCGCGATGCCGATCTGGCGCGGGGCGGGCGGGCGCTGGTCTATCAGGCGCCGATCCTGCCTGCGGGGGCAACGCTGGACCCGGTGACCGGGGTGTTCGAATGGATCCCAGGCTATACGCAGGCGGGCGTCTATGATATCCGGTTTCAGGTCAGCGACGGGCAGGCGCTGGCGGAAACCACTGTGAGCATCACGGTGGAAAACGCCAATGCCGCGCCGGTCTTTGTGCCACTGGGCCGCTTCGATCTGGTCGAGGCGCAGCCCTTCGGCCTTCAGCTTCTGGCCATCGACCCTGACAATCCGTTCTATCGCCCGCCGGTGCGGCTGGCGGACGGGTCATTCGTGTTCGCCCCGGACGAGGCGGGCAGGGCGACCGTGACCTATGCCGTGGCAGGCCTGCCCGAAGGCGCGGTGTTCGACCCCGACACGGCCTTCTTTTTCTGGACGCCCGGGTATGATCAGGCCGGTCGGTATGAAATCCGGGTGATTGCCACCGATGACGGCGACGGAACCGGCGTTCCGGGGGTGACCGAGGCGCGGGTGGTGCTGGATGTCGCGAATGTCAACCTGCCGCCTGAGATCGCGCCGCAGCAGAACCGTGTGGTGGCAGCGGGCGAGGTTCTGGACCTGCCGGTCGAGGTGACCGATGGCGACGGCGGTGCCTTCACCGTGACCGCGACACTGGTGCCGCTGGCAAGTGCGGATAGGGTGGGGATCGATGTCGAGGCCCGTATCCTTGGCTCCGACAGCGGCTTTGCGCGTTTCATTCCCGGCCCGGACGGGGGCACCCTGCGCTTTGCGCCCGGCGCACTGGATCGCGGGGTCTATGTCATCACGCTGCGGGCCGAGGATGATGGCGGCGGCCTGCCTGCCGACGTTCGCCGGGATGAACAGACCTTCATCCTGACGGTCGAAGCACCTTCGGTGCCGCCGCGCCTGTCGGTGCTGGCGAATGCGGTTGCGGTGACCGGGCAGGTGTTCCGCCTGCCGATCCGGGTGACCGATCCCGATGGGGATGCGCTGACTTTCGCGACCGAAGGGTTGCCCGCCGGGGCGCAGATCGTCACCAGCCCGGTCTATGGCCGGGCCGAACTGGTCTGGACCCCGGCCGCGAGTGATGAAGGGATCCACACGATCACCCTGACTGTCACGGATGACGGCAATGGTGGTGCAGGGCCGAGCGGCAGCGACAGCCGCGAAATTCGGCTGGTGGTGCGGGCCCAGAACAGCGCGCCGCTGCTGCTGCCGGTGGGTGACCAGCAGCTTGCCGAAGGTGACGCCTTCGCGCTGCAACTCGTGGCGATCGATCCCGATGGCGATGCGGTCACCTATCTGGCCGAGGGCCTGCCCGCAGGTGCGGTGCTGGACCCGCAGACCGGCCTTCTGCGCTGGACCCCCGGCCCCTTTGATGCGGGCCTCTATCCGGGCGTCGTGCTGATCGCCACGGATGGCGCGGGCGAAAGCCGCGAGACGATCACCCTGACCGTGGCAAACACCAATGCCGCCCCGGTGATTACACCGCTAGGCCCGCAGCGTGGACGCGAAGGCACCGCCTTGACCTTCCGTCTGCTGGCCGCGGATCCGGATGGCGACGCGGTGGTGTTCCGGGCGCTCGACCCGCTGCCGCCGGGTGCGAGTTTCAACGCTGCGACGGGCCGCTTCGACTGGACGCCGGCCTTTGTTGCCGCGGGCAGCCACGCCTTCCGTTTCGCGGTGGAGGACGGTCGGGGTGGCCGGACGGAAACCGTCGTTCAGGTGCTGATCGACAACGTCAACCGCGCCCCGCAGATCGCGGTGCAAAGCGCGCTCGGGCATCTGGGGGCGCCGCTGGTCATTCCGGTGGCCGCGACCGATCCCGATGCTGACGATGTTCTGGCCTTTTCGTTCATCGGGCTTCCGGCCGGGGCGGTGTTCGACCCCGCCGCGCGGGTCATCCGCTGGACCCCCGATGCCGGGCAGCTTGGCGACCATCTGGTCGTCGCGCGGGTGAATGACGGAACGGCAACGGCAGAGCGGTCTTTCGTGGTCCGGATCACCGCCCTGCCCGAGGCTCCGGCCGTCACCCTGATCGCCACACCCGATTTCCCGGTCCGCCCGGGCCAGCAGGTCACGCTGACCCTGCGCACAGCGGGGCTGGGTGCCGTTGCCGAGACGCGGGTTTTCGTGGATGGAACCCGGGTGGTGCTTGGCCCGGATGGCAGTCTGACACTGACGGCGGGAATGCCGGGCCGGACCTTGGTGCGCGCCGAGGCGGTCGGTGTGAACGGGGCCGTGGGCGTGGCCGAAGCCGTGATCCGTGTGCGCGACCCCGGCGATGTGGCAGCCCCGGTCGTGAGCCTTGATACCGCGCTGTCGCATTTCCCGATCCGCAACGCGGTGGCGGTGACCGGCATCGTTGCGGATCAGTCGCTGGATGAATGGCACCTGTGGGCAACCGACAGTCTGACCGGGGCAGAGCGGCTGCTTGCCTCCGGCACGACTGCCATTGACGGACCGCTCGCCACCATTGAGCCGGGGGCGATGCCGCCCGGGTTCTACGCCCTGCGGCTCGAAGCCGTCGATCTGGGCGGACGCCGGGCGCAGGCCATGGTGCAGATCGAGGTTCTGGGCGCGGTGACGGTCGCGCGGCCCGTGCTGGTGGCAGAGGATGCCGTGCTGGACATTTCCGGAAACACTCTGGTTCTGAACCGGGTGCATGATACCGGTCTCGGGCATTCCGGGGCCAGTTTCGGCAGCGCATGGCGCGCGCCATGGGCCGGGATGGACCTTGTTTTCGATCCGCGATCGACCGGGCGTTCGGCGACCGGTGTGCCGCAGGGCCTGTCGCTGCAATCGCGGCTGCAACTGACGCTGCCCGATGGCACGCGCGCAGGCTTCAGCCTCGGGGCCGAAACCGACCCCATGAGCGGTGGAACGCTGGCCCGCCCCCTTTTCGTGCCGGACGATGCCAGCGGCTGGGTGCTTGAAGCCCTTGCGATGAAAGTCACCTTGTCCGGGGGGCTGTTTCTCGACCCGATCACCGGGGCGCCCTGGGCTCCGGCGGGCTTTGACGACGTGGTTTTCACGCTCACCGGGCCGGATGGCACCGCCTATGGCCTGTCGGGCAACGGAACTGTGCGCGCCATCACCTTTGCCGATGGGGCGGAGGTTCTGATCGGCACGACCGGGATGCTGCATGACGGACGGATCATTGCGACCTTCGAGCGCGACCGGGAGGGGCGCATCGCAGCCATCGAGACGGCGGAGGGCGGGCGCAGCGTCTATCGCTATGGCCCCGGCGACCGGCTTGCGGCACTGCGCGACGTTTCTGCCGGGCAGGGCGAGGACTATGCCTATGACGCTGCGGGCCGCCTGATCGCGGCCACGGGGCAGGGCCAGTGGTTCGATGCGGCCGCCGGGTTCGCGGCCCGGCCGCTGTCCGTGCATCTGCCCGCGCTGCTGACCGCAGGTGACGCGCCGGTCTCGCTGGATTTCGGGCCCGAGGGCAAGGCCGCGCTGTCGCTGTCGCTGCGCGAGAGCGAGACGCGCGAGGGGCCGGTTCTTCTGGCGGTGATGGTGGCGGGCACGGTGACGGAGGCCGGATCCCCCACCGGGGCCGAGGTGATCTCGCGCATGGTGCATGCGGGGGTGACAACGCTGGTGTTGCGTGTCGCCACGCCGGGGGTGCATCTGCTGGTGCTGGACGGGGCGGCGGGAGCCTCGACCCCTGCAACGCTGACGGTGCTGGGCGACCTGAATGGCGATGGCCGTGTCGATGCTGCCGATGCGGGGCTTCTGGCCGATGCCGATCTGAACGGTGATGGCAGGGTGGATGCCACCGACCGGGGGCTTTTCGCGGCAAATCTCGGCTTTGTCGCCAATCGCATGCCCGAGACCCGGACCGCCGATGTGATGACCTATGCCGGACTTGCGGTGCGTGTCCCGGTCACCGATCTGGCGCTGGACCCGGAGGGCGACACGCTTTTCGCTGCCATCGGCCCGGTGATGGGCGGGACGGCGCGCATAGTCGATGGCGGCCGGGCATTGGCCTTCACCCCGCAGGACGGGTTCACCGGACAGGCCAGGGTGGTGATGATCGTCGATGACGGGCATTCGGCGCGGACCGTGCAGGTGGAGATCGGGGTTTCCGCAGCACCGCTGCTGTCCATCGACATCGAGACGCGCGGCCGCTGGCTCATGCGTGGGGAAACCTTCACGCCAGCCTTTTCGGGGCTGTTTGACGGGGCGGAGGCGCCCGTGGCGCTGCCGGACGGGTTCGTTGCGCTGGAACTGGGCAACCCGGATGTCGCGCGGCTGACCCCGGATGGCCGGATCGTGGCGCTGGCGGATGGCATCACCACACTGATCGCGCGGCGCGGCGATGCGCTGGCGGTCACGGTGCTGCGGATCGGCGCGCAGCCTGACGGGATCACGCTGGATGCGCTGATCGGGCTGACGCCCTATCCGGACGCGGTCACGCTGGCGGCGGATGGCGGCACCCGGCAATTGCTGCTGCTGGATCCGGACGGGCTGCCGCTGGATCTCTCGGAGAACCCACCGCAGTTCTTCAGCTCCAATGCCGCCGTGGCGGTGGTCGATGCGACCGGGCTGATCCGGGCGGTCGGGCCGGGCATGGCGACCGTGACCCTGATCCGGGGCGGGGCCGAGGCGCGGGTCGATGTGCTGGTGGCAGAGGCTCAGGGTGGCGTGGCACTGGTTGGCCGCGCCGGTGCCGTGATCGAGAATGCCGGGGGCTATCAGGCCACGATCGCGCCGGGCGCGCTCCTGTCCCCCGTCGAGGCGCGGATCGAGACAGTGGATCAGGCCGACCTGCCAATCCCCTTCATCGACCCCTCCTTCGGCTGGATCTTCGGCGCGGCCTTCAATTTCGACATCGGCGATGCCCCGTTGCTGCACCCGGCGCAACTGGCGATCCCCACCGGGTTCGAGGCCGGGACGGAGGTCATTTTCTACAGATATGCCCTGCTGCCGACCGAAAACGGCTGGGAATACGGCTGGGCCGAGGTCGATACCGGATTCGTCGATGCGCAGGGCCGCGCACGCACCGCCTCGCCACCCGCCGACGGCATCGGGGCGGGGGGGGTGATGGTGGTGTCCTCGGTCATCCCGTCCATGGTGCAGAAGGTCGATACCTCGGTGCGCCTGACCTTCGCGCTGGCACAGGATCCGATGCGGGCCGTTGCCGCGACCCAGAATATGGGAGGCTCTCTGGTCGGGACGGTGCAGAACGGTCAGCAGATTTCGGTCAGTTTCAACACCGGAAATGTGATCACGAAGTTCTGGAACATCGCCGCAAGCGGTATTGTGAGCGGGATCGAGCGGGTGATCGACATTGTCTCCGGCATGGACCGGATCACGGTGGACATCCCGAACCGGCTGGAAGCCACACCGGACATGCCGAAAGTGGCACGGGTCATCCTGCAACGGTTGCCCGATGCGGGCGGAGTGCAACTGGAGATCACCGGTTCGCATTTCCGTTTTCCCGCCAGCATGTCGGCGACCGGGCGTCTGGCCGATACGGTGATCGAGCGCAACTGGGTGGTGGTCGGGAACCCGACAGGCAGCGCGCTGGAAGACCTGTCAGCGGCGATCATCGCCGACCTCGCCCTGGGGGTGCCCTCGCCGATTGTAAAATCGGGCAATCTGGCAGCATTCGCGGTCGAGACCACCTCGACCGAGGGTGCGGACAGCATTGTCGTGGAAATTCCCGCCGCCTATCCGGTCGCGGGCAAGGATCTGCGCATCCTGCGGCTTGACCCCCGGCTTGTCGCCATCGCCCCCGCAACGCAGCCGCAGCCCGGGGCGAAGGCCGGTGTTTCCAGCGGCAATGCCATCGGGCAGGTGCCGGCCTACAGCCTGCCGTTCGAGGTGGGCAACAACGGCGATGTCACCGTGGCGGTGGTGCAGTCCGGCGCGGGGATCGACGCCAATGGCGATCTGGTGCCCGACGGCATAGACCAGCTTGTGCTGCTGGAGCGGTTCCCGGGCCCCGAGCGCGATACGGTGGGCCTGAGCCTGCGCATCCCGATCGGCTATCTGGATGCGGAGGGACGGGCGCTGCGCGACGGGCGAAGCGCCGGGCCAACCGCCGTGGCGACGCTCGCCAGTGCCAATCTGGCCTTTGTCACCTTGCAGAACGCGGGCGGCGTGGCGGTGGTCGATCTCGTCAGCGGGACGCAACTGAATATCGGAGGGCGTCCGGCGGGGCCGGTCAACCCGGAAACTGGCAAACCCGATGATCCGGGGACAACCGGCTTCATCCGGCTTGACGGGCTGGCCGGTGCCGCCGATCCTCAGTCCGCCACCGCGCGACCCTTCGACATAACGCTGGACCCGAGCAACCATTTCGTGCTGGTCAGCGATGCCGCCTCGAACCGGATCTTCGTGATCGACATCCGCAAGGGCAGCAGCACGCAATATCAGCTTGTCGAGACCGTCACTGTCGCCTCGGCGGGCTACAACCTTCGCGAAATCGCGATCACGCCGGATGGGCGGCAACTGATCGTCACGGCCACGACCAGCACGGGCGGGCCGGACATGGGGCTGGGCGAGGTGCGCATCTATGATCTGCCGAAGCTGGGCGGCAATGCGGCTGGCCGGGTGGCGGGAACCTTTGGTCCGGCGGTTTTTTCCCGCAGCACCTTCACCGATCCCGTGTCAGGCCGGACCAACCAGTTGCGCCAGCCCTACGGCGTTCAGACCGTGATCGGACCCGCTGTCCGAGAGGCCGTCGGAGGCAGCACCTATGCCTTCATCACCGACAAATCCTCTGACAGCAACGGTGTGATTGTCTTTGTGCGCGAAGGGAATGTCTGGACGGAACTCAACTCGATCCCGTTCAATCTGGGCACGCCGCCGGACCTGCCCGACCGGGCCTTCCAACTGTTCAACACCACGCGCCGGGACGGTATCCTGAAAGACGGGCTGGAGGTCAATGACGCCGCCGGGATCGTGCTGTCGCCCGATCTGCAATATGCGTTCGTGATGGGGCAGAACCGCTTTGTTCAGGGCGATTTCACCCGCGATCCGGCAATCACCGCCTTTCCCCAGTTCGGCACGCCCACCGGGCAGATGATCTATCCAGCCGGATCCGCCATCGGGATCATCGCCGACCCGTTCAACGAGAATGCGCGGGTAATCGGCATGCTGCGCCCGGTGACGAATGCCTTTGGCACCGATCTGGCCTTCTCGGGCGACGGGCTGACGCTCTATGCGGCGCAGGGCGCGCGGGGCGCGTTCTTCGGCTATGATTTCGAAGCGCTGTCGCAGGTTCTGGCGTCCTATCGCGCGAACCCGGTGATCGGGTCGTTCTCGCTGGCGGAATTCGCGGTCAACGACCTGACGCCGGTGCAGCCCGATGCCGAGATTGCCCCTGCGCTGGTCCTCCGCCGTGAGGGGTTCTCCTCCTCCGGCAGCCGCATCGGCATCTACCGGGACATCGACATCGCCGCCGATTTCGCGATCTGGAAAGACGGCAACGCCTTTGTCGAACGCGACAGCACCACCGACCAGTCATCCCCCAACATTCCCGTCGGAACCGGCGGCATCGCGCGCAGCGTCGAAAGCCAGGCGCCGTTCCTGGGGCTGGTATCGCCGAAACAGACCGATGGCTCGGTTCCGCCAAGGCCGACCTTCGTGTGGAACCTCGGGGGCCGCAAGCTCGAGTCCACGCTCTACATCGCGGTGGCCGCACCGGGCGAGGGGCTGTTTCCCGAAGACACGTCGGACGGGCTGGTGAAAGAGCTTGAAGCGGCCGGGTTCGTCGGCATGACAGCGGCGCAACTGGATCAGTACGATCTGCGGCTCACCGGGCTGGACGGCAATCGCAACCGGATCTACATGCGCAATTTCGAGGCGCCCGCGGACGGGGGCGAGGTGCGCTTTACGCTGCCCGCCGAACTGGCCCTGACCAGGGGGCAGACCTATTTCTGGGGTGTCGGCGTCAATGACGGCGCGCAGCGGCTGTTCCAGCTCTCTGAAAGCTTCCGCGTCGCACCGGAACGCACCGACGGCGAATTCGCCAACATCACCATCATCACCCATGACATGAGCGTGCTGTTCGATGGCGGGCCGACCGATGGGGCCGTGTTCGATCTTGCGCGCGAGATTGCGACCCGCAACGACGGCGTGCTGGCGGTGCATGACCAGAGGACCGGAAAGTTCAACTCCATCACGCCGGGGCGGGAGGTGGTGGCCGACGGGCGGCCGCTGGTGATCCTGATGGACTGGTCGCACGAATCCTCGATCAACGACAGCGGCTTTGCCGAGGCGGCGGCGGATGGCATGTTCGCCGCCCTTGCTGCGCTGCATATCCAGACCGGTGAAAAGGTATTCGGCGCCGACATGCATTTCATCGGGCATGGCAGGGGTGCGGTAGTCAATTCCGAAATCGTGCAGCGGATGTTCCACCATTTCCCGCTCACCAAGGGCACGCCCGACATCCATTTCACCACGCTCGACCCGGTCGATCATGCCAATCCGCAACTCAGGCTGCCCATCGCCGGTTTCCTCGGCAATCTGTCCTCGGCTGCAAATGCCGCCAGCTTCATCGCCGGCGCCGGTGCCGTGGCGGCGGTGTCGACAGGGGCCGGGGTGACGGTGGCACCGGCCTTGGGCACGGCGTCGGTGAACTTCAAGCGGATCGGAACGGCGATCGACGCCATCAAGAAGCTGGCCGAACTGAGCGGCTTCGGCACGCTCGACTGGACCGATTTCAAGGATCCGGAGATCCGCATCTGGGACGGGGTGGATTTTGCCGACAATTACTATCAACAGGCGCAACAGCGGATTTCCAGCCGGGATGTCGTCGCCACCGGCACCGCGAGCTACATCAAGAAAACCATCGGAATCGGCACCGGCCTGCTGTTCTCCCCGAAAAGCGACGAGATCTCGCTCACCATGCAGGGCCGGGCGCTGGACGAGGCCGATCTGAACGTCAACCTGACCGGGTTGCCGGGCTTCATCGAGGATGATTTCTGGCCAAAGGCCGATGTGGGGGTGTTAGGGAATCTCGGGATCGGCTGGGGCACGGTCCATGACCGGGTGGTGGCGCATTACGCGGGCACGGCAGCCCTCAACCGCACAAGCTATGGTCTGGCGGCGGACCCGATCTTCCGCTCGCTGTTCGACTGGGGTGGCGAAGGGCCACAATTCGCCGGTGAAGGGCGGTCGCCCTATTACAACGAAACCGCCCCGAAAGAGTTGAACGTCCAGTCCTGGTATCGCGCAAGGGTGGACAATGCGGGCCAGACACCGGCCTTTCCCACGATCACCGGCGCGCGCTACAATCCGACGACCGGCCCCCTGATCGACACGGCGCCCTGGGAAGGGATCGGCACGGGCTGGTTTTTCTCGGATCTGGGGGGCGGCATCTCGGCCCGGCCCGGTGGGGCGTCACCTGCACGACCGGATGCCTCGACCGTGTCGAACACCCGCTTTGGCAACGCGCTCGACCCCGTCCCCGTTCTGTTCAACGGCGATTTCCAAAGCTCCTTCCGCCCGCTCTATGGTCGGGTAATCTGGCCCTTTGGCGACGAGTCACATGCCTACCAGGTTCCCGGCTGGAGTTTCCAGGGCGGGTCGGGTGACAATTTCCAGTTCATGGTGGATCTGGGTTTCTCGCCCTCCTTCGGCGCGCTGGACCTGTCTCAGATCACCTCGGGCGATGTGGGCAGCACGGTGATCGCGGCCTTGCAGACAATCGTCGACAAGGTGCAGCAGACATTGGTGGACGAGAGCATCAAGACCGCCACGGGCATTGTTGCAAGCAAGACCACGCTTGCACGGGCAACCGAACTCGGTTCCCTCCTCGCGCTGGAGATTTCCCGCGACATCACCGAAAACAAGCTGACCGCCACCCAGCTCCGCAACCTGTTCGACACGCTGAAAGCCGTTGACGCCTCGGATGCTCCATCGCTCAACCCCAAGGATTTCAACTGGAGAAAACAACTTGACCCGAGCAAGCTGAAGGCGGCCGCAGGGGCCGCGCTTGCCGATGCGCTGATCGGAATGATCCCGACCATCATAAGCTGGGTTCAATCCAATTTCCTGAACTATCACATGCAGCTGAACGTGGCCGCCGGAACCACGCGGACAATCACCAGTGACCGGTTCTTCATGCCGAAGGATCAGGAGCAACTGTCCTTTACGGTCGAGGTGCCGGTGCAGGTGATCGGCAGCGCCGCGCTGGCCAAGAGCCTTTCGGTGATCTTCACCGACGATGTGACCGGCAGTCCGACGCAGCTTTCCTTCATCGGCGGATCGGCCACGCTGAACCCCGACAGCCTGTCGGGGCGGACCCGCGTCGCGGTCGATACCTCGGGCGTCAAGGGCCGCGTGGGCAAGATCAGCTTTTCGCTGACCCTCGCCGCGGCATCGGGGGTCGAGGATCTGCCGCTGCAACCCGTCTACCGTCTGAACATCGACGACATCGGCCATGGCGGCGGGCTGACCATCACCGACACCAGTGGCAAGGCAGATGACCACCGGATATTCTTCGACCATACCAACAACGACCTGTTCATGCCGAGCCAGGGCGGCGAGGGGTTGTTCGATATTTCGCGCGACAATCCCCGGTGGAACTTGGGCGGCAACGCGAATCATAGGCTGATTGTCGCAAACACCTCGGCCCGGGAGGTGAGCTTCCGTATCGACGGGACGGTGGCCGAATGGCTGACGGTTCAGCCGGTCCGGGAGGGAGGGGGCCTCGAAGACGCCATCGATATGTCTGTGGGCGACAGGTTCACGCTGGCGCCGGGCCTGCAGGTCCGGCTGGTGGTCATGGCGGGCTACACGCTGGAGCAGTTGCGCACCCTGAGCGGATCGCAGATCGTGTCAACCGCGCTTACCGTGTCGGAACTGGATGCGGATGACAAGGTCATCGCGAAACAGGTTGTCAATCTGCACTACCTGCTGGACATCGACGACGATTCAACCACCGATGGTGTCCTCAACCTGCCGCGCGTCAACGAGGGTGCGCCGATCAGCTTCACGCTGGCGGGCAGCGATGCCTTCGACGCCAGCCTGACCAATGAACGGCAGAACAGCATTCTGGGCTCGGTTCAGATCATTGCGCGGGAATCGACTCCCTGGTTCAACCTTGATGGGGCGACCGCAGGGGCCGGAAACATTGTGGTCAGCTTCGACCCCAGGGGGATCACCGGCACCAGCCCGAAACGCGACGCCTCGGTCGAGATGGACCTGTCTGTTGGAGGCGCACAATTCGCAACCATCAAGATCGCCTCCACCGGACAGCGTGAACAGAAGATCAACTACAATATTGACGGCATGGACCTGCTGCTGGCTGAACTGCGCCGGACCTTCGGCACGGCTGGTTTCACCGGAGACAATTTTGTCACCGACACTTACGGCGAAGATGTGCTTGAAATCTATGGGCCGCTTCTGCTGTCTTTCCCGAGGCCAGCGGTGGGCGGCGTGGCCGCGCTCGACATGGCGACGCGCAACAGCCTGATCCAGTCCATCCGGCGCGGATATACCGGCGTGCTTCCGCCGGAAGGCATTGGTCAGGGGGTCAGGCTCAGCACCGGGAACGAGGACGAGACGGTTGTCGGCTTTGTCAACGCGCCGCTGAACACGGTCGAGATTGCCGAACTCACGCGCTGGAGAAACGAGCCCGGCCAGACCTTCCTGACCCCCGCCCCGGCGGCGACCGGCAGGCTGGACGTGGACCGCACCACCTTTGGCGATCTGACGACCGCTGGTGACAGGTTCACCCTGCGCAATGATCTGAACGACAGCCAGATCCTGCACCGGCTGGGGCAGGCGATCAACCAGACCATAGCCGAAGGGCGCGGCGCAATCTCCATCCCGCTTGATGCGATGATCCGGGCGCTGGCCTATGACGTTGAAAAGGGTGCCGCCCGCCCGGACGGCACGCCCTGGCAGAACACGCTTGCGCATCTGGGGGAGCGTATCGGCTGGACCATTGCGCATGAATATCTGCACACTCTGGGCCTTCTGGACGAATATGCGCTGGACGGTTCGCCCTTCGTGACTTCCGGCGTGAATGCGATGTCCACGCAATTCGCCCCGAACCTGAGCGACAACCAGAAAAAGATCGTGGCGCTTGCGCTTGGCGATACGGCTGTGGCCCCCACCGCCGCAGAGGCAAGGGCGCTGGCCGAATGGTATCTTGCGCTTGCACAGCGCCGGTTCCTGATCGGCGACAGCGACTTCGCCGCAGCCCCCGGAAGTGCGGTGTTCGGGTCGGGACCGTTCGGGAACGGGGATTTCAGCATTGCCGACCCCGGAGCCGAAGGCTTCGCCTGGCATATCGGCGGGACGGCGGGGATGGTCGATGGCGTGATGCGCCTGTCCGAGGGTGTTCCGCTGGATGGCTTTCTCCAGCAGGATTTTGCCATTCCGGACGGTGCGGGTGACCTGATTGTCCAGCTCCGGCCGAACCTTGTCGCGGGCGTGGCGAGTGGGCCGGGTGACGCCTTTGAGATCGCCCTTCGTCGCCAGTCACAGGGGGGGGAAACCGCAGTGAGCCCCATCGGCCTTGCGGGCGGGGATGCGGCCTTCAACATCCAGACGGATGGAACGGTCCACCTGGGCGCGGGCGTCACTGTCGCGGGCCTCGGTCCCGATGGCCGGGTGATCGCGGGCGAAGTGCTGACGGTGACGATCAGCCTTGCGGGTGTCGAGCCGGGGGACCGCGCGCGCCTCTATCTCGACCTCCTGGGAACGGGGGGCCTTGGCAGCACGGTCGACATCCTGTCGGTGACGATGGAGCGGGTCGAGAACCGCGCGCCGGTGGCCGTGGATGACGCCGCTGAGGTGGTCGCGGGCGGTTCGGTCAGCGTCCCGGTTCTGGACAATGACAGCGATGCGGATGGGGATGCGCTTGCCGTTGCCATCGTTACCGGCCCCGCAAACGGCATTGCCGAGGTTCTGGCCGATGGCCGTATTCTCTACATTCCGGCAACGGGCTTCGTCGGGGCCGACAGCCTGACCTATCGCATCAGCGACGGGCGCGGCGGATCTGCGGAGGCGGTGCTTGCGCTGACGGTGATGGCGGCCCCCACCCCTGTCGGGATCGCCGATCCCGGTGTTCTTGCGGTCGCCGAGGGCGGGCGGATCGACGTTGCGCTGCTGGCGAAAGGCGACGGGGCGGAAGGCGCAACCTTCCGTCTGGTCGGGGATGTGGCGGGTGCGGGCCTTTCCGCCGACGGACTGCTGTCAGTCACCGGTCTCGACGGGCCGGCAACGCTGGTCCTGTCGGTGGAGATCCGCACGCCGGATGGACAGACTGCCACGCGGGCCATCACGGTCGAGGTTTCCAATGTGGCACCGACCGGCACGCTGACCCTGCCCGGGATCCTCTCTGCCGGTCTGCCGGTGACTGTCGGCTTTGCCGCGACAGACCCCGGCGAGGACACGATCAGCGGATGGCGCATCGACTGGGGGGACGGGACCGTTGACATGCTGCCGGGCGATGCGACAACCGCCAGCCATGTCTATGCCGGGCCGGGCGCGCGCGTCATCACCCTGATGGCCACCGATGAGGATGGGGAGCATCCGATTGCTGCCGAGAGCATCGTGGTCGCGCCGGAAACACTCAAGATCACCGATCTGCGTGCCCGCACCGGTGGCATCGAGATCAGCTTCAACCGCCCGATCCTTGCGGAGGTCATCGACCTCTACGGGCCGGGCTCTCCGCTGCCGGACATCACGGTGACGCGGGTGGCGGACGGCGCGGCGGTGCGCGGATCGCTGGTTTTCATGCCGGGGGGGCTGATCTTCCTGCCGACTGTGGCGATGGAGGCCGGTCAATACGACATCCGGGTGCGGAGCGGTGATGACGCCCTGACCGGCACCACTGGCAATCTGGACGGAAACGGCGACGGAATCGCGGGGGATGATTTCACCCAGCGTGTCACGCTGCCCGCCATATCCGCGCTGGTGCGGCTGGACGATGCGATTGCGCCGGCGGGGGCCGCCTTCCGCGATCGGGACGGCATGGCGGGGCTTGGCATCACGCTGTCCAGCGATGGCGGGCTGCGGGAGGTCGTCTTTGTCGTCGATTTCGACCCGGCCATGGTGGTTGTTTCCGGCTTTGTCCCCGGAAGCAGCCTGCCGCTGACCGAGAGCCGCGTCGAACGTGACGAGACCGGACCCCGCCACCGCCTGACGGTGACCCTGCGCCTGACCGGGCCGCTGCCTGCGGAACTGGTGGAGCTGGGCCGCCTGTCTGGCAACAGTGTCGATGATGTCATCTATGGCGCGGATGGCTGGATCGGGGTGACGGTGACAGCGATCAATGGCGCCGCCGTCAGCGACAGCAGCTTCAACGCGCTGCATATGGCGGTCCTGCCGGGGGATCTGACGGGCGATGGCCGGGTCGATGCCGACGATGTGGCGGCCCGGGCAGCGGTTCTGGCCGGGATCGACAGCGGATTTGCGGCCTATCCCCGGATCGACCCGGACCGTCTGGTTGCCGCGATCCCGACCGGGGAAGAGTCTCCGGACCCGGGCCCGGGCCCGGTCCGGCCCGTATCCTCGGGTGGGGGTGGGGTCGGTTTCGGCTTTGGCGGTGGCCTTTTCGGGCTGCTTGCGGGGCTTTTCGATGCGATGTCGGATGGCGACCGCGCGGGTGTGGTGGCACCGTCGGGCCGCATCGGGGCTGCAAAGATCGACCTTGGCCGCTGCACCTTCACCGAGGGTGATCTGCCCGAGGATCTGCGCAAGCGCCTTGCCGCGATGGCCGGGGTGAATGGGGGCCGCTGGTGCGCCATGACCGAGGCGGAATTCGCACGGCAGACGGGTGACCAGCTTCTTCCCGAAGGCACCGAGGCGTCCGGGGATGCGCCGGGGGACGAGGCCCCCTCCTATCCCTATTGGTGCGGCGTGGGCGTGCCTGCCGAGGTCAGCGATGCGCTGGATGCGCTGTTCGTGGCGCGCGGATTGGGCGCGGCCCCCGACGCATGGTGCATCATCCGGCCGGTGGATGAACGGGCAGCCATGTCCCGTGCCGATTTCGACCCGGCCACCCTGGCGGGCGGCGTCGAACTGGTCTGGGATACCATGCCCGAGACGCCGCAGAAGGGCGAGGCATTCGCGCTTTTCGCAGCGGCGGCCATGGTCCATGCCCGACCGGGTGCGGCATCCCCCCAGCAGCGCCGTCCCGGCACCCGGCATGTCTGGGGATCGGATGAACTGATCGAGCGCTGAGGTGGAACCGGCGATCATTCCGTCAACAAGGGGTGTTTGCAGGCCAAAGAGGATTGCGGACCTGCCATGACAGACGCATCCGCCCTTCACGGCAAAGCGGCCGCCCCCGTTCATCCGGCGTCGGGCCGGGGCGTGGGCGATGACTGGGACATCTTTGCCAGCCCCTCCTCACCGACCGATTTCGTGCAGGCGTGGTTTCGCATTCTTTGCCGGGAAACCGGTGGCGCGCGGCGTGCCGTTCTTTTGCTGCGAACGGCCGAAGGCACCTTTGCGCCGGCCGCGCGCTGGCCGGAGGACAAGACCGAGGCCGCCGCCGAGGCCGAAGCCGAAGCGTCTGGCAATGCGGGGGCGGAGCCGGTTTCCGACCCGCTCGGTCCCGCTTGCGAGGCGGCGCATGCCTCGGGCACCATGGCGCTCCGGTCCGGTGGCGCGGGGCAGCGCGCGGTCGGCTTTCCGGTCGTTGTCGGCGGCAATGTCGAGGCGATCATCGGCATGATCGTGCCCGAGCCGCAGTTGCGCCCGATCCTGCGGCGGCTGCAATGGGGGGCGGGTTGGCTCTATGGCATCATCGCGGAACGCCAGTCCCGCAATGACCGGGACACAAGTGCGGATACAAGCGCCGCCCTTCGGGTTCTGGCCGCGATGGAGGATGGCGAAACGCTGGAGGCAAGCCTGCGCGCCTTCGTCAACGAGGTTCAGGCCCTGATCCGGGCGGAACGGGTTGCGGTCGCGCTGGTGCATGGCGGACGGTTGCGGCTGCGCGCCCTGTCACAGACCGCAGAGCCCGAGACCCGCTCTGCCGGGGCGCGCAGTCTGGTGCAGGCGATGGAGGAAGGGCGCGTTCAGATCCAGCCGCTGACCTGGCCCGCGCCGGAGCCGACCGGCGTCGCGGTGCTGGCGGCCCATGCCGCCCATGCGGCGCGTTCGGGGGCTCTGGGGATGGTGACCCTGCCGCTGACGGTGGCCGGGCGGATCATCGGAATGGTCAGCGCCGAACGGATGCAGCCCGATCCGGATGGCGGTCGGTTCTCGGCCTCCGAACAGGCACGTCTGGAGGCGATTGCCGGGCTTTGCGCCCCGATGCTGCACCTGCGGATGCGGGAAAACCGGATCTGGTCCGGCAGGGGCAGGCTCTGGCTGGGCCGGGCGGTGGCGGCGGTCTTCGGCACGCGCAGCCCCGGCATCCGGATGGCCGCAGGGCTGCTGGCGGTTTCGGCCGTGATTCTCGGGACGGTGCAGACCGGCATGCGGATCACGGCCGAGGCCGAATTGCGCGGCGACATGCAGCGTGTGGCGGTCGCCCCCTTCGACGGGTTCATCGCCGCAGCAGCGGTGCGCGCGGGCGATACGGTGCGCGCGGGCGATGTGCTGGCGGTTCTGGACGATACCGACCTGCGGCTCGACCTGTTGCGGTGGGAATCGGAGCGGGCGCGGCTGGAGCAGGAAAAAAGCACGGCGCTTGCGGCAGGCGACCGGGCGCGCATCGCGGCGCTGGACGCCCAGATCGCGCGGGTCGCGGCGGATGCCGAACTTGCGCGGTCGCGGCTGGACCGGGTGCGCATCCGCGCGCCCTTTGACGGGCTGGTGATCTCGGGCGATCTGAGCCAGCGTCTGGGCGCCCCTGTGCGGCAGGGCGACGATCTTTTCCAGGTGGCGTCGGGACAGGATCTGCGGCTGGACCTGCGGATCGGCGAATATGACATCGGGCTGGTCGAGGCCGGTGCGACGGGCCGTCTTGCGCTCAGCGGGATAAGCGGTGCCGAGATTGCCTTCGAGGTGACGCGGATAGCCGAACTGGCCTCGGCCGGTGCCGGTGGGACGGTGTTCCGGGCCGAGGCGCGCCTGATCGACCCGCCTCCCGGTCTGCGCCCCGGACTGGACGGGGTGGCCAAGGTGGATGCGGGTCGCGCGCCGCTGTTTCATGCCCTGTTCCGTCCAGTGACCACGCGGCTGCGCATCCTGCTGTGGAAATGGATGCCATGAGCGCATCGTTCCATTCCCAGGTCTGGTATCGTGTCCGCGCCCTGAAACCCGCGCTCAAGCCGGGGCTGGAGATTGCGCTGCACAGCTATCTGGGGCGCAAATGGTTCGTGCTGCGCGATCCGGTGGGGGGCACCGTCCACCGTTTCACCGCCGAGGCCTATGCGATCATCGGCGCGATGGATGGCGTGGCTGATCTCGGGGCGATCTGGCAGGCGACGCTGGACCGTCTGGGGCCGCAGGCCCCGTCGCAGGATGAGGTGCTGAACCTCATGATCCAGCTCTATCAGGCTGATCTTGTGCTGGTCGATGTCGTGCCGCTGGCCGAAGAACTGGTGGAGCGGATGGGCCGCAAGCGGGCCCGCAAGCGGGGCCGGTTCTTTCGCAACCCGATGTCGGTGCCGGTGCCGCTGGGCAACCCCGACCGGATGCTGGACGCACTGGCCCCGCTGGTGCGGGGGCGGGCGGGTCTGGTCTGGCTGGGCCTGTGGCTGCTGGTCGTGGGGGCGGCGGCGGTGGTGCTGCCCGCAAGCTGGCAGGATCTGACCTCGGGCGGTGTGCGCGAGATTCTGGCGCTGGAGAACCTTGCCCTGATGGCGCTGGTCTATCCGGTGGTGAAGATGCTGCACGAGCTGGCGCATGGTCTGGCGGTGAAACGCCATGGCGGGGAATGCCACGAGATCGGTGTGATGTTTCTGGTCTTCTTTCCGGTGCCCTATGTCGATGCCTCCTCTTCGGCGGCGTTTCCGGACAAATGGGCGCGGGCCCTGGTGGGGGCTGCCGGGATCCTTGCGGAGGTGGCGATCGCGGCGGCTGCACTCCTGATCTGGAAGGCGGCGGAGCCGGGGCTGCTGCGCGATCTGGCGTTCAACGCGATGCTGATTTCGGGGTTTTCGACGGTGGTGGTCAACGGCAACCCGCTGCTGAAATTCGACGGCTATTTCGTGCTGTCCGACCTGATCGAGATTCCGAACCTTGCCGCGCGGTCGAGCAAATGGTGGGGGGATCTGGTGCGGCGCCGGCTGCTTTCGGCCCCCGACCCTGACGCCCGCCCCCCGACCCGGTTCGAGGCGCGGGTCTTTGCAGTCTATGCCCCTGCCGCCTTTGTCTACCGGCTGGTGGTGATGGTGGGCATCGCGCTCTATGTCATCGAAAGCTATTTCGTCGTCGGACTGTTGCTGGCGCTCTGGTCGGTGACGCAGGGGCTGGTCATCCCGACGGGAAAGGCGCTGAAACCCCTCTTCACCGACCCGCGCCTGATGGAACGCCATGGCCGGGCGGCGGGGATCGCGGGGGCTTTGGCCCTGTGCCTCGGCCTCGGGCTTTTTGTGGTGCCGCTTCCGTTGCGTGCGACGTTGGAAGGCGTGGTCTGGTTGCCGGATCAGGCCGCGCTGCGCACCGGTGCTGCTGGTTTTGTCCGGCATCTGCCGCTGCGGTCCGGCAGCGCCGTGGCGGATGGTATGGCGGTCGCATGGCTGCACAATGCCGATCTGGAGGCCGAACGTGCGGCGCAGGCCGCGCGGCTGGCCGAGGCGGTGCTGGAGGGGCGTCTTGCCGCTGTGCGCGACCGCAGCGCCATCCGCATCGCCGACGAAACCGAGGCCGAGGCACGTCGGCGGCTGGCCGAGCTTGACCGGCGGATTGCGGCCCTGACGGTGCATGCGGGCATCGGCGGAAGGCTCAGCATCACCGATGCCGATGACCAGATCGGGCGCTATCTGGATCAGGGCGCGGTTCTGGGGCATGTCCTGCCGCCGCGCGCCGAAACCGTGCGCGCCGTGGCACCGCAGCATCTGGCAGAGCTTTTGCAGGGTCGCCTTCGTGGGGTGGAACTGCGGTTGATCGGGGGGGGGACCGGACCGGTCGAAATCACGCGCCTTGCGCCTTCTGCCACCCGGACGCTTCCGGCCCCGGCCCTGTCGCGCGCGGCCGGGGGAGCGATTGCCACCGATCCGACCGACCCGGAGGGACTGCGGGCGGTCGATCCGTTCTTTGAACTCGACCTCAGGCTGCCGGAGACGTTGCAGGATCCGCTGTTCGGCACGCGGGCGATTGTGAAGCTGGATTTCGGTTCCGAGCCCGTCGGCTACCGGTTGGGTCGTGCGCTGCGCCGCGCCTTTCTGCGGCATTTCGGCAATGTCTGACCTCGCCTTCCCCCGCCGCTGGCCCTTGGGTCTGGTGCCACTGAGGCGTCCCTGGCTTATCCGCGAGCGGTCCATGTCGGTCACGCCGGAACGCCACTGGCCGGAGCGCAAATGGTGGGACAGGCTGGCGCTTCATATCCAGTCGCTGCTGACGCCCGCCGCGCCGATGGTCGGGGCAGGTGACTTCGCCTTCGCGCGGCGGGTCATGCGCCGGGGACGGGCCTTCGCCGACCTGTCCGATGGCGGGCTGGCCGAAAGCGCGAAGGCGCTGCGCCCGCGTCTCTTGCATGAGGGGTTCGGGCATCGCGCCTGCATTGACGCCTTTGCCCTGACACGCGAGGCGGCCTTTCGCGTTCTGGGCTTTCGCCACCATCCGGTCCAGATCATCGGTGCGCGCCATATCCTGCAGGGCGATCTCGTGGAAATGGCAACGGGCGAGGGCAAGACGGCAACGACCGTTCTGGCCGCCGCCACCGCCGCGCTCGCGGGCATTCCGGTGCATGTGATGACAGTGAACGAATATCTGCGGGAACGGGACTATGAAACGCTTGCCCCGATCTATGCGCTTCTGGGGCTTTCCTCGGCGCAGGTGGATCCGGAGATGGAAGCAGGCGCGAAGCTTGCCGCCTATGCAGCCGCGATCTGCCATGTCACGCACAAGACGCTGGTATTCGACTACATGCGCGCGCGGTTGGGTCAGCCCGAGCTTGCCACCGTGCAACGGTTTGCCGCAGCCCGGATCACCGGCGGGGCAACGGGGCCCGGCGCGGGGCTGATGCCTCCGGCGCTCGGCTTTGCCATTGTGGACGAGGCCGACAGTGTGCTGATCGACGAGGCGCAGACGCCGCTCATCATCGCCGCGCCGGAAAACCGTACGCGGGCGGAGGATTGTGCCATGGCATTGGAGGTCGCGGCGCATTTGCGGTCAGGGGCGCAGTTCACCCTGCGGGCCGATGCGCGGCGGATCGACCTGACCGAGTCCGGCAAGACCGCGGTTTCCGATGCCACCGCACGCAATGGCGGATTGTGGGAAATTCCACGCGCGCGGGAGGAACTGGTCGTGCAGGCGCTTTCGGCGCTGCATCTTTACAAGCGGGACCAGCATTACATCCTCGCCGATGGCAAGGTGCAGATCGTCGATGAGTTCACCGGGCGGGTTCTGGCCGACCGCCAGTGGCAGTCGGGCCTGCACCAGATGATCGAGACACGCGAGGGGCTGGAGATCAGCGCAGAACGCAACACATTGACCCAGATCACCTTTCAGGAGTTCTTTCGCCGCTATCTGTGGTTCGGGGGCATGTCGGGAACGCTGGCCGAGGTGGCGCGCGAATGTCGCCGCGTCTATGGCAGGCCGGTGACGCGGGTGCCCACGAACCGAAGAAACCGCCGCCGCGATCTGGGAACGCGGCTGTTCCTGACCGAAACGGTCAAGCTGGCGGCCATCGCCGCCCGCGCGGAACGGATGGCCCGGCGCAAGGGGCGCCCCGTGCTGATCGGCACGCGGTCGGTCGAGGTGTCGGAGCGCCTGTCCGCGCTTTTGCAGGAACGGGGGGTGACGCACCGGGTTCTGAATGCCCGTCAGGATGCGGACGAAGCCGACATCATTGCCACGGCGGGCGAGGCTGGGCGCATCACGATTGCCACCAACATGGCCGGGCGCGGCACCGACATCAAGATCGGCCCCGAGGCGCGGCGGGCGGGCGGGCTGCATGTCATCCTGACTGAATTCCACGAATCCCGGCGGGTGGACCGGCAGTTGTTCGGCCGCGCCGGTCGTCAGGGCGACCCGGGAAGCATCGAGACGATGGCCGCGCTCAGCGATCAGGTGCTGCGCCGTTTCGCGCCCTCCGGTTGTGCCCTCGTGGCATGGCTGGTCCCCCGCTGGGGAGGGCGGCTTCCGGGTTTTCTTGCCGGGTTGTTGCGCAGGCAGGCGCAGGCGCGGGCGGAACGGCTTGCGGCCCGGAACCGGGCGGCAACCCTGCGCCGCAGCGACAGTCTGCGCCGGATGCTGGCCTTCACCGGGCGGTCGTCCCTGTAGGAGGCAGGGCCTTGCCGCGACCTGCGACCGCTTGTGCCCCGTTGCAAGTGCTGCATATTATCGCCCAACCGTGCCGGAACGGTTCCACGCAATGCCGCTGCGTGCAACGTCTTCGCGGCAAGTCGTCAAGAGGAGCCGCAATGGTCAAGCCAATCTCCGAGATCCGCAAGCCGGAGATCGTGCAGGCTGCGATCCGGATGATCGGCAAATATGGCCTGCCGGTCGTTTCCTACGACCTGATCGCCAAGGAAACGGATATGTCCCGGCAGTTGATCCGGCACTACTTTCCGGAATCCGAGGTTCTGATGGTCGCGGTCTGCGATGCGCTGGCGGCGTCCTATCGGGAATGCCTGATGAAAGGGATCATCAAGGCCAATACGGCAAAGCGATTGCCGATGTTTCTGGATTTCTACTTCAATTTCCTTGCGGGCGAAGATCTGGCAAAGCCTACGGATGATGCCGTCTATGATGCCATGTTCTGCCTTGCGGCGGGGTCGGATGCGGTGCGCAAGAACCTGTTTGACCAATACAATCTGCTGCATCACACGATTGCCCATGAGGTGCAGATCAGCCATCCCGGCCTGCCGCAATCGGCCTGCCGCGAAATCGGCTATCTCTTTGTCGTCATCATGTATGGGCATTGGAAAATGGTCGCGACGCTGGGCTTCTCCGAACGCTACAACCGGGTCTCGCGGGAGGCGATCGACCGCCTGATCGAGTCCTATCTGATGCGCTATGACGATCCGGACCTGAAGGAATCCGCCGGGGTGTGAACGGTGGATCGGGCGCCGCACGCTGACCTGCTGTCACCCCGGACATGCGCGCGCGTTCAGATGCAGCAAGGCAGGGTCCGAATGGCCCGGCCTGCGCCTTTCAGCTCTGCGGCCGGGTCTTTTTCGGGTCGTAATGCGACAGGGGCACGATCACGGCTGGCAGGCGTTTCTGATGGCCGTCGAGCTTGCCCAGTTCCAGCGCCGTTCCGGGCGCGGAATGGGCCACATCGACCCGCGCAAGCGCGATGGTCTTGCCGAGGAGGGGCGAGCGGGTGGCCGATGTAACCTCTCCGACCTGCGCCCGGCCAACATGCAGACAATCGCCGTGGCCAGCATCGACATTCGCGTCAATTTCGAGCCCCACGAACTTGCGGGAAGGATGGTCCTTGCGGCGGATCAGCGCCTCGCGCCCGATGAAATCGTCGGTCTTGGATTTCAGGGGCACGGTGAATCCGATCCCGGCCTCGAACGGGTCGGTCTGGTCGCTGAAATCATAACCGGCAAAGATCAGCCCCGCCTCGATCCGCACCATGTCCAGCGCCTCAAGGCCCATGGGGCGCAGGCCCAGATCTGCGCCATGGGTCCAGACCGCATCATAGACCACATTGCCATCCTTCGGGTGGCAGAAGATCTCGAACCCCAACTCGCCGGTGTAACCTGTCCGGGAAACCACCACCGGCGCGCCCTCCGGCCCGCCGATCCGTCCCACGGTGAAGCGGAACCATCCCAGTTCCCCGATTGCGGGCTGATGCGGTGCGGTCCAGATCATGCGGGACAGGATGTCCCGGCTGTTCGGCCCCTGCACCGCCAGATTGTGCAACTGGTCGGTGCTGCTGCGCACCATCGCCTTGAGGCCAAGCTTCTCGGCCTGTTCGCGGATCCAGACCCCGCCGAAATCCTCCCCCCCGATCCAGCGGAACTGGTCGCGCCCCAGACGGAACGCCGTGCCGTCGTCGATCATCCCGCCATGGTCGTAGCACATGGCGGAATAGACCACTTGACCCTGTGACAGTTTCTTCATGTCGCGCGTCAGCACCCATTGCATCAGCGCCTCGGCATCCGGGCCGGTCACCTCGAACTTGCGCAGGGGCGAAAGATCCAGCACCACCGCCTTTTCCCGGCAGGCCCAGTATTCCTCCAACGCGCCGGTCTGGGCATAGACCTGGGGCAACCAGTAGCCCTTGTATTCGACAAGGTTCCGCGTCCGGGCTGCGATACGCTCGTGGAAGGCGGTTTCCTTGGTCATTTGCGGCTCCGACTCGGGCGTGGGGCGATTGGCCACGGCGCGGCTGAATTTTTCGGCCCCGGAATAGGTCCGGACATGGATGTCCGACAGATACCATCCATTCGCAGGCGAGGTGTCGTCGGGACAGGCGGAATTGACGCAGACAATATCGGTCAGGGCGCGGAACAGCACATAGTCGCCGGGCCGGGACCAGGGTTCATCCGAGATCAGCACGCCATGGGCGTCAATATTCGTGTTGAAGAACAGGTTGACCGCCATCCAGCCCGGACGCGGGTCCACCCCATGCGGTGCCAGCGCCCGGTTGAAATTGTCGGAACAGTTGACATGGCCGGGATAGCCGATCTCGTCATAATACCTGGCGGCACAGGCCATGGCGAAGGCGTCGTGCCGACCAACGGTATCCTGCACCACCTCGACCAGCGGCAGCATGTCCTGATCGTAATATTTCGAATGCAGGCCGGGCATCGAATAGGCATGCCCCATCAAGGTGCGCGAGGTCGTCACATCCAGCGGGCGCTGGAGTCCCTTGTCGAGTTTCCGGGCGTCGAAGCACTGGAAATCGGTGCATTGGCGGCCATCGACGTCGAGGATCTGGATATAGTCCCCGGCTTTCACGAAATAGCTTTCCGCCGTGGCGGAGTTCACCCGCAGATCGAGGACAGGATCGGCCAGCGGGTCGGGCAGGTCATGTCTGCTCATGGCCGCCGGGTTAGCGCGCCGGATCGTCAGGGTCAGGGAGGTTGCGCTGTCCTGCGCGTCGGGCGCCATGGGCAGGCCAGGGGCTGCGACGATCAGCCAGCCTATGTCCTGTGCCACGATCTCTACGCTGCTGCCCGCAGGGCTGTCGGTGCCGAAGAGCGCGATCCCGCCCGCGTGGGCAAGGTCGATCCCGCGCAGCGCAATGCCCCGGCGCAACCGCGCGAGGCCCGAGCCCGCCGCATCCCCCAGGGCGAGCATCGCCTTGAGCCCGCCTGCATCGCTGTTCGGGGCCTGCCCCAGGAGTGCAGCGTCAATGCGCCCCTCCGGGCTTGCCGCCACCAGTTCGGCGCGCTGCCCGCCCTCGTCATTGCGCAGATGCAGCCGGTCGCCGGTCGCGATCCGCAGCAACAGCGCCCCGCCGCCCTGAATGACATGCCGTTCCAGCCCTGCATGCCGGTGCAGGGCCTCGGGTGTCAGGATGCGGCTCGGGCGTGGCGGGCCGCGCCGGATCTCGGGATATTTCTGATCGAGCATGGGTCAACCTTGCCGAATTTTTTATCCACGTTAAAACTTGTTCATTATCAAGAATAGCCCGGACCGAATCCGGACACAAGCGTTGCGGCCGGCAGGAGGGGAAGAATGCTTGCACTGAGCTTTGGCCTGACCGCCGCCCTGATCTGGGCGACGCATGATCTGCTGGTGCGCAAACTCTCGCAAAGGCTGGCGATAGTGCCGCTGATCCTGCTGGTGCTGGTCACGGGGGCGTTCGTGCTGGCCGTGCCTGCGGCGGTGATGGGCGACTGGGCGACGGTCGGGGGCACGGCGCTCTGGCTTTGCGGATTCGGGGGGCTTGGCTATGCGATCGCCATTGGCGCGCTCTACCGTGCCTTCAACCTCGCACCGGTTCGGATCGTGTCGCCGATCATCGGATCCTATCCGGTGATGACGCTGGCGATTGCCGTGGCGCAGGGCCGCACGGTGACGGGCGCTGACTGGCTGGCCGTGGCCCTGATCGTGCCGGGCATCGCCATTGTCGCAATGAGCGGTGACGAGGCGGGTCGCAGCGTCCGCGCGCAGGGGCATCTGCCTGCAATGGGCTGGTCGGCGCTGTCCGCCGCAAGCTTTGCCGCAGCGTTCGCCTTGGCGCAGGAGGCGGCGCGGCAATCCTCGGACCTGCCCGCCATCCTGATGATGCGTCTGGTCGCGGTAGCCTGCATCGCGCTGCTGTATCTCTGGCTGCGCAAGCCCGCGACGGCGGGGCCCGCCCCCTGGAGAGGCCAATGGCGCATCATCCTGTTGATGGGTGTGTTTGACGGTCTGGCGCTGGCGCTGGTCACGGCCTCGGGCAATCTGCCACGGGCGGAATATGCCTCGGTCACGGCGGCGCTGTTCGGCGTGGTGACGGTGCTTCTGGCGGCGTGGTTCCTGCGCGAAAGGGTGCGGCCTGTGCAATGGATGGGGATTGCGCTGGTTTTTTCGGGTGTCGGTCTGCTGAGCCTGCAAGGCTAGCCATCACTCCGCCGCCGCCGCTACCGGCCCCCTCCGCCCCTGCATCTGCACACCGGAGGCCATGCGGCGTTCGTCGCGGGGGGTGACGCCAAAGACTTCGGCATAGTGCCGCGACATCGGGGCCGAGGCGGGGTAGCCGACGGAGGCCGCGATCTCGCGCAGGCTGTCGCCGGAATACAGCACCCGCTGCCGCGCCTTGGACAGACGCATATGGCGATAGTATCGCAGCGGGCTCTGCCCGGTTTCACGCAGGAAAAGGCGTTCCAGATGCCGCACCGAAATGCTGATTGCCCGCGCCACATCGGGGATCAGCAGCGGATCCTCCAGATGCGTTTCGAACATCGACACCGCCTTGCGCACTGGCGGCGACAGGCGGTTTGCGGTGGTGCCGGTATGGGCCACGGGCACGTTCTGGCCCGCATTCTCGTCGCGCACGAAAGGATGCTGGAACCAGCAGGCCACCTCGTTCATGCAGGCCCGCCCAAGGCGTTCCTCGATCTGGCGCAGCATCAGGTCGAACACCGCCCCCGACCCCGAGGCGGTCACACGTCGCCCCTCGCGCAGGATCACCGACCCGCAGGGTTTGATGTCGGGAAAGCTCGCCCGGAATGCCGCCTCATAGCACCAATGGACCGAACAGGACCGCCCCGCCATCACGCCCGCCCGGGCAAGTGGAAAGATGCCGCCCGAAAAGGCGCCCAGCGTCACCCCCGTCCGGTCGAGCCAGCGCAGCCGCGCCTGACCGTGGCGCGGATTGACAAATGTGCCGGTCGGGGGCGACAGGAGGAACAGCTGGTCGATCCCCTCGCAGTCGTCCAGCGTCATGTCCGGTTCGAACCGCACATCGGCCGAGCAGCGCACCGCTGCCGCCGTTTCCGCCACGAGCCGCCATTCGAATTCCCTGCGGCCGGTGATCTCGTTTGCCGCGCGCAGGGGTTCGATGGCCGAGGTCAGGCAGGCCATCGGAAAGCCCGGAAACATCAGAAACCCCAGTCGGAGCGGCGGAGGTGCGGTCATGTCAGTCCTCTGGCCACCAGCCCGGCGAGGTTTCCGCGCCATCGTCATGGGCCGAAAGCCATTGCACCATCGCGTCACGGTTGCGCAGGAATCCCTTGTAGGCGGCCAGATCGGGATGGATGTCGCGCACCACGCGGTGCAGGCGGCGACCCCATTTCGGCACGCTCACCAGTTCGTCGAACTTGCCGAGGTAGCAGCGGATCGAGAAGGCAATGGCATTCGAACGCGGCAACCGGAACAGCGCCTGCAATTCGACCCTGAGATGCATCATCTGGCCCATGTTCTCCTGCGTCAGCATGGTGCGCATCGGGCCCCATTGGGGATAGGTTTCGGGCGCGGTATCCAGAAGCGGGTTGACGGTCATTGTCCAGTTGAACCGGCGCACCGGCGCACCATGCTGCAATTTCAAGAGGAACTTCAGCGCCCGGTCGAAAATGCCCTTTTCATGCGCCAGCGGCACCGGCGCATGCCATTCGTGGAAATTCATCCCGATGTCGAAATCCAGCGACCAGTCCGCCTGACTTGTCACCATGCCCGCATCCATCCAGAGAGTGCCGTCCCGTTCGTCCTGCAGGCTGAAATCACCCTGCGTCTGGCGCGTGATGTATTCGAAAGGCCCATAGGGCAACGTCGAGTCGTCCAGAAAGGTGAAGCTCTGGTCGATGCCCAGAGGTCGGTTGATCCAGCGCCAGCGATTGCCGTTCTTTTCAAGGCTGAACCATTGCGGATAGTCCCGCGCCTTGGCCTCCATGATGAGTTCCAGCAGATCCCATCCCGCCAGCGTCATATGCGGCAGCGACTGGCAGCGCAGCGGATCCTCGGCCAGAACCTTGGCGCGGTCGATCATCTCGGCGATGTAATGTTCGTCCACGTCGATGGGAAACTCGAAAGCCGTGCCTTTGCGGCCCGGCACATGCGGTTCCATGTTGACCGAATACATGTAGTCATCGCGGTCGAAGGGAAAGGGAAAGCGCCGGATGTTCCGGGGCGAGTTGCGATAGGTGAAGTCATCGCGGAAGGTTTCGTCCCGAAAGAACCCGTCAAGGGCCCCCGCGCTGAAATCCGTCTTGAAATCGAGGCTCATGGTCGTCTCCTATCGGTCGATGACGAGGGTTCTGCCTTCGAAACGCGAAACGCAGGGCATGATCCTGTCGCCCGCCGCGTGGTCGGCCTCGGTGAGCCAGTGGTCGCGATGCAGGATCGTGCCATCGGCGCGGATCACCCGTGTCTCGCATTGCCCGCAGGCCCCGCCCCGGCAGAGATAGGGGGCATCCACCCCCGCCGCCTCCATCGCCTCCAGCAGCGATTGGGTGGTGCCGACGGTGATGGTCCTGCCCGTCGCGGCCAGTTCCACCGCGAAGGGCAGGCCGGTGCCGGGGGCCAGAAATTCCTCGTGGTGGAGTGCTGCCGGGGGCCAGCCCATGCTTTCGGCTGTGGAGCGCACCCAGTCGATCATGCCTTTGGGGCCACAGATGTAAAGATGCGTTCCGATGGGTTGCGTCGACAGCAGGCGGGCAAGGTCGATCCGCTGGCCCGCATCATCGAAATAGCAATGCACCCGGCCGGGATGTGCGGCGGTCAGCCGGTCCATATAGGCGCCGAGCGATGGATTGCGCGCGGCGTAATGCAGTTCGAACCGCCCGCCGAAATGTGAAAGCTGCGCGATCTGGGCCAGAAAGGGCGTGATCCCGATGCCCCCCGCGACCATCAGGTGCTTGCGGGCACGGTTGTCCAGCGGGAACAGATTCACCGGATGCGACAGCACCATTTCCAGTCCCGGCACCACATGGCGGTGCATGAACAGCGACCCGCCCCGCCCGGCATCATCACGCCGGACGCTGATCTCATAACCCGACCCATCCTCGGGATCGGACATCAGCGAATAGGGGTTGAGCCGCCTTGTGCCGTGGTCGTCCATCTCCACCACGGTATGCGCACCGCCGGAAAAGGCGGGCAGCGGGCTGCCATCGCGCGATACGAAACGGAAGCGCTTGATGAGGTCATTGACCTCCACGACCTCGGCCACCCGGACCTGCAGTTTTGCGCCGCCGCTCATGTGAACCTCACCACGGGCGGGGGAATGTTGCCGGGCTCCTCGGCGTCGATGCAGACCCCCTGAAAGGCCGCGATGCGCCGCGAATAATGATCGCGCACGAACAGATGCAGCCCGCAATGGCTGCATTGGAACGGGTCGGTCGCCACGTTTTCGGTGATCCCCTTGCAATGGACGCACTGGACCCGCCGCACGGTCGATCCGCGATGCTCCTTCTGGATCGCGTCATGGGGAAATCCGGTCTGCATGATCTCGCGCTCTGCCTGCCCGATCAGCCCCTCGGTCCCGGCCAGATAGAATTGCATGCCCATATGCGCATCCGCCACGACCCGCTGGAGCCGCGGCAAGAGGGTCGGCACCGAAGGCGCACGATAGAATTGCGCGGCCCCGAGCGCCTCCAGATCCATCGCCAGATCGGTGCCATTCGGGCCGGGCGTATAGATGATGTGCATCCTTGCCAGAATCGCGGCGCGATCCGGCGCGCGGTCCAGCATTCCGGTCACCGCATCGGCACCTTCGCCATCGGCCACCACCAGATGCGGTCCGCCGGGGCGGGGTTCAAGCGTGCCGTAGACGGGCCTGCTCCGGATGGCGGGGGGGAATTCGGTTTTCGACATGGGTATGCGCGGTCCTGCGGATGGGAACCCGCCCCCGCCCGCCTGCCCACGCCGCAGGGCAGGGGAGGGACGGGCCGTGATGGGTCAATCTTTGGCGGTGCGGCGCTTTTTCTCGATGTCGTAGAAGGGCATCGAATGGGTCACAGCCTTGATCGCCCCATGCGTGCCGCAGTTCACGGTCAGTGCGGTGCCGTTGTTGGCACAGTCCACGGGCAGCCGGGCGATGGCGATATTGTGCTTGTTCAGCGAGGAATACATTGCCTGTGTCACGATGCCCACCTGCTTGCCGTCGCGCATCACCGGGGCGCCATTGCCGGGCACATTGGTCCCTTCCAGTTTCAGCCCCCAGATCCTGAACCGCTCACGCCCCTTCAGGCGGGCATGTTCTTCGGCGCCCCGGAAACCGGTCTTGCCCGGAGAAACGGTGAAATCGAGCCCCAGTTCCCAGAGCGTATCGCCCGGCCCCTCATCCTCGAACGGATACATGTCGGAATTGTCATAGGGGAAGAACAGCAGGTAGCTCTCGGTCCGAAGCAGGTCGAGCGTGGTGAAGCGGCAGGGAATGATGCCCATGTCCGCCCCTTCCTCCAGGATGCGGTCCCAGATCGCCGGGGCGTCCTGTCCGCGACAGAAAATCTCGTATCCCCGCTCGCCGGTATAGCCTGTGCGGGCCAGCGTGATCGGTTTGCCGAACAGCGCAGTCGGCATATGGCCGAAATAGGCAAGCTGGCGCACGCCGGGAATATGTTTTTCCAGATAATCCACGGCCAGCGGCCCCTGAAGGGACAGATCGTGCAGATTGTCGTCGAAACGCACCGACACGTCGCGCCCTGTGGCCGCCATGGTCAACTGTTCATGCCCCTGACCTGCGCCGTGAACGACGGTGAAGCTGTTGGGGCCAAAGCGGTAGATCACGCAATCGTCGATGAACTTGCCGCCGTCATTGAGCATGCAGGCGTAGACCGCGCGCCCCGGCATCAGCTTTTCCATGTTCCGGGTCGTCGCGCGTTCGATCACATGGCTGGCCGCCGGGCCGGTGATATGCACCTTCTTCAGCCCGGACACATCCATCAGCCCCGCCTTGGTGCGGATGGCGAGGTATTCGGCCTCCGGATCGCCCTTGGAATAGGACCAGGCTGTGCCCATCCCGCTCCAGTCCTCAAGATCGGACCCGAGCGCGCGGTGGCGGTCGGCAAGCGCGGAGAAACGCCAGGAATTGGTCATTGAAGGGCTCCCTGATTGATCTGCATTTTCGCCAAGTTTGTGCGGGATAGCGACAGAAAGCAATACTCAAGTGCAACAAAAATTCCCTGTAGGGAAAGTTTCCGCGCATCACCGGCTGAATTCCCCGGCAGGATACGGGCCTGCCGGGGAAGGTTTTTCCCGCGCCGCGATCAGCCGCGCAGGTTGTCCTCACGGGTCATCACATCGTCGTCGAGGCCCCAGCGCGCGCCGTCCAGCCCGTCGGCCATCTCATCCTCGGTCATTTGCAGCCCGATCGTGAATTTCAGCGCGAAGGCCGTGACCAGCGCCGTCACCGCCCCGGCCCCGAGACAGACGATCACGCCCAAAACCTGCATCACCAGCCCGATCTGACCATGCTGGAAGGCATAGATGCCTTCCTCGATCCCGATATAGCCGCCGCGCGGGGTGCCGGACTTGACGATCCCCAGCATGATGATCCCGTAAGACCCGGCCCCGAGGAAAAGGGGCAGGAGCTTGTGTTCGTCAAGTTTGCGGCCAAGCGTGAATTCGTAGACCACATAGGACACGACCGGCGCACCCAGTGCCACGAGGAACATCTGCCAGGGCAGATAGACGTCGAAGCCGGAGGCCCCCGCGACATAGCCCGCCAGCGGCCCCAGCAGAAGATGCGCGTATTTCCCGGTGGAATAGGCAATGACCATCCCGGTCATCGCGCCTCCGGCCCATGCCAGCGCATAGTTGTTCATCGCAAGGCCGACCGACGTGCTGGCCATGGTGACGCTGACGGCAAGCGCTTCCGGATCGACGAAGAACAGGCAGGACATGATGACCATCGGCAGCCCGCCGAAAATGGTGAGCAACCCGCCCGCCGCAAGCCCGATGCTGGGCGCATGATAGCCCGGAACGCGCGGATGCGGTTCAAACATGCCCGGACGCGCCGACAGCATCGGCACGACGACCAGAGCCATCCCGGCCGGGAAGAGATAGACGAAGCCGACACCGAAAAAGTCGTGGAACCCCGCATTGGTCAGCGGGCCGACCGAACCCCAGGTGAAAAAGCTCAGGATCGACGACGCCACCGCCGCCACCACGCAGAACACGAAATAGGCCGATGTCTTCATCCGTTCGGCCACAGCGAAGTGAAAGAGGATGTTCACGATCCCCGCAAAACAGGCGAGGAAGAACACGAAGATCTGGAACGTGTTCAGCCCCGGAAACACCGCCGGGTCGGTCAGGCTGGCATTGGCGTTCAGCATCGCACCGCCCAGCCACCAATCCTTGAGGCTGTCCGTCATCGTGGCACCTTCGATGATGTAATACTGTGCCGCCCAGAATCCGAAGCCGATCACGAAATAGGTCGTGAAACCGATGAAGAAGCCCATCGATTTTTCGATGGTGGAATTGAACAGGTTGCGGCGTCGCGTTGTGCCCGCGTCGATCAGCAACAACCCCACAACCACGAAAATCGCCCCGACCGTTCCCGAGGCATAAACCACATTCTGCACCAGCGAATTCAGGCTGACCTGTTCCGCGTATATGAGTGTCTCACCATTCATTCCGATTTCCCCTTTTCCCTCGACCACGCCAGCGGGGAGCCTGTCCGGTCCGGCCAATGCACCCCGAAACGCCGCGTCGAGCCTGTTGCCCACGCACAGGAGAGTGCCCCGTTTCCCGTTTTCGACAAAGGGTTATTTGCCCTGCATGAAATTTTTTTTACCCAAGGCAGCCAATGGTCGCCGAAACCGCGCAGCAGTCCGGGATGTGCCTCGTGCGGCCTCTCCGAACGGGGGCTCCAACAGGACAGGGGGTCCCGATCACCCGGAACCCCCCGCATCGCGGCCATTGCCAGCCGGTCAGTTGCGCAGATAGCTTTCCATCGAATCCTCCAGCGCGTCTTTCCAGGGCGTGTGGTGGACCGGCGCCATCGTTCCGGTGATGACGGATCTGTAGGCATTGTCTCGGAAGGCCATGATGTCCTGCTTCTTGTGATCCTTCCAGGCGTAGAACGCCTCGCAGGCGCCATCCACGTCGAAGGACGGATAGTCGGTCTCCGCGATCAGTTCCTTGACGTAGTCGCCCTGATAATGGATCGCGTCATGCGCGTCCTCGCCCGCATCCTCGCCCGCCACCCGGTCCGCCACATCCTTCAGCAGCAGCGCCCTGTCTGCCGGAATGTCGATCCGCCCCATGATGGCGTCGCGCACCCACCATGCCTGCGCATCGAACATGTTGAAGGTGAACCACTGGTCCTGCATGCCGAGATAGAAGAGCCGCGGATTGTTGACCCAGGCGACCCCCTTGTAGAGATCCGCCGTCGCCAGCCGGTTTGCGGTTTTCAGCCGCAGATCATCGGGCAGAAAGGGGAAATGGTGCTTGTATCCGGTGCAAAGAATGATCGCATCGACCTTTTTCGAGGTGCCGTCGATGAAATAGGCGGTGGTTTCATCGACCCGCTCCAGCTTCGGCACTTCCGTCCAGTTGTCGGGCCATTTGAACCCCATCGGCGCAGTGCGATGCGCGACCGTGATCGATTTCGCACCGTATTTCCAGCATTGGCTGCCGATGTCCTCGGCCGAATAGGAGGTGCCCAGCACCAGAAGATCCCTGCCCGCGAATTCCCGCGCGTCGCGGAAATCATGGGCATGCAGGACGCGGCCGTTGAAGCGGTCGAAGCCGGGATATTCGGGCACATTCGGCACCGAGAAATGGCCCGAGGCGACGATCACATGGTCGAATTCCTCATCATACATGCGGTCGTCTGCAAGGTCATGCGCGGTGACGGTGAAACGCTGGCTGTCCTTGTTGTATGCAACCATGCGGATCGTGGTGGAAAAACGGATCCAGTCGCGCACGCCGGCCTTTTTCACCCGGCCCTCGATATAATCGAAAAGGACCGCGCGCGGCGGGTAGCTTGCGATCTGCTTGCCGAAATGGTCCTCGAAGGAATAATCGGCGAATTCCAGCCCTTCCTTCGGGCCATTCGACCAGAGATAGCGATACATCGAACAATGCACCGGTTCACCATGTTCATCGAGCCCGGTGCGCCAGGTGTAGTTCCACAGCCCCCCCCAGTTCGCCTGCTTTTCGAAACAGACCACCTCGGGGATTTCCGCGCCTTTTGCTGCGGCGGACTGGAACGCACGCAGTTGCGCAAGGCCGGACGGCCCGGCCCCGATGACGGCAACTCTTTTCTTCATGAAACCCTCCGATCCTGATGCAATCTGGCGGATGCTCCGGCGCGCCACCCATTGAAGGCGATGCTAGAAGCCACGTTGCTCAACTGTCAAATCTTATTCCTGTTGTGAAACAGAATTCATTCCAATGCGTTGGGAAGCGCGCCGTGCCGGACGCTCTTGGCATGAAGGAAAAGCCCCGGTTCGCTCCGGGGCCAATGGGCAGATCGGTCAACTGCTCATATATCCAGCGTGTTCTCGTGTTCCCAACGCGAGAAATGCGACACGAAGCTGTTCCACTCCTGCTTTTTCAGCTTGATGAAGGCCGCCGAGAATTCCTCGCCCATCATCGCCTTCAGGGTCTTGTCGCGGTCATAGTCGCGCAGCGCGTCCAGGAGGTTCAGGGGCAGTTTCGGCGCGTTCTTCACGGTATGCCCATGCTGATACATGTCGATGTCATGCCGTTTGCCGGGATCGGCCTTGGTCCGGGTGCCGTCCAGCCCGGCCGCGAGGATCACCGCCTGCATCAGATAGGGGTTGGCCGCCCCGTCGGGCAGGCGCAGCTCGAACCGTCCCGGCCCCGGCACGCGCACCATATGGGTGCGGTTGTTGCCGGTCCATGTCACGGTATTCGGCGCCCATGTCGCCCCCGAGGACGTGCGCGGCGCGTTGATGCGTTTATAGCTGTTCACCGTCGGATTGGTGATCGCGGCCAGCGCGGAGGCATGTTTCATGATCCCGCCAAGGAAATGCCGGCCCTGTTCGGACAGGCCCAGTTCCCTTGAATCATCGGCAAACACATTGGTCTTGCCATCCAGCGACCAGACCGAGATATGTGCATGACAGCCGGACCCGGTCAGCCCCTTGAACGGCTTGGGCATGAAGGTCGCGCGGAAGCCGTGCTTTTCGGCCACGGACTTGACCATGAACTTGAAAAAGCTGTGCTTGTCGGCGGTTTGCAGCACATCGTCATATTTCCAGTTCATCTCGAACTGGCCGATCGCGTCCTCATGGTCGTTCTGATAGGGTTCCCAGCCCAGTTCCAGCATGTAGTCGCAGATTTCCGAGATCACGTCATAGCGGCGCATGATCGCCTGCTGGTCATAGCAGGGCTTTTCGGCGGTATCATAGATGTCGGAGGCTGCGTCCCCCTCGGCATTGAGAAGGAAGAACTCCGGCTCCACCCCCGTCTTGACGCGCAGCCCGTCCTTTGCGGCCTCGGCCACCAGCCGTTCCAGCACGTTGCGGGGGGCCTGATCGACGACCTTGCCTTCCATCGTGGCGCGGGCGGCCACCCAGGCCACGTCTTTCTTCCACGGCAGTTGGATGGCGGAATCGCTGTCGGGAATGGCCATCAGGTCGGGATGGGCGGGCGTCAGGTCCAGCCATGTGGCGAATCCCGCAAATCCGGCACCATCCTCGGCCATGTCGTTGATCGCCTGCGTCGGCACCAGCTTTGCGCGCTGGCTTCCGAACAGGTCGGTGTAGGAAATCATGAAATACCTGACGCCTTTTTCCTTGGCCCATTTGGCAAGATCTTGACCCATTCTGTCTGGCTCCCTGTCGTTTTCTTGTTTTGTCAGTATCCGCCGCGGCCCGGCACCCAGCTCGTCCCGGCGATCGGCACACCGGCCATGGCAGCGGCTTCGACCGTCAGCGCACAAAGGTCTTCCGGCTCCAGATTGTGCAGATGGTTCTTGCCGCAGGCCCGGGCGATGGTTTGCGCCTCCAGCGTCATCACCTTGAGGTAATTCGTCAAGCGCCGCCCCCCCAGCACCGGGTCGAACCGGGCCGAAAGTTCGGGATCCTGCGTGGTGATGCCCGCCGGGTCGCGCCCTTCATGCCAGTCGTCATAGGCATCGGCGGTGGTGCCGAGTTTCTGATATTCGGCCTCCCATTTCGGGTCATTGTCACCCAGGGCGATCAGCGCCGCCGTGCCGATGGCAACGGCATCCGCCCCCAGCGCCATGGCCTTGGCCACATCGGCGCCCGAGCGGATCCCGCCCGAGACAATCAGTTGCACCTTGCGGTGCATCCCCAGATCCTGAAGCGCCTTCACCGCCTGCGGGATACAGGCCAGGATCGGCATCCCGACATGTTCGATGAACACATCCTGCGTTGCCGCCGTGCCGCCCTGCATGCCGTCCAGAACCACGACATCGGCCCCCGCCTTCACCGCCAGCGCGGTATCATAGTAAGGCCGCGCGCCGCCGATCTTGATGTAGATGGGTTTTTCCCAGCCGGTGATCTCGCGCAGTTCCAGGATCTTGATTTCCAGATCGTCGGGTCCGGTCCAGTCCGGATGACGGCAGGCTGACCGCTGGTCGATGCCCTTGGGCAGGTTGCGCATGTTTGCCACCCGGTCCGAGATCTTCTGGCCCAGCAGCATGCCTCCGCCACCGGGTTTCGCGCCTTGCCCCACCACGATCTCGATGGCGTCGCAGCGTCGCAGGTCATCCGGGTTCATCCCGTAGCGGCTCGGCAGGTATTGATAGACCAGCGTTTTCGAATGGCCACGCTCCTCCTCGGTCATGCCGCCGTCGCCGGTGGTGGTCGAGGTGCCTGCCGCCGATGCGCCGCGCCCCAGCGCCTCTTTCGCCGGGCCGGAGAGGGCGCCGAAGGACATGCCCGCAATCGTCACCGGAATATCCAGATGGATCGGGTTCTTGGCAAAGCGGGTGCCAAGCCAGACATCGGTCGCGCATTTCTCGCGGTAGCCTTCCAGCGGATAGCGGCTGATCGAGGCCCCAAGGAACAGGAGGTCATCGAAATGCGGCAGAT
This sequence comes from Pseudorhodobacter sp., assembly GCA_046295215.1. Classification (GTDB taxonomy): domain Bacteria; phylum Pseudomonadota; class Alphaproteobacteria; order Rhodobacterales; family Rhodobacteraceae; genus Szabonella. The sequence continues at coordinate 26,010 of JBKBNP010000010.1, read as the reverse complement.
GGCGCTTGGTGCCGCCGCCACGGATGTCATAGATGCCGGTCGCGGCAGCGCGGCGGATCTCGGCATTCACCGCCGGGGTGAAGGTGGCCGAATAGCGGGGCGGGGTGCGGGGAAAATCGGTCATGTATTCGCCTCAATAGGCCGACGCATTGTCGATGCTGAAATTGTAGAGCTTGCGGGCGGAACCGTAGCGGCGGAACTCCTCGGGGCGGGCCTTGGCATCGGCCTCGCCCCGGCGCAGCAGATCCTCCAGCAGCGCCAGATGTTCGGGCCGCATTTCCTTTTCGACGCAATCGGCACCCAGCGATCTGACCTTGCCGCGCACGAAAAGCCGCGCCTCGTAGAGACTGTCGCCAAGGGCATCGCCGGCATCCCCCAGCACCACCAGATTGCCCGATTGTGCCATGAAGGCCGACATATGGCCGATATTGCCATGCACCACGATGTCGATGCCCTTCATCGAGATGCCGCAGCGCGAGGAGGCATTGCCCTTGATGACCAGAAGCCCGCCACGCCCTGTCGCCCCGGCATACTGGCTGGCATCGCCGTCAATGATGACGGTGCCCGACATGATGTTTTCCGCAACACCCGGACCGGCCGAGCCCTTGATGCGGATGGTCGCCTGCTTGTTCATCCCCGCGCAGTAATAGCCGGTGGAGCCGCGCACCGTTATGTCTACCGGCGCATCGACCCCGGCGGCGATGGCATGGGCGCCGCGCGGATTGACGACCTCCCAGGCGGTCATGTTGGTCTGCCCGGTCAGGGCGTGAAGCTGGGAATTGAGGGCCCGCAGATCCTGCGCCCCGAGATCGAAAGTCACCATATGTTCAACGCTCCCAGAAATAGACGGTGGCGGGTTCGGGTTCCCAGATGCGGGCCGTCTCGATGCCGGGCAGGTTCACCAGCGCGCGGTATTCCGATCCGAAGGCAACATATTGATCGGTCTCGGCCATCACGGCGGGCTTGCAGGCGATGGGGTCGCGGACAACGCCGAACCCGTCGCGCGTGCCGACAACGAAAGTGAAAAAGCCGTCCAGATCGGTCAGCGTCGCCTCCATCGCAGCGCCCAGTTTCTCGCCGTCCTTCAGTTTCTGGCTGATGAAGGCGGCGGCAACCTCGGTATCGTTTTCGGTCTCGAACTCCATGCCCCTGCGGCGCAATTCGCGGCGGACGGAATTGTGGTTCGATAGCGAGCCGTTATGCACAAGGCACTGGTCGGCCCCGGTGGAAAAGGGATGCGCGCCCATGGTGGTGACAGCCGATTCCGTGGCCATCCGGGTATGGCCGATCCCATGTGTTCCCGACATCTGCGCAATGCCGAAACGGTCCGCCACATCTTTCGGCAGACCGACCTCCTTGAAGATCTCGATGGTTTCGCCGGAACTCATGACCTTCAGGCCGGGGCGCAGATCCGAAAGGGCCGCGCGGGCTTCGGCCAGCCGTTCCTTCGGCATTTCCAGCACCGCGTGGCTCGACTTGACGACCATCTGGACCGGGATGCCGGTCGCGGCCTTCAACGCCTCGTCGAGCCCGGCGAAATCGCTGTCCGGGTCCGCAGATTGCAGCGTGATCTTGCCCAGCCCCTCTGCCGCCGACCCATAGATCGCGATCCCTGCGCTGTCGGGGCCACGATCGGTCATTGTCACCAGCATGTCGGTGAGCAGCGACCCCAGTTGAGGTTCGAGTTTAGGGTCCTTGAGAAATAACCCAACGATTCCGCACATGGATTCGCCTCCGTTGCTGCGATTTGGGGCAAGGCTAGCAACTTCGAATCCACCTTTCAACTGACAAGAAACTTTTTTACCCTATGGGAAGGCCGGTTCTGATCTGAAAATTGCACCGTTCCTGTCCTGCGACAGAGGTTTTCCTTGACAGAATGTCGCACCCAAGTTTCCCTATGGCAAAAAAAATACCGGGGAGGGAAACTTGATCTCTTGCAATGACAGCAAACGCCGTGGCGGAAGGTTTCCCCGTTGCACTGCGGCCTTCCCGTTACCGCCCGACGCGCGCACAAGAGGAAGGTAAGGAATGGACAACCAACTGAACGCAATCACGACGATCTTCACCGAGTTCTATTATTGGGTCACGATTCCGCTCATGTTTCTCATCCATGTGGGCTTTTGCATGTATGAGGTCGGCGCCAGCCGCCGACGAAACCACATGCACACGCTGATGAAGAACTCGATGATCATCCCGCTGGTGACGATCACGTTCTTCTTCTTCGGCTGGTGGATCTACTGGGCGCTTCCCAACGGCCCCTTCATCACGGGCGGGATCGAATGGGAGGCTGCGGCGGCCAATGCGGCCAATTCCCCGACCATGGCGACCAATCTGGAGGACCGGATCACCGGCGTATTCTGGGCGGCCTTCCTGCTGTTTTCCTGGACGGCGGCCTCCATCGTTTCGGGTTCGGTGATCGAGCGGATCAATTCCGGGGCCTTCTGGGTGCTGGCCGTGGTCATCGGCTCGGGCGCGTGGATCGTCGATGCGGCCTGGGGCTGGCATCCGGAAGGCTGGATGGTCAAGCTTCTGGGCTATCATGATGCCTATGCCTCGGGCGTGATCCACGCGATTGCCGGGGGCTTCGCGCTGGGCATCCTGATCGTGCTGGGGCCAAGGCTGGGCAAATTCGCCGCCGACGGCACCGCCCGCAACATCCTGCCGCACAATCCCTGGATGGTCGCGGTGGGCCTGTTCATCATCTATACCGGCTTCTGGGGCTTCTATGTCGCCTGCAACATCCCGCTGATCTCGCCCGAGGATATTGGCGGCGTCATCACCGGCGAAACCTGGACGGCGACGACGATCTATCTGACCCCCACCTCGCTCAGCGCGATCACCTTCAACTTCCTGATGTCACTGTCGGGCGGGATGCTGACGGCCTTCATGGTGTCCAAGGGCGATGCGTTCTGGACCTATTCGGGCGGTCTGGCCGGGATCATCTGCGCCTCGGCGGGCAATGACCTCTATCATCCCATCCAGGCGATGGTGGTGGGCTGCGCCGGGGCCTTCATCGCCTACAAGATGCATTTCTGGGTCGAGCGCACCTTCAAGATCGACGACGCGGTCGGCGCGGTGGCCGTGCATGGCTATTCGGGCTTTGCCGGGCTGGTCATCGCGGGCTTCCTGCTCTGGGGGCATCCGGCGGGGGCCTATGAAGGCTATGCCTCGATCAACCCGGTGGGACAGTTCCTGGGCGCAATCATCATGTTCGGCGTTCTGGGCTTCGTTCCGGGCTATGTCGTGGCGCGAATATTGCACGCCTTCGGCCTGTTGCGCATCCCGCGCGAGATCGAGATCCTCGGGCTCGATTTCCAGGACATGAAGATGCAGGTCGAGGCCGAACGCGAAATCCGCGTGGCCAAGCAACAACTCGTCTGACGCGACCGGGAAAAGGAGAACATCATGTCTACAACCGGTATCACCACCTGGGCCGTCGATCTGGCGGAGATCGGCGCCATCTACCCGTTCCAGGGCACCGAGAATGCGCTGTGGATCCTCGGGCTGGCGCTCTGGTTTGGCTGGCACGTCTGGTCGATCCGCTGGGAAAAGCAGTATCACAAGGACCGGATCGCGAAATTCGGCGACAAGGAGACGCTCAAGAAATCGCTGGATGCCCACTGAAACCGGACCGCAAACACCGGAAAGGGGCGCCCCGGACGGGCGCCCCCATTCATTTCCGGCGCAGGGTCATGCTATCCCATCGGATAGCAGATCACCGACAGATAGCGCGCAGGCAGTTTGACCAGCACCTCCGGCCCATGCGGCGCATCGGCATCGAAGAACAGGCTGTCGCCGGGCTTGAGCGCATAGACCTGATCGCCGTGGCGATAATTCACCTCTCCCTCCAGCATGTAGAGAAGCTCCAGCCCGCCATGCTGGAAGGTGGGGAAAACGTCGCTCTCCGTGGTCAGGGTGATGATATAGGGTTCGACCACCACACCCGAGGAGTTCGAGCCGATATGACCGAGAAGGTTGTATTGATGCCCTGCCCGCGTCCCCCGCCGCGCGATCTCGACATGTTCGCCCGCCTTCACATGCTGGGCCTCGCGGCGTTCCTCATAGCTCTTGAAAAACGCCGTGACCGGAACCGAGAATGCATGGCTCAGCACTTGCAGGGTTGTCAGCGAGGGCGAGGTATTGCCATTCTCGATCTTGGACAGCATCCCGATCGACAGGCCGGTGACATTGGCAAGATCCGCCACCGTCATGCCCTGCTGGCGGCGGAAGCTGCGGACCTCGCGGCCGATGGCGGCCTCCAGATTGCGCTCGGAAATCTCGCGGACGCGATGCGGGTCCTGATCGAATACGGGCTTGCCACGCGGCAGCGTCAGGGAAACCATTTCGTCGGACGCCATGCCAACCTCCTTACCGTTACCGCCCGGCCGCGCCGGGCCATCATGTTTCCTAATGGGAAACATGATGGGGGGCAAGCTGTCCGTTGGAAGGCCGGGGCAGCCCTCAGGGCAGCCCGGTCGGTTCGGGTCCGGGGGGGGGTGCCAATTTCCTATCGGCCGGGCTTGAACCCATGGCGGCGGGCCCGGGGCGGCGTCCCGAATTTCGCGGCGAAACAGCGGGTGAAATGGGCCGATGTGGCAAAGCCTGTCAGCAAGGCCACATCCAGCACCGGCAGTGCCGTCTGTTGCAGCAACTCATCGCCCTTCTTCAGCCGCAGATCGCGGTAGAAAGCCATCATCGACATGCCGAAATGCGCCGCGAAAAGCCGTTGCAACTGCCGCGCGCTGACGCCCGACAGCGCGGCGATCTGTTCGGGTGAAAGCGGGTCGGCCAGATGGCTGGCCATCAGTTCCACCGCCGCCTCCATCGCGGGGTGATGCAAATCGAACCGCTGTCCGGGGCCGGGTTGCTGCGGTTCTTCGGCCAGCCGAAGGCGGGGGTGAATGAACCAGTTGCTGACCTCGCGCGCGAAGGCGGCGCCATGCTGGCGGGCAATCAGCGTGCCCATCATGTCCATCGCCGCGACCCCGCCCGCACAACTGTAGCGGTCCCGGTCGATGACATAGAGCGCGCGCTCCACCAGAAGATCGGGGGCGTATTCCCGCAAGGGGTCGATATGGGCCCAATGCAATGTGAAGCGCCGTCCTGCCATCAGGCCCTCCTTGGCCAGAACCGCCGCCCCGCCCGAAATGCCGCCCAGCGGGATGCCGCGTTGCTGCAGGTGCCGGAGTTCCGCGATCAGCCGGGCATCCTCGTAAAGCAGCGGATTTCCCCCGGCGACGACAAAAACCAGATCCAGCGCCGCCCGCCGGCCCGACAGCGGCTCTGTCTCGAACCCGCCGCCCGAGGTGGAGGCCATGAACCCGCCCGCAACCGACAGGAAACTGCATCGGTAAAGCATGCGTTCCGCCAGATGGTTGGCCGCCCGCAACGGTTCCACCGCCGAAGCCAGCGACATCAGCGCATAGCCCGGCGTCAGGATGAACCCGATCGACATTGCCGGACTGTCTGCCATCTGACGCTCCAACGCTGCCTCATTCACGCGGAATCCTAGCCGCACCGTCCGATACAGACAAGGATATGTCCGTTCTGGAAACACGTCCGGGTAAACCGCATGCTAAGCCTTCGGCAGATACCTTTCGGCAAGGATGATCGGAATTGCGCTATTCGGCTTTTCGGGTTCTCAGGGAAGCCCTGACCGGGCACAGGGGATGGCGCCCGCTCTGGCGCGATCCTGACCCGCAACCGGCCTATGACTATGTGATCGTGGGCGGCGGCGGGCATGGCCTTGCCACCGCCTATTACCTCGCAACGACCTTTCGCCGGGCCAGAATTGCCGTGCTGGAAAAGGGCTGGCTCGGGTCGGGCAATATCGGGCGCAACACCACGATCATCCGGTCAAACTACCTGCTGCCGGGCAATGAACCCTTCTACGAATTCTCGATGAAGCTCTGGGAGACGCTCGAACAGGAGTTCAACTTCAACGCCATGGTCAGCCAGCGCGGCATCGTGAATCTCTTCCACACGGATGCGCAGCGTGACGCCTATCGCCGCCGGGGCAATGCGATGTTGCTGGCGGGCGCGGATGCAGAGCTGCTGGACCGTGAAAAGGTCCGCGCGATGGTCCCCTTCCTGAATTTCGACAATGCACGCTTTCCGATCAAGGGCGGGCTGTTGCAGCGCCGCGCGGGCACGGCGCGGCATGACGGTGTGGCCTGGGGCTATGCGCGCGGGGCCGATCTGGCGGGGGTGGATCTGATCCAGAATTGCGAGGTTACCGGGTTCCGCATCGAGGGCGGTGCGGTGAAGGGGCTTGAAACCTCGCGCGGCTATATCGGTGCGGGCAAGGTCGGGGTGGCGGTGGCCGGTTCGAGCGGACGGGTGATGGCACAGGCGGGCCTGCGCCTGCCGATCGAGAGCCATGTGTTGCAGGCCTTCGTGTCGGAAGGGCTGAAGCCCCTGATCCCCGGCGTCATCACCTTTGGCGCCGGTCATTTCTATGTCAGCCAGTCCGACAAGGGCGGCCTCGTCTTTGGCGGCGATATCGACGGCTACAATTCCTATGCGCAGCGCGGCAACCTTCCGGTGGTCGAGGATGTGGCCGAGGGCGGCATGGCGCTGATGCCGATGATCGGGCGTGCGCGCCTGTTGCGGATCTGGGGCGGCATCATGGACATGTCGATGGACGGCTCCCCGATCATCGACCGCACGCCGGTCGACGGGCTCTACCTGAATGCCGGCTGGTGCTATGGCGGGTTCAAGGCCACACCCGCCAGCGGCTATGCCTTCGCGCATCTTCTGGCCACCGATACCCCGCATGACACGGCAAAAGCCTACCGGCTGGACAGGTTCGCGCGCGGGTATGTCATTGACGAAAAGGGCGTGGGCGCCCAACCGAACCTGCATTGAGGTGACGCGATGCTGATCCCCCATCCGATCCTCGGCCCGCGCGATGCGCAGGAATTCACCTGCCTGGGCGATGCCGCCTTGCTGAACCGTCCCGATGGCATGATCGATCCGGGTGCCTTCAACGACTATGTCTATCTGCGCGACAACCCGGCCGGGGTGCATCGCGAATTGTGGTTCCACGAACAGGGGGACCGCAGCTGGCTGGTCGTGACCCGCAACACGCTGACCCATGAGATTCTCGGCGCGGAACTGGCGCGTGATGTGGCGCTGCGCGCGAAAGGTGCGGAATGAGACTTCAGGGCGGCTTGATCGACCGCAGCCGCAGGCTGCATTTCACCTTTGACGGCAAGATCTTTCAGGGCCATCCCGGTGATACTCTGGCCTCGGCGCTGCTGGCCAATGACGTGCGGCTGATGGGCCGGAGCTTCAAGTATCACCGCCCGCGCGGGCTGGTCTCCGCAGGGTCGGAGGAGCCGAACGCGCTGGTCGAATTGCGCCTTGGCGCGCGGCAGGAGCCGAACACCCGCGCCACGGTGGTCGAATTGTTCGACGGGCTGGTGGCCAACAGCCAGAACCGCTGGCCCTCTCTGAGATTCGACGCGATGGCGGTGAATGACCTGTTCGCCGATTTCCTGACGGCAGGGTTCTATTACAAGACCTTCATGTGGCCGCGCGCGTTCTGGGAAAAGGTCTATGAACCTGCGATCCGCAAGGCCGCAGGTCTGGGCAGCCTCTCGATGCAGGCGGACCCGGATGCCTATGACAAGGGCTTCCTGCATTGTGACCTTCTGGTGATCGGCGGCGGGGCGGCGGGGCTTGCGGCGGCCCTGACGGCGGCGCGGGCCGGGGCGCAGGTCATTCTGGCGGATGAGGATTGCCGTCTGGGCGGGCGGTTGCTGGCGGAAAGCGATCTGCTGGAGGATGCGCCCGCGACCGACTGGATCAGGCAGGTCGAGGCGGAGTTTGCCGGGTTGCCGAACCTGCGCGTGATGCGCCGCACGACCGTCTGGGGCACGTTCGACCACGGGGTTTTCGGCGCTGTGGAACGGGTGGCCGACCATCTGCCCGACCCGGGCAAGGCCGTGCGCCAGACGCTCTGGCGCATCACCGCGAGGCGCAGCGTGCTGGCGGCAGGCGCGACCGAGCGGCATATCCCCTTCCGCAACAATGATCGCCCCGGTGTGATGCTGGCAGGTGCGCTGCGCGCCTATGCCAACCGCTGGGCCGTCAGCCCGGCGGATCGGGTGGCGATCTTCACCAACAACGATGACGGCCATCGCAGCGCGCTGGATCTGGCGGCAAAGGGCGTGGCTGTGGCGGCGGTGATCGACACGCGCCCCGATGCGGTTGCGCTGGGCGATTACAGGCTGCTTGCGGGGGCGCAGGTTGCTGACAGCAAGGGCCGGCTGGGCCTGAAAGCGATCCGCGTCGATCATGGCAGGGGCAGCGAGTGGCTCGATTGTGGGGCGCTGGGCGTCTCGGGCGGCTGGAACCCGAACCTGCATCTTGCCTCGCATCATCGCGGACGCCCGGTCTGGGACGCGGCGCGGGCGGCCTTCTTTCCCGGCTCCGGTCCGGCAGGCATGGGGGTGGCCGGTGCTGCGGCCGGAAAGGGCAGCACCGCCGAAGCAGTGGCATCGGGGACAGAGGAGGCAATCGCGGCACTGGCCGAAATCGGGATGAAGGCCGATGCCCCGCGCCTGCCCCGGGCCGAGACCCGCGTGGCGGATCCGCAACCCTTCTGGCATGTGCCGGGCAAGGGGCGCGCCTGGGTCGATTTCCAGAATGACGTGACGGTAAAGGACATCCGGCTGGCGCATCAGGAAAACATGCGCCCGGTCGAGCATCTGAAACGCTGGACCACGCTGGGGATGGCCACCGATCAGGGCAAGACATCGAATGTCACCGCGCTGGCGGTCATGGCCGAACTGACGGGCAGGTCGGTTCCGGAAACCGGCACGACGATTTTCCGGCCCCCCTATACACCGGTCTCCATGGCGGTACTGGGCGGTGGCGACAGCGGCCCGCATTTCCGACCCCGCCGCCTGACCCCCAGCCATGAATGGGCAAAATCGCAGGGCGCGGTCTTTGTCGAGGTCGGGCAATGGATGCGCGCGCAGTATTTCGTCCGCCCCGGTGAGACGGACTGGCGGCAAGCGGTGGACCGCGAGGTGCTGGCCACCCGGCGGGGCGTGGGCATCTGCGATGTCACCACGCTGGGCAAGGTCGATGTGCAGGGCGCGGATGCGGGGGCGTTCCTCGACCGGCTCTATGCCAATGCCATGGCCAGCCTGAAGGTCGGCATGGTGCGCTATGGCCTGATGCTGCGCGAGGATGGCCATGCCTGGGACGACGGCACCTGCGCCCGGTTGGCAGCGGATCATTACGTCGTGACCACCACCACGGCGCAGGCCGGGCCGGTTTACCGGCAGATGGAATTCGCGCGGCAATGCCTCTGGCCCGAGCTGGATGTGCAACTGATTTCCACGACCGATGCCTGGGCGCAATTTTCAGTTGCCGGACCGAATGCCCGCACCCTGCTGGAGCGGGTGGTGGACGGGTTCGATCTCTCGAACGCGGCCTTCCCCTTCATGGCCTGCGCCGATCTGACCGTTTGCGGCGGTTTGCGGGCGCGGCTGTTCCGCATCTCCTTTTCGGGGGAGCTTGCCTATGAAATCGCGGTGCCCGCCCGCTATGGCAATGCGCTGATGGCACGGCTGGTCGAACTGGGCGCGGATCTGGGGGCCACGCCCTACGGGACCGAGGCGCTGGGCGTATTGCGCATCGAAAAGGGGCATGCGGCGGGCAATGAGCTGAACGGCCAGACCACCGCGCAGATGCTGGGTATGGGCCGCATGGTCAGCACCAAGAAGGACGCCATCGGTGCGGTGATGTCGCGCCGCGAGGGGCTGATTGCGGACCCCCGCGTCCTCGTTGGATTGCAACCCGTGGATCCTGCCGATCCGGTTGTCGCCGGGTCGCATCTTTTCCCGCAAGGGGCGACCCAGTCCACCGAAACCGATGAAGGCTGGATCACCTCTGCCGGGTTTTCGCCGCATGTCGGCTCTTCCATCGGGCTGGGCTTTCTGGCGCGCGGAACCGAAAGACTGGGCGAGGTCATCACCGCCGCCAATCCGCTTCAGGGCCAGCAGATCGCGCTGCGCGTCGTCCCGGCCCATTTCGTCGACCCGGAAGGAGAGCGCCTGCGTGCCTGATCTTGTCCCCCTGACCGCGCTTGGCGGCATCGCTGCGCGCAAGCTCGTCCATGGTCCGCTGACGCTGGAGGAAGATCCGGCGCTTGCGCTGGCATCGCTGGCCCTGCGGCGTGGCGCGGCGCGGCCTGCCCCTTTTGATCTGGTCCTGCCCGAACCGGGCGGCTGGACCCGACAGGGCGGCATCGCCGCCTTCTGGACCGGCCCCGACCAATGGATGATCGAGGCACCGGGGCGGGCCGAGACCGACTTCGCCGCCGGGATCGCCGCACAGGCCCCGGGCTGTTCCATCACGGAACAGACAGACGGATTCGCAGCCTTCGAGATCACCTCGTCGGAGGGCGAGGCCCCGATCCATGCGGTTATGGAAAAGCTCGTGAACATCGACCCCGCGCGGTTTCTGCCCGGCTCCGCCACCCGCACCGGCCTTGAACACATGACCGTTTTCGTGATCCGCCGCGCAACAGACCGGCTTGCTGTTCTCGGGATGCGCTCGGCTGCCGGGAGCGTGTGGCACGCGCTGGAGAATGTGGTATCGCGCCTGCCTGTTTCGAGGGCCTGAGCGCAGCAGGGGTGTGAAAGGTCTCCAACAGGAAAGCCTGACTTTCCAGACCCGACGCCGGATGATAGGTGTCGGCGAATCGGAGAAACCCTTTGTCCGGGGCAGAGGTGAGGTCAGCCATATGACATCGCGTATCCGTTTGCCGCCGCTCAATTCGCTCCGGGTGTTTCATGCGGTGGTGCGGCACCGGTCACTGCGCGAAGCGGCGCAGGAGCTGTATGTTTCCCCGCAGGCGGTCGGCCAACAGATGCGCCTGCTGGAAGAGGCGCTTGGCGTGGTGTTGATGGAACGCGAAGGCCGGGGCATCCGCCTGACCGAAAAGGCGATCACGCTGTCGCACTACATCAATGCGGGCTTCGAGGAATTCGAGCAAGGCATCCGCCGTGTCACCGGCCCGCGTGAACGCGAGCGCATCAACCTCAATGTCAGCCCCTATTTCGGCACCCGCTATCTGATGCCGCGTCTGGCTCAGTTCAGGACGGCGGTGCCGGAGGCCGAAATCGGCCTGACGACGATGATCGACCTTGTGGATCTGGAACGGGACCAGATCGATCTTGCCGTGCAATGGGGCTATGGCGACTGGCGGGATCTTCAAAGCCATCTTCTGCTTCGTGATCCCAAGGTCATCTGTTGCCGACCGGACATGGCCGACGGGATCGCGACAGCGTCGGATCTTTTGCGGTTCAATCTGTTGCAACCGATCCGGTCGAAACGGCTCTGGCCGGATATTCTGCGGTTCCTCGGGACCAACCCGCCGGAGCTTGACCGCAGTCTGACCTTCGATGACGCGGCCACGATGCGCCGGGCCACCTATCAGGGGCTGGGCATCGGCCTGATCTCGGTTCTGGATGCCGAGGAAGACATCGCATCCGGCAAGTTGGTTGCGCCGCTGGGCCTCGACATCATGGCCAGGATGCCGCCCGAAACGGTGCCGGGGTTCTATCTTATCAGCACCCGGACAAGGCTGCGGGCCAAGCATGTGGCAGCCCTGCACCGCTGGTTGCTGGATCAGGACTGGGAAGCCCGGCCAGCCTTCGGCCAGCCTGTGTACGACGGAGATCCGGGCGCATGGACAGGGGTGGAATGACCCCTGTCGGCCAGACCCTGCGCCGGTGCGACCAGATGGAACCCCATCGGCACCCCCATGAGGCCCTGTCCGGTGAGCCCGATCTGCATGGGCTGTCGCCGCGCCACATGCTGTCCCTTGTTGCCTTTACTTATATGATGTATGACAAGCTGAACGATCAATCGAACGGATGCTGACCATGCAGGAACGGACCAATACGCTCAAGCAGGCGATGCGGGATCAGCGCGCCGCCATTGGAATCTGGTGTTCGCTGACAACGGCACTCACGACCGAGGTGGTGGCGGGGTCCGGGGCGGACTGGGTTCTGATCGATGGTGAACACAGCCCCAATGACCTGCGCAGCATCGTGTCGCAGCTTCAGGCGGTCGGGGCCTATCCGGCCTGCGAGCCGACGGTCCGTCTGCCCTCTGACGATCCGAACCTGATAAAGCAGATGATGGATGGTGGCGCGCGCAGCCTGATGATCCCCAATGTCCGGACGGCCGCACAGGCAAAGGCCATTGTCGCCGCGATGTCCTATGCGCCGGAGGGTATCCGGGGCTATTCTGTCGGGCATCGGGCCAATGCCTTCGGTCGCATCAAGGACTATCACGCCAACGCCCGGTTGCATCAGCTTCTTGCCGTGCAGATCGAATGCGAAACGGGTGTGGCCAATGCGGCAGAGATTGCCGCTGTGCCGGGTGTGGATGTTCTGTTCGTCGGGCCGGGGGATCTTTCGACCAATATGGGCGCCATGGGCAACCCGTCAGCGCCGCCTGTTCAGGCGGCAATCGCGTCCGTTCTGGCGGCCGCGCGGGCCAGTGGCAAGGCTGGGGGCATCCTCGCGCCGCAACAGGCCGATGCGGAACGCTACATCGCCGCAGGCTTCGCGATGGTGGCTGTCGGGTCCGATCTCGGCCTGCTGGCAAGGGGATCCGACGCGCTGGTCGCGCATTTCAGGGCTCGGTGAGCCGACGCCCCCAACACGAAATCATCCTTCTCCAGAATGGGCAGTCTGCTGCCCTGAAGCGGAGACAGGTCAACTGGTGGGCTCAGAGCGTAGGCATTTTCTATTTTGCAGCTCTCAAAAACAGACGGGGCATCGCGCCGATAACAGCGGGGACAACGGCCGGGCGGAACCGGACTCCATCGTGAATTGCAAAGAACAAGTTTTGTTTTCCGATGCGAAGTTTGTATTTCCCGCCCGCCATTCTTGCCAGATTGGGGCGGCGATCAGGGGTTTTCGGACCCCCGTGCGGGAACGTCGAAGGAAAGGCCATGACAAGACGCGCCGAGCCGCTTGTGACGGAAAGCCTTGGGCCGCTTGACGCCATAAAGGCCTTCCGGCGTGCCGGGGGGAAAGCTGTCTCGCGGGCCTCTGCGCGCTGTGCGAAGTCGCGCGCGTTGGGATATGGCCTGCCCGTGACCATTTCGATGTGGTCTTGCGCGACCCATCCGCAAGGTCCGATGATCCTTCCAGACTCCATTTCAATGAGGACAGCAGATGAGCTATGTCGCAACCCGCCTTGCGGCGGTGAAACCTTCGGCCTCGATGGCGGCCTCGATGGCGGCCAAGGCGCTGCGCGCAACCGGGGTGGATGTGATTGACCTCGGACTGGGCGAGCCGGACTTTCCGACCCCGCCGCATGTGGCCGATGCTGCCCATGCGGCTGCGATGCGGGGCGAGACGCTCTACACCGCCTCTGCCGGAACGCCCGCCCTGCGCGCGGCGGTGGCCGCGAAGTTCCGCCGTGAAAACGGGCTGGATTACGGGCCAGATGACATCGTGGTGGCAAATGGCGCCAAGCAGGTCATCTTCAACGCGCTGATGGCCACGATCAATGAGGGCGACGAGGCGATCCTGCCCGCGCCCTATTTCGTCAGCTATCCCGAGATGGTGAAGCTGCTGGGCGGTGTGCCGGTGACCCCGGTTTGCAGCGCCGGACATGGATTTCGCCTGACCCCCGCCGTGCTGGAAGCCGCGATCACGCCGCGCAGCAAATGGCTGTTCCTGAACGCGCCCGGCAACCCGTCCGGTGCGGTCTACAGCCGCGCGGAACTGCGTGCGCTGGGCGATGTGCTGGCGCGGTATCCGCAGATCCTGATCCTGTCGGACGAGATCTATGAGCATATCATCTTCGACGGGCGCGATTTCGTCAGCTTCGCCGCCGCCTGCCCGGACCTGAAGGACCGCACGTTGATCGTGAACGGTGTCGCAAAGGCCTATGCGATGACCGGCTGGCGCGTCGGCTATGCTGCCGGTCCCGCGCCGCTGGTCAAGGCGATGAACACGGTGCAGAGCCAGTCCGTCACCTCGGTCGCGGCGCCGATGCAGGCCGCCGCCCTTGCCGCCCTCACCGGCCCGCAGGACTGTGTCCCGATGTTCCGCGAGGCGTTCCAGCGGCGCCGCGATCTGGTGGTGGCAGGCGTGGCAGCGATCCCCGGCCTGACCCTGCCGCCGCCCGAAGGCGCTTTCTATGCCTATATCGGCTGCGAGGGCCTGATCGGCAAACGCACGCCGAAGGGCGAGGTTCTGACCGATGATGTGGCCGTGGCCAATTACCTGCTGGTCGAGGGGCATGTATCCTCGGTTCCCGGTTCGGCCTACGGGCTGTCGCCCTTCTTCCGCATCTCCACCGCCACCTCTGACACCGTGCTGAGCGAGGCGGTCGCCCGCATCGCACGCGCCATCGCCAACCTTACCGATGCAAAGGCCGCGCCATGACCGACCCCCGCTTCAACCGCATCCTTCTGACCGGTGCCGCAGGTCGTCTCGGCACGCATCTGCGCCGGGGGCTGGCCCCCCTGTGCCGTCATCTGCGGGTGGTCGACAGGGTGGCGATCCCCGACCTGAAACCCGATGAAGAGCCGCTGCAATTCGATCTGGCCGATATGGAGGCGACGATGGCCGCCACCGAAGGGGTCGATGCCATCGTGCATTTCGGCGGTGCGCCCTTGGAAACCAACTGGGACACCATCCTGAACAGCAGTATCCGGGGCAGCTATCACATCTATGAGGGCGCGCGGAAAAATGGCGTGAAGCGCGTGGTTTACGCGAGTTCCGTGCATGCCATCGGCTATCACAGGGTCGAGGACCAGATCGACGCATCCGCCCCGCACCGGCCCGACAGTCTCTATGGCGTGTCGAAATGCTTTGTCGAGGATCTGGGCCGGCTTTACTGGGACAAGTTCGGGATCGAGACGGTGGCGCTGCGCATCTTCTCCAGCTTTCCGGAATTCACCGACCGCCGGATGCTCTGGTCGATGCTGACTTTCGACGACTGCATCCGTCTTGTGGAGGCGAGCCTGACCGCGCCGCGCGCCGCCCATTCCATCGTGTTCGGCACGTCGGCCAACCGGCACCGGATGGTGGACAACCGGCTTGGCGCGCATATCGGTTTCGTGCCGCAGGACAGCACCGAAAGCCATCGCGCCGAAGTGGAGGCGCGTCTGCCCCCGTCCGATCCCCATGCGCCCGCCGTGCAGTATCTGGGCGGCTGGTTCGTGGATCTGGGGCATCCCGACGACAAATAGGCCCTCTGGCGAACGAGACGGAAGCGACCGCCCGGATCAGCGGGGCGGTCCTGTCCATCCAGCGGTTGCGCCTTCAGAGGACGACATCTTTCATGAAGGGCCGCTTTGACGGGACAAGCCTCTGGCCGCAGGGTGAAAGATCCGGCATGCGGCCTCCGTCCTGCGCAAGCAGCGCTTTCACCGCGCGGCGGCCTGCCGCCTTGACCGGCACCCCGCAGGACACCGCTTCCCAGGTGGAAAGGCGCAGGGAGGCGGCACGCGCCCTTCAGTCCCGGTCCCGTCCAGCCTTGCGCCTTCGGGGCAGCAACAGCCGAGATGGTCATGTTCCTTGAGCTCGGGATCGGGGGGCGGATCGCCGGGGAACCATGGGCCTTCCGTTCCTGTGGATGAGCCTCTTCCCGGCCTGACTGGGCCTGTCATTGACCGGGCTGGAAAGTCCCTGAAGGTTCGCCAAGGTCGAAAGCGTGATGGCGGAAAACCCACAGGTGGTGTCGCGCTCCACCACGAGGGTCGCGAGCATTCCGCGCATTTCCTCGCCCGGCCAGTAGGCGACTGTGGACCCGACAACGGCCCCGCTGACGATCACGACGTTACCGGCGGCCTGTCGGGGCACACCAAAGCGGCGAACTGGCAGGGCAAGATTCATTTCTGTTGTCATTTGTATGATGACTGATAACGTGATCGGGGCGCGAGCGTGGCGCGAGCGTGGCTTCACGGAAAGGACCAGATCATGCGACGACGCGGGAAGGCCACGGGTCATGCCATGGCGCGCAGGCGCGGCGTGCCGGTGGTGGGCTGCGGGTCGGATGGCTGAACCGAAAACGCTGGAGGAGTTGATTGTGACGGCGGCCCTCTGATAGGTCTGCCTGATCCGGATGGAGACCTGTCGATGAAACGCAAATCCCTTTCGACGGTGGTGTTCGAGGGTTTGCTGGACCAGATCCGCTCTGGCAAGCTGGGCCCCGGCGCACAACTGCCGACCGAGGCGGAGCTGTGCCTCAGCTTCGAGGTCAGCCGGACCGTGGTGCGCGAGGCCATCGCGCGACTGCGGGCAGAGGGGTTGGTGATCCCGCGCCAAGGGAAAGGTGTATTTGTCAGTGAAGCGCCGCCCGGAACCTTTTCGATCCCAGAACAGGATCTCGACGCCCTGCCGCAGACACTTGCCTTGCTGGAGCTTCGGATCGGCGTGGAGGTCGAGGCTGCGGGCCTTTGCGCAGAGCGCTGCACCGAGGCGGAAGCCCTTGCGATCCGGGTCGAGATGGAGCGCGTGGACGCTTCGCATCCTGATCCGGAATCCGCCCGGGTCCATTATGACCACGATTTCCATCTGCTGATCGCGCGCGGCAGCCAGAACCCCCAGATTGCCGATTTCCTTGGCTATCTGTGCAGTCAGATCGGCCCGCGTCTGCAATTGAACTATGTCCTGCTGCCAACGTTGAAGGACGCGTATTTTGATCGCATCCATGCCGAGCATCTCGCGATCGTGGAAGCAATCGAACGTCGAGACCCGGAACGCGCCCGCCGCAGCATGCGCCTGCATCTTGCCAACAGCCTTGAACGCCTGCGGGCACTGGCACGGTCGGCGGGGCTGGCGCTGGAAACCCAAGCCGGTTGACCCGGCATGAACCGCAGTCCTGAGGCCGCAGACTCTTGTTCTGTGACCGGCCCGGCATGTCTCATCTGCCCGGCAACAGGAAACCTGTTCTTTTCTGTTGCGGCCATTTCTTGCTTTTGCGGCGGGCAGCGGGGCGACATCCTTGATCTATCTTCCAGGGAGGCACTATGGAGCGGGTTCTCGTCGTGGGCACCACAAGCGGCATTGGACGGTCGGTCGCCACCACGCTGCACCGGGCAGCCTGTGCCGCCGAATGCCCCGGGATGGAGACATCGCGCTTCAACCCTCAGGCCGCTCTCCGGCTGACCCGGTTTGTGCTGCCGCAGATGCGTGCGCGCCGCACTGTGACGGCATGACCATGCCCTGTGTCGCGCATGAAACGGGCTTTGCCAGCAAGCTCGCCGACCGGGTGATCGTCATGGACAGGGGCAAGCTTGTCGAGGAGGCCAATCCCGAAGCCTTTCTTAAACGCGCTGGAAAATGTGCGGTCGAAACCGTTTCTTGTGCGGGCTCTGCGCCATTGACCCTGACCACGCATCACCCGCCCCATACCAGCAGACAGGGCTTTCGCTGCCCTGTTCCGCGCAGCGCGGACGGGAACAGTTGCCGTTTTCCTGTCGCCGCGCCTATCCTGAATTTGAAACTCTGACGAGGATGCCATGACAACCGAGACATTCCGCCTGGGGGTCGACATTGGCGGCACCTTCACCGATCTCGTGCTGGAGACGGGGAAGGCCCGCCATACGACCAAGGTGCTGACAACCTATGCGGCCCCCGAAAAAGCGATCATCGAAGGCATGCACCGGGTTTGCGCGCTGGCCGGGGCAACGCCGGATGCCATCTCGCAGATCATTCATGGCACCACGCTGGCCACCAATGCGCTGATCGAACGGCGGGGGGCCAAGACCGCGCTCATCACCACGAAGGGGTTTCGCGACGTGATCGAGATGCGGACCGAAAGCCGGTTCGAACAATATGACCTGAACCTCGTGCTGCCCGAGCCCCTGTTGCCGCGCAACCGCCGGCTTGTCGTGTCGGAACGGATCGACGCGACGGGGCAGGTTCTGGTGCCCTTGGACGAGGCCGAGGTGGAGGCACTGGCCGGTCTGCTGGAAGAAGGCGGCTATGAAAGCATCGCGATCGGCCTGCTGCATTCCTATGTCAATGACCGCCACGAACGGCGGATTGCCGCGATTCTCGCGCAGCGTTTGCCGGGGGTCATGATCTCGCTGTCGTCGGAAGTGTCGCCGCAGATGCGCGAATACGAGCGGTTCAACACCACGATTGCCAATGCCTATATCAAGCCCCTGATGAAATCCTATCTGGGACGGCTGGCGCAGCGTCTCGCCGCCGAAAGTGCCGCCTGCCCGGTCTTTCTGATGCATTCGGGCGGCGGGATCATCGACATCGCGACGGCTGCCGAATTTCCGGTGCGGCTGGTGGAATCCGGGCCTGCGGGGGGGGCGGTCTTTGCCGCCGACATTGCCGCGCGGCACGGGCTGGACAAGGTGCTGAGCTTTGACATGGGGGGCACGACCGCCAAGATCTGCCTCATCAAGGGCCAGACGCCGAAAACCGCGCGGGTCTTCGAGGTGGCGCGCAGCTACCGGTTCAAGAAAGGCTCGGGCATGCCGATCTCGATCCCCGTGATCGACATGGTGGAAATCGGCGCGGGCGGTGGCAGCGTCGCCCATGTGGACCGGATGGGGCAAATCCGGGTCGGGCCGGAAAGTGCGGGGTCCGAACCGGGACCGGCCTGCTATGGGCGCGGCGGGCTGCGGCCGACGGTGACCGATGCCGATCTGGTTCTGGGCAAGCTTGATCCGGCCAATTTTGCCGGTGGCTCGATCCCCCTGCATACTGGCGCGGCGGAAAGCGCGCTGGAGAGGGGTCTCGGGGCGCCCCTGTCCATGCCGGTGACCGAGGCCGCCTGGGGGCTGGCGGAAGTGGTGGATGAGAACATGGCCAATGCCGCGCGTGTCCATGCGGTCGAGAATGGCGAGGATCTGTCGGAATACACGATGATTGCCTTTGGCGGCGCGGCTCCGCTGCATGCCGGGCGGCTCTGCGAAAAGCTGGGGATCGCGCGGTGCCTCGTGCCACCGGGGGCCGGGGTCGGATCGGCCATCGGTTTTCTGCGCGCGCCGTTCAGTTTCGAGGCGACACGCTCGGTCTTCATGCAGATGGGGGCTTTCGACGCCGCACGCGTCAGGGCGCTGTTCGCCGAATTGCAGGAGGAGGCCACGCGCTTCGTGCGTGGCTGCGCCGGGGGGGCAGAGGTTCTGAGCGAACAGAAGGTCTATATGCGCTATGCCGGGCAAGGCTGGGAAATCCCGATCCTGCTGACCCTGGAACAGGCGGCAGATCCGGATGCCGGAACCTTCCTGCGGCTGTTCGAGGCCGACTATACCAAGCTTTTCGGTCGTCCGGTCGAAGGGCTGGATGCCGAAATCACCGTCTGGTCAGTGAATGCCTTTACCGCACCCGCACCCGTGCTGCCGGTTGCCGCCCCGCCACCGGGGCCAGCGGTTCCGGTGGCGTCGAGGCGGGCGCTTTTCGATGCGGCAACAGGCCGGATGACCGATGCGGCGGTCGTGCTGCGGGACAGCCTCACGCCCGGCACCACGCTGGACGGCCCCGCCGTGGTGACGGAGGACGAAACCACCGTGGTCCTGCCGTCCAGCCGCAGGCTGGTCGCGCAGGGCGATGGCTGTCTTGATATCCGGATCAGGGCCACAGCGCCGACTGCACCCAGGGATGAAAAGGAAGCCGCTCATGTCTGAACTGGGCAAGGTCGCCGCACAGGTGATGTGGAACCGCCTGATTTCCGTGGTGGAGGAACAGGCGCAGGCGCTGGTGCGCACCTCGTTTTCCACCAGCGTTCGCGAGGCGGGGGATCTGTCGGCCGGGGTTTACAATGCGGCGGGCGAGATGCTGGCGCAGGCCGTCACCGGCACGCCGGGCCATGTCAACGCAATGGCCGATGCGGTGCCGCATTTCATCCGCCGGATCGGGCGGGAGAACATTCTTGAGGGCGATGTCTACATCACCAACGACCCCTGGGAGGGCACCGGCCATCTGCATGACATCACGATGGTTTCTCCGTCCTTCCATCGTGGCAGGATGGTGGGGTTCTTTGCCTGCACCGCGCATATCGTTGATATTGGCGGGCGGGGCTTCGGGGCGGATGGCAATTCGGTCTATGAGGAGGGGCTCTATATCCCCATCCTGAAGCTCTTTGCCGAAGGCAGGGTGGACCAGACGCTGATCCGCATCATCCGTGGCAATGTGCGTGAACCCGATCAACTGGTGGGTGACATCTACGCACTGGCCGCCTGCAACGAGGTCGGCCATCGCCGCCTGATCGACATGATGGAGGAGTTCGGCCTTGCCGATCTTGCGGGAATTTCCACCTTCATCCTCGACAGTTCCCGTCGCGCGACACTGGAACGTATCAATGCCCTGCGTCCCGGTGCGGCCAGCGGGCATATGCGGATCGACGGGTTCGACCGGCCCGTGGATCTGGCCGTGCGCATCAGCATCGAGAAGGACCGCATCCTTGCCGATTGGGCGGGAACCTCGGGTCTGGACAAGAAGGGCATCAACGTGCCGCTGGTCTATACCAAGGCCTATACCTGCTATGCGCTGAAATGCGCGATCGCACCCGAGATCCCGAACAATGCCGCGTCCCTCGCGCCGTTCGAGATCGTGGCCCCTGAAAACTCCATCGTCCATGCGCTGCATCCGGCCCCGGTGGCACTGCGCCATATCATCGGCCACATGATCCCCGATACGGTCTATGACGCGCTGGACAGGCTGCTGCCCGAAACCGTTCCGGCCGAAGGCGCGGGGAGCCTGTGCAATTTCCAGGTCTCGCTGCGTCCGGCCTCCGAGGCGGCACGGCGGGCCGGGGCAAGGCGGGCAGAGATCCTGACCTTCAATTCAGGCGGATCGGGTGCGCGGCCGGGGGTGGACGGCATGAACGCGACGGCCTTTCCCTCGGGCGTGATGACCATGCCGGTGGAGGCGACTGAACAGGTCGGACCCGTGCTGATCTGGCGCAAGGAGCTTCGGCCCGATTCCGGCGGGGCGGGGCAGTTCCGCGGCGGGCTGGGCCAGCATATGGAGGTTGGCGCGCGGGAGGGTCAGGAATTCGACTTTCAGGCCATGCTGGACCGTGTGGGCCACCCCGCGCGCGGGCGTGCGGGCGGCAGCGACGGTGCGCCGACCACGATCATCCGCAGCGATGGCGCCGCAATGAAGGGGAAGGGCAAGCAATTCGTGCCCGAAGGCGCGCGGGTGATCCTCGGCTTTCCGGGCGGGGCGGGCTATGGGCAGCCCTCGGACCGTGCGCCCGACCTTGTGCGGCGCGATCTGGCGCTTGGCTATATCACCGCCGAGTTTGCGCAGGCATATTACGGTCTTGATACCGTCGAAATCGAAACCGTGCTGAACCGTGCCCGGCTGGGGGAGGTTTTCTGACATCCAGCCGCGCAACCAAGACGAGGCAGAGCCCCGGCGCAAGATCGGGGAAAGCCGCGCCAAACCCACCGACAGAACCCCAACAAGGAGAGTATGATGACCTTTTTCGCAAAACTCGGCACATCCGTTGCCGCATTGCTGCTGGCCGCAACCGCCGCCTCGGCCCAGACCAAATGGGTGATGGCTTCGGGCTATCCCGAGGACAGTTTCTTCACCAAGACCATCCGGCAATTCATCTCGGAGGTGGAAACCGCCTCCAACGGTGAGTTGACCATCGACCTGCGCCCCAATGGCGAGCTGATCAAGCTCGACGCGATCCGCCGCGCAGTGCAGTCGGGCCAGATCCAGCTCGGCGAGATCCGCTTTGGCGTCTATGGCAATGAAAACCCGATGTTCACCGTGGACAGCCTGCCGAACGTGGCCGGAGACTACGACGCGGCCCACCGTCTGATGGAGGCGCAAAAGCCGTGGTTCGACAAGGTGTTCGGGGATGCGGGGGTGAAGATCCTCAGCTACATGCCCTGGCCGGGGCAGGGGTTCTATACCAAGTTTCCGGTCACTGACGGGTCGGAATTCGCAGGGGTGAAACTGCGCATCTATTCACCGGCGACGCAACGCATGGGCGAATTGCTGGGTTTTCAGGCAACGATCCTGCCTTTCGCGGAAATTCCGCAGGCGTTTTCCACCGGCCTGATCGAGTCGCTGTTCACCTCGGCGCAGACCGGCAATGATATTCAGGCGTGGGATTATGCCTCGCATTTCACCTATACCGGGTCGATGCACAACAAGAATGCCATCATCATCAATGAACGCGTCTTGCAGCGCCTGTCGCCGGAATTGCAGGCGGTGGTGATTGCTGCCGGGGAAAAGGCCACCGAAACCGCTTGGACCCTGAGCCAGGAGGCCGGGGACGTGACGCGGCGCAGGCTGGAGGAGAACGGCATGACCGTATCCGATGCCTCGCCGGAACTTCAGGCCAGGCTCGCGGCGATCGGCGTGCAGATGATGGAAGAATGGAGCGCGGATGTCGGCCCCGAAGAGCTTGCGGTGATCGAGGCCTACCAGGCGATGACACAATAGGCTGACCACGCATCGCGCTGGCCGGGGCTTCTGTCCCGGCCATTTTCCTTGTCATTTGCGGAGTCCAAACAATGCTGAGGTCGCTCATCCATCGTCTGTATCTGGTCTGCGGCTATGCTGCGGCATTCTTTCTGGCGGCCATAGCGGTGGCCACGCTGGCCCAGATCATCGCGCGCCAGATGGGCCGCGCGGTGGAAACGACCGAGATTTCGGGATTCTTCCTTGCCGCTTCGACCTTCCTCGCGCTGGCCTATACCTTCGTCAATGGCGGGCATGTGCGCATCACCATCCTGCCAAATGTGGTCCCGAAGCGCGTCACCCGATGGGTGGAGTTGTGGTGCTGTGCGGTCGGTATCGGCATCACCTTCTATGCGGCGTTGCAGATGACGCTCTTCACGCTGGAAACCTATCGCTTCGGTGATCTCAGCCCCGGCATGATGGCGGTTCCGCTGTGGATTCCGCAAACTGCGGTCGCGGTCGGGCTTGCGGTCATGTGCATCGGCATCATCGAGCAGGCGACGCTGGTCCTGACTGGCCGCCCGCCCGGATACGAGTCCAACATCGACAGCACGGCGGAGTGACCGGAATGGACGGGATCGCCCTTGCCGGGCTCGTGCTTGCACTGAGCCTTCTCGTCCTGCTGGGGTCCGGCGTCTGGATCGCGCTGTCGCTTCTGGCGGTTTCGGTCGTGATGTTCCTGTTCTTCACGCCGCTTGATCCGGGGTCGATCCTGTCTGCAACCATGTGGGATGCAAGCTGGAACTGGGCGCTGACGGCCTTGCCGCTGTTCATCTGGATGGGCGAGATCCTGATGCGGTCGGGCCTGTCGGCCAATCTGTTCAAGGGGCTGTCGCCCTGGGTCGGCTGGCTGCCGGGCGGGCATCTGCATGTCAATGTCGTCGGCTGCGGCGTGATGGCGGCGGTCTCCGGCTCCTCCGCTGTCACCTGTGCCACGGTCGGGCGCATGACGGTGCCGGAACTGCGCAAACGCGGCTATGACCACCGCATGATGGTGGGCTCGCTGGCCGGAGCGGGAACCTTCGGACTGCTGATTCCGCCCTCGATCATCATGATCGTCTATGGCGTCGTGGCACAGCAATCGGTTGCGCGCCTGTTCATTGCGGGCATCGTGCCGGGGCTGGTGCTGATCTGTCTCTTCTCCGGCTATATCGCGCTCTGGTCCTGGCTGAACCCCGCCAAGCGCGGTGAAATGCCACCAAAGATGTCCTTCATCGAGAAGATCCGCGCCTCGAAAGACCTGATCCCGGTCGTGCTGCTGATCGTGGCCATCATCGGGTCGATCTATCGTGGGATCGCCACCCCGACCGAGGCCGCCTCCATCGGCATCCTTGGCGCGCTCCTGCTCGCCCTTCTCAACGGCACGCTGAACCGCCGGATGCTGATGGAAAGCCTTTTGTCGGCGACCCGGATTTCCTGCATGATCGCCTTCATCATCGCGACGGCCGCAAGCCTGTCGGTCGCGGTCGGTTTTGCGGACATTCCGCGCATCACCGCCTCCTGGGTCGATGCAATGAACCTTTCGCCGGTTGCGCTGCTGCTGGTTCTCACGGTGTTCTTCCTGATCCTCGGTTGCTTTCTGGAGGGGATCTCGATTCTTGTCCTGTCCAGTTCGGTGGTGCTGCCGATGGTGCAGGCGGCGGGGATCGACCTGATCTGGTTCGGCATCTATGTGGTCATCGTGATCGAGATTGCGCAGATCACGCCCCCGGTCGGTTTCAACCTGATCGTGCTGAAATCTCTGACCGGGCGTGGTATCGGCGAGATCACCCGTGATACCCTGCCTTTCCTGCTGATCCTGCTTGGGTCGATCATCCTGTTCGTGATCTTTCCGCAGCTTGTGACCTTCCTGCCAAACCTCATGTATCGCTGAAAATCCGGGAGCGGCGGTCCCGACCCGTTGATGCTGCACACACCGGCCCTTGCGGCTGTGGAGGGGCATGTGGCCGCCGCCTGCGGTTCATCGGTTGACCCTCGCCCGCCAGCCAACAGCGCCCCGCATCCGGACCTTCACGATTCCGGTGCCAACCAGGACCAGTCAGGCCCCCCACACCTCGCGCAGCAAAGCGACCCAGTTCTCGCCCATGACCCGTTCGATCCGCGCCTCGGGCCAGCCCCGCCGCAGCATGGCCTCCGTCAGCGCACCCGTTTGGCCGATCGTGTCCAGCCCGGCCGGATTGCGGATCGTGCCGAAATCGGTCAGCCGGCGGGCATAGCCCTTGTCATGGGTGATCCAGTCAAAAAAGGGTTGCTCGTGGCCTTGCGTGAAATCGGTGCCATAGCCCACACGCTCCTCGCCGCAGAGGTTAATGACATATTCCATCGCGGTGACATAGTCCTCGACCGTGGCATCCGTCCCGCGCGCCAGAAAGGGCGTGAACATCGTGACCCCGACGAAACCGCCATGGTCGATGATGAAGCGCAACTCCTCATCCGTCTTGTTGCGCGGATGCGCCTTCAGCCCCGCAGGCAGGCAATGCGAATAGGCGACGGGTTGCCGGGACGCGAGGATCACGTCCCGGCTGCTGGCCGGGCCGACATGCGACAGGTCGCACAGGATGCCAAGGCGGTTCATCTCCGCCACGACCTCGCGACCGAAATCCGACAGCCCGCCATCCCGGGATTCGTAGCAGCCCGTCGAAACGAGGTTCTGGGTGTTATAGGCCATCTGGATGATTCCGACGCCCAGATCCCTGAACAAAGAGAGGTATCCGATCTGGTCCTCCATCCCCGAGACATTCTGCCAGCCCAGGATGATGCCGGTCTTGCCCTCGGCGTTGGCGCGGCGGATGTCGGCGGTGGTCCTGACTTGCAGGATCAGGTCGGAATGGTCGCGGAACCATGCCTTCCACTGCATGATGTTGCGCATCGTGGCGGTGAAATCCTCCCAGATGCAGCAGGTGCAGTTGGCGGCGGTGATACCGCCCTTCCGCATGTCGCGGAACACGTCCGGCCCGAAATCCGAAACGATCAGGCCGTCCATGACGGTCAGCCGGGCATGCAGGATCTCTGCCTCCGAAAGAAGGGTATGCTGGTTCATCATTGTCTTTCCCGAAACTGTCAGTGCTTGGTTACGATCACCCCGGCCGATGGCTGCCAGTGCAACCAGACGGGCGTCCCCATCGGCAACAATGCCGGCCCTCCCAGCCCCGGCGCCGTGGCCCTTGCGGTCAGGACCGGCCCGGCATCTGACCGGACCTGATACTCCACCGCCGCGCCGTGATAGGTCATGATCTGGACGCGCCCGGCCAACCGGTTCGCGCCCTCATCCGGGGCGGTGGGTGAAATCGCGACCACCTCGGGGCGCAGGGCCAGAAAGGAGTCTCCTGCCACCGGTGCCTGACCGGCCATGCGGAACACCGGGCCTGACTCCATCTCGAAGCTGTGATGCCCTGCGGACAGCCGTCCGGCCAGCAGGTTGGGGATGCCCAGAAACCCTGCCGCAAAGGCCGACGAGCTATAGCTGAAAGTTGGTGACGGGGGGATTGGGTGGCATATCAAGGCGTTGTTCACGCGCCGCAGTTCTCGCAGAGAAAAGGATATGCCACATGACGAAGGATACGGTTGTCGCGTT